>CANOYV010000013.1:0-58331 GCA_947571605.1 uncultured bacterium | reverse complement strand
GCGCGGCCTTGAAGATGCTGCGCAGATGGATCAGCACCTTGGATTGGAGGGAATTACTCTTGTTGGACAGCGAGGCCATGATGGCCTGGATCTGCATGGGGGTAATATCCCGCATACGGTACCCACCGATGTATGGCAGGATATGCTGGTTCAGGACATACTTGATTGCGTTGAGGCTGTTTTCCCGCAGGTGGGGCTTCTTGTAGAGGTCATACCACATCTGAGCGAAGTGTCCGAAGGTCTCTTCGCTGCAAATGTCCACGCCTGAGTTGACCAGGATCTGGGCTTTCAGAACCTTTTCGTCCAGCTCCGCCTGGGTCTTGGCTCGGATGTATTTGCGGGTGCCGTCTGGAAGCTGGATGGCCTTGGTCAAATAGTTGTACTTCTTTTTCGATGCTGCTTTTGCCATTTGGCGTTCTCCTTTCAATAACGCCTTGCGATACAGTACCTTCATTATAAGGGGGATATTTGCAAATCACAAGGGGTTACAAAGGTTTAATTTTATTTCCTCACGCCGAAAAAACGGTTTATTTGATTTTCCACACCTTATCAGGTTTCGCCTGGGCCGTAGGCTGGCAGTTTCCCGAGAGATAGGCCTCCAACGCCTCCACCGTAACAAGGTATTTGCGTCCTACCCGGGCGCACGGCACGGCTCCAGAGGAGATCAGCCTTCGGATGGCGGTTTCAGTCAGGCAGGTTTGTGGGTCTGACTCCCGGAAGTACGCCGCCGCTTCGCGGATCGTTCTTGTCCGCATCACATCAACACCTCCTTTGACGTAAAAGGAAGATGCCCCCTGGACTGCTCCAGGAGGCATCTCCTATTTTTGACAGCTTAATCATACCACAGAGTAAATGGACATTGCAAGTACTATGTGGCGGACAATTCGCGGACAATTTTTTGAAATTTATAGGACAGCTTCAGGACGCGCCCTGTTTGCACCCCCCTGTAAAAGAATACATTTCCACCAATTCTGCAATCGCGTCATCCTTAATTCGCCGCACAGTACGAGTGGCAATTTCCAGCTTTTTTGCGCATTCTTCTTGGGAATAGCCTTCAAAATAGAGCAGCTTCAGCAGTTCCGCATGACGGGGGCCCAAAAGTGACACATAATAGTTCAGCCGCTCCTGTTCCCGCTCCAGTGTCACAAGCTGCCCGACAACTTCTTCCGCAGTATCACTATTCACGTGATTAGCTCGTGCCTGGTAGTTGAGCGCGATGTAAAGGGTTTTGTCGGAGGCATGGCCTCCTGGATGCCCCCCTTCACCATCTCCGTGCGCCAGGGCCAATGCTCCAATGATTTCATTTTCTGAAACGCGGGCCGGATGGGACAATTCATAGTGCAGAAGCTCAATTTGCTTGGATCGCTTTTGGTACGATTCCAACAGGTCAACCACATACATCCTGGTTTCTACGTTCATCTTCTCAGATCCTTTTCAGACAGTTTCCCTATAGGAGCAGTTGCCGTCAGACCAGCACGGATCCCGAGTCGGTCTAAAGCTGACTGTTATTACCGATTTGCGTCTGCCAATGAGCATATTACTTTGGGCGGGCCCCGCAATGTGCGGAAGCAGATATTTATGCTCTGATAAGCGGGCACGATAATCACCTCCTGCGCTGTGCCTTCCTTATCCTGTAACATTCTGTAATTTTATACCGAAAATGAGAACAAACCGTGAAAAAGTTTTCGGATTTTTTTGGAATCGCTCGACAAATATTGACACAAATCGACTTGATAGACGCATATGTACTATTCGCTCGTGGCAAAACGGTAGCCCACACCAAACACGGTCTGAATATAAGCTTGATCCTTTTTGTCCAGCCCCAGCTTCCGGCGAAGCGTAAAGATGTGATCTGATACCTGGGTGCCCATATAGTCTCGATCCGCATTCCATACAGCCTCGTAGATTTCCTCTTTGGTTAAAGCTGTTCCTGCTTTAGATGCTAAAAGAAAGAGAACATCAAATTCTTTGACAGTCAAATGTACTGGCTCATCCCGCATCTCCACCGTTCTGCGCATCGGATCAATGACCAATTCTTTGTGTTTCATGCGTGGCAGCGCCCTGCCCAGCTTCAACCGTGCAATTCTCTGTTCTCTGCGGAGAACGGCGTTGATAACAGCCAGCACCTCCTCGGCAATTAGTGGTGTTTCCACGCAGGCATCAGCACCTCGTTCGAGTACAGCGGCCCGTGCTGCGCCGTCGGGAAAGGCATCTGCGATGATGATATATGGCAATGGCCGCATGGTGCTAATAGATAGTTTTGAGAAAAGGTTTTCATTTCCTTTATTACCAAAATCAAGCAATAAGAAGGCGGGGCTGTGCGATGACAGCTCCGCCTTTAAATCCTCTGCATTTTCTATGATAACCGAGTCAATGTAGTGATCGCGCAAGAAGTCGCATACATGGATAGTGTGTTCGGTTTTGCGGCAAACAAGCACGATATCCTGTTTCATGAAATCTGTTCCTATACGCAACTGCAAGGGGTTAGATTGGCCTACGCGGTTGTTATTCATCTACACGCCGCCCAGCAGCTCCTCGCTCTCCACATAGAGGCGGGCAATGCTCCACCGCTGGGGGATGTTGAAGTCAAACAGTATGGTGAGCTCCGCCGCTGCTGGCTCAGGTGTAGTCGCCGAAGGAAATTGGCTTGAAACTGCTGCCGATGGTGACAGCCTTGATGCTGGCAGATCCAAATTCGATGCCGTGGCATATGTTTTTCATTGCCTCTGTCTCCTTACATCATTTCGGCTGGCAGAGCATAAGGAACCTCCAAATAAATCGACTGCGGCAGCTGGCGAATTTTTTCACCGCAATTTTGTTGGGTTTCCTTGAAGTGAACACAATGATTCCTGGGTTACCCCGTCTCATTGCGGCAAAGACTTTCTTGCCATCCGCTCATGCCGACTTAGAGCCTATCCCAAAATAAAGGGCAACGAGGTACAATAGAGTAGGGGCAACGAAATGAGCGAAAAGAAGAGTTACCAGTCGTGGACAATATCGGAAGAATTTTGGGAAGCAATTAAGGGGGATATTCCGAAAACGGAACGAGACCCGAAAAAGAAATATGTTCATGCACCAGGGCAGGGACGCAAGCCGATGCCAGCGAGGAAAGCACTGGAGGGGATATTCTATGTGCTGCGGACAGGCTGTCAATGGAAAGCCCTGCCCCGGGAATATGGCAGCGGAAGCACCGTACACAGGACGTTTCAAAAATGGCTGGCAGCGGGCTTTTTTGAGAAGATCTGGGCCAAGGGTCTGGAACAATACGATGAACTGGAGGGAATCGGCTGGGAGTGGCAAAGCCTGGACGGTTGTATGATAAAAGCGCCTCTGGCCCTGGAGTCTGTTGGAAAGAATCCAACAGACCGAGGAAAAAATGGGGACAAAACGCAGTGTCCTGACAGATGAGAAGGGTCTTCCGCTGGCGGTAGTTCTTTCCGGTGCCAACACACATGACGTCAAGCTGTTGGAGGAGACTCTGGAGCATATTGTGGTGCTGCACCCAGAACCAGACGAAGAACACCCGCAAAATCTGTGTTTGGATGCTGGCTATACTGGTAGTGGTGAAAAAGTACACAAGCGTGGTTATACGCCCCATATCCGACCCCGTGGCGAGGAAAAGAAGGAACTGGAGCGCAATCCAGAATTTCATGCCCGCCGTTGGGTTGTTGAAGTCACGCACTCTTTTTTCAATCGCTTTCGCAAGCTTTTGGTTCGTTTTGAAAAGAAAGCTGCCAATTATCTGGCCCTCGTTCAATTTGCCTGTGCTGTCATTGTTTGGCGTAAAATCTTACACGTCCATCGTTAATTTCGGGATAGGCTCTTAATCAGACGTCCCTTAAAAAGAATCAGCATACTGACCCTGCTGAAATCGCAGATGTAAATGCCGAAGGCGTCCAGCAGTCTCCCTTCTCATGCAGCAGCCACAGTTCTGGCCTTTCATTGGGCGAAACCTCTCGCCTGTCACCGCTGGATGCGGCCGGAGCCATCGCCGCCGGCCAGCTTCTCCACCTCGGCCACCGTCACCATGTTGTAGTCGCCCTCGATGGAGTGCTTCAGTGCGGAGGCCGCCACGGCAAACTCCACCGCCGCCTGGGTAGACTTGCCGGTGAGCAGGGAGTAGATCAGCCCGCCGCCGAAGCTGTCGCCGCCGCCCACCCGGTCGATGATGTGCAGCTCGTACTTCTTGGAGAAGCAGTACTCGCCGCTCTTGACGTCGTACAGCATGGCGCTCCAGCCGTTGTCAAAGGCGGAGTGGCTCTCCCGCAGGGTGATGGCGACCTTTTCAAACCCGAACTTATCCGCCAGCTGCTTAGCCACGGACTTGTAGCCCTCGTGGTTTAGCGTGCCGCCGTAGATATCGGTGGCCTCGGCCTCGATGCCGAACACGTCCTTGGCGTCCTCCTCGTTGGAGATGCACACGTCCACGTACTGGCACAGGTCGGTCATGGCGGCCCGGGCCTGCTCTCGCGTCCACAGCTTGCCCCGGTAGTTCAGATCGCAGGAGATCTTCACGCCATGGGCCTTGGCGGCCTTGCAGGCCTCCTTGCAGATCTCCACCACGTTGGGGCCCAGAGCCGGGGTGATGCCGGTGAAGTGGAACCAGTCCACGCCCTCGAAGATGGCGTCCCAGTCGAAGTCGGCGGTGGTGGCCTCCTGAATGGCGGAGTGGGCCCGGTCGTAGATGCAGACGCTGCCCCGCTGGGACGCGCCCTTCTCGTTGAAGTAGATGCCCACCCGGTCGCCGCCCCGGACGATCATGGACGTGTCCACCCCGTAGCGGCGCAGGGAGTTCACCGCCGCCTGCCCGATGGCGTGGGCGGGGAGCTTGGTGACGTAGGCCGCGTCCAGGCCGTAGTTGGCCAGCGACACCGCCACGTTGGCCTCGCCGCCGCCGAAGGTGAATTCCAGGTGGTCGGCCTGGACGAACCGCTCATAGTTGTAGGGCTGGAGCCGGATCATCAGCTCGCCAAATGTCACGACTTTAGCCATTGCCGCGGGCCTCCTTTACGATTTCCACAGATTTCTTGCACAGCTCGGTGATCTCGTCCCACCTGTTGTTGTCGATGAGGTCGGCGGTCACCATGTAGGAGCCGCCGCAGGCGCAGATGACGGGAGCCTTGATGTACTCCGCCAGGTTTTTCAGGGAGATGCCGCCGGTGGGCATCACCTTGAACATGGGGAAGGGGGCGGACATGGCCTTGATCTTGGCCAGCCCGCCGGACTGCTCGGCGGGGAAGAACTTGAGCACCTCCAGCCCCAGCTTGTAGGCGGTGTGGTAGTCCGTCGGGGTGGTGCAGCCGGGGAACACCGCCAGGCCCTTGTCCTGGCAGTACTTTACCAGCTCCGGATCCAGGCCGGGGGTGACGATGAACTTCGCCCCCGCCGCCAGGGCCTCGTCCACCTGCTGGGTGGTGAGCACGGTGCCCGCCCCCACCAGCATCTCCGGGCAGGCCTCGGCCATCAGCTTGATGGCGGCGGCGGCCCCGGCGGCCCGGAAGGTGACCTCCGCCACCGGCACGCCGCCGGCGCACAGGGCTTTCGCCAGGGGGGCGGCGTCCCGCTCCGGGTGGTTCAGCTTGATCACCGGCACCACGCCGATGCCGGAAATGATTTCGTTGATGTTCATGTTGTTCCTCCTTTGTACGTCTACAGCCGGAAATAACGCTTCGCGTTGTGATAGCAGATGTCCTCCACCAGAGCGCCCGCCTGCTCCAAATCGTTGGGATACTCCCCGTTTTCCATCCAGCCCCCCACCAGCTCGCACAGAATGCGGCGGAAATAGGCGTGCCGGGTGTAGCTGAGGAAGGAGCGGGAATCGGTGAGCATCCCGATGAAGTTGCCCAGCAGGCTCAGGTTGGCCAGACTGGTGAGCTGCTCCCTCATGCCGGTCTTGTTGTCGTTGAACCACCAGGCGCTGCCGTGCTGGAGCTTGCCGGGGACGCCGGGGCCCTGGAACGCGCCGATCATGGTGTCCAGCAGCTCGTTCTCCCCGGGGTTCAGGCTGTACAGGATGGTGCGGGGCAGGGCGTCCTGGGCGTACAGCGCGTCCAGCAGGGCGTACAGCGAGCCGGCGCAGTTGACGTTGTTCATGCAGTCAAAGCCGGAGTCCGGCCCCAGCCTGGCGAACATGGCGCTGTTGGGGTTTCTCATGCAGTTGTAGTGGATCTGCATCACCCAGCCCATGGCGTGGTAGCGCTGGGCGCAGAACAGCAGCAGCGCCGTCTTGAAGCGCTCGGCCTCTTCCACCGTGACGCCCTGGCCCCCCAGGGCCTTTTTCAGGATGGCGTCCACCTGCTCCCGGCTTGCGCTTCGGAAGGGCACGTAGTCCAGGCCGTGGTCGGCGGCCCGGCAGCCCGCCTGGTCAAAGGCCTCCATCCGCTGCTCCAGCGCCCGCTCCAGGCTGTCCAGATCCGTGATCTCCACCCCGGCGCTGCGGCCCAGCTGGGCCAGAAAGTCCGCCCAGCCCGGCTTTTCCAGGTTCAGCGCCTTGTCCGGCCGGAAGGAGGGGGCCACCACCGTGGAGATGGACGGATCCTCCGCGATGCGCTTGTGCCACGCCAGATCGGACGTGGGGTCGTCGGTGGTGCCCACCATGGCCACGTTGCTTTGGCGGAGGATGCCCCGGACGCTCATATCCGGCTGTGCCAGCTTTTTGACGCTCAGATCCCAGACCCCCTGGGCGGTGTCGCCGTTGAGCACGCCCTCATAGCCGAAGTAGGTGCGCAGCTCCAGGTGGCACCAGTGGTACATGGGGTTGCCGATGGCCCGGGGCAGCGCCTCGGCAAACTTCTGGAACTTCTCCCGCTCCGGGGCGTCCCCGGTGATGTACCGCTCGTCCACCCCGTTGGAGCGCATCACCCGCCACTTGTAGTGATCCCCCTCCAGCCAGATCTGGTAGATGTTCTCAAACCGGCGGTCCTCAAAGATCTCCCGGGGATCCACATGGCAGTGGTAGTCGATGATGGGCATTTTCTCTGCGTAGTCGTGGTAGAGCCTCTGGGCGGTGGGGGTGGTCAGCAGAAAGTCTTGATCCATAAACGCTCTCATGCCAGGCCCTCTCGTCACACGCCGGAGTAGGCGGAAAAGCCCGCGTCGATGGGCAGCACCACGCCGGTGATGGCGGAGGCGGCCTTGTCGTCGCACAGGAAGAACACGCCGCCCAGCAGCTCCTCGCTCTCCACGTAGCGGCCCATGGGGGTGCCGTTCAGAATCTTGGCGGAACGGGCGGTGGGGGTGCCGTCCTCGTTAAATAACAGCCCGCGGTTTTGGTTTCCAATAAGGAAGCCCGGCGCAATGGCGTTGCAGCGGATGCCGGCGCCCGCGAAGTGGGTGGCCAGCCACTGGGTGAAGTTGGACACCGCCGCCTTGGCCCCGGAGTAGGCGGGGATCTTGGTCAGCGGGATGTAGGCGTTCATGGAGCTGACGTTCAAAATGCAGCCGCTTTTGCGCTCCACCATGTCCTTGGCAAAGGCCTGGGTGGGCAGGAGCGTGCCCTGGAAGTTCAGCTTAAAGACAAAGTCCACGCCCCCCGCGTCCAGATCGAAGAAGGTCTTTTGCCCGTCCTGGGCTTCGTGCTGGTATTCGTTGTCGGTGGTGGCTCGGGCGTTGTTGCCGCCCGCGCCGTTCACCAGGATATCGCAGGGGCCCAGATCCTTCAGCACCCGCTGGTGGACGGCCTCCAGAGCCTCCGGCTCCAGCACGTTGGCTTTGTATCCCTCGCAGACAAAGCCCTCGGCCCTGCACTCGGCGGCCAGCTTCTTCACCGCTTCTTCGTTCAAGTCCAGGGCGGCCACCTTGGCCCCCGCCTGGGCAAAGGCCCGGGCCATGATGCCGCACAGCACCCCACCCGCGCCGGTGACGACCACCACTTTGCCGGAAAAGTCAACCTTCAACGGTAAATCCATCATCGTGATTCCTCCATTTTATTATTCTGCCTGTAAGGGCCGCCGTCCTCGGCGGCCCGTTTTTCAGGGTGCTACCGATCCCAGCGGGACGGCGAGGATGCCGTCC
The DNA here is from genome assembly GCA_947571605.1 of uncultured bacterium. Lineage (GTDB taxonomy): Bacteria > Bacillota > Clostridia > Oscillospirales > Oscillospiraceae > Enterenecus. Next base: position 50,318 of record CANOYV010000013.1, on the reverse strand, counting down.
CCTACGGGCAATCATTTTTCGTCAAATTTATCCAAAGAATCCCACACGCCCAGCATATACATCACGCCCAGGGCCCGGTCATACAGGCCGTAGCCGGGGCGGCAGGTGCCCGGACCCTCGCCCCACAGGTGCCGGCCGTGGTCGGGCCGGATGTAGCCCTCCCAGCCCGCGTCGTGGTAGGCTTTCAGGATGTCCAGAATGCCGGTGTCGCCGCAGCAGTCCCGGTGGGCCGCCTCGGAGAAGTCCCCATTGGGGAAGTGTTTTACGTTGCGGATGTGGGCGAAGGCGATGCGGTCGCAGTGCTTGCGCACGATGTCCGCCACGTTGTTCTTCGGGTCTGCGTTCAGGCTGCCGGAGCACAGGGTCAGGCAGTTATAGGGGTCGTCCACCATGGACAGGAAGCGGTCGATGGATGGCCCGTCCACCAGCAGCCGGGGCAGGCCGAAGATGTCCCAGGGGGGATCGTCCATGTGCACCGCCATCTTGATGTCGCACTCATGGCAGGTGGGCATGATGGCCTCCAGGAAGTACTTGAAGTTGTCCCACAGCTTCTCCTTAGTGACGGGGCGGTACTTCTCAAACAGCTCGTCCAGCTTCGCCATCCGCGACCGCTCCCAGCCCGGGAACGTCATGTGGTACTTTTCCGTGAAGGACATGACGTAGTCTGCCATCTCCCGGGGATCCTGCTTGATTTTTGCCGCCTCGTAATAGAGGGCGGTGGAGCCGTCCCCCACGGGGTGGAACAGGTCGGTGCGGGTCCAGTCGAACACCGGCATGAAGTTGTAGCAGATCACCTTCACCCCGAAGGGCGCCAGGTTGCGGATAGTCTGCTTGTAGTTCTCGATATACTGGTCCCGGGTGGGAAGGCCGATCTTGATGTCGTCGTGGACGTTCACCGACTCCACCACGTCCATGTTGAAGCCGTACTCGTCCAGCTGCTTCTTGACGGCGGCGATCTCGTCGGGCTGCCACACCTCCCCCGGCATCTTGTCGTGGAGCGCCCAGACGATGCCCTCCACCCCCGGGATCTGCTTGATGTCGGACAGCTTGATCTGATCGTTGCCCTCGCCGTACCAGCGCCAGGTCATTTTCATGCGATTTTCTCCTCCAATAAGGTCTTATGTAGTTAGCCAAATCAGCCATGCGCCGCTTCCGCAATATGCCCCGCACACAACCCGAACTGCTCCAACAGTGCCCCGGCAGGGCCGGAGTGTCCGAACTCGTCGTTGACGCCGATGCGCTCCACAGGGCAGGGCAAGCCGTGCTTTGCGATGACGGCGCACACCGCCTCGCCCAGTCCGCCGATGATGGAGTGCTCCTCACAGGTGACGAGCCTGCCGCACTCCTTTGCCGCTTTCAGTACCAGACCCTCGTCCAGCGGCTTGATGGTGGCCATGTCGATGACACGGGCGCTGATACCCTGCTGGGCCAGCAGCTCGGCAGCTTCCAGCGCCTCCGCCACCAGCAGGCCGTTGGCAATGAGGGCCACATCGGAACCCTCCCGCAGGACTTCACCTTTCCCAATCTCAAAAGTGAAACGGTCTGCGTCGTGGATGACCGGCGCGCCGTACCGGCTGAACCGCATATAGACGGGGCCTTGGTGCTCATAGGCGGCCCACACCATGGCTTTGGTCTCCACGTCGTCTGCCGGTGACATCACCACCATGCCGGGGATGGAGCGCATCAGCGCAAAGTCCTCACAGCACTGGTGGCTGGCCCCGTCCTCGCCTACGGAGATGCCGCCATGGGTGGCGCCGATCTTCACGTTCAGGTGGGGGTAACCGATGGAGTTGCGCACCTGCTCAAAGGCCCGCCCCGCCGCGAACATGGCAAAGCTGCTGGCAAAGGGCACATACCCCGTGGTAGACAGCCCCGCCGCCACGCACATCATGTCGCTCTCCGCGATGCCGCAGTCAAAGTGGCGGTCTGGGAACGCCTTTTTGAAGATCTCCGTCTTGGTGGCGTTGGCCAGGTCGGCGTCCAGCACCACCACATCGGGATGGGCTGCCCCCAATTCCTTCAGCGTCTCGCCGTAGCTCTGCCGGGTGGCGACTTTTTTCACATCTGCCATTTCAAACCGCCTCCAGTTCCGCCAGCTGAGCGCTCAGCTCCGCCATGCCCCGGGCATACTCCTCGTCGTTGGGGGCCTTGCCGTGCCAGCCCACCTGACCCTCCATGTAGCTCACGCCCTTGCCCTTGGTCGTCTCCAGCACGATGGCGGAGGGCTTGCCCTTGATCTGCCGGGCAGCGTCAAAGGCCTTTTCCATAGCCTGGAAGTCGTGTCCGTCGATCTGGAACACATTCAGCCCAAAGGCCCGCAGTTTATCCGGGATGGAGCCCAGCCCCATCACTTTCTCGTTGGGGCCGTCGATTTGGAGGCCGTTGTGGTCGATAATGACTCCCAGGTTATCCAGCTTGTAGTGGGCCGCGAACATCAGCGCCTCCCAGACTTGGCCCTCCTGCATCTCGCCGTCGCCCAGCAGGGTGTACACCCGGGCGGGGCTGCCCTGCTTTTTCAGCCCCAAGGCCATGCCGCAGGCGCAGGACACGCCCTGCCCCAGCGACCCGGTAGACATATCCACGCCGGGGACGGTGTTCATGTTGGGGTGGCCCTGCAAGTAGCTGCCGATATGGCGCAGGGTGGGCAGGTCGTCCACCGGGAAAAACCCCCGGTTGGCCAGTGCTGAATACAGCCCCGGCGCGGTGTGGCCCTTGGACAGCACAAAACGGTCACGCTCGGGTATTTTTGGCTGCTTGGGATCGATGTTCAATTCCTTGAAGTACAGGTAGGTGAACACGTCGGAGGCGGACAGGCTGCCGCCGGGGTGCCCCGCCTTGGCCCCATGGGTAGCGGTGAGCACGCCCATGCGCACTTTGCAGGCGGCGATTTGCAGCCGTTTTTCCTCATTCTTTGTCATAGTTAGGATCTCCTTTTCAGCCTTGACCATAGTAAGCTCCTGGGCCATGCTTTCGGAAGTAGTGTTTATCCTGGATGCGTTGGGGGGCGGGGGCGGCGGAGGGCCGCACCTGCCGGGTGAGCAGGGCCATCTTCGCCACCTCCTCCAGCACCACCGCATGGTACACCGCTTGGGCCGGGTCTTTGCCCCAGGTGAAGGGCCCGTGGCTGGCACAGATCACGCCGGGGACGGCGGTGGGCTCGATGCACCGCTCCTGGAAAGTCTCGATGATAACTACGCCCGTGTTTTTCTCGTAATCCTCCTCCAGCTCCCCCTGGGTCAGGTGGCGGGCGCAGGGGATGGAGCCGTAGAAGTAGTCAGCGTGGGTGGTGCCGAAGCAGGGGATGTCCTCCCCCGCCTGGGCCCAGGCCACCGCGTGGGGGCTGTGGGTGTGGACAATGCCGCCGATGCCGGGGAACGCCTTGTAAAGTTCGATGTGGGTCTTGGTGTCGCTGGAGGGCTTCCATCTGCCCTCCACCCGTTCCCCGGTCTCCAGGCTTACCACCACCATGTCGTCGGCGGTCATGCCGCCGTACTCCACCCCTGAGGGCTTGATGACCATCAGGCCCTTTTCGCGATCCACTCCGGACACATTGCCCCAGGTGAAGGTGACGAGACCGTGTTTGGGAAGCAATAAATTGGCCTCACAGACCGCTTTTTTCAGTTCTTCCTGCATTTACAGCACCTCCACCGCTTTACACTCCACGTGGAGCAAAGCCTGATACCGCTCCATGTAGGCGTTGAAGCCGTCCACCGTCTCTCCGTCCGGCTCGACGGTGGAGCCGGACACGCCCGCGAATACGTGCTTGTTCAAGTAGTCCTCCAACGTCTCGCCGTCCGATTTCCACACCCGATAGGCGGCCAGCAGCGCCATACCGTAGGGGCCGCCCTCCCCGGCGGTGTCCATGCAGGTCACCGGGGCGCTGCAGGCGGCGGCCAGATACTTCTGGCCCACCAGCGGGGTTTTGAACAGCCCACCGTGGCCGGTCAGCGAGTCGATAGCAACCCCCTCCGCCGCCAGGATGTCCATACCGATTTTCAGCGTGGCCAGGGTGGAGTAGAGCTGGGCGCGGAAGAAGTTGGCCAGGGTGAATCTGCTCTCCGGCATCCGCACTACCAGGGGCCGCCCCGCATCCATGTGGGTGACGCCCTCCCCCGCCAGATAGTTGCAGACGGTAACGCCGCCGCAGTCCGGATCGCCGTCCAGGCTCTTTTGGTACAGCCGGGTGAACAGCTCGCCGGCGGGGGGCGCGGCCCCGAACAGCTCCGCCGTCTCCCGCAGCACCCCAGCCCAGGCATTGGTATCGTTGGTACAGTTGTTGCAGTGCACCATGGCCACCGGAGCCCCGGTGGGGGTGGTGACCAGGTCGATCTCCTCATAGACCTTGGACAGCGGCCGTTCCAGCACCACCATGGAGAAGATGGAGGTGCCCGCCGACACGTTGCCCGTCCGGGGGGCCACGGCGTTGGTGGCGGCCATGCCGGTGCCCGCGTCGCCCTCGGCGGGGGCAAAGGGGATGCCAGGAGTAAGCAGGTTGTCCAGCAGGGCCGCGCCCCGTTCGGTGAGCGCGCCCGCGTCCGCGCCGGCAGAGAGAACCCGGGGCAGTACATTTGCCAGCGTCCAGGGCAAATCGCGGGACTTCACCAACCCGTTAAACTTCTCCATCATTTCCCCGTCGTAGTCCAGGGCCTTGCTGTTGATGGGGAACATACCGCTGGCTTCGCCCACACCCACGGCGTTGACGCCGGTGAGCATATAATGGACGTACCCCGCCAGGGTGGTGATGTGGGCAATCTGGGGAACGTGGGGTTCCTCGTTCAGAATGGCCTGGTAGAGGTGGGCGATGGACCACCTCTGGGGAATGTTGAAGCCGAACAGGGCCGTCAATTCCGCCGCCGCTTGCCCCGTGATGGTGTTCTGCCAGGTGCGGAAGGGCGTCAGCAGGTTCCAGTCCACGTCAAAAGCCAGATAGCCGTGCATCATGCCGGATATGCCCATGGCGCAGACGGTCTCCCGGTGCTCTACCCCGGACAGGGTGGCCTTCAGGCCCTTCCACACCTCGTCCAGGGAGTAGGTCCACACGCCATTTTCGTAGCTGGACGCCCAGATGTAGTCCCCGGAGGACACAGGGGTATGCTGTCCATCGACGGCCACTGCCTTGATGCGGGTGGAACCCAATTCGATGCCAAGACAAAGTTTTTCCATGGCGCTCAACCCCAGGGGTTCTCGGTGGGATAGGGCAGGGATTTGGGCTGATTATAGGCGATATCCTGCACCCCCAGGAACTTGAACACCTCGAACAGCGCCTTGCCGTAGTGGCCAAAGGCCACCGCCCCGTGGTGGGGGTAGCGCTTCTGGATCAGCACATGGCGGTAAAACCGGCCCATCTCGTGGATGGCAAACACGCCGATTCCGCCGAAGCTGCCGGTCTTGACGGGCAGCACCTCGCCCTGGGCGATGTAGGAGCGGAGATTTCCCTCGCTGTCGCACTGGAGGCGGTAGAAGGTGATGTCAGAGGGCGCAATGTCCGCCTCCAGGGTACCACGGGTGAAGTCGGGGTCGCTGTCCTGGGGCTCCAGCAGGCGGTGCTGGATGAGCTGGTACTTCACCGCCCGGTCTGCGCACAGCTTGCAGGCGGGGGTGTTGCCGCAGTGGAAGCCCATGAAGGTGTCGGTGAGCTGGTAGTCGTATCTGCCCTTGATCTGCTCCTCCCACATCTGGGCCGGGACGGAGTTGTTGATGTCCAGCAGGGTCACGGCGTCGCCGGACACACAAGCCCCGATGTACTCGCTGAGTGCGCCGTAGATGTCAACCTCGCAGGCCACGGGAATGCCACGGGCCGCCAGCCGGGAGTTGACGTAGCAGGGCTCAAACCCGAACTGGCTGGGGAATGCGGGCCAGCACTTGTCGGCGAAGGCCACGTACTTGCGGCTGCCCTTGTGGTTCTCCGCCCAATCGAGGAGGGTCAGCTCGAACTGGGCCATGCGCTCGCCCAAATCGGGATAGTAGCGGCCCTCGCCCATTTCCTCGGCCATTTCCGCACAGATGGCAGGGATCCGGGGGTCGCCTGCGTGCTCCTTGTAGCTCACCAGCAGATCCAACTCGGAGTTCTCCTCGATCTCCACGCCGATCTCGTACAGGCCCTTGATGGGGGCGTTGCAGGCGAAAAAATCCTGGGGACGGGGGCCGAAGGTGATGATCTTCAGGTTTTTCACACCGATGACCGCCCTTGCGATGGGCACGAAGTCCGCAATCATTTTGGTGATGTCCTCCGCCGTGCCCACGGGGTACTCCGGGATGTAGCCCTTCAGATGGCGCATCCCCAGGTTGTAGGAGCAGTTGAGCATACCGCAGTAGGCGTCGCCGCGCCCATTGATGAGGTCGCCGTCCCCCTCGGCGGCGGCCACGAACATACAGGGGCCGTCAAAGTTTTTGGCAATGAGGGTCTCGGGGGTCTCGGGGCCGAAATTGCCCAGGAACACCACCAGGGCGTTGCAGCCGTGCTCGTTCACATCGGCCAAGGCTTTCAGCATATCCAGCTCGTTCTCAACGGTGACAGGGCACTCGTAGAGGTCGCCCGCATAGGCGGCTTTGATGGCGGCGCGGCGCTTCTCGCTCAGGGCGATGGGGAAGCAGTCCCGGGAGACAGCGATGAGGCCAAGTTTTACGTCAGGGATGTTTTTCATGATGTTTTCCTCCTATATCAAATATCGTTGGCAATGTCGTTGTTGTCGCCGGACAGCCGGACGGCGGCGCCTTGTCCGGCCTCGGCGCTGTCCTCATGGGCCAGCAGCCACTTGTTCCGGGCCCAGAGCAGTTGATCCTCCTCTGTTATGGCCTTGATGGCGGGTTTTGCCTCGTTGGTGCCCCGGGGCAGCGCCACCGCCACCCGGAAGCCCTCGGTCTCGTCGGTGTGGCAGGGGGCATAGTGCAAAGTGGTGGCGTACACCTCCACCAACACCCCGGCGGGGACGCGAAACGTCCGGACTTTTGCGGTGTCCAGCATACCGTCCACGATTTCGTCCTGCTTGGCCAGCAGGAGGATGAAGTCATGGGTGCCCACGTTAAACTCGCTGTCCCGGTGGTACTCCAGGCAGTTCAATTTGGTGTTGCGGCCCCAGCACATCCCCAGCTGGACGGGCATCCCGCCGTAGGCGTTGGCGCCAAACAGTTCAAAGATGGGCAGGGCCTCCAGCTCAGGAATGGCGGGCTGGTAGGTGGTGCCACTTTCCGGCAAGGGGATGGCTTTCATGGCCGCCAGCAGGCCATCCAGCTTATAGCCCTTATGCACCTGCCCATAGGGGGAAAATTCTGCGTCAAATATGCTTTTGATCTCCATGCTTGACCTCCTCATTTCAACGCTGGAAACACATTTTTTAGGGCCGGGTAGATTTGTTGGAACTTTCGATATCGCTCCTCGTACCGGGCGGTGAGTTCTGCGTCCGGCTCCACGGTCTGGGCCACGTGGATCAGCGTGTCACAGGCGGCCTGGACGCTTTCAAACGCCCCGCAGCCCACCATGGCCAGCACCGCGCCGCCGTAGCCGGGGCCCTGCTCGGTCTGTGGCAGGGTCAGCGGAATGCCCAGCACGTTGGCGAAGATGGTCCGCCACAGGGGCGATTTGGCTCCGCCGCCGCAGATCATGCTCTTGGGGATGGACACGCCCAGGGACTTGGCCACCTCGAAGCTGTCCCGGATGGCAAAAGCCACACCCTCCAGCACCGCCTGGGTGAGGTCGGCGCGGGTGGTGTCCATGCTCATGCCGATGAACGTGCCCCGGGCATTGGTATCGTTGATGGGGGAGCGCTCGCCCATGAGGTAGGGCAGGAAGAACACCCGGTTTCGGCCCAACTTATCCTTGCCGATGGGCTTTTGCTCGGTTTGGTAATCGCTGATACCCAAAATGTCCCCGCACCACCACTTGTTGCAGGAGGCAGCGGACAGCATACAGCCCATCAGGTGCCAGCCGCCGTCCGCGTGGGCGAAGGCATGGAGGGCGTTGTTTGGGTCAACCCCAAACTTGTCCGAGCTGATGAAGATGGTGCCGGACGTGCCCAGCGAAATATTGCACCCGCCCGCGCCCACGACGCCCGTTCCAACAGCGGCGGCGGCGTTGTCCCCCGCCCCGGCGCAGACCTTGACTCTCTCGGGTAACCCCAGTTCTTTCGCCACATCGGCTTTCAGGGTTCCCACCGTCTCCCAGCTCTCGTACAGCTTGGGGAGCTGTTCCTCGGTGACGCCGCAAATTTGACATATTTCCCAACTCCACCGTTTGTCCTCCACGTCCAGCAGGAGCATACCCGAGGCGTCGGAATAATCGGTGCAGTGGATACCTGTCAGCTTGTAATTGATGTAGTCCTTTGGAAGCATGATCTTGCGAATCTTGGCGAAGTTTGACCGCTCGTTCTCCCGCATCCACAGCAGTTTTGGCGCGGTGAAGCCCGCGAAGGCGATGTTGGCGGTATAACGGCTCAGCTTGCCCTTGCCAATCTCGTTGTTGAGATAGTCCACCTCTTTGGCCGTCCGCCCGTCATTCCACAGGATGGCGGGGCGGATGACCTCATTGTTCTCATCCAACGCCACCAGACCGTGCATCTGGCCGCCAGCGCCAATGCCAGCGACTTGGGTGGCATCGAAGCCGCGCAGCAGCTCGGGTATGCCCTCGGTCACCGCCCGCCACCAGTCGTCCGGGTTCTGCTCCGACCAGCCGGGGTGGGGGAAGGACAGGGGGTATTCCTTTGTGACCTCGCTGAGCACCGCGCCGCTCCCGTCCACCAGCAGCAGCTTGCAGGCGGAGGTGCCAAGATCAATGCCAATATAGAGCATATTGTCATCCTCCTTCAGCGGATCACAGGGATGGTAACACTCCCTGCGTATCTGCCGTCTGTAACAGCCAGGGTGAGTTCCGCACCTTCTCCCGCTTGTACGACAGCCAGAGCCTCACCGTAATAGGTGTCGGTACGGTCTGTGATGTAGCCGGTCTCATTGTAAGGGCACGCGCTGCCCAGGCCCAGCAGCCTGCCGCCTGTCACCTTCACGCTGAGGATACCCCGCTCCAGCGGCTTGACGACACCGCTTTCGTCGGTGTATTGCAGTCTGATATGGCACAGGCGGCCCGGCTCCACGTCGCCCTCCTCGGGTACGGCCCGCAGCTGTGTTTCCGGAGATGCGGTGCGCAGGGAGCAGCGCCCCAACTCGTGCCCATGGCTGTCATAGCTTACCGCTTCCACCGTGCCGTCCTCATAGATGCAGCGGAATTTGGCCATACAGTCATTTTTCAGCTCCTTTTTGCCCACGCGTTTGCCGTTCACCAGCAGCTCCACGCTGTGGGCACGGGCGTAGACCTCCACGTTGGCGCGCTTGCCCGCGCAGCCCCGCCAGCTCCAGGAGGGGATGGCGTTGGACATTTTCCAGGCGGAGGGGGAGTGCTTGTCATCGGTGTGGTTCACCGGGCACACGGCGATGTATGGGCCCTTGTCCCGCTCCAGGGCCACCCGGGTGTACAGCGCCTCACCCAAGGGCAGGCCCGTCAGGTCGATCCGACCCGAGCCTGCGGACACCCAGCCCACGCCGTGGCCAAAGTCCGGCGCGTAGTCCTGGTACTCCCAGGAGCCGATGCCCACCTCGCCCAGGTAGTCCATACCTGCCCACACAAAGTCGCCCACGATGCGGGGCTCTTTTTTTGCCAGTTCCCGGAACCGGTAGGCATCGGAACAGAAGGTCTCGCTGCCCAGGATCAGCCGGTTCGGGTACTTTTTCAGGTCGCCCTCATAGCGGAAGATGCCATAGTTGTATCCCGCCACGTCCATATTGGCGAAGGCGTCCCGGGTTCGCCAGTCACAGGGGGGGAGGGTGGCCCCCAGCTTCATGAAGTTGTCCCCAAACAGCCCCGCCATGTTGTTGAAAAACTCGCTGCCCACCGCCTTCTTTTTCTTGGGCGCCGCCCCGGCGGCTTTCAGCTTTTCCGCCTTTTCGGCCTCTTTTTTTGCCTTCTCGTCGCTGTAGACGCCAAAGCCGACAGAGGACAGGAAATTGAAAAAGATGTTCACGCCGCAGGTGACGGGCCTGGTATCGTCCAGCTGGTGAAGATAATTGGTCAAGTCGGCGGTGAGCTTGATGCCCTTTTTCTGGGCGGTCTCGGATACCTCGTTGCCGGTGGAATAGAGGATCACCGACGGGTGGTTGTAGTCCTTGTCCACCATGTCCTTCAAATCCTGCTTCCACCACTCCATGAAGTAATCCACATAATCATGTTCCGTCTTATGGATGTACCAATGGTCGATGTACTCGTCCATCACCAGCACACCCAGGTGGTCACAGGCATCCAGCAGAAACTTGGAACAGGGGTTGTGGGCAGAGCGGATGGCGTTGTAGCCGTTTTCCTTCAAAATGCGGATCTTGCGCCACTCCGCGTCCTCGTAGCAGCAGGCTCCCAGCACACCGTTGTCGTGGTGGATGCAGGACCCCTGGACAATGACCCGCTCCCCGTTGAGCAGCAGACCGCGGCGGCCCCACTCCAGGGTGCGCAGACCGAAGGTTTCCACCACCTCATCCGTCCCAAACCTTACCCGGCACGCATAGAGCTGAGGATTGTCCAAGCTCCAGGGCTTAGCCCCTTCCAGGGTCATGGTAAATGTAACCTGCCCCTTGGTCTCCCCGGAGGCGGCGGCCAGCTCCCGTCCGTTGTCCAGGACGGCCACGGACACCGGCCCCGCACCCTCCGTCTCCACCCGCACCTCGATCTGGGCCGGATCCAGGGATAGCGTGCGGATCTTCACCCCGTTGAGCTTGATGTGCTCCCGATCCGCCGTCCACAAGACAACAGGCCGGTAAATGCCCGCGCCGGAGTACCAGCGGGAATTGGGCTGGTCGGCGTTGCGGGCGATGACCTCCAAGGTATTTTCCGCCTCCACCCGCAGCTTCCCCGTCAGCTCCACATAAAAGTTGGTGTAGCCGTAGGGCCGGAAGGCCAGCTTCTCCCCGTTGAGCCACACCTCGGCGTTGTGGTACACGCCCTCAAACTCCAACACAGCGCATTGATCCGTCAGCGCTCTGTCCGGCGTAAAAGCCTTGGTGTAGAGATAGTCCCGTCCCTCATACCAGCCGGTGTTGACGCCGCCGGCGGACAACTCCGTCCGGGGCTCAGACAGCATGGCGTCGTGAGGGAGACTGATGGGAACGCCAGGCGCCCGCTCCCCCAAGTGCTTTACCTGCCAGTGGTCATTAAATTGATTTGCTTTCATCTTTTGCTCCCTTCAAGGAAAAGAAGTGGAAGTCAACACATCCCACTCCACAGAATTTGAAATACAGCGCCCGCTCCCCGTCAGCCATGGCGCAGGGAGCGCGGAACTCCGCCCGTCCGCCGGTCAGCTTTAGCTGGATACGCGCTGATACCGTTTGAAAGTCCGGCCTGCCGGAAAGCAGGAATTCCCCTTCCGCCGCGCCGCTCAATTCCACCGATACAGTTTTGATCTCCCGGATGTCAAAATACTTGAAGCCTGCCACAGCGCCGTCCCGCATATTGGCGATGTACTGGCCGCCATCCCCCTCCCGGTCTTTTTCGGTCTGGGTGAAAAAGGGGTGGGTGGCAAATGCCCTCCGGGGGGTGGGGCAGTCGTACCGCCCCACCCCGTCCCTGCTCCACAGGTTGCAGGCAATATAGGCCGGGTAGCGCCCAATGCCTCGCAGCGGCCCGCCGTTCAGCCCGCAGGAGGTCACCTCCGCCTGCCGGAAGGAGCCGTCGGGGCTGCGAACCAGCTTTTCCGCGCAGGCCTGACGGGAATAGGAGTGGCGGTTGGTCTGCCGGTGGTAGAAGATATACCAGTCCTCCCCGATGTTCAGCAGCCCGCCGTGGGTATTGCCCAGGTAGTTCAGGCCCTTTCGCTCGTCCTCGTTGCCGTCCAGGAACAGGTCACCCTGGCTCACCAGTGTGCCGCCGAAAGAGAAACCGCCGTCGGGCCGATCGCTGACAGCATAGCACAGCTCGTGGTTGTGCCGGGAGGAGTAGACGAAGATGTACTTGTCCCCGTCCTTGCGGATGGAGCTGGCCTCGAAAAACTCGTGGTTGGGGAAGGAGCCGGGGCCCTCCTTGGGAAAAATCACCTGGGGCTCCCCCTTGATGGTGAGCATATCCCGCTCCAGCTCCACCACCGTGCCACCGTCGTTTTTCAGCTTTTTGAAGCCGGTGACGGCGGCGGGGGTGGGGGTGTAAAACCCGGAGTACAGCCAGATCCGCCCGTCGTCGTCCGCCAGCACGCCGGGGTCGAAGGGGAACTGGTCGCCTTTTTTCCGGCCCCATACCGTGCCGTCTGGGTAGCGGACATGGCCCAGGAATTGATAATGCCCCGCCGGAGTGTCGCAGACGGCCACCCCCATGATCCCCATAAAATCGAAGGCGTAGTAGAGATAATACCGCCCGTCCGCCCCCCGGCACACGTCAGGGGCGAACAGCAGCCGCAGGCCCAGCTTATTTTTCGGATCCTGGTTCTTGCGGTAGATCACGCCCTCATACCGCCAGTCGGACAGGTCGTCCACCGGGGCGGACCAGCACACGTAGTCGTTGACGCAGAAGATGGGCGCGTTGAACCTGTCGTGGGAACCGTAGACGTAGACCCGGTTTTCAAACACATGGGGCTCGCCGTCCGGGATATACTCCCAGCTGGGGAGATAGGGGTTGAGCGCCTGCTTTGTTTTCACGCCGCGCCCCCTCACTTTTTGCGCTCCGCGATGGCCTTTTGCTCCTCGGGGAGGTTTTTCTCCACCGTCCACAGCAGCATCAGCACCGCGCACAGGGCGTAGGCGATGGTCTCGATCCAGATATAGCTCACCGTGATGGCCCCCTGGGCCGCGGCGGTCTGCCCCGCGGTGCCCAGGGCCACGTCGGCCCCCTGGGCATAGCCGCTACCGTTCAGGATGGCGCTGAAAATCGCGTTGCAGATGGGGGTGGCGGCCACCATGATGGAGCTGTAGATGGACATGGTAAGCCCGTCTGTGCGGATGCCGCTCTTAAATTCGATGTGGTCGATCACGTCCGCCAGCATGGCCAAAATCAGGTAGCACGCCGGGGCGGAGCCCAGGCACTTGATCGCCACGCCTGCGGCCACCGGGACGATCTGGCCCTGCCCCAGCCCGGCAATAACGCCGCCGATGACGCCGACCACCATGCCGATGATGGTGACGGTGCGCTTGCCGAATTTGTTGGCCAACGGCACCACCAGCGCCGCCGCCACCGCCATGGGGATGGCCCCCAGCACCGCCAGCAGGGATTGGGACGCGCCCCAGGCGTCGGCGGAGCCAAAGAAGGTGTTGTCCAGCACCCATTTGCAGAAGAAAGCCATGGAGCCGTTCTTCATGGCCCCGCTCCACTGGAAGCCCATGTAAAAGATCATGGTGATCCACCACCACTTCTCGCTGGCCACAGCCTTGAGCTGTTCCCCCAGGGTGGCCGTTTTGTCCTGGGCGTCGCTGCCGGCTGTGCCCATGCTCTCCTCCGTGACCCGCTCTCGGGTGAACTTGAACTGGAGGAAGATGGTCAGGGCGGTGAATATTGCCACAGCCAGCATGGTCATGAACCAAAGCCCCTGGTTCTCCTTCAGGGCAAAGGACACCAGCATGGGGAACACCATGGAGCCCACACCCATGACCCCCAGGCCCGCCACGTTGGTGAAGGAAGCCAGGGTGGCCCGCTGTTTGCTGTCCCGGGTGGACACAGGGATCAGGGTGGAGTTGGCGGTGTTGTAGATGGGATAGGCCACCGCGTAGTAGAGATTATAGGCGATGGCGATCCACACCATTTTTGCCGTGGGGCTCTGGAAGGGGACGATGAACATGAGCACGCTGGCCGCGCTCAGCGTCAGCGCAGACAGCAGCACCCAGGGCCGGGCCTTGCCCGCCAGGGCCTTTGTGCGCTCAATAAGCTGGCCCACCACAAGGTTGGCCGCCACGATCAGGATGGTGGAAAACAGCTGTAACCCGGTGAGGAAGCTCAAATCCAGCTTGAGCACATCGGTGAAGTAGTTTTGCAGGATGCTGGTGAAGATGCCGGAGGACAGCAGCGCCCCGAAGGGGCCGATGAAGTAGCCCAGCAGCATTTCCGGCAGCTTTACGCTCTGGGATCCCACCAGCGAGCTGGTGAGGGGGGTGTTCCAGAAGCCAGTTTCTTTTTTGTCCATAACGTCCCTTCTTTGCTCCGCTTAGATCGCGTTCAGTTCGACCGTCCTGGCCTGCATCCCATCTGCCCGCACAGTCACCGTGATCCCGCCGGGGGCGTCTCCGGCGCGGACAACGGCCAGCGCTTTCCCATAATAGGTGGTATGGGTATTGGAGAAGAAGTTCTCCCCCATATTGGGCTTTGCAGAGCCAAGGGCCAGCAGCTCGCCGGCGCCGCTGACCTCCACCGTAACTGCGGTGTCCTCGGAAGACTTTGTGATCCCGTCCGCGCCGGTCAGGTCGATGCTCAAATAAGCCAGATCCTGCGTCCCCGCCTTCAAGGCGCTCCGATCAGCAGCCACGCGCAGTTCGCTGGCGCCCTCGGCAGTCTTCATGGAGGTGCGGGACAGCTCTTTCCCGGCACTGTCATAGCTGATCGCGGTGATCGTTCCGGGCTCATAGGCAATGTGTTTGAAGACGGCCTTATACTCCTTTGTCTTTTTCTTCCCATAGGAACGCCCATTTATGATGAGTTCCGCCGTGTCACCGTCGGAATACACGGTGATCTTGTTCCGCTTCCCCTCGCAGCCGGCCCAAGACCAGCTTGCCACCGCGTCTGTGTCACGCCACATGGATACAGAGCCCGTCTCCCCGGCGTGGGTATACGGTTCCACACCGATACCGGGGGTGTGATCCAGTCCCCAAGTCAGCCGGTTCCACTGCACCTCGGGGCGGAGCTTTCCGCAGATGTCGATCACGCCGCAGCCGCCGGAAATGATAGGCGCGTCCTGGCCGGGATTCTTGAAGCTTTTGTAGCGGACGGTGCCAATGCCGGACTCCCCCAGGTAGTCCCAGCCGGTCCACATGAAATCGCCGATGACATAGGGGAGCTTTTTCACCAGCTGCCAGTTGTGATAGAGGTTTTTGGGCAAGGTCTCGGAGCCGACGATAACCCGGTCCGGATGAAGTGTGCCGTCCTTCTCATACCGGGAGGCGGCGTAGTTATATCCGCCGATATCCAGGTAGGAGAAGCACACCTTTGTGGCATTATCCGCGGCGGGCTTGGCGGCCATTTTTTCAATCATCCCCCCAGCCATGTTCATCAGCATATTGAAAAACGCGCTGGTAGGGACATTATCCATGGTCTGGCTGCCGTTTTTGTTCTCCTTCCCGTCCTTTTTGTCGCCGTATATGCCGCCGCCCTTGGCCGACATACTGCACAGCATCAGGTTGACGCCCAGGGTCACGGCCTTCCCCGGATCCAGCTTCCGGGCCAGGACGGCCAGCTTTTTGCAGTACTCCTGTCCCTCGGGGATGGCCAGCTCGGAGATCTCGTTCCCGATGGAATTCATGACTACGCTGGGGTGGTTGTAGTTTTTGATCACCATGGCAGTGAGATCCTGTTCCCACCACGCACGGAAATCCTTGTCCGCATAGTCGTAGGGGTTTTTATGCACCAGCCAGTTGTCGCAGAATTCATCCATGACATACATACCCAGCTGGTCACAGGCATCCAGCAAGGCTTTGGACGCCGGGTTATGGGAGGAACGTATCGCGTTGAAGCCGGCCTCCTTGAGCAGCCGGACGCGGCGGAGTTCAGCAGCTTCAAAGGAGCACGCGCCCAAAATACCGTTGTCGTGGTGGATGCAGGCGCCGCGAAGCAGCGTCTCCTGCCCATTCACGAAGAAGCCCTTGACGTTCCAGCTGAGGGTGCGGAAACCAAACCGCTCCTTCGCCGTGTCCACCACCTCGCCGTCCTTCAGCAGCTCCGTCCGGCACAGATACAGCTCGGGGTGGTCTGCGTCCCAAAGCCGGGGCTGGGAAACGGGGATGTCCACGGAAGCTGCCCCGTCCTTTACCGGCGCCTCGGCCTGCGCCGCGACGCTTCCGCCGTCCAGGATGGAAACCCGAACCGTGTCGCCGCCGGTGACCGACGCCTTCACATGGGCCGTGTCGTTCCCAGAGGTGGAGATCAACAGGCCGTCGGGGATGATATGGCTCCGATCCCCAAGGAAAAGGTTTACGTTCCGATAGATCCCGCTCCCGGAATACCAGCGGGAATTGGGCACCGCTGAGTTGTCGGCGATCACCTTGATCTCATTTTCCTCGCCGTATTTCAGATACCGATCCAGCGCCACAAAGAAGTTGGTATAGCCGTACCGCTGCTCGGCGGCGAGGGTGCCGTTCACGAACACCTGGGCGTTTTGATAGACCGCCTCAAATTCCAGGACAGCGGACTGCTCCCGCCACTCCTCGGGCACGGGAAACCGTTTGATATAGACATAGGCGCCGCCGGGAAAATATCCGCAGGCCCCCGCTGTAGCGGCATTCTTCGAGCGTTTCTCGTACAGCATTGCGTCATGGGGAAGCGTAACGGGCTTCATAGCCTGCTCCCCGCCCACGGCACTGAACAGCCAGCCCGTGTTAAAGTTTTGTTTTTTCATCTATCTGCGCCCCCTCAAATATGTGAGAATGCCTCGCTGTTGGTGCAGTATACGATATCGCTGCGCCCCGCGATGGCCTCAAAAAGCCGTTCCAGGGCATCCCAGCTGGCATTGCCCTTTCCGTAGTCCATTTCATAGCTGTGCGCCCAGAGGTATAGCAGCAAGTCCCGATCCTGGGCCTCCTCGCGCTTGAAGCGCTCCACCAGCTTCATGGCGTCCTTCAAAATGATGGAGGTGGAGGGGCGAAAGTTCAGCGGGTTTTCGGGGAACTCATAGCCGCCGGAGGGGAACACTGCCCTGGCATACCGGTAGCCCCGTTCCTTCAAATACGCCTGCACCGCCGGTGAGGTGGAGCCCTGCGCATAAGCATGGCCCACGATGGGGACGCCAAAGAGCCCCTCCAGGGCGGCCTTGTCCGCGTCCACCGACGCGCGCATTTCGTCCTCGCTGACAGCGCCCAGGGATTCATGCCGGAAGCCATGGGTGGCAATTTCCATCCCCTCATAGACCTGGAGCACCTCGTCCTGCGGGATTCGGTTGTGCCGCACATAGGAGAAGGGCCACTTGTGCTTTACCCCCTCGGGGCAGTCCTGGAAGGAGAAGGTTCCGATCCCCTTCACCTCGCCGCGGACGCCGAACAGGCCGGCATTGAGGTTGAAGGTTCCTTTAAGCCCGTATTGCTTCATCAGCCGGATGACCCGCTTGTCCTGCTCCAGCCCATCATCGAAGCTGAGTGTAAAATACTTCTTGCCCATGCCTACGCCTCCCCGGTCAGCTGTTTCAAATCGTATGCCTGTGCCAGCAGCATACCGCCGGCCTGGTTCGGGTGCAGGTGATCGCCCTGATGGTAGCGCTCGTCGGTGACCGAGGGATTGTTCTGGTCCCGCAGCAGGGCATCCGCGTCAAATATGTAGTCGAACATCGTGCTTTCCCTGATCCATCCGTTGATACTGACCCGCAGGGCCTCCATCTCCGGGGTATAGCCCTTTTTCACAAACCCGATGCGGGGCGGGAGGGTCTGGGCAATCACCCGGACGCCCATCTTGTGGAGCCGCTCCACGATGTCTGTTACGGCAGACGCGTATTTTTCCAGGGAGATAAGCGCCTCTGTCTTTTTGGAGTAATAAGCCGCGTCATTGACGCCCAGCGCGAGGATCACCCCGTGGAGGCCGTCAAAGCGGAGCACATCGCGTTCAAAACGGGATACCCCCTTTTCCCCGTAGGAAGCCCCCATCAGCCCCGGAATATCATAGAGCAGGCAGTTCCCGCTGATACCTGCGTTCATCAGCGCGTACCTGCCGCCGTAGGCGTCGGACAGGCGCTTTTGCAGCGGCTTCACCCAGCGGTTCATGGCCGTTATGCTGTCCCCGAAGGCTGCGATGATCTTCGACGGCTGGCCGGTGAGCACATCAATCTGATCCATCCCAGGAATGGCTTCATAGAGGTTGTACTGCTCCTTATAGCCCTCCCTGCGAACCGGGGGAAGCTCCTTGTCCCCGGTGTGATCGCCCGGGTAGACCACGGCGGCCTCCTCGGTCATATTGCTGTCCATAACCTTTGACGCGTAATAGAGCCTGATCTCCAGCTCCTCACCCTGGGCCGCCGGGAACGAAATCTCGTCAGAATAGCAGCTTTCTCCCACGGGAACAGAGAAAGAGCCATTGCCGCTGCTCGTAACGGGGTGCATCTTCCCCTGCGCCCATATCGTCAGTCCGCCGATGGCATAGGGTTTCTTCCCATAGTGATTTGAGAAACGAACCCGAAGCTTCTCACCGGAAACCTGGGGCGTTACATGAAACACCACCGTTTTCCTTTTCCCTGCCAACAGGCCCATAGCGAATGCGGGGGCGGCGGCTTGATGCCAAATTGGTGTCCAGTCCATGGTTATCCTCCTTCGTTATGCGAGCGTAAAGTTCAAAATATCAAGGGCGCCTTTGCCCTTATACCGAAAATACAGGGGGCAGGAGCCGATGGGCCGGCGGCTCTCCAGCGCCAGCCGCTTGGCGTTGAATTTCGTGCCGGCAGCCGTCCATTTGTCCGCGGCGGCAATGGAAATGGAAGCTATGACGACACCCTTTTCCCCGGGCAAAAGCTCCAGTACGCCGCCTCCGCCGCGAACCGTCACGTCGATGCGCGTGGTTTCTTCCAGGTCAAAATATCGGAACCCGGCGACGCTGCCATTCTTCATTTTGGAAATATAGGCCGTTGGCGCGGTAAGCTCCGTGTCCATCGTCACTTCGCCGTCCTCTGGCTCCGGCGGTTCATAGTCCGGGCCGTCCTGGGTGATCTCAGGTCCGCCCATAGGGTTGCGGATGCCAAACACCCCGGCGTGATGAAGGACGCAGGCAATGTAGGCCGGATAGGTCCCGATCCCCTTCAGGGGGCCGCCGTTCAATCCACAGCTTGTGGCCTCCACCATTTGAATCGTGCCGTCCTCCTGGATCTCAATGGGCTCGGCCACGGCCTGCCGGTTCTTTTTCACTCCGTTGGTGGTGCGGTGGTCAAATATGTACCATTGGCCGTTGACGCACACCATGCCGCCGTGGCTGTTGCCCATGGGATAGGCGGCGTTCATGAGCTTTCTGCCGTTCAAACCGATATCGCTGGAGGAGTGGATTGGCCCCTTGTGGATAAAGCCCTTGTCGGGGAACAGGCTCATGGCGTAATTGAGACCGGTGATGTCGGTGGCCGGATAGACCAGATAGTACCACTCACCGATGTGGCGGATAGAGGGGCCCTCCCAATAGTTCGGCTTCTTGGGGTCAAAATCCGCCGGCATGATGATCGTCGGCTCGCTGATAATGGTCAGCATGTCAGGCGCGAGTTCCATCACAAACAGGCCCTTGATCTCGTGGCCAAAGTTCCCGTTTGACGGCTGACCGCTCCCCACATAGAGGAAAACACGTCCGTCATCGTCCACCAGTACGGCGGGGTCAAACACGAACCAGTCTTCCGGCTTTGAGCCATAGACCCGCCCGTCCGGGAAATGGACGTCGCCCAAATACTGATATTTCCCCGCGGGGGTGTCGCACACGGCGACGGAGGTGATGGACGTATTGGCCACGGAGTAGTAGAGATAATACCGCCCATCCGTACCGCGCACCACATCCGGGGCATAGTAGGACAGCTTTTCCTTATTCCACGGGGTATCCTCTTTTTTGAAGATCACGCCCTCGTACCGCCAGTCGGAAAGGTCGCCCACCGGGGCCGACCAGGAGACGTAATTGCCCTCGCAGTATTCCTTGGCTCCAAACAGATCGTGGCTCCCATAGATGTACAGCCGGTCGCCAAACACCCTCGGTTCAGCGTCGGGGATGTATTCCCAGCTGGGGAGATAGGGATTGTAGCATTGCCGTTTCAATGGTGGTTCCTCCTTTAAAAACGCGCATTTTTGTGGTATACTGCCCTCAAGGGGGCGTTAGCATGGAAAACATGACACATCTGTATTTTGACAGCATTGATGAGATGCGGGATCAAACCGACAGCCATGGCCCGAACTATCTTCGCGACCATACGGCCGAGCGGGACTATTTTTCTCCGTTGTCGGTGGTGACCAGCATCCATACGCCCCAGGAGTACCTGTTTTCCAACTATATGGATACGTGGTCCTTTTGCGTCCACACTCCGGCAAGAAGCGAGTTCTTTCATGAAACCTATATGCACAAGCATAACTTCTTCGAGCTGATGTATGTGCAGCGGGGGGACGTCCGGGTCATGATTGAGGAGGCAGAGACCGCCTATACTCAGGGGAACCTCTGCCTCCTCAACCGAAATACCATGCACCGGGAAACAGATATGTCAAACGCGGATATCGTTTACATCGGCATCGACCCCGCGCTGCTGACGCAGTGGCCCAAATCATTTCCGCCGCCGTTCCAGTACAAAAGCATCCTCAATCAGTTTTTCAGTGACAACCTTTCGGAGCGCGCCGCCTATAAAAAGGACTACCTGGACTTTACCCTTCTGGGGACGGACGCGATCCCGCAGCTGACCCAGGAACTGATCCGCGCATTTTCCGTGAAGCGGATCGGCTATCAGTTTGACATCTATTCCTCTTTACTTCGGCTGTTTGCCGCGCTGGAAAGCCCCGATGTCTATAAGGCCACCCATGTTTCGCTGGGGCACAGCCGGGAGCTGATGGCCGTGGAGCAGGCCAAGAAGCTGATCGAGGCACAACACGGGGTCATCCGCCGGACTGAGCTTGCGGAGGCGCTCAACTACTCTTGTGAGCATATCTCCCGCATCATCAAGAGGCACACCGGGTACACCCTCAAAGCGTATTGCCAGAAGGTGCAGCTGGCTGAGGCTGCACGTCTGCTGAGGAACACGGAATTCCCGGTCAGCCAGATCGCAGCATCGCTGGGATACGAGAACAGGACGCAGTTCTACAAAGTATTTCAGCGGGAGTATCATCTCACACCGTTGGAGTACCGCCGGCACGCTTCGGAGGACTGAGCTTTATCCTGCGTTGCGCTGATCGAGGCATTCGCGGATCTTCCTGCGCTCGTCTTCCTTAATGGGGTATTTACGCAGGATCAGGGCGGATATCACGCCGAGAATTGCGGGGACCAGGCCCATAATGACGATGAACCAGTTGAGCATGGTGGGGATCTGCGACAGCTCGCCCAGGTAATCAGAGGTGACGGGGTCTACGTTGTAGCCGATCGCCATGAGCACAGAGCCGATGATTGCCGCAGAAAGCGCCGCCTGAGCCTTGACGATGAAGCCGCCGGCCACCATGGTCAGGGCGGAGCGATCCTTGCCGGTTTTGTAAATGTTGTAGTCCATGATTTCCATCTCCACCATGGACTGGGGGACAAAGTCGGTTCCCACACCCACCGCCATGATGAACATGGTGATGAAGAACAGCGCGGGAGTTTTCGCCAGAAGCCCCGTCATTTGGGCAATGAACAGGATCAGGCCGCCCACCGACTGCATGACCAGCAGGGAGCAGGTCATTTTGATCGGGTTATTCTTAAAGAGCTTCAGGATCGGGCGGCCAATGACCGCGCCAAACAGCAGCGGGATGAGCATCATCATGGAGGAAATGCCGTTGAGGACACCATACTGCTCCATGTTGGTGACGCCGGTGGCAAGGTCAGTACAGAAGCCCCATTTGATGTAGTACGCAGGGGTGGCGAAAATGAGGGACCAGATAAAGCCGGCAAAGATGCCCTTTAAATAATAGATCACCATGGGCTTGTTCTCTTTGAACAGAAGGAAGAAGTCCTTAAATTTTACCGGTTCTGCCTCATTTCCCTGCGCGCTGTGCTTTTCCTTGACCAAGAACCAGCCGATCAGGGCAATCACCATCGCCGCGCCAACAATAACGGTGATCAGGATGGCAAACGAGTCGTGATAGTTCCCAACCGTTTCGTTCACCGTAACCAGCACGGCCGTAAAGGCGGAGGTAACAACACCCAGCATCATGGTCCACACCCGGGGGCCGATGACCAGCTTGGAGCGTTCATTGGGGTCATTGGTCATCGTCCGAAACAGGAGGTTATCCTTGTAGAAAGACGTGCCAACGTCGAACATGAGGTAGAAGAAGATGACCCACACGACAATCAGCACCGGCTTTGTCGCAAAGGCAGACGGGAGCGAGTAGAGGAGGATGCAGCCAATGCCGGTCAGCAGGATGCTGAGGAGGAAGAAGGGCTTGTATTTTCCGATCTTGGTCCGCTTCCCGCGATCCATCACAAATCCCTGAATCGGATCGTCCACCGCATCAAAGATGCGGGCGAACAGGAGCAGCGATGTGGCCAGCGTGGCTCCCATGGCGCCCAGCCCCGCATAGTCGGTCATATACTGCATGAATAGACTGGACATGAACACGGTGCAAAGCCCATTTACAGTGGACAGCGCGGTGGTGCCGAAACAGTCTCGCAGCGTAACGGCATCCGGGTTTTTAACTCTGGTGCGTTTTACCATAACAATCTCTCCCTCTGTCATTTTACTTGACGGTCACAATCAATCAGAGCCTGGATTTGTACAAATCCTACAATAAATAATAGGGGATTCGGGTGTGTTCCACAATGACAAAAAGCCACCCTTTTTCAACATACTGTATCATTTTATTTCGTGTTTTCAGAGGCGAATGATTGAGAAATATTTTGTTACAGCATTGCGCGTAAGCACCTCAAAAAATGTGGAGCTGTTGATTTATCCAAGTGATCTCATCATTTTTTGCCCACTGTTTCGTCTGTGATAGATTCCATGGCCTGCCCCAGGCTCATGCCGCCTGCAACAGCCTCCTTCCGGGCGGCATTCACCGCCTGGATGGTCTTCATCTTCTCGCCAGTCAGGGAGTAGCCCTTCATGGCCAGCAGGGTGGCCGCCCAGGCCAGCATGGGGATGATACAGAACATCACGATCACCGCCACCTTGATGCCGCCGGAGTAAGGCGTACCGTCGTCCGGCAGTTCGTGCAGGCCCGCGCAGATGAGGAAAATAAACGCCACCAGCGTCTGGGCCAGGGAGGACACCAGCTTGTCCACCAGGGAGAACAGGGTACCCATGATGCCCGGTATGTACTTGCCGGAGCGGTAGGTCTCGTAGTCGGAGCAGTCCGCCACCATGGGAATGGGCATATCCGCTGTGGCGTAGTACGCGCCGTAGCCGATACCGAAGAAAATGATAAACAGGATGGTGTACAGGTTGATGGCACCGCCGCCCTGGAAGGGGAAGGACAGCATACGGGCCGGAGTGCCGTGGTCGCTGAACAGCAGCAGCGCCAGCACGCCCACGTAGCAGCCCAGGGCTACGGAGACGTAGCGCACCAGGGACGCCCGCTGTCCCAGCTTCTGAGAGGTGCGCATACTGAGCAGGAAGAAGGGCACCGCGCACACGTAGCCCAGCACCATCATGGGCAGGTAGAGGGAGTTGTAGTTGCCCATCAGGATGCCGTACAGCGCCAGCAGGACAGTGGTGTTGGTAGCGATGGCCAGGGCCAGCTTGCACCCCGCGCCCGCCACCATCAGCCGCTGCATGGGCTTGTTGTTCTTGATGATTTCCACGTACTCGGAGAGCTTCACCTTCTCCTGCTTTTCGCCGCCGATACCATAGTACTTGGGGTTATCCTTCTCGGCAATGCCGATGATGGCCAGGATAGTCAGGAACACGGAAATGGCGATGCCGATGGGGGTGATGATGCGGTACACCATGGGATCAGCGTAGCCGGAGGTGATGACGTTGCCCGCCGCGTCCTTCACGTCGTACATCCCCTTCACCAGCGGGATCATGAATTGCATGACCCCCATGCCCAGCAGGGAGCCCACCGTATTGAAGATGGTGAACATGGGCCGCTGGTTGGGGTCGTTGGTGAGCACGGTCTGGCCCGCCCGGGTACAGGAGGTCTGGAAGGTGTAGCCGATGACCCAGACGAAATACACTACCACGAAAGCCACGTAGCGCAGCCACATCATGCTCTCAGGAATGAACGGCAGCAGCACATAAAGCGCGATAACGCTCACCGCCATGACGGCGCTGCCCAGGATCATGAAGGGGCGGAATTTGCCGATCCTGGTGCTGGTGCGGTCCATCATGGCGCCGATGATGGGGTCGGTGACGGCGTCGCACACCCGCATCACGGTGACCATGATGGAGGCAAACATACCCAGCTTCAAAATGCTAGAGCCGAACTGGGCCACATAGGACAGGATCAGGACAAAATAGACGTTGGTTGCGCCGTTGTTCAGTGGGAACAGCATTAACTGATACGGCTTTGCACGGTTCAGCGTAGTATTGGGCTCTTGGCTCATAAAGATTCCTCCTTAATGAATGGCGTTTGCCGCCTTGCGCTTCTTGCCGGCGCGGAAGAACCCGCCGATGACGGCCCCCAGGCCCTTGAAGAAGTGGCCGTTGACGATGGTGAGGATGCCCTGGGCCATCTCCATGGTGCAGATGCCGCCGGTCATCTTGGCGATGGCCCGGAAGGGCATATTGTAGTTGAACAGCAGGTTCAGGTTGGGCTGGCCCTTCTCGATGCTCTTGTTGATGAAGTGGGTGAGGATCTTGTAGGCCAGCCGCCCCGCGGCGCCTTTGGCGTAGTACATCTGGCACAACGCGTCGTTCATGTCCAGCATCCCGCTCCAGTGGCCGTCGGGGATGGGGCGGCCCAATAGCGCCTCGAACTCCCCATCGGAGATATTCTTGATATCCCCGGAGAAATACTTGGCGAATTTCTGCCTGTCATAGGGGCTGGCGGCGTTGGTGCCCTGCACCTCCACCGTGCCGGACAGCTTGATGTCCGCGCAGGACGCGCCGATCAAGATAGTCCACTGGCCGCCCTCCACCTCGAACCGGTTGGAGTCCACGTTGAAGTAACGGAACGCCTTGTCGTCCAGGGGGATGGTCACTTTTTTGCTCTCCCCCGCTTTCAGAAACACCTTGGCGAAGCCCTTCAGCTCCTTGGCCGGGCGGAACACCTCGCCGTCCGTCTTGGAGACGTATAGCTGGACTACCTCCGCACCGTCCATGCCGCCCGTGTTTTTGAGGGTGAAGGTGGCCTCCTTGCCGGTGACGGACAGGTCGGAGTACTCAAAGGTGGTGTAGCTCAGCCCGAAGCCGAAGGGGAACAGCACGGGCACCTTGGCGGTCTCGAAATAGCGGTAGCTCACGTACAGGCCCTCCCGGTACTCGGCAGTGCGCTCCTTGGCGGGGAAGTAGGGGGCGGAGGACACGTCCTCGTATTTGATAGGGTAGCTCTCCGCCAGCTTGCCGGAGGGGTTCACCTGGCCCATAATCACCTTGAGGACGGAGGACGCCCCCGCCTGGCCGCACAAGTAGCCGTGGACCAGCGCCTTGCACTTGTCCAGCCAGGGCATCTCCACGGCGGAGCCCGCCGACATGACGGCCACCACGTTGGGGTTGGCCGCCGCCACCGCTTCCAACAGGTCGATCTGGCTCTGGGGCAGCTTCATGTGGGAGCGGTCTAACCCTTCGCTTTCGCTGATCTCGTCCAAGCCGACATACAGCAGAACGATGTCTGCCTTCTTCGCCAGCTCCACGGCCCTGGCCTGCATGGCCGGGTCGCCCTTGCCGGAGCGGGGGTAGCCCGCCTCAAAGCCTGCCACGTCCAAATCGAAGTTCTTGATCACGTCCATGGTGTGATCCAACTTAGTGGGGTTGACTACCGAAGAACCCGCACCCTGATACCGGGCTTTCTGGGCAAACTCGCCGATAACGGCCACCTTCGTGCCCTTTTTCAGCGGCAGGATGCCTTCCTCGTTTTTCAGCAGGACAATGGACTGCTCCGACGCTCTCGCTGCTATAGCGTGGTGAGCATCCTTGAAAAACTCTTTGCCCTTCCACTGATCTACAGCTTTTCGTGTAGATAAAACAACGTCCAGCAACTCATCAACTCGCTGATCCAGCAGTTCCTCACTGAGCTTGCCGGACTTTACGGCTTCCACCAGCTCCAAATCGGAGTCGCCGCCGGTGGTGGGCATCTCCAGGTGGGAGCCCGCCGCCACCCCCGCCGTGTGGTCATTGGAGCCGCCCCAGTCGGACACCACGAAGCCCTCGAAGCCCCACTGATCCCGGAGGATCTCCTGGAGCAGATGCGGATTCTCGTTAGCATACACGCCGTTGACCCGGTTGTAGGAGGACATGATGGACTTGGCGCCACCCTCCTTCACCGCGATCTCAAACCCGGTGAGATAGATCTCCCGCAGCGTCCGCTCGTCCATGACGGAATCGGAGGCCATGCGGCGCAGCTCCTGGGAGTTGGCGGCGAAGTGCTTGGGGCAGGCGGCCACGCCATTTTTCTGGATGCCCCGGATATAGCTGGCCGCCATCTTGCCCGCCAGATACGGATCTTCGGAGAAATACTCGAAGTTCCGCCCGCAGAGGGGGGAGCGCTTGATGTTCAGCCCCGGCCCCAGCAGGACGCATACGCCTTGGGATGCGGCTTCAATTCCTAAATACTCACCAATCTCCTCGCCCAGCGCCGGGTCCCAGCTGTTGGCAATCGTCGCGGCGGTAGGGTAACAGGTGGCCGGGAGCGAACCGTTCAGGCCCAGCTGGTCGCCCTCGCCCTCCTGCTTGCGGATGCCGTGAGGGCCGTCGGACAGGGTCATGCTGGGCACCCCCAGCCGCTCCACGCTCCGCGTCTGCCAGAAGTCCTTGCCGGAAAGCAGGTAACACTTCTCTTCTAAGGTCATTTGCCGGATCAAATCCTCATGCTTCAATAAAATCCCAACCTCCTTTTTCTCACACCCAGTTGGCGCTGTTGGAACTTTTCCCGTGGAGCTGATAGTCCGGGTTGGGTGCGCTGACCCGGCGGATGGCGCACTGGTCGGTGCAGTTGCCGGCCACGGCCTTTAGCTCCGCATTGCCCTCCAGGGGGACTTTGAATTCAAACACCCTTTTCCCGGTCTTTTCCTCCACCAGCTTGCCGTTGACGTACAGCGCCACTTTGCTCTGATTGGAATACACTTTGACCTTGGCGACTGCCTCGGGCCGGTCGACATACCGGCTGCCGCAGATGTGGACGAAGGGTTCATCGCTCCACCAGGCTTTGTAGAGGTAGAAGCTGTCTTTTTTCGTCTTGCGGTCAAAGGTCACCAGGCCCTTGTGGTTCATCCCCGGCTCGCCTCCCTGGTCCCGGGCGTCGGCGGCAAAGTCGAACATATTCCAGACGTGGGTTGCCCAGAGGAAGGGACGGTGCTCAAAGCAGCGCAGCATATACTCGTGGTAGACGCACTGGTATTCCTCAGTATGGTCGCCCCGGCGGGGCTTGGAGGAATGCAGGTTGGGCATTGCCTCACAGCCGTACTCGGAGTAGCCCAGCGGCCTGTCCGGGTAGCATTTGTGGAAGAAGTCGATCCACAGGTCGTTGAGGAACAGCCCCGGTACATACCACCCCAGGTACAGGTTCCAGCTCACCACATCGGTGATGTGGGCGGTCTTGTTGAACGGCCCGCACATGGCGTAGCAGGCCAGGGTGGTGAGCCGGGTGGGATCCAGCTGGTGGTACAGGTCGTTGAGCACCCGGTGGTTATCCAGCATATCCACCTTATCCTTGGTGGAAATGGTGATCTCGTTGGACACCCCCCAGACGACGATAGACGGGTGGTTGTAGTTCTGGATGACCAATTCTTTGGCTTGGCTGATGGTATTGTCCCGGCCGCTGGCCATATGCTCCGAGATATAGGGGATCTCCGCCCACACCACCATGCCATACCGGTCGCACAGGTCGTAAAAATACTGGTCATGCTGGTAGTGGGCCAGGCGGATGGTGTTGGCCCCCATCTCCCGGATCAGCGCCATGTCGGCATCATGGTGCTGCTTTGTGATGGCGTTGCCGATTCCCCTCCAGTCCTGGTGGCGGCTGACGCCCCGCAGGGGATAGCTGCGCCCGTTGAGGAAGAACCCCTCTCTGGGATCTACCCGAAAGTCCCGCACACCAAAACGGGCGCTGACCTGATCTACCGTTTTATCCCCTATGGTGAGGGTTGCCACTGCAGTGTAAAGATAAGGATCCCTTATCCCATCCCATAGATGTACATCAGGCAAATCCAGCTTGCCGCTGTCCGCATCAATAGCAGCGGCCTCTTTTCCCGCCCCATCCAGAATGGAGATATGCACCTGGCCGTCTTCGCAGTTCCTCCAGGTTTTTACCTGCACCTCGCCCTTGCTGTAGTTTTCGACGGGCTTGGCCGTGACCATGATGCCCAGCCCACCCAGGTAATCCAAGTCGAAGTGACATTTGTTGGCCACAATTAACGAGACATCCCGGTAAATGCCGCCGTAGAAGGTGAAATCCGCTTTCTGGGGGTACACCCGATCGTTGATGCCGTTATCCACGTGGACCATCAGGACATTGCTGTCTGAGATCAATTCTGTGACATCCCATCGAAAGGTAGAATAACCGCCGTTGTGTATCCCAACAAACGTCCCGTTCAGTTCTACCTTGGCCGACGCGTTTACCCCCTGGAATTCCAGGTATACCCGCTGCTCCGCGGTGAACTCCGGCTTGGAAAAGGTTCTGCAATAGATGCACGTTCCTCGCCAATAGTCGTTCCCGCCATCCTGGCCGTCGATGCTGTTCCAGGTATGGGGCAGATTCACACGCTGTGTCCCGCCGCTTGGCCCGGTGAAGCTCCAGCCTTCATTGATATTGATCCGTGTTCGCAGTTTCATTTGCCTCACCTACTCAAATGTATTTCTCCAAAAAGCCAGCGCTGCGCTGAAAGCTTTTGACCGGCGATTTGTCCACCCAGTTGCGGTGGCTCTCCAGAATCACAGCCTCCACAGGCACAGACTTGGCCTGCTCTACCAGGGGCAGCAAATCCATATTTCCATAGCCCAGCTCCATGCTGTCGCTTTTCAGGATAGGGGTCATGGCTGGCCCGGACAGCCGCGTCCCTCGGTCGTTAATGTGCCATAGCTTCATGCGTCCCCCCAGTTGCTTCATCCAGAACAGGGCGTTGGCACCCCCTTCCGTGAACCAGTAGCTGTCGAATTCAAAACCTACCGTCGCCGGATCTGTCTCGGACAGCAGGATGTCATAGGCCCGTTGTCCCCGGTTCACCCACTGCAATTCGCAGTTGTGGTTATGATACAGCAGGCTGACGCCCTCCCGGGCCAGCGCTTCCCCGGCCCGGTTCAGGCGGGCGGCCAGCTCCCTGACCGCCCTTTCGTCGCCGTAGGGGAAGCGGTACATCCCTGTGATCACCGCGTACTTCGCCCCCAGTGCCTTGACCTCGGCGGCGGTGGCGGGGATGTCCTTTTCCACGCTGTCCAAGTCGGTGTGCAGGCTGACCACCCGGAGCCCGGATCCCTTTACCAGTCGGGGCCAGTCCAGCCTGCCGCCCCCGCCCACGGGCATACCGGCAGCTTTAGTGATGAGGCGGACTAAAAGGCCACTGGGGTGGATCATAAAGCTGCACAGCTCGATCCCATCGTACCCGGCATCCTTCATTTTTTGCAGCGTATCCCGGGCCTGGGCCTCATTATTCAGCACCGTGCCCAGCATGAACTGCTGGACTGCTTTGATCGGCATGGATGTTTCCCTCCCTTTTTACATTTTTAAATCCCCGACAGCGCTTCTTCAAATTTTGGCAGCCACCACTCCCGATAGCCGGCCTTTGTCGGATGGATGTTGTCTGCCATATAGAGCGCCCGTTCTTCCTCGCTGATGTCGTTGAACGCCTGGTCACGATATAGGTCAATGATGGTCACGCCCCATTTTTCCGCGAGCTCCTCCAGCGCCTGCACCATCGTTTCATAGTTTTCGTCATCCATGGGCGGGTTGGTGTAGAAATACACGGGGCAGTCCCATGTGCCTTTGGCCGTGGCGATGATGTACTCCATTGCCCCAAAGGTGGTGGCGGTGTCAAAGGCGGCGGCATCGCGCACATCCGCCGGCGTCACAGCGCCAAAACCATCAGGGAAACCCTTATCGTTTGTGGACAGCTGGCAGATGAACGCGTCCACATGGCCTGCCCTTTCATCAGAGGCCAGATACTGATCCAGACGGCTTACGTAGCTGCTGTTGGCCCGGTCCGCCAGCGTGGTGCCGGACACAGCCTCCTTGATACACTGGGCTCCATGCTTTTTTGCCAGGAAGTCGGCCATAGATTCCTGACCGGAACTGGCCCCTTCTGTGACAGAGGAGCCCAGCCAGAAGATGACCTTTCCCGCCAGGGGGCTACCGGCGGTTTCCCGTGTGCCTGCGACAGAGTATTCCTCCCGGTTTCCCTTCAGCGTGACCTTGATGTTCTGCTCCACGGTTTCCCCTCCATAGACAAATTTAGCAAACAGGGACGTCCGCGTCAGCGGTTGGTCTACGATGATCCCCTCATAGGCCACGTTTTCCAGCATTGAGCCGTCTTTCAACTTGGCGTTGATGACAACCCCGGCCGGATCAAAGGTCTCGCCCTCCTCATACTCCAGCTTCTCCGGCGGTTGCACGATGGTGAGCTTCCAGACCTGAGCGACACTCGCCTCGCTCCCGCCAGCAGGCGCGTCTGAGCTTTTACCGGCCCCTGCTCCACAGGCACTCAAAAAGAGTGCCGCCATCAGTAGCAGTGTTCCAAGCCGCATCGTTTTCTTGTTCATCTGAGATCTACCCTCCTGTTTTGAGCTACCGGACAAACCGATCAAAAGTCGGCTCACCGACAGCTTTTTGCGTTTTGTGCACAGGTGGTCACTTTTCCTGCTTCTGCTTTTTCTTCGTCCGCACCACTATGAACGCACTTCCCACAGCCAGCAGGGCGCACACGCCGGTGGCGGCGTACAGCGCAATCCGCCACAAGGGAGTCACACTGACAACGGTAGCGTTGCCCATGTTCATAGCGTTAGTCCGGGTGATGCTGAACACCACGTTCTTGGCCGCGTTGTGGACCGCCGCAGCGATGGCCGGATCGTTGTCGGTCCCGTCCAGGGTACCCATGCCGCCCTTCTGTCCACACCAATAGTCCTGGCCAGCCAGCACGCCCAGACGATAGTCCATCCACTTGGCGTTGATGGCCATGTCGGTGATGGCGGAGCCCTCCATGCCCCACTCGTTTCGGAGGATGCCGGTCATCAGGCCGTGGTGGGCACCGGACCACACCACGCCAATGCGGTTGAAAGAGCTCATGACGTTGGAAGCGCCACCCCGGATCGCACCCTCAAAGCTCTCCAGATACAGTTCCCGGATGGACTGCTCGTTGGCCCAAACGGAGATCCCATACCGGCCCTGCTCCTGGTCGTTGAGGGCGAAATGCTTCACAAAGGCCAGCATCCCCCGGTCGTGGAGGCCCTGGACCTGGGCGGCGGCAATCTCGCCGGACAGCCAGCCGTCCTCGGAGTAATACTCATTGTGCCGGCCCAGATAGGGGCTCCGGTGGATATTCACGCCGGGGGCATAAATACCGGCTACGGCGGCGGCGTTGTCCCCGGACTGGGCGTGGAGCATATCCTCGCCCATGCACTTGCCCACCTCCTGGATCAGCTCTCGGTTATAGGTGGCCGCCATCACATCCTCGGAGGTAAAGGCCATGCCGTTGGCCCCGCCCACGATGCTCTTGGTGAAGCCGGTGGGGCCGTCAAATTCCTGGGTGGCGGGCAGATTGATGGCCGGGAGCACCTGGGTCTGGTAGGAGCCGTTATAGATCAGGTTCAGCATATCTTCGTAGGAGAGCTGGCCGATCAGCTCATCCCAGGCGGGATCGTCATAGCCCTTGTCCACAAAGTCGATGGCGTTGAGGGAGCCGCCCGTCCCGGCGGCGAGAGCCTGGCTCACGTCGGACCAATAGAGCTGCTTGTACTGCTCCACCAGGGCGTCCCTGCCGGCGTCCTCATGGGTCAGGCCGTCGTCCCACATGGCGTCTGTAGCCCGCAGGCTCACAGCGGCCTGGGGGAAGGTTCCGGTCCAGTTGCTGCGGGTGAGGTAGACCACCTGCTGATCCTCCGCGCCCTCGTACTTGTTCAGATCGGCGTTGTCGAACAGGTTGGTGATGGGCTTCCCTGTGGCGGAGGAGACCGCATAGGTGGTGGTATCCAGGGCGGGGTTGTTCCATTTGGCCGTGAGGGCCGCGTCGCCGGTACCGATCATGCGGGAGGCGTCCGCCCCCTTGGCCATCAGGATGTTGTTGACGGCGTTGTGGGCGTCAGTGCCCACGGTGAAGTAGTAGTCCCCGGCGTCCAGGATGTAGGTCTTGGCGGCGTTGGCGTCATAGCTGGTCAGATCCTCTTTCAGGACGCGGATATCAAAGTGCTCGGTCTCGCCGGCCTTGATCTCCTTTTTGTCAAAGCCGCACAGCTCCACGGCGGCCTTCTCGATCCCGTTCTCCCGGTCATAGTCGGTATAGGGGGACTGGAAGTAAATCTGCACGGTGTGCTTGCCGTCCATACTGCCGGTGTTGGCCACATCCACCCCCACCTGGAAAGCTTCGCCCTGGTCCTCCACGGTGAAGTTGGAGTACTCGAAGGTGGTGTAGCTCAGGCCGGAGCCGAAGGGGAAGGCCACATCGGCGTTGTAGTCGTACTCCCCGGCGCTGCCCTGTCCCAGCACGTAGTCCTCATACCGGGTCTCGTAGTAGCGGTAGCCCACGTAGATGCCCTCCTGGTACACCACGTAGTTCATATTGCACTTTTCAATGCCGGGGGCGGTGTTGTTCTGGGCAAAGGCCAGGTCCAGCTGGGCGGCGTTGGTATAGGGGAACGCGTCGTAGTTCACCATGGCGGGGGAGGAGTGGTTGTCCTTCAGGAAGGTGTCCACGATCCGCCCGGAGGGGTTCACCTTGCCCGCCAGGATGTCCGTCACGGCGGGCAGGCCATTGATGCCCAGGTTGCCCGTCCACACCACGGCGTCGATGTCATACTCGTCGATGAAGTCCAGCTGAAGGGTGCTGGAGGAGTTGAGCAGGACGATGATCTTTTTGAACACACCCTGATCCTTCAAATCTTTCAGGTTTTGGAGCAGCTCCATCTCCTCCTTGCACAGCCGGAGATAGTCGCCGCCGGTCATGTAGGGCTCCAGCGCCTCCAGCCCGCTGGGCAGGTCGGCGCCCTCGCCGGAGGAACGGGACAGGGTGACCAGGGCGGCGTCGCCATAGTCGGCAAAGGTGGATTTCAGCGCGTCGGTGTACTTCTCCCAGGGCACCTCGTTGATGCGGTATTGGGAGGGGTCGCCGCCGGACAGGGCCGCGTTTTCCCGCTTATAGCCGCTGGTGACATAGAACTTCCACAGATCGGTGTTTACACACCCCGGCTGGAAGCTGTCCTCCAGCGCGGAGTACAGGCTGGCGCCCTCGCCGGTGGAGACAAAGGCAGAGCCGGTTCCCACCTTCACCGGGTCCACAGAGGACTGGGAGAAGCAGGAGAACCTGGTGTCGGCGGCCAGGGGGAGGGTATTGTCCCGGTTGAGCAGCACCGAGGCCCCCTCCGCCATCACCTGGCGGCACACGTTCCAGTCGTTGGCCACCAGCTCCTCCTCGGAGTCGTAACGGGTCCAGTAGAAGATCTGGGCGTCCGGGTCGGGGATGATGCGCTGGGTCTCGGCGTTCAGCGCCACGTTGATCATGGGCGCGAAATAGTTGGTGATGGGGATCGCGGCCACGCAGATCGCCGTGAACACGGCGAAAACCGCCATGGGGATCTTCCAAAAGTTCCTCTTTTTCATAGCTGCCCTCCTGAATAAAAGAAATAGGCGGGCCGCGGGCACAGGTCTCAGCCCTCGGCCCGCCGGATTGCGGTAGATCAGCCGTTCTTTGCTTTCTTTTTGCTGCGGATCAGCATGAACACACTGCCCGCGGTGAGCACTGCCATCACGCCGGTGGCGGCATAGATGGCCACCTGCCACCAGGGGGTGATGGCCCGCACGGTGGCGTTGCCCACGTTCATGGCGTGGCTGTGGGTGATGGAGTAGGCGATGTGCTTGACGGCGGTCTGCACGGCGGAGACGATGGCGGGGTCCTTATCCAGCCCGTCCAGGGTCTCCATGCCCATGCTGTAGCCGTCCCACAGATCCTGGCCCGCCAGCACGCCCAGGCGGTAGTCCATGTAGGCCGCCATGACGGAGCAGTCGGTGATGGCAGCGCCCTTCATGCCCCACTCGTCCCGGAGGACGCCGGTCATCAGGCCGTGGTGGGCCCCGCTCCAGGTAACGCCCAGGCGGTTGAAGGAGCTCATCACGCCCATGCCGCCGCCCCGGGCCACGCTGCCCTCAAAGCCCTCCAGGTACAGCTCGCGGATGGCCTGCTCGTTGGACCAGGTGGAGATGCCGTAGCGCCCCTCCTCCTGGTCGTTGAGGGCAAAGTGCTTGGTGAACACGTACACACCCCGATCCTGGATGGCGGCCACCTCCACGGCGGCTACCCGGCCAGACAGCCAGCCGTCCTCGGAGTAGTACTCGAAATTGCGCCCGCAGTATGGGGTGCGGTGGATATTGGCCCCGGGGCCGTAGATGCCGGAGAACACGGTGCCGGATTCGTCGGTGGCGTGGAGGAAGTCCTCGCCGATGCACTTGCCCATGTTCTCAATGAGCTCCAGGTTGAAGGTGGCGGCCATCACATCCTCAGAGGTGTAGGCCATGGCGGAGGAGCCGCCCATCAGGCTCTTGGTAAAGCCCTGGGGGCCGTTCTCATCGTTGGTGCCGGGCAGGCTGATGGAGGGCACCGGCTGGGTGAGGTGGAAGCCGTTGTAGATCAGGTTGGTCATCTCGCTGTAGGGGATCTGGCTGACCAGGTCGTTCCAGGAGGGGTCGTCCGCCTCGGTCTCGGCAAACATACTGGCGCTGAGTGTACCGGACACACCTATCTTGGGCATCGTGGCATCAGACCAATAGCGATTCTTGGCGGTTTCCACCATGGCCGCGCGGTCCGCCTCGTTGTGGGACAGGCCGTCCTTCCACATCTGGTCGGTGATCTTCAGCGAGACGGTGGAGGGCCAGGTGCCCGTCCAGTCGCTTCGGCTCAGGTAGGTGATATCCTGGCCGTCGTCGCCCTCGTACTTGTTCAGGTCGGCATCCTCAAACAGGTTGGTGATGGGCTTGCCGGTGACGGAGGACACGGCGTAGGTGGTCTTGTCAAAGGTGGGGTTGTTCCACTTGGACGCCAGCCCGGCGTCCCCGGCGGCGGTCATGCGGCCCTGATCCGCGCCCTTGGCGGCCAGGATGTTGTTGACGGCGTCATGGGCGTCCTTGCCCACGGTGAAGTAGTAGTCGCCGTCCTCCAGGATGTAGGTCTTGGCGTTCATGTGGTCGTAGGAGGTCAGATCCTCCTTCTCCACGGTAATGGTGAAGTGCTCGGTGTCCCCGGCGGCGATGAACTTCTTGTCGAAGCCGCACAGCTCCACCGCGGCCTTCTCCACCTGGTTGTCGATATCATACTGGGTATAGGGGGACTGGAAGTAGATCTGCACGGTGTGCTTGCCGTCCACCGCGCCGGTGTTCTTCACGTCCACCTCCACCTGGAAGGTATTGCCCTGCTCCTGAACGGAGAAGTTGGAGTACTCGAAGGTTGTGTAGCTCAGGCCGTAGCCGAAGGGGAAGGCCACGTCGGCGCTGTAGTCATACTCCCCGGCGTTGCCCTGGCCCAGCACATAGTCCTCATACCGGGTCTCATAGTAGCGGTAACCCACGTAGATGCCCTCCTGGTACACCACGTAGTCCCGGTTGCACTTGCCGATGCCAGGGTCGGTGTTGTTCTGGGCGGTAGCCACGTCGTAATCCGCGCCGTTAGTATAGGGGTACGCGCCAAAGTTCTGCATGGCGGGGGAGGAGTGGTTGTCCTTGAGGAAGGTGTCCACGATGCGGCCGGAGGGGTTCACCGTACCAGCCAGGATATCGGCCACGGCGGTGATGCCGGTCATGCCCACATCGCCGATCCACAGCACCGCGTCAATGCCGTAGTCGTCCACAAAGTCCAGCTGGAGGGTGTTGGAGGAGTTGAGCAGCACCACGATCTTCTTGAAGGTACCCTGCTCCTTGAGCTGCTCCAGGTTCTCCAGCATCTCAATCTCCTCTTTGCACAGGCGCAGGTAATCGCCGTCGGTCATATAGGCTTCCAGCTCGGGCAGGCCACTGGGCAGGTCGGCGCCCTCGCCGCCGGAGCGGGCCAGCACCACCAGGGCCACGTCACCGTACTGGGACCAGGTGCCCTTCAGGGCATCGGAATACTCGCTCCAGGGCACCTCGTTGATGCGGTACTGGCCCTGGTTGCCGCCGGTGGTGTCGGCGTTCACCCGCTTGTACCCCGCCCCGGCGTAGAATTTCCACTGTTCCGGGTTGACGGAGTTTTCACCGAATGCCCCATCCAGCGCCGCCTTGAGGGAGATGGCATCGTCCGCGGACACCTGGCCGGAGCCGGTACCGCCGTACAGCAGGTTGAAGCTGGACTGGGAGAAGGGGGTAAACTTGGTGCCCGCGGCCAGGGGCAGGGTGTTGTCCCGGTTGACCAGCAGGGCCGCGCCCTCCGCCTCGATGTCATGGCACAGCTGCTTTTCAAAGGCCACAAGGTCGTCTTCGTTCTCGTAATCGCTCCAGAAATAGATCTTGGCATCGGGGTCAGGGATGACTTCCTGGGTCTTAGCCCCCAGGGCCACGTTGATGGCAGTGGCAAATGCGTTGGTGACAGGGATGGCCACGATGCACACCACCAGTAGCAGGGCGGTGATTACTGTGAGGATGGTCCACAGCAGGCTGCCTTTTTTCTTCATCAATAACGCTCCTTTTCTAAAAAAGGCCCCAGGCGAGCGAGCTGGCCTGGAGCCTTTTTTGCGTTGGGTTTCGGCTTTCTTCTATGCGCCGCTTACCCGGCCTTGGTGGCGGTGCTGCCGTCGATGGTCCAGGTTTCGCCGCCCATGGCGGTCCAGATCTGGCCAAACGCGCCCAGCACGTCCTCTCCGGGGGCGGTAACGGTCAGAGTGTCGCCGTCCAGCACGTAGGTGAAGCCGTCCCGCTCCATGCCGTACTCGGGGTACTTGACCTTCATGTTGGTGTCGTCCAGCAGCACCAGCACCAGGCCGCCGGCCTCGTAGGAGGCGATACCCTCCTCAGCGGGTTCCTCGCCGCCGTTGGCGGGAGCCTCGGGGGCGGACAGGGCGGAGATGTCCTCGCAGACGAAGGTGTAGGTAACCGCGTTGCCGTCGCCCAGATTGCGCTCGGCGGTGAAAGTGGCCTTATTGCCGTCCATGGTCACATCCACGGCCTCGCCGCCCAGGGTGATGGCGATGGCCCCGTCGGCCAGGGTCCAGGTGCCGTCGGCAAACTTGTCGTAGCCGGCGTAAACCAGCAGGGTGCCGTCGGCCTGGAGGTAGGCGGTGCCGTTGTTGTCCGCGTCGGTGAAGGCGCCCACGTGCTCGGGGGCGGTGAAGTCCTGCTTATAGGCCTGGATAAAG
This sequence comes from uncultured bacterium, assembly GCA_947571605.1. Taxonomy (GTDB): domain Bacteria; phylum Bacillota; class Clostridia; order Oscillospirales; family Oscillospiraceae; genus Enterenecus. Next base: position 12,939 of record CANOYV010000013.1, on the reverse strand, counting down.
GCGTTGGCGTCGGCGTAGGTCTGGCCCTCCTTGCCCTCCATGGGGGCCACGCGGGTGTAGGACATACCGGGCACCACGGGGAAGGTCAGATCGAAGGAGTACACACCGGCCACGTCATAGGCGTAAGCGGTCTGGGCGTTGGACTCAGTGCCCGCCTCGTCCACATAGGCCAGCTTGATCTGCAGGCAGGCCACGCCGTCCTTTTCAACTTCCTTCCAGGTGCCGGACATATAGCTGGCGGTGAAGGTGGGGTTGGTGGCGGCGTCGGAGGCGTCGAAGTTGGCGAACATATACTTGTCCGCAACGGCGGTGCCGTCCTCGTTCAGGTTCAGCAGGAAGGCGGCGTTCAGCATGGAAGCGTTCTCGCCGGACTCCTCATAGGTGCCCCAGAACTGGTAGGTTTTGCTGCCGCCCTCGGTGGGCTGGGAGGGCTCCTCGGAGGGGGCCTGGGAATTGCTGCTGGGGCTGCCGCCGCAGGCGGCCAGCAGGGAGACCAGCATCAGCGCCGACAGGACGGCGGCCAAGAGTTTCTTCATTTTCATAACGTTTTCCTCCAATAGTCTTTGTGTATTTCCCGTATCCCCAGGCAACCTGCCCAGGGATACGCAGAAACCTGAGTTAGTTGCGGTGGGCCATAAAGGCGGCGATTACATTGAGAACCGCGGCCGCGCCGAACACCACGGAAAAGGCAATGGCCAAGGTGGGGTTGCCCCCGAAGAAGGGCACGCCGGTGAGTACATCGGCCAGGGGGTAAGCGGTTTCCACCAGATGGTTGGCCAGGGCCACAGAGAAGCAGGCCCCGCCCAGGATGGGGGTGAAGGGGAGCCGCAACGTCTCACCCGCCAGGGTAATGACCGCACCGCCCAGCGCCAGTCCAAAGGTAAGCCAGGAGAACACCCGGTCCACCGTTTCGGCGGCGGTGGCCATGTAGATGATCACATAAGCTGCAGCCCCTACCAGGGCAATAACTGCGGCAGCCGCGCTCAACCAAAAGCCCGGTTTCGCGTCTTGGAACAAGCGCTTCATCTTATTTGCCCCCCTTCCTGGACTTGATCTCGGACAGGACATACAGCGCCGCGGTGCCTGCGGTCAGCACGCCGATGGCGACGTTCAGCCCGGTGAGGGCGGGCTTCCACCAGGGGGTGTAGTTCTGGACGGTCTCCGTCTTGCTCAAACCGTTTACCAGGTTGGAGCGGCTCATGGTATACAGGTAGTACTTGGCCACCTCCCGGAGCTTGCCCCAGATGAAGCCGTCCTTGTCCTTCACCAGCAGGTTGGATGCCTCAGGCACGCGGCCGGGGTCGTTGTTGAACTGGCAGGTGCCCGCCCGGATGGCGTCGGCGGTGCCCATGTAGCTGGCGGAGTCCTTGGAGCTGTCGGTCATGTTGATGCCGGTGAAGCCCCACTCATCCCGCAGCACGGTGGTCATGGTCTCGTAGTCGCTGGCGGTGGGAATGCAGCCGATGCGGTTGTAGGCGGTCATGGTGGCCATGCTGTGCCCGGCCTGGAGCCCGCCCTCAAAGCCCCGCAGGGGAACCTCGCGGTAGGCCTGCTCGGTCAAGAAGGTGGCCACGCCGTGGCGGTTGGTCTCCTGGTCGTTGCCGCAGAAGTGCTTGAAGGTGCCCACGCAGCCGCCCTCCGCCATGGCCTTGGTCTGGATCTCGCCGCAGATGTAGCTCATGTTGGCGTCCTCGGAGTAGTACTCATAGTTACGGCCGGAATAGGGGGTGCGGTGGATGTTGCCGCCAGGGGAGTAGATCTGGCGGAAGCCGATCCAGTAGCTCTCCTCGGCAAAGAACTTGCCGCGCTGCTCCAGCATCTCCCTGCTGAAGGTGGAGGCGGCCGCCATCTCCGCGTTGAACAGCACGCCGCCCTGATGTCCGTCCGGACCGTCGCCGCCGGCGTAGGCAGGGAGGGCGATGCTCTCGATCATATCCATGCCCATTTTATCGCCGGTAATCTGGGCCAGCTCGCTGGGGGTGAGCTGGTCGATGAACTCCTCCCACTTGGGATCGTCAAAGGCTGCGTCCTTCATCTCAATGAAGGAGATGCCGTTGTCCTGCTTATACTTATACTCCGAGATATCCGGGGCGTCGGCGGGCTTCTCGTACTGGAAGTTCTCCATCAGGTCCTGGATCTCCGGGGTAGCGGTGAGGCTGGCCACCGTATCGGGGAAGGTGTTCCAGTCGGAACGGGTCAGGTAGGTCACGGAGCCGGGGATGAAGTAGTTGATGTCCCGGTCCTCGAAGTGGTTGGACACCACCTCGCCGGTGTAGGGGGAGACGGCGTAGGTCGTGTTGTCCAGGCTGGCCAGCTCGTCCCTGTAAACCTTGGCGGCGTCGCCCTCCACAGGATTGCCCTCGGCGTCGAACATCCCGGTGACGCCCCGGGCGGCCAGCACGTTGTTCAGCGCGTCGTGGGCGTCATCGCCGATGGCGAAGAAATACTCGCCGGGATCGAACACATAGCAGCCCGTCTTGGAGCTGTCCGCCCCGTTGGCGGCATTGCTGTCATAGGTGGCGAAGATGTAGTCAGAGAACTCCAGGGTCACGGTCTCGCTCTCCCCCGCCGCCAGGGCGGAGGTCTTGGCGAAGTCGGCCAGCTGGATGGCGCTCTTTTCCGCCTGCCCCGCCTCGTAGGGGAGCTGGACGTAGAGCTGCACCACGTCCTTGCTCTTGCCGGAGTAATTGTCCGCGCCGTTGTTGGTCACCTTCACCTGGGCGGTGACGGTGTGGGTGGACTTGTCCCAGTCCACGCTCAGCAGCTCCTGGGTGAAACCGGCGTAGGACTGCCCCGCGCCGAAGGTGAACACCATCTCGTCGGCATAGTTCCACGCGCCGCCCTTGCTGGCGTATACGCCTTTGGGGCCGTTGGCGTTGTTGACGCCCAGCACCTGGTCCTGGTAGCGGGTCTCATAGTACTTGTAGCCCACATAGATACCCTCGGCGTACACCAGGTACTTGTTCTTATACTGGCCGGTGAGGTTGTCGAAGGTGAAGTCGCCGGCGTTCTGCATGGCGGCGGAGCTGAGGGAGTCGGCGGCGTAGGTGATGACGTTGCGGCCGGAGGGGTCGGCCTGGCCGCCCAGCACCCGGGCCACGCCGGTCATGCCGTAGTTGCCGGGGTAGCCGATCCACAAACAGGCGTCCACGCCGTAGTCCGCCAGCCAGCCCAGATCCATGGCGTAGCCGGAGTTGAGCACCACGATGATCTTGCCGAACTTGCCGGAGTTTTTTATCATGTTGAGGGTGTCGATCTCCTCCTGGTGGAGGGACAGCTCGGGCACGCCCGCGGGGCCCTCCTGCCAGTCGCCCTGGAGGCCGTGGTTCAGGTCGCCCTCCTCGCCGCCGAAGCGGCTCATGACGTAGATGGCGGCGTCGTTGTAGCCGGACGCGTAGGAGCTCTCCGTCCCGGCGTAGGCGCTGGCGGAGATCTCGCCGATGAGTCCGGTCTTGGTGCGGGCGCCGTTGGCGGCCACGATGGCGTTGTACACCGTCTCGTTGACCTGGAAGCCCTCCTCCTTCATGGCGTCGTAGAGGTTGATGCCGTTGTTGGGCGGGCCGCCGGAGCCGCCGTGGTAGACAGGGGTGGCGGCGGCGAAGCCGAACAGCGTCACGCTGGCGTTGGAGGCCAGGGGGAGCGCCCCGTTTTCATTGCGCAGCAGTACGCTGCCCTCCTCCTGGCTCTCGATGAGGTAGTCCTTCAGGGCGGCGCGCATCTCGTCCATGGAGGCATAGCTGGAGGGGTAGTAGTTGGTGTCGCCGGTGACTTGGACGGCAGGGGGAAGGGTGCCCAGGAACAGGTTCACGTCCCCTTCCCGGGTGAAGGCCAGGCTCTGGCCGAACATGGTAAGGGAGAAGACCAGCACCAGGAGGGTGCAAAGTCCCCGCCATATGTATGTTTTTTTCATGAAGTGGTCCTCCCGATTACACAAGGCGTATCAGCCCGGCATATCAACGCTGAAATTGTAAATGCCGAAGTCCGTGTAATCGAAGCTGGCCGTCTTTTGGTTGACCTGGATCGTCATCTCAGGGAACGCAATGTCCTCCAGGTACTGCTGGGCGGTCCAGGGCTCGGCGTTCTGGTCGTAGATGGGATTGCCGTTGTCGTCATAGCCGGTGGGCGGAACCACGACCTTGCCCATGCTGTCGTTCCAGTTATCGGTGTCCAGCCAGTAGGTCTGGTCATTGCTCAGCACCACGCGGGTGGGGGCGGAGAGGGTAACGTCCAGCAGGTCGTCGTCCAAGTCGTTGGTTTTGCTGGTGCAGGCGCCGTACAGCTTATAAATGGAATTTGCCCGCTCGTTGCCCTTGGCGTCGTTGGTGCTCTCGGCCAGCTCCAGGGCGGAGAAGGTGGAGGAGGAGAGCACCAGGCAGTAGGTATTGTTATCCATCAGCGTGAGCTCCTCGTGGGTGAAGGTGGTGAGGTAGTAGTTATACTGGGGCCGCATATTCTGATAGCTCAGGTTGGCGGGGCTGAGGTAGACGCCGGTGACCTTGCCGCCGGCGCTGCTCCCGCCACCGCCGCCGCTGCAGGCGGCCAGAGACAGGGCCATCGCCCCGGCCAGGAACAGGGTAACCAGTTTCGTGTGCTTTTTCATCGAAATATCCTCCTCTTATATTTGTCAGGGGCTCTCCCCCTTTTCGCACCCCCAATTTATTCGATATGCCCAAAGTTTTCAATGGGAACCGCATAACCTTTGTCTCTGGCCGCACAACCTTACAAACACGGACAGCCCAACCTTGACTTTCCTTGTTAAAATTGCTATATTGAATAGGCAGAAGGAGGCGGACAGACATGATCGATATTGCCATTGTGGAGGACAACCGGGAGCAGGCCGCGGCGCTGGAAAGCCATATCAAGACCTACGCCGCTGACCATAAGTTGTCTGTCTCCGTCTCAATCTTCTATGAACCCATTACTTTTTTGGAAAAATACTCCCCGTTCCACATCGTGTACATGGACATCATGATGCCCATGCTCAACGGCATGGACGCGGCCAAGCTTCTGCGGGAGAAGGACGAAAAGGTGATCCTCATTTTCGTCACCACCATGCGCCAGTACGCCATCCAGGGCTATGAGGTGGCCGCCTCCGATTTCATTGTCAAGCCGGTGGCCTATCCGGAGTTCGCGCTGAAATTCACCAAGGTGCTGGCCAGGCTGGAGCACGTGATGCCCCCCGACGTGCTCATCCGCACCGACACCAGCTTTGTGCGTCTCTCGCCCCGTGATATCCGCTATGTGGAGGTCAAGGGACACCACTGCGTCTATCACACCACCAGCGGGGAATACCGCCAGTACCAGACCATGAAAAGCGCCGAGTCCGCCCTGATAGAGCAGGGCTTTGTCCGCTGCAACAGCTTCCTGCTGGTCAACCTGGCCCATGTGGACCGCATCGACGGCATGAATGTGATCGTGGGCGGGCAACCGCTCCAGATCAGCCATCCAAAACGGAAAGCATTTACCGACGCTTTTGTCCGTTTTATGGAGACACAACGCTATGAATGAATTGATTGCGGCCTTTACCACGCCCTACACCATGCAGAGCGTCAACCTGATGCTGACCTACTGGGAGTGTTATATCTGCATTGCCCTGTTTGCCCGCAGGTTTGAACGGCGGGATTTTTTCTTCGTCCGAATCGCCCTCACCCTGCTGGAGGGGATGGTAGTCTGCTACCTCTTGGCCATCTGGTATACGGAGACGGGTTCCCTCCTGGTACGGGTGCTGTGCTACTCTGCCATCACCGTGCTGAACTTTACCGCCCTCGTGTTCTGTTGGAAGTACGATATTCAAGAAATGCTGCTGGCCTTCTGCTCCGGCATAGCGGCCTATCAATTTACCAATAAGCTCTATCCCCTGCTGCAAAACCTGCGGGGGATCAACGACCGGGAGACGCTGGCATTGCTCCACTCCGATCCAGAGATATCGAATCTGGACTGGGCCATCTTTTTTGGCTTCCATCTGCTGTCCATTGTGTTGCTGGCCGCGCTGTTTACGCCAAAAAATCGGTTGGTTCACAACCGGCGCACCACACGCAATGTCATTGTCCTGTCCATTGCCACAGTGACGCTGGTGAATATCCTGATCTGCGTTTCCCGGGTATATGAAGGGGAAAGCCCCATGCTCAACATCGTGACCAAAGTGCTCTATGTGGGGTTCAGCTTCACCATCCTCACCATCTGCGCGGGTATCTTCTCCCAAAGTGAGCAGGAGGAGCAGATCGGCATCCTCCACCAGCTCTGGCGGCAGGACCGGGCGCAGTTCGAGTCCGTCAAGGCCAACATGGACGTCATCAACATGAAGTGCCACGATCTCAAACACATCCTGGACAAAATCGAGGGCAAGCTCACCGGGGCGGAGGCGGCTTCCCTGCGGGAGGCCATCCAGTTCTACGACGCCAACATCAAAACGGGCAACGAGGTGCTGGACGTGGTGCTGTGCGAAAAGGCCATGACCTGCCAGAAAAGCGGCATCTCCTTTTCCTGCATGGCCGATGGCGGCAGGCTGGACTTCCTCACCCCGGTGCAGACCTATTCCCTGTTTGGCAACATCATCGACAACGCGGTGGAGGCCGTGAAGCCCCTCCCGCTGGAGGAGCGGGTGATCTCCCTCTCCTGCCGGGAGGAAGGGGACGTGCTGGTCATTGAGGAGTCCAACTATTTCAGCGGCGGTCTGAAGCTGGATCACGGCCTGCCCGCCACCAGCAAGGGGGACAGCTCCCGCCACGGCTTTGGCACAAAGAGCATCCAGTATATCGCGGCGCAGCACGGCGGCACGATGGACATCAGGGTGGCCGACAATATGTTCTTCCTCACCATTCGTTTTCCCCTTGGAAAAAACAGTGATATAACTGCATAGCATGAAAGGCGGGGCCGCATAAGCGGTCCCGCCTTTTTGTGCGTCCTATTGAATGGTGATGACGTACTCCCCGGCCTGGGTGATGGTCACCCGCCCGCCGTCCACGGGGCAGTCCCCGCCGGTGACGGTGATATCCGTGCCCATGCCCTCCGGCACGATAACCGTGCCCACGGCGTCGATGGCGTTGACGGTGAGGGTCTTCCCCTCCGCCGTGGTCTCCAGCTTCACGCCGATCTCCCCCTTAGGCGTCCAGACGGTGCAGTCAAAGCTGTCCAGGGCGGCGCAGGGGGCGATCTCGTATTCTTCAAACCCTGCCACAGTTGGGCGGACGCCGGCGGCGTACTTGGACAGGATGTACAGCGGTGCGGCGGTCCAGCCGTGGTTGACGGTGCCGGTCTCCCCGTCGAAGGTCTCCCACAGGGTGTCGTACCCGTCCTGGAGCATGGGGGCGTAGCGGTCCCGCATCCGCTGGAGGGCCAGGTCGGTCCGGCCCATGACGCACAGGGCCTCCAGCACGTACTTCTCAATGAAGGGGCTGGCCTCGCAGGTGCTCATGACCACATCGGTGATGAGGGCGTAGTCCTCCTCCCCGGCCAAACCGGACAGGGCCAGCATGGCGTTGGCGCGGTCGTCCACATACTTGCTGTCCGGGCTCTTGAAGCCCTCCTCGGTGTAGTAGGCGGCCCGCCAGTTTTCCTTCATGGAGTCCATCCGCTCGGTGAGGAACTCCGTCCCCTCGGTGATGCCCAGGTCGTCGGCTATGGACTTAGTGACGGTGAGGGCGTAGTAGTAGATGCCCGCCTGAAGCAGCCTGGTGTCGATGCAGTCCCCCCAGTCGTTCCACGTCCAGGAGCCGTCCCGGTACACCGGCAGGCCGTTTTCCATCTCCACCATCTTCAGGTAGTTGAGGAAAGCTGTGCAATAGGCCGCCGCCGTTTCCCTATCCCCGGAGTGGAGCCAGTAGTGGTACACGCTGGTCATAAAGATAAGGCTCTGGTTGGGGATCTCCTGGGGCTTCGCACTGGGGGCGCGGCTGGGGATGGCCCCGTCCGTCCGCGTCCAGGCCACGCAGGCCAGGATGGCCTTTTTCGTCATGTCCAGCCCCGCCTGGTCATAGCTGTACAGCGCCGCGTCGATTTGGTTGGAGGCATCCCCCATGTAGGGACCCCGTTCCCGCTCGGGGCAGTCCATGTATGTATCCCGCATACAGATTGCCAGGGTGTTGAGTGACTCCTGCCACAGCTGGTCCAGCCCGGCATCCGAGGAGACGAAGGCCCCCGCCCACTCCCCGTTGAAGCCGCTGGCGCGGTAGCCCAGCCGGGTAAAGGTCACCCCGGCCTCCGCCTCGATGATGAGCTTGGAACCGCTACGCCAGGGATAATTCTCATAGTGCTGGATCCCCTCGGCGGTGACATAGGTGTCCTTGAAGTTGGGCATATCCTGCTTGTCGGTGTAGGTGTCGGTGTAGAAGGTCAACTTTTTGCCCGCCGGAGCCTCCAACTCAAAATAGGGAGTGAATTGGATGTTGCCCGGCAGTTCCAGCACCAGGGTTGTATCTTGGGCCAACGCCTTGCCTACATAGTCCGTGGAGTTGGCAAAGTCAGTAATTTCTTCAAATTTGACGGGTGCGATCATGGCGGAGTAGAGGTCGCCGAAGGGCAAGTCTCCGGCCTTGGAGATCGGCGTGGCGTTCTCCCACTGGCTGTCATCATAGCCCTCGCTCATAAACTCACCCAGGTCGTCCCGTGCATCAAAGTAGACGTTACGTTCCGCCAGCATGGAGGACTGGGTATAGCCTGGGTAATCCGCCCCGGCGGTGACCCGGTTCTTGTAGCCGTTATGCCGGGCGGCTTTCCAGGAGCTATCCGAGCAGACGGCCACGCCCCCGGCATCCAGTTCAAAGATCAGCCCCGCCTGGGTGTACTCGTCCCCCTCCTCGTCCAGAAGGACGGGGACAATGGAACCGTCCCCGGAGCGGCCGTTGAAAGCCACCAGCAGTGCGATGGTGTTCTCCCCCTGCTTCAGATTGGTGAGCTCCACTGTATCATAGTAGCTGTCGTAAGGAGTGGGGCCCCGCTTCAGCGAACCGTCCAGCACGGCCAGCTCCCCGTTGACCCACAGCACGTACTTGTCTACAGCAGAAATAAACGCGGTAGCAGAGGGGACGGCCTGATCCAGGTTGAAGGTCTTGCGGAAAGCCACATAGCTGTCCTCTGCGCAGCCCTCAGTCCAGATCCAATTGGCGGTCCAGTCTGTCTTTTTATACCTTTCAATGCTATCCAAATACATAAGATCCGAACGGTCTGCCATGCCCCGATCCGGGACAACGTTTTCTACCTCCACTGAGGCAGAAGGAGCGGGTATAATGTTATCCTCACTGTTACATCCGGCCAGCAACGAGAACATAGAGGCAGCGCAGATCAGCAACGCAGTACCTCGTGTAAGCCATTCCCTTTTTATCATATACTCTCCTCCTCAAACCGGCCTGCGCTATTTTGCAGAAATATTCGCAGCCTATTCTGCAACAATTATACATATTGTCATATGATAAGAAAGGGCAACCGCACAGCCTTGCCATTTTACGGCATAACCTTTTGTGTTGGAGAATCAAAATATTCTATAGGGACAAATTAAACTTCACAACACTACAACAGCAAAAGAGGCAAATGGTATGAAGCCATTTGTCTCGTTTAATCGCTTAAATTCGGTGCTTTGGGGGGAGCTCATCATATTACTTCATAGGGAGATTTTTTCTTCATGCAACTACCGGCACCCCAACAGGTGCCGGTAGTTGAAAATTCTTTAATTATTCACTGTCCACCTGACTGTGCAGTTCTCAATACAATTCCCAGTTATTCTCCACCGATCGATCCTTCCTCCTGTTTTTTCTCTGCCATCCGTTTCGCTCGCCGTTTACGAAGCACTTTCCGAATTACCACCACTATGACAACGATCAGAAGGATCAACACGCAGGCGGTAATCACCAGCGCCTTTTTCAGTAGCGCCGTCAAATCCATAACCTCGCCGATAATCGGAAGGCTGGTATCATACTCCCGGTCGTTGTGCTCGCCATCTTGGAAGCTCAGCCGCCAGATCGTTTTTTCGCCGCACACTGCCAAAACTTCCGCATCCGTGATTTTACTGCTGTCCAGATTGCAGGCCGGACGGGCATAGGAATTCATTTCAAATGCAAAATTTCCGTTCACGGGGAAATCCATCACCGCTCCAAAGCTGAATACAAATCCTACATCCAACGGAAATGTAGGGATATGGGGGGAACGGAGCCAGTAGCCTTCCTCCGTTCCCTTATACTGGGCAACACGGGAACGGGCATCCACAAAACCATACTGCGGATTCGTGATTTCCTCAGCGGAAAGCAGGAATAACCTGTCGCCGTTCAGGATTTCATCAACCGGGTCAAAATCCACCGTGCCGGTAGAAACCCCGGGAATTGGGATTCCAAAGCCCGGAATCGCAACGCCTGCATCTGATTTCAGCGTAGGGAGGAGCGCACCGTATTCCGCTTGGGTCAGGTGGGATTGTGCAAAGTCTTCACACCAGATCTGAATATCGCTGTTCCGATAGTCAGTCGATCCGGGGTGTTCCGCCGCAAAGGTGTCTCCTCTGTCCGCAAAAGAGACAGATACATCCCCACCAATGTCGCGAAACAGAAGGCTGTCTCCCTTTTCATCCGAAATGAGATTCAGCGCCATAAGGAATATGCCCGGCTCGCCGGTATTGGTATGCTCCGTATCCAAAACCAGCCATTTCCCGTCAAAGCCGCAGGCATCATCGCATATGCCAAAGCACACCACATCTCCCGCATGAATTTCCGCTTTTCCCGTTTCAGTGGCAAGAGGATCTGCGCAGCCTACGGCATAGGCCGGAGCAAGGAACAATATCAGCACCGCACACAGCAGTGCGCCGGCAATCCCCCGAACAGCGATCCTCTTTGCCGTATATACAGCATTTTTCCAAAATGAGCAGTTCAACATGACAATCCCTCCTATTCTGTACGCAGCGCAATGACAGCGTCCTGTTTTGCCGCCCTTTTCGCAGGCAGCAGCCCGCCTATCATGGTGATGACCACGCTCAACGCGACCAAAACTACTGCATATACGGCGGGCAGGGCTACCGTAAGCGCTCCAATGCCCAGCAGACTTTCCAGTACGGCATTAATGGGAATTGTCAGCAACGCGGACACCCCTACACCCAGCAAGCCTGCACAGATGCCAACGATAAATGTCTCGGCATTAAATACCTGGGAAACATTGTGCTTGGATGCTCCCAACGCCCGGAGGATGCCGATCTCTTTCGTCCGCTCCATCACGGAGATGTGCGTGATGATGCCGATCATAATACAGGAGACAACCAGGGACACCGCCACAAAGGCAATCAAGACATACGAGATCACGTCGACCATTGATGTAATGGAACTGGTCAATAGGGCCACATAGTCGGTATAGGTAATCTTGCCAGCCTCGTCAGCGCTGTCATTATAGCGCTCAATGCAGGCGGAAACCGCGTTCTTATCCTCAAAGCTGTCGGTATAAATGCTGATGGATGCGGGCGCATCATAGCTGACTTTGCCGAACTTTTTCATGTTGTCTGCATATGAGGCCCCGTCGATATACTCGTTGTAAACGGACAGCAAGATCTCATTGTCCGGCGTTTCCGCCAGCCAGACGTCCAACGCCTGCGCCATAGCGGCTTCATCCATATTTGCACTGCCCATATTTGCAGTACCTGTCTGGCCTGCCCCCTGCATGGGCTGAAGCTCGCTTTGCTGCTCTACGGGAGCGGTTCCCTGTGCATCTGCGGAGCTGTAATACAAAATCATAGAATAAAGGGATGCCTTATCCGATATGCCCATCGCCGAGATATAGGTGGAGGCTTCCACAATTTTTTCAGCATCATCCAGCGTCTCAAATTTTATCCCTGTGAGGACATTGGTTTCCTGATTTGCTTCTTGGGCAAGGACCACAGCGCTTCCATCTGTCTGTTGGATCACATAGTCTGTCAGCTGGGAGGTATAGGCCACAGCAGTGGAAATAACGGCGTTTGCAGCATCCTCCCGCGGCTTGACGATACCGCAGATTTTCAGTTCCAGAGCATCCTCCAAAAGCTGCTCTGCATTCAAAGCCTTATCGCCAATATAGGAAAACGTGCCGTTCTCATGTTCGGCATAATAACTGCTGGGCAAAACAAGATAAAAACGATGGCCGCTGATTTCCTCATAGCTCCAGTCCTTTGCGGTCACTTCTTCTCCCATTTTGATTTGCTCGGAGGCTTCCTCATAGTCCTCCGCTGTCAGCAGACCCAGTTGATAGAGAGTGCCGGCAGAAAGGGATCGGTTCTCATCCAGAACCAACACCACCTCGTCAAAATGCTCTGGCCAGGCCCCGTAAAGCATTTCATAGCTGTCGGTGACGATATGACTGACCATATTGCCGTCAGGACTTGCCATCAGCTCGGAGAAATTCTCGGCCCCAGCAGATCCGCCCATCATCATTGACATATCTCCGATTCCGCCTGGCATGGAACTGAATCCCCCGCCGGAACTGATTAAGGTCCCAACATCTGCGCCGCTATTAATCAACACTCCGTTCGCGTCATAAGAATAAACATCAAAGCACACATCATAGGTGTAGACAAATCCATTTTCCCCCAGATACTGATGGATTTCGCTGTTTGGGTCGTCCAAATAGCTCTTGAACGTTGTCAGGTTATTTTCTATGATACTGGCGAATACAGTTTCGCTCAGTTCAATATCCCGGTAATCCGCGTGTACGCCATCCCGCAGTTCGGATCGCGTGTTTGGCCCGCCGATCCGCTGCCCGCCAGCCATCATGCCAGACATATCAAAGGTTTCCGCACTGATTGTGATGGGATAAGAGGTCATTGTGTCCTTCTGCATATCTGCGATATAGCGGTTTACACTGGAGGAAAGGGCCAGGATCAATGCAATGCCGATGATGCCAATGGAGCCAGCAATAGATGTTAGCAGCGTCCGCCCTTTTTTTGTGCGCAAATTATTAAAGCTGAGCGACAATGCTGTGAGGAGCGACATTTTAGCCCGG
>CANOYV010000012.1:0-64675 GCA_947571605.1 uncultured bacterium | reverse complement strand
GAGCCGGTTCCCAGGCCGGGGACCCGGTGCAAGTATGTGATCGGGGATCTGAAAAGAACAGAGTACCGCCACACCCGGCCGGACACCTGGGAGTGGGGGCTGTACGACGGCCTTGATCCCCGGAAGGACCGGTTCCGGGGCGAGGCGGAAATTCTCCGGGAGGGCTACCCGCCCTTTGTGCTCTACGGGGAACAGGAGAATCCCTTCCAGGACGAGGACGTGGTGGCGGACGCGGTCCGGGGCCTGCTGGGCATGGAGCGGAGCGAACAGCCCTGGTTCTACTTTGTGGGGACTCTGGGCCCTCATGACCCCTATTATCTGCCAAAAAAATACCTGGACATGTATTCGCTGAAGGATATCCGCCTGCCGGAAAGCTTCAGCGACAACATGCGGGACAAACCCGGACTTTACCGCCGGATTCGGGACCGTTTCGACCAGCTCAGCTCCGAGGAGCACCGGGAGGCCCTGCGCCATTACCTGGCCTTCTGCTCCTATGAGGACGATCTCTTCGGCCGGGTGCTGGACGCCTTGGAGGAGCGCGGCGAGCGGGAAAATACAGTGGTTATCTTCATGAGCGACCATGGCGATTACGCAGGTGAGCATGGGTTGTGGTGCAAGGGCCTGCCTTGCTTCCGGGGAGCGTATCACATCCCAACCGTGGTGCGCTGGCCCGCCGGAATCCAGGAGCCGGGGCGCTGTGTGGACTCGTTCCTCACGCTGGCGGATTTTGCCCCCACCTTCCGGCAACTGGCCGGCGTGACGGCGGAATGCGAAGGCCCCGGACGGAGCTTCGTGCCCTTCCTGCGTGGGGAGCCCGTGGACGGTTGGCAGAACGAGCTCTATACGCAGAGCAATGGCAATGAGCTGTACGGCATCCAGCGGTCCGTGATGACCCGGGAGTGGAAGTTTGTCTATAACGGTTACGACTACGACGAGCTGTATCATTTGAGCGAGGATCCGGGGGAGACCGTCAACCTGATTGACCGACCGGAATTCCAGCCGGTGGTCAGGGAACTGAGCCGTAAGCTGTGGCGGTTTGCCAAGGAAAATGACGACGTGTGCATTAACCCCTATATTTTCTGCGGGTTGGCGAAGTATGGTCCGGGAATCATTCATGAAGCGCCGTGATCCTTGAGGGGGGTTATTATCATCTTTACGTGAAAAAAGCCTGCCGACGGCAGACTTCTCGACGGGCAGAGCGCCCCCGCCGCGGCGGGGGCGCTCTGGTTATTGTTGGGAGGGGTGGAGCAGGGCGTATTGCCGGAGAATCGCGTCCAATTGGTCCGGGGTGACGCTGCCGTCCGGATCAAAGGTATCGCTCAAATACCCCTTGAGCAGGCGGTTCCCCAGGGCCCAGCGCACAGGCGTCCGGGCGTATTGGCGGATATCGGGCCAGTCGGTAAAACGGGCGATAGAACCTAAATTACGGACGCCGCGCTGGTAGCGGAGCGTCTCATGCCGGTAGAGCATGGTAATCAGGTCCTGCCGGGGGATGGGGGCGGAGGGGTCGAAGCCGTCCCCCGCGATATCGTCCAACAGGTGGTGTTCCCAGGCCCAGGAGATGGGGTCGTCGGGCCGGGTAAGGCCCGTCTTGCCGGAGGACAGCTCATAAAGGGCCTGGGCCATTTGGGTGTAGGACAGGGTGTCCTCGTCCTGGGGCGGGGCGGTGGAATACGCGCCGGGTTCGGGATCGGGGTCCTGGCCGGCGGTCAAAAGTTCGTGCCAAGGGTTCTCCTCCTGCGGGTCGGTGGGGTCCCAGCCGTTGGCCTGCTCTTCGCTGATGTACTCCACCAGCTTGTCGGGCTTGCCCAGGGGGCCGGGGTCGGCCCCGTCATAGATGGTGACCTTGGTCCCGGAGGCACAGTTGTCGTAAATCCACTTTGCGTCCGCCGTCTGGAGCCGCACACAGCCCAGAGAGGCGGGAGCGCCCAACCCGTTGTATTCCTCGGTCATCAGGGTGGAGGGGTCCTTTTTGGTGTAGCATACGGAGTGGAACAGGATGTTGCCGGTGATCTGGGTGGCGTATTGGCCGTAAGAGTTGTCGATCATATGCAGCCAGGGCCACCTGCCGCCGATGGAGAAGGTGCCGAGGTAAGTGGCGTGGCCCTTGCGGCCTGTGGAGCAGATCATGGCCTTCACAGGGATGGTGTAATACCCGTCGTCATCCAGGCCGTACACCGTAACGGTGCTCTGAGCCCGGTTCACCATGATGTAGTAGGGATTGCCGTTGCTTTTGGTGTGGACGGCCGCAATGTAATCCTCCTGGGGCTGGGCCGCCGAGGCTGTCTGCACACTGGAGCACAACAGCAGCAGGACGGATATGAGGGCCAGGGCAAACGCTGTGATTTGTTTCCTCAAGTGAAATTCCTCCAGTTGGTCTTGCCTGAACGGCGGTGGGATGGCGGCGGGGCCATAGGCAGCGACCATTTCCCACAACATGATACACCATATTGTGGAGAATTTCAAGAGAATTTGGACAGGTTGTGGCGCTCACACGTCTTTGCTTCCGTAAAAGTGCCGGGACAGCAGGAAGGACAGGGCCAGCAGGATCAGGCCCGCGACCGCCGCAATAAAGGGAATGGCGGTGACCTGCTCCAGGTTGGGTTCGCTCAGGCTATTGAGCCACTCCATGCCCCCCAGGGGGAACAGGAACAACGCCCCCGCCAGTACCAGCAGGCCCAACACGCCGTAGAACATCATCCTGGCCCGCTCCGGGCCGAATTTGTAGAGGAAGGGCAGCATAATGGCGTTCATCAGCACGGCCATCAGGCCCATGACCGCACAGCTTACCATAAACTCGGCGGGGTCCTCAATGCGGCCCACGGCGTACAGGGCCGCCCCGGTGACGGCTGTCAGGGCGATGCCGCCCAGGCACAGGAGCAGGACGCAGAGATACCGGGCGGCCACCGTTTTGGTCCGGCCCACCGGCAGAGCCAGGCCGTAGGTGTCCCATTGGCACTGCTTATCGTAAGCGAACACATTCATGGGAAGCATCATCACCACGACTACCATCAGCACGCCAACGATGTCCGCCGACCACACCCCGCTGAATGCGATGCCCGCGTACACCACTAAGAACAGCAGATAGCTGCGCAGGGTCTTGCGCAGAATGAGAAGATCCTTCAAAATCAGCCCGGTCATGCTTTCTCCCCCTTTACCACGAATACCATCAGTTCGTCCAGCGTCACCGGCTCCACCGTCAGGCGGGGATAGGTGCGCTTAAAGTCGTTCTTGTGCCGGATCAGCGCCTCGGTGGAATACTGGCTCTTCCGGGTGGAGACGATGTAGCCCTTGTCCACCTGGTCCAGGTCCGCTTTGGCGCACACCAGCCGTCCATAGCTCTCCAGCAGGCGGTCCTTCTCGTCGCACATCAGCAGCTTCCCCTGGTGGAGGTAGGCAATGTAGTCCGCCACCTTCTCCAGGTCGGAGGTGATGTGGCTGGAGATCAGGATGGCGTGATCGTCGTCGGAGACGAAGGCCAGAAACTCATCCAAAATCTCGTCCCGCACCACCGGGTCCAGCCCCGCCGTTGCCTCGTCCAGCAGAAGAAGCTTGGGCCTGTGGGCCAAAGCCGCCGCTAAGGACAGCTTCATGCGCATTCCACGGGACAGCTCCTTGATGTTTTTCGTCCCGGCCAGTCCGAACTTATCCAGATAGTCCCGGAACAGGCCCGTGTCCCAGCCCTTGTACACCCGGCTGAGGACGCTGTTTACATCCTTCACCCGCAGGTACTCAGAGAAAAAGCAGTCGTCCATGACCACCCCGACGTCCTCCTTGGCGTGGTCCGGGTCGGTTCCCAGCAGAGTGACCGTCCCCCCGCTGGTGTTGGTGATGCCCAGAATGGACTTGATGAGGGTAGTTTTGCCCGCGCCGTTCTCCCCAATCAGCCCCAGGATGGAGCCGCCAGGGACGGTCAGGTCGATGGGCCCCAGGGTAAAGGTCTTGTACTCCTTTGCCAGCCCCTTGATTTCAATACAATTAGTCATAAATCAGACCTCGTTATACAAAGTGTTTAGCATTTCGATGAGCTCATCCAGGCCAACGGCCCCGGCCTTGGCGGCGTCCACCGCCTGGGACAGGTGCTCTTCAACCTGGCACAGAACGGCCTCCCGCCGGGTTTCCCGGCTTTGGGCGGCCACGAAGCAGCCCTTGCCTGGGACGGTGGTGAGAAAGCCGTCCCGCTCCAGCTCTTCATAGGCCCGCTTGGTGGTGATGACGGAGATGCGCAGGTCCCTGGCCAGCAGCCGCATGGAGGGCAGCGCCTCACCGGGGGGAAGTTCGCCTGAAAGGATGAGCCCTTTCATCTGGCGCACGATCTGCTCATAGATCGGGACGCCGGAGGAATTGCTGATGATGATGTCCATGGTACACCCCATTGGTTTGTTTTTTTGCCCTGCGGCCGCTGGGCGGGGATTGGGACGCCTTGCGGGGAACCGCCTGCGGTTAGCCCCTGGCATTTTGTGTATGTGCGATATATACAGTATAGACGGTATATACGCTCTTGTCAAGAGGGCGGCACAAAAAATTTTTGGCAAAAAAGGCGGCGCCCTCCCAAAGTGGGAGAGCGCCGTCAATCAACGTTATAAACGACGGAGAATCATTCAATTGACCTGGGCGCGCAAGCCGGGGCCACGAAAGGGGGGGCTTACCGGTGCTTTCCGGTGAAGAACAGGGCGACACAGCCAGGGCCGGTATGGGCGCCGATGACGGGGCCGATGGAGTTGATGATAATTTCCCTGGTGCCGTAGCGCTTCTTGATCTCGTCCGCCACAAACCGGGCCTCGTCGAGACAGTCGCTGTTGCTGATAAACATGGTCTGGGAGGCGGGGTCCTCCGCCAATTCTCCAACCTTGTCCACCAGGGCGGTCAGCGATGCCTTGCGCCCCCGGGCGGTGGTCACTTTAATCAGATGCCCCTCGTTGTCCACGTGCATCACCGGTTTGATCTGGAGCATGGTCCCCACCACGGCGGTGGCGGCGGACACCCGCCCGCCCTTCTTCAGGAAAAACAGGTCGTTGACCGTGAACCAATGGCACTGGCGCAGCTTGTTTTCCTCCGCCCAGTCCCGGACCTCCTCAATGGACTTGCCTTTTTTCCGCATTGTGGCGGCCTGGTAGACAAACATCCCCTGCCCCAGAGAGGCGCACAGGGTATCCACGGCGTATACCTTGCGGTCGGGGTACTGCTCGGCCAGCTCGTCGGCGGCAATTTTAAAAGAGTTGTAGGTGGTGGATAGCCCGGAGGAGAAGGCCAGCACCAGCACGTCCTTCCCCTGTTTCAGCACGGCCTCGATGGCGTCGGTGGCCTCCCCCACGTTGACGGCGTTGGTGGTGGCCATCAGGCCGTCTTTTTGCTTGCCGTAGAACTCGTCCGGGGACATCTCGCGGTTATCCGGGTAATTCCGATAGGTCTTGCCATCCATGATGAAAGCCAGGGGGAGCACTTCCAGCTCCAGCTCCTTCACGATGCTGTCGGGCAGGTCGCAGGACGAATCGGTGATGATGATATAGTCGCTCATGGTTGTTGCCTCCAATTTTGAAATTGTGTGGGTGTGCTGCTCACGACGGCTCAGCGCTTCTTTTTGAGCAGATCCTCATGCCCTGTGTGCTGGGCCAGGATGGCCAGGGTCCGGTGGGCGGCAAGCCCGTAAGCATAGCTGCGCATGGTCAGGTCCAGTACCAGCTTGGGCAGGTCATGGTCGGCGGTGCCGGGGTCCAGAAGGTCCGCCGCGTCCGACATAGCCCGGTCCAGGTAGTCGCAGAAATACTCGTACTGGCGCTCCGGGGCCCGCATCTCCCGGCCCACAGTGGTGAGCACCTTCATTTCCCGCACGCTCATCACCTGCTTCAGGGCGGTGATGGCGGTGAGATAGGCCAGATGCTCCTGGCCGTATTTTTTGCCGTTGGCCCGCTCCACCAGGCCGTCTTTGATGTAGTTGTTAATCATGGCGGAGGTGAGTGCGTCGCCGTCGCCGATGGAGATCATTTGCCGGGACAAGTAGGACACCACCTGGTCCATATACAGCGGGATATCGGGCAGCTTGTCCCAGCCGCTGGGGCGCTGTTCGGTCAATTGCCGTTTGAGTTCGGCCAGCTCCTCCAATGGAATCGCCTCCAATCTGATACCTGGAATTATATCACATCGTTTTGGGGACGTAAAGGGGAAAAACGCAAAAAAAGCCGCCCCCGTGGGAACGGGGACGGCGCGGATCCGGATTTGCTTTGTGGTCAGACGGGCCTCTTCCACATCGGCGCGGTGGAGGAAGGTGACGATCTGCCTGCGACCGCGCAGCTCGCCTTTAGGTGAGATCGGCAGGGTCAAAATTCATTGTTACCATATCGTCAGAAAAGCTGATCCACTCCGTCATTTCAAACTCAACCGTTGAGGTTTCACTGGTCAGGACATATGCACACTGCACGTCAATCGTTGTTCCGGGACGGACATCTTTCATAGACGTTCCGGAATCATAGGAATCATCGCCTACAATCATCGCAGATTCAAGTTGTACGCCGTCTTGAAATGCCTTTGTGCCGACAGACACCATGGCGCTTGTCGTATCATCGCTGTTGTTTGTCCACGCATAGGTTATGACAATGGCGGACTTTCCTTCATAGTCCTTCGCAAACGACGCTCCTTTGATTTCAACATGATAGTCACCCAAATCTCCGGAACCGGCGGACTGGGTGTCATTGTCGCTGTTCTCACCGCCGGATGGCTCGGAGCCCTGTTCCGAGGGAACCTGTGTGGGGGCTGGCTCAGATACTTCGCTTGAGCTGTCCGGTTCTTTACCCACCCCGTTGCCGCCGGAAGTCCCGCAGGCGGCAAGAGACAGGACTACGGCTGCCCCAAGCAAAAGTGCAAGGATTCGTTTTTTCATGTGATTTCTCCCCTTCTGTTATGTTTTCCAACAGACCGGCCCGGGGCAGGGAGCCCCGCCCCGGCGGCCCGCCGGAAACATAAAAAGCGGTGTCGAGCTTGAATACTCAACACCGCCTTGAAAAAATCAACGCGAACACAAAGCCTACTTACCGTTTCCCTCCTTGCTATTCCAGCGGAAAACGGATATAATAAGCCCGTGGTACGATGTAACATCGCTGTGTTGAGTGGTGTGGTCACTCGCGCAGGGCCATGGGGTGTTCCCGCACCTCATGGCCTGCCGCCTTTTATGCTTCCACTCCGATTTTAGACCATTATGCCGAGAAATGCAAGAGGTTTTTGCCAAATAACAAAAGCGGCCCGAGTAAGGCCGCTTTTGTTATCGCTATCTATGTTTCCGCCGGGAGCCGTCCCAGCAGAAGCGCTGCCCCCGCCTGGGCCAGCAGCAGGTCGGGGGAGCAGCCGTCGCAGGGCAGAATCAGCTCCTGGCGCTCCACGGCGCGCCCGTCCAGGGAGATAAACTCCCGCTGTACCGCCACCGAGGCCCGCAGCCCGTCCAGGCTGGACAGGGTCAGGGTGTTTCGGCTGGACGCTCCGTAGCTGAGCACCATCCCTGCGGGCAGGGCCCGGGTCAGGGCGGACCGCCCGCCGGGAAGCAGGGCCGTGCGGCAGTTCAGGGCCCCCGCCCCCGCCCAGCCGGTGGCGCCAGGGGATACCACCAGCAGGTCCAGGCTGAGCCCCGCCAGCAGCGCCGGGTGGCGGCAGGCCCGCACCAGGGCCTTTTCTTCCGCGCCCTCCGCCAGACGGCTCACCCGCTCCGCCAGCCCCTCGTCCTGTTCCCAGACCCCGATCTGCCACATGTGCCGCACCTCCCAACCTATGTACCGCGCTGAGGGATAGTTTGGCTTTTGGGCCGGATTTTATGCGTAGCCCCGCTCCCGGCGGTGAGTAAACAGCACGTAGTTGACCACGTTGCCCAGAATCAGAATGTTGCCGCACAAGTACAACCACACCAGCATGATGATGACGGACGCCAGGGAGCCGTAGATGAGGCTATACCGGGTGGAATTGCCCATGAGCAGGGAGAAGACCATAGAGGCGACCGCCAGCGCCGCCGCCGCGGCCAGCGCCCCGGGCACCACCGGGGGCCGGGGCTTGTCCAGGGGGGCGGCGAAGCGGTAGAGCAGCAGAATGAACAGGAACACCATGGCCAGCAGCAGCAGATACTTCACCCACTGCCAGGTGCCGAACCGTTCCACCAGACCCTCCAGCTTGAGAAGCTGGCCCAGCAGGTGGAAGAACCAGTTGCCTGTGACCACCACCGCCAGGGACAGGTAAATGGTGGCCAGCAGCAGCACGGAGAACAGGATACTGGCCACGAGTTGCCCCAGGCCCCGGAAGGTGGCCCGTCCGTAAAGCTCCCGCATAAAGTTCATCAGCCCGCGCACGGCGGCGGAGGCGAACAGGACGGTGAGGAACACCCCGGTGAGCAGCATGGCGGAGGACTGGTTGGTGTCGATATAGGTGAGGTAGTCCTGGAAGAGGACCAGCACGCCTTCGGGCAGGAAGGGGTCGGCGTGATCCATCAGGGAGGACAGGTCCAGGTGCAGCTCGTTGACGAAGGCGGAGATGCAGATCATGATGGGGAAAAAGGTCAGGATCAGGAAATAGGCCAGCTCGGCGGCGGCCCGGCTGACGCACCTGGTGAAATACACGTCCGCCACATCCACTACGAAGCGGATGGGCGGGTGGGCGCGCAGCAGCTTGTCCAGTCTCTGTTTCATAGGCATGCCCCCTCGTCGGTCATTTGGGACAGTATACCAGAAAAGGGGGAAAAGGGCAATGGGAAAGAAGGTCGAACCGGCGGGGAACGGGGCAGAGAGCGGGGGGGGGACGGAGGGACCCTTCTCCGCCCCCCTTGCCGCAGCTATTCGCGCGCTTCTTGTCACGCTCGGATTGGCCGCGCGGCCGGGTCGCTTTCCCTCCGACTCGGGCAAAACCCGATCCCGCTGCGCGGGCTCTGGCCTTTGCCCTCGCTTCGGTCCAAGCTCCCCTGCGCGGCTATCCTCGCGCTTCTATTCCAGCAGCATGGTCAGCTCGTCCACGCTCAGCGCGGGGTTTAGCGCCATGCTCACGGCGTAGCCCAGCACCTTGCCCAGGTCGGCCACCCGCTGGTCCACCTCCCGGGGGGTGACGAAAAAGTCCTCGCCGCCGGGTAGGCCGCTGCGGTCCGGGACGGGCCCGCCCGCCCGTTCCAGCAGGTCCAGGGCCAGGGTGGCCCCGTCCACCACCGTGGGCACGCCTACGGTGAACACCGGCACGCCCAGGCTCTCCCGGTCCAAGGGGTCCCGGTGGTTGCCCACCCCGGAGCCGGGCACCACCCCCGCGTCGGATAGCTGCACCGTGCGGCACAACCGGTCCAGGGACCGGGAGGCCAGCGCGTCCACCACGATGACGCAGGAGGGGCGCAGACGGCCCGCCAGGGCCTGGGCGACCAGACTGCTCTCCATGCCGGTGGAGGCCAGTACCCCGGGCGCTGCGGCGGCCACGGGGCGCAGATTCCCGAAGTGCTCCGGGACCTGCGCTACCAGATGGCGGGTGACCAGCAGGTGGTCCACCGCCAACGGGCCGATGAGGTCGGGGGTGACCGCCCGGTTGCCCAGGCCGACCACCAGGGCGGGACCGGCCTCCGGCAGCAGCGGGCGCAGGGAGCCGGCCACCGCTTCCACCGCCCGCCGGAAGGCGTCCTCTTCCCGGCGGAGCAGGCCGTCCAGTTCCAGGGTGACGTAGGTCCCCCGGGGCTTGCCCAGGGCCTGAGCCGCCTCGGTTGAGGAAATGGTCACGGTGGTGACGGGGAAGCCCTCCCGGTTCTCCTCCTCCGCCCGGACGCCGGGGAGGGACGAGGCGTCCCCCGCTCCCTCCTTCCAGAGCTGGTGGGCCTCGACAGCCAGGTCGGTGCGGCGCTGAGCCATGGATATTCCTCCTTTATAGATACCAGATGTTGTGGCCGCGCAGATTGTTTGCTCCTATTTTTTGCTGGGAGAAAGTTTCTATACGAAAAAATGAAAAAAGGTGTTGCAATTTTTTCTTTTTAATGTTAGAATACATATCTGCGACGGGAAACCGCAACCAGAAAATCAAAAATATCGGAGGAGGTGTTTGGTTTGCCCAATATCAAGTCTGCCAAGAAGCGCGTCCTGGTCAATGCGACGAAGGCCGCCCAGAACAAGGCGCAGAAGTCCGCCCTCAAGACCAACCTGAAAAAGTTTGAGGCCGCGGTGGCCGGCGGCAACCGCAGCGAGGCCGATGCCGCATATAAGGTGGCCGTCAAGGCTGTGGACCAGGCCGCCGCCAAGGGTCTGTTGCATAGTAACAACGCTGCCAACAAGAAGAGCGCCATGACCCTGAAGCTGAACAAGCTGGCGTAAGGATTCGCTGACAAAACCGTCTGCCAGAAGGCAGGCGGTTTTTTCGTGGAAAGGAGGCGGGCGTAATGGAGCGCCGATTCGCGCTGGTGGAGGCGGCGGTCTCCTGCGGCTCCCCAACCCGCGGGAGCGAGGGGGCTTTTGACGCGCTGGCAGAGGCTGGCCTGGGGGCGCTGTTCGGCGGGGCCGCGCTGATGCCGATGGGAAAGCCGGTCCCGTGCGCCGCATGGCCGGAAGGCCTGCGGCACCTGGACACGGTGATGGAGGTGTGCCGCCGCCTGCGGGCCAACACGCTGGCGGCGCTGGAGAGGGGGGAGTATCCCATCGTCATCGGCGGGGACCACTCCTGCGCTATGGGGTCGTTGGCGGCGCTGGGGGAGTTCTATGGGCCGGAACATCTGGCGGTGGTGTATGTGGACGCACACACCGACATCAATACCGACCGGACCTCGGCCAGCGGGTATATCCACGGCATGGATCTGGCGGCGGCCTGCGGGCTGTGCTGCGACGCGCTGACCGTGGGGAAGAATAAGGTGAACCTGCTGGGGGAAAACCTGCACATCATCGGGGCCCGGAGCATCGACCCGCCGGAGTGGGGCGTGGTGGAGCGGGCCGGGGCCCACCTCCACACGGCCCAAGAGGTCCGTGCGCGGGGGCTGGGGGCGGTTTTGGCGGAGCTCCTGCCCGCCCTGAAGGGGAAACGCGTCCACATCAGCTTCGACGTGGATGTGCTGGACCCCTCGGAGTTCACCGCCACCGGCTACAACATCCCGGAGGGGCTGAGCGTGGCGGAGGTGGAGCGGATTTTGTCCGCTGTGCTTGACACGGGGCGGACCTGTTCCTTTGAGTGCGTGGAGTACAATCCCACGATGGACCCGGATCAGAGGGACTTGAGCAC
Source organism: uncultured bacterium (assembly GCA_947571605.1). Lineage (GTDB taxonomy): Bacteria > Bacillota > Clostridia > Oscillospirales > Oscillospiraceae > Enterenecus. The sequence continues at coordinate 53,476 of CANOYV010000012.1, read as the reverse complement.
TCTGATGGGCATTCTGCGGACGGTGGCGGAAAAGCTGAACTGAAAAGCCCCCTCTGCCGCTGGCAGAGGGGGCTTTATGGGGAGATGAGGGACAGTGAAATGAGCGAGCTTTCGCCGAAGGCGGAAGCGGGGGATGTGGAGCTTGTCCCGAATCAGTCGGCCAGCGCGGCGGTGATGATGGACATGGAGTAGACCTCCAGGGCGTTACAGCCCCGGGACAGGTCGTTGATGGGGGCGTTCAGGCCCAGCAGGATGGGGCCGTAGGCGTCGAAGTTACCCATACGCTGGGCGATCTTGTAGCCGATGTTGCCTGCGGAGATATCCGGGAAGATGAAGGTGTTGGCCCGACCGGCTACCTCGGAGTTGGGGGCCTTCAGCCGGCCCACGGTGGGGGACACGGCGGCGTCGAACTGGAACTCGCCATCCACGGGGAAGTCCAGGTTCAGGGCCTTCAGCTTCTCGCAGGCGTTGCGCATCTTGTCCACCATGGGGCCCGCGCCGGAGCCCATGGTGGAGTAGCTCAGCATGGCCACCTTGGGATCTGCGCCGAACCGGCGGGCGCATGCGGCCACCTCCTGGGTGATCTCCACCAGGTCGTCTTCCGAGGGGTCGATGTTGATGGCGCAGTCGCCCATGGCAAGCACCTGGTTGCCGCCGGTGGCGAAGGGACGCACCAGAATGAAGCAGGAGGACACGATCTTGTTGCCAGGCTTGGTCTTGATGAGCTGGAGGGCGGGGCGCACGGTGTCGGCGGTGGAATAGGTGGCGCCGCCCAGCAGGCAGTCCGCCTCTTTCATGGCCACCAGCATGGTGCCGAAGTAGTTGCCCTTCTGGAGGGCCGCGCGGCATTGATCCTCGGTCATCTTTCCCTTGCGCAGCTCCACCATCTTGGCCACCATCTCGTCCATCTTGTCGTAGGTGTGGGGCTGGAGGATGGTGACGCCCTTGATGTTGAGGCATTCCTCGTCCGCGACCTTATAGATCGTTTCGGGATCGCCGATCAGGATGGGGGTGAGGAAGGTACCGGACAGGAGCCGGGCGGCGGCCTCCAGGATACGTGGGTCCTCGCCCTCGGTAAATACGATCTTCTTGGGGTTCTTTTTCAGCTTCTGGATCATCAGTCTGAACATTGAATGCTACCTCCGATTTCCGGCACGCCCGGGCACGCCGCGCCCGGGGGATTTGCCCGATGTTAATTTTTAAGAGTGCTCTTATCTAATTTAACACCATCCCTCGCCTTTTTCAAGAGGGATATGGGCAAAATCACAAAAAATACCGGGGAATTTCTCGGGCATTCCCCAGATGCGCTCTTTACAAAACGTATTTGGATCGCTATACTATACTTGCTGTGTTTCAGGGTCGGCCACCGTGCCGGCCCGAGGTGACGTAAAAGGGATCTTATGAAACTCCCAGTCCCGCAGAGCAACACTAGGAAAGGGGGAAATCAGGATGACCAATCCCGATTTCGCACGAACCCTCTCCCTGCTGCGGCAGGAGAAGGGTATTTCTCAGCGGCAGGCCGCAAAGACGCTGGGTATATCCCAGGCACTACTTTCCCACTATGAAAACGGGGCCCGCGAACCGGGCCTGATGTTTGTGGTGAAGGCCTGTGACTTTTATAATGTGTCCGCCGATTTCTTGCTGGGCCGCACCCTCAGCCGGGACGGCACCACCATCCTGGACGCGGACACCCTGTACGATGTGTCCAACGAGCGGGACAACATCCTCCGGGGTTCGGTGCTGGCCACCCTGTCCAAAAAGCTGGTGGTCAACTCCGTGGGCCTGCTGTTCGACCTGCTCAGCCGGGTGGGCAACAAAAAGGCCATCCGGGCGGCGGCCAACTATCTGTCCGACACGGTATATATTCTGTTCCGCCATCTCCACCGGGCCAGCGGCAACGAGAACGATGATTTCTTCAATGTGCCCGAGGAATGGTTCCTGGCGGGGATGCCCCGGGCGGATATGCTCATGAACGAGGCGGAGTATGTGGAGGCTCTGGCCCACCCGGGGAAGGACGCGCAGCTCCCGCCCCTGGACCATGATTCCATGAAGGCGGCCTATCCCGGGACCTACCAGTCCCTGCTCCAGATCGTCCACACCTGCGGCGAGCGGATCAACGGCGAGATGGGCGGCCATCTGGAGAACACACGCTGAAACGGCCAAGGGCCGGAAACCGAGGTTTGACACATGACGGACCAATCTAAAATTCGCAACTTCTCCATCATTGCCCATATCGACCATGGCAAGTCTACCCTGTCCGACCGGATGATTGAGATCTGCGGCGCGGTGGAGCAGCGGCAGATGGAGTCCCAATTGCTGGACAACATGGAATTGGAACGGGAACGGGGCATCACCATCAAGGCCCGGGCGGTACGCATGGACTACAAGGCTGCCGACGGGGAGACCTACTGCCTGAACCTCATCGACACCCCGGGCCATGTGGACTTCAACTATGAGGTGAGCCGGTCGCTGGCCGCCTGCGAGGGGGCGGTGCTGGTGGTGGACGCCGCCCAGGGGGTGGAGGCGCAGACGCTGGCCAACACCTATCTGGCGCTGGACCACGATTTGGAGATTCGCCCGGTGCTCAACAAGATCGACCTGCCCGCCGCCGACCCCCAGCGGGTGAAGCGCGAGATTGAGGATATCGTCGGCCTGCCCGCCTTGGACGCGCCGGAGATCTCCGCCAAGCAGGGGATCAATATCCCGGCGGTGCTGGAGGACATCGTGAACAACATTCCCGCACCCTCCGGCGACCCCAAGGCTCCGCTGAAAGCGTTGATTTTCGACAGCCAATATGACCCCTACCTGGGGGTTATCGTCTACTTCCGGGTGGTGGAGGGGACGATCCGGCCCGGGATGCAGGTGAAGCTGATGGCCTCCGGGGCCCAGTACAACGTATTGGACTGCGGCTACCTGCGGCCTCTGGGCATGGAGAGCGCCAAGGAGCTGTCCGCGGGCGAGGTGGGCTGGTTCACCGCCTCCATCAAGACCGTAAAGGACACCCGGGTGGGCGACACCATCACCGAGGCCGCCCGGCCCACCAGCCAGGCCCTGCCCGGTTACCGTCCCGCCCAGGCTATGGTATACTGCGGCGTGTACACCGAGGACGGCTCCAAGTACCCCGACCTGCGGGACGCGCTGGAAAAGCTCCAGCTCAACGACGCTTCCCTGTCTTTCGAGCCGGAGTCGTCCATTGCCTTGGGCTTCGGGTTCCGGTGCGGTTTCCTGGGGATGCTCCACATGGAGATTATCCAGGAGCGGCTGGAGCGGGAGTTTGACCTGGACCTGATCACCACATTACCCTCCGTTATTTACGAGGTGACAAGAACGGACGGTAGTCTGGTGCGGGTGGACAATCCCCACAATTATCCCGACCCCGGTTCCATCAAGGAGGCCATGGAGCCCTACGCCAACGTGTCCATCATCTCGCCCCCGGACTACGTGGGCAATATCATGCCCCTGTGCCAGGATCGCCGGGGGGAGTACAAGGACATGCAGTATCTGGACACCAACCTGGTGGAAATCCGCTACCTCATTCCCCTAAACGAGATCATCTACGACTTTTTTGATACGTTGAAGGCCAAGACACGGGGCTATGCCTCCCTGGACTACGAGCTGGACGAGTACCGCCCCTCCGACCTGGTAAAAGTGGACCTGCTGCTTAACGGCGACCAAGTGGATGCCCTGTCCTTTATCGCCCACCGGGAGAAGGCGTATAAACGGGCCCGGCGGATTTGCGAAAAATTGAAGGAGAACATCCCCCGCCAGATGTTCGAGGTGCCCATCCAGGCGGCCATCGGCGGCAAGGTCATTGCCCGGGAGACCCTCAAGGCCCTGCGCAAGGACGTGCTGGCCAAATGCTACGGCGGCGATATCACGCGGAAGAAGAAGCTGCTGGAGAAGCAGAAGGAGGGCAAGAAAAAGATGCGCTCCCTGGGCACGGTCCAGATGCCCACGGAAGCCTTTATGGCTGTGCTCAAGCTGGATGACGAAAATTGAACCTGAAAAGTGTGTCCCTATCCGTATTTTTCCGGATAGGGACGCACTTTTTCTGCCCGTTTACGGGGAATAACAGTCCTCTCGACAAATTTAGACTTTCAGAGGAGAAAAGCTCCTGTAAGCGAATTATAGCTGGAATGTTTTGCCTTTTTATGGAATGGATCAGGATAATCATGGATTTTACTGGATAAAGAAGGATAAATAAGGAAAATTCGAGAGGATGGCTTATGTTCCGATGAACCGCAAAAAAGTGCTGAACTTCAAGCGAAAATAAACAAGGAGGAAACAAATCCAATGAGAAACTTGAAGAAGCTTCTCGCGCTGGTTCTGGCGATGATGATGGCCCTCAGCCTGATGGTCACCGCCAACGCGGCCAACCCGGTCCGGGATTATCCCGATATCGACCAGGCCGACGAAGCGTTTGAAGAAGCGATCGACGTGCTCACCGGCATGAAGGTGTACAGCGGCGACAACGGCAATTTTAAGCCCGCCAGCACCATCACCCGCGCCGAGGTGGCCGCGCTGATCTACCGCCTGGCCACCGGCGACGTGGACGACAGCCAGGCCGGCCTGTACGCCATCTACGGCAACTTCCCCGACGTCCCCCATGACGCCTGGTACGCCGGCTATGTCGGCTACTGCGCCAACGCGGGCTACATCAAGGGCCGTCCCAACGGCAACTTCGACCCGTCCGGCAACGTGACCGGTTACGAGGCCCTGGCCATGATCCTGCGCGCCATCGGCTACGACAAGAACGGCGAGTTCACCGGCGCCACCTGGCAGACCGAGGTCTCCGCCCTGTCCCAGCAGCTTGGCATTCTGGATAACGTGAAGACCACCCAGTACGGCGGCACCCTGTACCTGGCCGCCCGCCGCGACGTGGTGGCCGACCTGCTGTTCCGGGCCGACGCTTACGTGAACATGGTCAAGTACACCCCCGCCTTCGGCTATCAGCCCTACGGCGATGTGAACGGCAACAACACCGGCAACCTGACCGGCGGCGTCGCCAACAACACCCTGGGCTGGAAGGTGTTCGGCCTGACGTCCCGTGATGACGGCGTGGTCATCGGCAACCAGCAGACCGGCGAGAGCAATACCCGCCTGGGCTGGTCCGGCACCCAGGATAGGACGGTGAACGGCGCCGCCATCACTCCCGCCATCTCCTTCAGCGCCTTCACCTGGCAGGGCAAGTATGACGTGACGACCACCCCGGGCACCATCGCGCTGCCCAAGCGGGACGGCACTGCGGCCCAGAATAACGCGGCCAACGCCGAGCTGGGCGACAACGACACCTTCAAGGTGGAGACCGGCATCGACCTGTTCGGCCACCACATCAAGATCTGGTATGACGGCAAGAGCACCTCCAACCATACCACCTACGCCTACTTCGACAAGGCCAAGACCGACGTGGTCTGGGCTGAGGACACCGACCTGACCGCTGACAACGTTGACGCCACCGACGGCCACACCACTCTGCGCGAGGCCATCAGCGGCACCGACCTGAAGGTGGCCTCCAACGAGAAGGCCGTGTTCAACAACAGCTTCGGCAAGTTCGGCGAGCTGGCTACTCCCACGCTGATTCATGACGCTGACGGTGATAACGCTTATACCGCCGGCGAGGACCAGACCGACGACGACGAGGTCTCCATGGCCTTCGGCAACGGCGTGGCCCTGGACGGCGCGACTGACACCGATCAGTACGTCAGCCCCGTCAAGCTGTACAAGATCATCGACAACGACGGCAACGGCACTGTTGACGCGGTCATCGCCCTGAACATCGAGTCCTCCCAGATCACCGAGTCCAACAGCGTCAACCGCGTGCCCACCATCGGCCTGCCCGTGATGAACTGGAACGAGAAGGCCGCCGAGGCCCCCGCGGACGGCTCCTTCTTCGTGGAGGGCAACCAGGCGGACGCTGTCAGCGGCACCTACGTGTCCGACAACCTGAAGGGCGTCCCCGCCACCACTGAGGGCGTGGTCACCGGCGTTCTGGCTCAGTCCGCCCTGGTGGGCAGCTCCGCCAAGAACCTGGGCGATTACGAGATGGGCATCCACATCACCGGCACCACCCGCCGCGATGTGTCCACCAATGAGGCCACCGCCATCAACGCGCAGGGCGCGGACAAGAAGGACCTGGAGAGCTCCTACTTCCTGCTGAACAAGGTGACCGCCACCGTCGAGGGCACCGTGGTGGCCTACAACCGGAACGCCGGCACCGTCACCCTGGACAACGGCACCGTGCTGGAGCGCTCCGACTTCTATGACACCGTGGTCATCACCAACCCGAAGACCCGCAACGGCGCCGCCAACAGCGCCAACAACGCGGTGAGCGCCACCAACGCCCCTGTCAGCGCCATCCCCCAGGGCTGGGTCTTTGACGCGGGCGCGACTGACGACGACATCGTCGGCCAGTGGCGCGAGGGCTACGCCAACACCACCTACAAGTTCTACACCGACCACGAGGGCAAGTACCTGGGCGCTGAGCGCACCTTCGGGGCCAGCTTCCTGTACGGCACCTATCTGGACTACGACCAGAAGGTCAGCACCAGCTCCTTCAACTACTTCCTCACCGGCGTGAACCTGAACGGCGAGATCGAGACTAAGCAGGTTTCCAAGTTCTGGGCCGGTCTGGACAACAGCAGTCCTGCTCATCTGGTGTTCCCCGGTAATGCCAATTCCCCGCATACCATTGCGCTGAGCGGCATCAACGGCACCGATGTGCTGGGCATCCCCTTCCGTGACACCTTCGGCTCCGGCCAGGGCGCCGTCAACGGCATCGGCGAGGGCCTGTACTACGGCTTCACCGTCAACGGCGACACCGTGGACAGCATCGCCCAGGACGCCATCTACAACGGCACCGAGCGCAACGAGTACCTGGTGAACATGGCCCGTCTGGGCGTCCACTACGCGGCTTACCTGCCCACGCCCACCGGCGGCACTCCGGGCGGTGCTAACGTGAAGAATCCCGCCTTTAACATCCGCGAGATCGACATCAACAACGACGATATCGTTCTTGGCGCCCGCGAGACCATCAACGGCCGGGATATTACCGCGTCGGGGGCCGACACTGACCTGACCTCGGAGACCGACCCCAGCAACAAGTACTTCACCGAGGGCACCAAGTTCATCCTGGTGAAGGGCTTCGGCACCGACTCCGTGAAGGCCACCGTGTACAACGGCATCAGCGAGCTGAAGGGCAGCGCGGCCCACGTGTTCATCAAGATGAACGGCGCGGACGACACCAACAGCATCAGCACCGCGATCCGCCTGGCCTCCGGCTGGGGTCCCGTGGCCGCCAACCTGATGACCTACTACACCGAGAGCCCCTACACCTACGCCCAGAGCGGCGACACCGCCATGAAGATCGACACCATCATCCTGCCCGAGTCTGCGGTGTCCTGGAGCGGCGGTTCCGGCCTGTACTACGTGGGCAACCCGTCCGCCGGCATGATCAACTCCTGGGGCACCGACGCCTGGAAGTACGATCTGTATGAGGACGGCGAGCTGAAGCAGGTGTGGCTGACCAACGATCCCAGCCAGTCTACTTGGGCTGTTGACACCAACGGCAACGACAACGATTACAACCTGTGCAAGGACACCTTCTACAACCTGAAGGACACCGGCAAGAAGGCCAACGACGGCCAGCCCATCTACACCGCGGGTAACTACGACGTCAACGGCGTGTGGACCGGCGGCGAGGGCATCACCCTCAATCCCGATCCCACCCAGCTGAAGGTGCCCACCGGCGCCAACTATCAGTGGACCATGACCAACGGCAACGCCGCCACCGGCGTGCGCTACTCCGCCGTGACCCGCGACGCGCAGACCGCCACCTTCACCACCTTCAACGGCTCCGCCGACAGCAACCAGAGGCTGCTGCGGGTGGCCGACGCCAAGGTCGTGAACCTGAACAAGGGCGCGAAGGCCAGCGGCACCGGCCTCGGTGACAACCAGAAGAGCGCCTCCGGCGAGATCTGGCCGGGCATCACCGACCTGGCTACCCTGAACGAGGCCGGCTCCATCAGCCCCGTCACCGGGCGTGCTCTTAAGGTCGCCGCAGTTGTTGATCCCAGCAACCCGCTGGTGGTCACCTGCATCTACGTCTGCTACGACCAGAGCTGGTCCTGATCTGACTGACCGTCAGAACACGCGAAAACCCTGAAAAAAGCCCCCCGGGATTTCCCGGGGGGCTTTTTCCGCGCTCAGAGAAAGGCGATGTAGGCGAGGCTGGCATAGTAGCCGTCATGCTTGAGCTCGCCGTTTACGAAACGCAGGCCGGAGGCGGAAACCCTGCCGTCGAAAAAGAGCTGGTGCGCGCCGTTGAAGCCCGCCACGTAGAGCACCTTGGGGGTAAAGTCCAGGTACACCTTTTCGCCCTCCTTGGCGCCGCCGATGACCAGCCTGTGGGCCTCGAACACCTGGAGGCGCTGGTCCAGGGCGGCGATGTCGGCGGCGCGGGCCTGGTCCTGGGCGGCGGCCTCGGCGGAGATGGCCTGCTCCAGCTTTTGGGCGTTCTCGTTCAGCGCCTCCGGCGAAAAGGTGTCGGACGCTTCGATCAGGTTCAGTTGATATTTGTCGGTATGTTGCATGTTTTTATCTCCTCCTCACCGGGAGGAGATAACCGGGGCGGTGTTGCCCGTTCCGGTGCAAGGACGGCTTTGCGGGGGCCCCTTTTTGTGTGTTGACAAATGCGCGGCGGAGGGGGTATAATAAATATGAGGAGTTCCGTGAACTCTCCCCTGAGTAAGCGGCTTGGCTCTGTTAGTTTCAGAAGTCTATGCTATACGCAAAGACAGCCGTCACTTGGCAGAGTGGCGGCTGTCCCTTTTTGCGATCCGAATCGTCACCGTCAAATTGAGCGGATGGAATGTGATCGTAATAGGCACACGCTTCACCCCCTTCCGGGTGGTGTAGCCAAGCTGCCGTGTCGTTACCCAAGTTCCTTCCCACGGAACTCCTCGCGCTTATTTTACGCAATCCGACAGAGAAAGTCAACGTTGCACGCCGAAATACTCCTCCACCACCCGCCGTTCCGAGAAGGGACGGCGGATTCCGTTTGTCTCGATGTACTCCTCGTGCCCCTTGCCCAGCAGGGCCACCACGTCCCCCGGCCCGGCCAGCTCCAGCGCCCGGAAGATGGCCGCGCGGCGGTCGGGGACGGCCTCGTGGGGCAGGCCGCCGAGACAGGCGGAGAGGTCGTCGCAGATGTCCTCTACGCGCTCCGACCGGGGGTTGTCTTCGGTGAGCACGGCGTAGTCGGCCCAACGGGCGGCGGCGCGGGCCATGTCCCGGCGGCGCATTTTGGGGCGGTCGCCCCCCGCGCCGAACACGGCGATGATGCGGCGGGGGCGGTGAGCGGCCAGGGCGGAGAGGATGGCGTGGAAGCTGACGCCGTTGTGGGCGTAGTCGATGACCACGTCAAAGGGCGCGGGGACGCTCAGGCGCTGGGCCCGGCCTGGGATGCTGGTATGGGCCAGGCCCGCCCGGACCGCGCCGTCGTTGAGCCTCAGCGCGCGGCTGAGGGCCACGGCGGCCAGGGCGTCGGCGGCGTTGAAGTCCCCCGGCAGGGGGATGTGATAGGGGGGCGCGCCGTCCACGGTGAGGCGGGTGGAGAGGGGGCGGTCCGGGTCGGGGGCAATGGCCAAGGCGCGGGCGTCCGCGCTCTCCCCGAAGCCGAAGGTGAAGACAGGCGTGCCGTCGGGGACTTGGGCGGCCATGGCGGGCCAGTTGGGGTCGTCGGAGTTGCCCACGGCCATGCGGCACTGGCGGAACAGAGCGGCCTTGCAGGCGCGGTATTCGTCGAAATCGGCGTGTTCCGCGCCGCCAATGTGGTCCGGGGAGAGGTTGAGGAACAGCGCTGCGGCGAAGACCAGCCCATGGACCCGGCTCAACTTCATGGCCTGGGAGGAGACCTCCATCACCACATGGGAACAGCCCGCGTCGGCCATCCGGCGCAGAGTGCGGTGAAGGGTGATGGGCTCGGGGGTGGTGTTGGGGCCGGCGGACAGCGGCTCCCGGCCGATGTACGCGCCCAGGGTGCCGATCATGCCGGTTTTGTACCCGGCGGCGGCGAGGATCTCCCGGAGCATGTGGGCGGTGGTGGTCTTGCCCTTGGTGCCGGTGGCGGCGATAAGGGTGAGGGCCTGCTCCGGGTGGCCGTAGAACTCCGCAGCCAACAGGGCCAGGGCGGCGCGGGGGTCGTCCACCGCTGCGCCGGGGACGCCTTCGGGCAGGGGCGGGCGGCACACTACGGCGGCGGCGCCGCGGGCCAAAGCGCCGGGGATGTGAGCGCGGCCGTCGGCGCGCGTGCCCTCCAGGGCGACGAAGAGCGCGCCGGGGACTACCTCCCGGGAGTCGCAGACGAGGGCGGTGACCGGCGGGTCCTGGGGGCACTCCGCCCCGGCGGCGGACAAAAGCTGGGACAGCATCATGGGGAAAACTCCTTTTCGGTTTTCTCCAATCTATGGTTTTGGACAGAAAAAGGTCCCTCCCGCATGGCGGAAGGGACCGGATTTTATTTTTTCTTCTTTTTCCCGGTGAAGAAGTCCTTCACCGGTGTGGCCGGGGCGGGCGAACCCTCGCCCATGGTTTCCGCGTAGGCCAGCAGGGCGCTCTTTTGCTGGCTGGTCAGGTTGGTGGGCACCTGCACCTGGACGGTGACATACTGGTCGCCGCGCCCCCGCCCGTTGATGCTGGGCGCGCCCTTTCCCCGCAGGCGGAATACGGTGCCCGGCTGGGTTCCGGCGGGCAGGTTGTATTTCACCTTGCCGTCGATGGTCTCAATCTCCAGCTCGGCGCCCAGCGCCGCCTGGGTGAAGGACACGGCCCGGTCCATGTAGAGGTCGTTCCCCTCCCGCTGGAACCGGGGGTCGGGGATGACGGCCACGTTGACCAGCAGGTCTCCGGCAGGCCCCCCGTTTTCGCCGCCGCTGCCCTGGCCCCGCATGGAGATGGTCTGACCGTCGTAAATGCCGGCGGGCACGCGCACCTTGATCTTCCTCTGACGGCGCACCTGGCCGTTGCCGCGGCAGTCGGGGCAGGGCTGGTGGATGATCTTGCCGGTGCCGTGGCACTTGGAGCAGGGCGCGGTGGTGGTAAAGGCGAAGCCGCCGCCGCCCCGCTGAATCCGCACCTGGCCGGAGCCCCGGCAGTCGGGACAGACCTCGGCGGTGGTGCCGGGGGCGCAGCCGGTGCCGCCGCAGGACTCGCAGTTCTCCATCCGGGGCACGTTCAGCTCCTTCTCGCAGCCGCTCATGGCTTCGGCGAAGGTGATGGTGATGCTGGCCCGGACGGAGGCCCCCTTCTTGGGCGCATTGGGGTTGGCCTGACGCTGTCCGCCAAAGCTGCCGAACCCGCCGCCGAAGAAGGACCCGAAGATGTCCCCCAGATCGATGTCGCCCATGTCGAACCCGCCGCCGAAGCCCCCCGCGCCGAAGCTGGGGTCCACTCCCGCGTGGCCGAACTGGTCGTACTTGGCCCGCTTCTCCTTGTCGGACAGGATGCCGTAGGCTTCGTTGACCTCTTTAAACTTGGCCTCTGCCTCGGCGTTACCCGGGTTCATGTCCGGATGGTACTGCTTGGCCAGCTTGCGGTAGGCTTTTTTTAATTCGTCGTCGGACGCAGTCTTGCCTACGCCCAATACCTCATAGTAATCTCGCTTCTGATCCGCCAAATGGATTCACCTCTTTACGCGGGAAACGCGGGGCTGAGGGCCCCGCTGTTTCCCGTCAGGGTTTTACTTGTTATTGTCGTCATCGACAACTTCATAGTCGGCGTCTACCACGTTGTCGGCGCCGCCCTGGGGCTGCTGGTCGCCGCCGAAGCCCGCGCCGCCCATATCGGGGCCGGGACCGGCTTGATCGCCCGCCTGGGCGTACAGCTTCTCGCTGATGGCGTAGAAAGCCTTTTGCAGCTCCTCGGTGGCGTTCTTGATGGCCTGGGTGTCGTTGCCCTTCAGGGTCTCCTTCAGCTTCTCCAGGGGAGCCTGGACGCTGGCCTTGTCATGGGCGTCCAGCTTGCCGCCCATCTCCTCCAGGGCCTTCTCGGTCTGATAGACCATCTGGTCGGCCTGGTTGCGGGTGTCCACCTCTTCCTTGCGCTTGGCGTCCTCGGCGGCGAACTGCTCCGCCTCCCGGACGGCCCGGTCCACATCCTCCTTGGACATGTTGGTGGAGGAGGTGATGGTGATGTGCTGCTCGGCGCCGGTGCCCAGGTCCTTGGCGGACACGTTGACGATGCCGTTGGCGTCGATGTCGAAGGTGACCTCAATCTGGGGGGTGCCCCGGCGGGCGGGGGCGATGCCGTCCAGGTGGAACTTGCCCAGGGTCTTGTTGTACTGGGCCATCTCGCGCTCGCCCTGGAGCACGTGGACCTCCACGGAGGTCTGGTTGTCGGCGGCGGTGGTGAACACCTGGCTGGCCCGTTTGGGGATGGTGGTGTTGCGCTCGATGAGCTTGGTCATCACGCCGCCCATGGTCTCGATGCCCAGGGACAGGGGGGTGACGTCCAGCAGCAGCAGGCCCTTGGTGTCGCCGGTGAACACGCCGCCCTGAAGGGCCGCGCCCATGGCCACGCACTCGTCGGGGTTGATGCCCTTGAAGCCCTCCTTGCCGGTGAGCTTCTTGACCATATCCTGTACGGCGGGGATGCGGCTGGAGCCGCCCACCATGAGGACCTTCTGGATGTCGTTGCCGGACAGGCCCGCGTCGCTCATGGCCTGGCGCACGGGACCGGCGGTGGCCTCCACCAGGTGGGAGGTAAGCTGGTCGAACTTGGCCCGGGACAGGGTCAGGTCCAGATGCTTGGGGCCGGTGGCGTCGGCGGTGATATAGGGCAGGTTGATGGAGGTGGTGGTGACGCCGGACAGCTCGATCTTGGCCTTTTCGGCGGCCTCCTTCAGGCGCTGCATGGCCACCTTGTCGCCGGTCAGGTCAATGCCCTCCGCCTTTTTGAACTCGGCGGCCATCCAGTCCATGACGCACTTGTCGAAGTCGTCGCCGCCCAGGCGGTTGTTGCCCGCGGTGGCCAGCACCTCGATGACGCCGTCGCCGACCTCAAGGACGGACACGTCGAAGGTGCCGCCGCCCAGGTCATAGACCATGATCTTCTGGTCGGATTCCTTGTCCACGCCGTAGGCCAGGGCCGCGGCGGTGGGTTCGTTGATGATGCGTTTGACCTCCATACCGGCGATCTTGCCCGCGTCCTTGGTGGCCTGGCGCTGGGCGTCGGTGAAGTAGGCGGGGACGGTGATGACCGCCTCGGTGACAGTCTGGCCCAGGTAGCTTTCGGCGTCGGCCTTCAGCTTCTGGAGGATCATGGCGCTGATCTCCTGGGGGGTGTAGTTCTTGCCGTCGATGGGCACCCGGTAGTCGGAGCCCATCTCACGCTTGATGGAGGCGATGGTGCGGTCAGGGTTGGTGATGGCCTGGCGCTTGGCCACCTGGCCCACCATGCGCTCGCCGTCCTTGGAGAAGGCTACCACGGACGGGGTGGTGCGGTTGCCCTCGGCGTTGGGGATGACGACGGCCTCGCCGCCCTCCATGACGGACACGCAACTGTTGGTTGTGCCCAGGTCGATACCGATAATCTTAGACATAGTTGATTTCCTCCTGTTATATGAAAGTGTATTTTAACAATGTGAAATTGGGGATGCATGGTTGTACCGCGAAGCGCCCAGGGGCAGCGGACATGGTCCGAACGCAGGGCCGCCAGCTCCGGCGACCGGGCGCGTTCAGCTTCAAGCTTTGCATACGGGTAAAGAGGGGGGCCGGCCCGAAGAGAGGGCCCTGTCCGCTGCCTCTGGTCTGCCAGCCTGCGCTTCTTAATTTGCGACCTTGACCATAGAGAACCGGATCACTTTATCTCCACAGATAAAGCCCTGTTGGAACACCTCCACGATGGTGTTCTCCCCGGCCTCCTCGTCGTCGCAGTGCATGACGGCGTTGTGCCGGTTGGGGTCAAAAACCTCGCCCAGGGCGGGGATGACCTCCACGCCTAACGTGGTCAGCGCGTCCTGGAGGCCCTTCATGGTCATCTCCACGCCCTTCTTGTACGCTTCGTCGGCGGTTTGCTGCTTGAGAGCCCGCTCCAGGTTGTCGTACACGGGGAGGAAAGCCGCCACGGTCTGGGCCTTGGCCTCGGTCCAGGCGTTTTCCTTCTCCTTGGCGGTGCGCTTGCGGTAGTTGTCGTACTCCGCAGCCAGACGCAGGTATTTGTCCGCCGCCTCGGCCAGAAGCTGGCCTTGGTCCTTCTTGGGTTCCTTTTTGCCTTTCCCGAAGAATCCCTTTGTCTTGGATTCCGGCGCTTCCGAAGCCTCGGCGGCCTCGGGGGGGGCCGCAGTCTCGGCGGCCTCTTCAGCGACCTCCTGCTCGGGGGTGTCGGCGGTCTCGTCCTGCACGTCCTCGGGGACGGGGTTTTCTTTCAACTTGTCGTTAGCCATTGGCGTCTATTCCTCCTTTTCCGGCGTACCGGGGGGCAGCTCGGGTTGTCCAAACAGCTTGGACAGTCCGTCCGCCACATAGGACAGCTTGGCGGCCACCTTGGCGTAGTCCATCCGGGTGGGTCCTACCACGCCGATAACCCCCTTCATGCCGTCCCCGATGTCGTAGCTTGCCAGCACCACGCTGGTGTCTTTCAGCTCCTCGGCCACATTCTCCGGGCCGATGAGGATTTTGGTGTCGTCCCCATCCAGCGCGGGCAGGGCCAGCGCCTGGGCCAGAGCCTTATCCTCGGACAGGTAACTCATCAGCGCCTGGGCTTTGCCCAGGTCCTGGTATTCGGGGTGGTCCAGGATGTGGCTGGCTCCGGCGGTGTACACCGCGCTGCTCTCCAGCTCGTCCAGCACCTCCATGGCGAAGGACACCACCAGGGAGATGAGCCCGTAGGAGCTGCCCGCCGCGTGCTCGGCCACCCGCATCAGCTCCGGGGTGAGCTGGTCCAGGGTTTTGCCCACGAACGCGGTGTTCAAAAGGGTGGTGAGCAATTGAAGCTGAGGTTCGCTCAGCTCGGCGGGCAGGCGGAACAGCTTGTTTTTCACCACGCTGCTGTCCGTCATCACCACCGCGATAAAGGAGGCGGAGTCCACCAGAATCAGATCGAACCGCTTGATGGTCAGTCGCCGGGCCCCCTCGGTGAGGGAAAACGCGGGGTAGTTGGTGAGCTGGGACACCATCCGTCCCGCCTGGTCGATGACCTTGTCCAGCTCCTGCATTTTCAGGTGCAGCGCGTCGTTGATCTGGCGGGTCTCCTCCAGGGACAAACGCTGTTCCTCCATCAGCTCGTTCACATACAGCCGGTAACCCTTGGGAGAGGGAACCCGTCCGGCGGAGGTGTGGGGCTGCTCCAGGTAACCCCGCTCCGTCAGGTCGGCCAGCTCGTTGCGGATGGTGGCGGAGGATACCCTCAACCCCGCCAGTTCCATCAGCGCCTTGGAGCCCACCGGCTCCGCCGTCTGGATATAGCTTTCCACCACGGCGCGCAAAATTTTCTTCTTTCGCTCGGACAGCTCCAAGGGACCGCCTCCTCTCCGGGGATTTAGCACTCGGCCTTTCTGAGTGCTAAAGTAAATGTACCACCACCCCCCAAAATTGTCAATAGTCCAGTTGTAAATTAAATGTGAATGTGAGGAAGTGCCAGGGAACGGACCGGTTTTCGCAGCACATTGCAGAGAGCGCTGACCGTCCGCCGTTGCCCGGTTTGGTGCAAGATGAAAAAAAGACTTCCTTTTCCGGGCTGTTCGTAGTACAATTACCATTAGTATCGGTATTTTTGCCCATCCCGTGAATTGGAACGCGTCCGGCGCGTGTATATGGAGGCCCGCAATGAGAAATGGATTGGCTTTGGCCGCGTCGGCGGCCCCGGAGGAAAGCGGCCCGCTGACCCTCCAGGGGGCGTGGGACGCGGCGGTATCCGGCGTGAGCTGGTTTTTCGGAAACCTGTCCCCCGCCTTTGCCTGGTTTATCCCGGCGCTGGCGGTGTGCATCGCCTTTTTCGTATATTACTGGTGGTGTCTGCGCCCCCGCCCCCGCAGCCTGGAGTGGATCGCCATGGCGGAGGAGCGCGCCCAGCGCGGCCGCATGACCCTCACCCTGCCCTGCCACCCCATGGAGCGGGGGGACGTGCTGCCCGTGCTGCTGCTGACGGCGGTATACGCCGCCACGGCGTTTTTCCAGTTGGGCAACCTGTCCGGCCCCGAGAGCGTGGCCAAGTTCCGGCAGGGGGACAGCGTGGAGTTTTTCTACGAGGAGCCGGTGACCCTGGACAAGGTGTCCTTTTTCACCTCCCTGGGCACGGGGAGCTATGCCCTGGAGTGGGAGGATGAAGGCGGAAACTGGCAGGGCGTCAAGCTGGACCAGAGCTATAACACCTTGTTCAAGTGGCGGCTGCTGGACCTGACGAAGGTGGACCGCGAGGGCGCGGAGAGCGAGACCCCGGTGGGTCCGGTCACCGCCTCCCGGTTCCGGCTCACCGCCGCCAGCGCCCCCCGGGAGGAGGGGTTATGGCTGGCGGAGCTGGCCCTTTGGAGCGGGCAGTCCGCCAAGGTCCCGGCCTATGAGGACGAGTCGGCCCGGCCCCTGTTTGACGAGCAGGAGCACTGGACCACCAAGTCCACCTATCTAAACTCGTCCTATTTTGACGAGATCTACCACCCCCGCACCGCCCTGGAGCACCTGAACGACGTCTATCCCTATGAGGTGTCCCACCCGCCCCTGGGCAAGCTGATCCTGTCCATCGGCATAGCCATCTTCGGCATGGCGCCCTTTGGGTGGCGGTTTATGGGGACGCTGTTTGGGGTATTGATGGTGCCGGTGCTGTACCTGTTTCTGAAAAACCTGTTTGGTAAAACTCCTGTGGCGGCGTGCGGCACGGCTCTGTTTACCTTCGACTTCATGCACCTGGTGCAGACCCGTATCGCCACCATCGACACCTACGGCGTGTTTTTCATCCTGGTGTCCTATTACTTCATGTACCGCTGGCTGGCGGTCCCCGCCGGGAAGAAGCTGCGGTACTACATTCTGCCCCTGTTCCTCAGCGGCCTGTTCTGGGGGATCGGCTGCGCGTCCAAGTGGACGGTGGTGTACGCCGGGGCTGGTTTGGCCCTGCTTTGGCTGCTGGGGATGGTCTTCAAGGCCGGGGATTGGCGGGAGGCGGAGGACCGGGCCCGACAGGCGGCGGCCCCGCCGGAGGTCCGCGAGGAGGTGACGGAGGCTGTATTTCAGGAGGCCCCGCTGCCTTGGGAGCGGCCCCGGGTACCCTCTTTCACCGTCCACGTGGTGGGAACCATTCTGCTATCCGTATTATTTTTTGTGTTGATTCCCGTTTGTATTTATACGGCGTCCTATTTCCCCTATGCCGTGGCCCGGGGGAATATGAGCGGCGCCCTGGGTTTGATCCGGCAGTCGGTTACCTGGCCCTTCACGCAGTTGCCGCAATACTTCAGCCAGATGGGCCGCGTCCTGGAGGACGGGACGAAACAGGGCTTTTTCGACGTGGTCCCCAACAACAGCGGCCATCCGGTGGAGATTATGCTGCAAAACCAGCGCTTCATGTTCACCTACCACCAGGGGGTTCACACCCCTCATCCCTATGAATCGTATTGGTATCAGTGGATTTTCGACGGCCGGCCCATTCTGTACTACCGGGACCTGGAGGTGCCCGGCGTGAAGAGCCTGTTTGCCTCCTTTAATAACCCGCTGGTGTCCTGGATGGGGCTGCTGGCCTTTGTGGGGGTGGCCGTCCAGGCGGTGCGCCGCCGCTGCGGCAAGGGGCTGTTTATCCTCATCGCTATCCTGTCCCAGTTCGTGCCCTGGCTGCCCATCGGGCGCATCCTGTTCGCCTACCACTATTTCCCCACGGTCCTTTTCCTGTGCTTCGCCATCGCCTACCTGATGGACGACATGATGAGCCGCAAGCGGAAGGGGTATCGGTTGGCGGTGTACGGCTTCACGGGGTATGCCGTGGCGCTGTACGCAATTTTCTACCCAGAGCTCATCGGTATGTATGTGCCCACATGGTACGCCACCTATTTCTTGCGCTGGTTCCCGAGCTGGCCCTTGTAGACACAAGCTCCATATCGCTTGCTTCCGGCTTTGCCGAAAGCTCGCTCATTCCGCTGTGTCTACAATTCCAAATCGAACCCGCTCCGCTGGGCTTCGATTTGGGTTGAAAGGGCGCATTTTAGAGGTGATTTGATATGTATCTCTGCGATGTTCACAGCCACACTAAAATTTCGCCGGACAGCCGGGCGGAATTGTCCGATATGGCCAGGACCGCCGTTGCCGCCGGGCTCCGGGAGCTGTGCGTTACCGACCACTGCGACCTGGTGGGCCTGGAGGGCGAGCCGGCGACCTCCTTCGACTGGACCGCCGCCAAGGAGCAGTACCACGCGGTCAAGGGGGCGCTGGGCAACGAGCTCGCCCTCCGCCTGGGGATCGAGCTGGGTTCCGCCCCCGTTGACCCGGAGGCCGCCCGCGCCATCCTGGCCCAGGGCGGGGAAGAGCTGGATTTTGTGCTGGGCTCCCTCCACAACTGGATCGGCATGGAGGGGAACCGGGATTTGTACTTTTCCGACTACCACGACAATCCGGAGCTGAGCCGCCGGGCGGTGGAGAACATCCTGGACTACACCTGGACCCTGGTGACAGAGTGCGCCGACTGCTATGACAGCCTGGCCCACATCGTCTATCCCCTGCGGTATATCCACCGGGACGGGGTGGAGTTGTCCCTGGCGGACTACGAGGAGCGGGTGCGGGCCATCTTCACTGAGGTGGCGAAAACCGACCACGCCCTGGAGGTAAACGTGTGCCGGGGGAAGGAGCTGGATTGCTGGCCGCCGTTGCTGGACTGGTTCAGGGAGTGCGGCGGGCGTATGGTCACCGTGGGCGCGGACGCCCACCGGCCCGAGGACGTGGGCAAGGGCATTCCCCAGGCGTTGGGTCTGTTGAAGGCGGCGGGGTTTGACCGCGTGACCACCTATGAGCGCCGCCGCCCGGTGTTTCACAGTCTGTAAAAGGGTGGAACTCGACAACAAATAGTAAATTAAACCGCAATTACAACGGGAGGGATTTCCATGAAGATATCAATCGCCTGCGACCACGGCGCTTATGAGTTGAAAGAACGCCTCAAGGCCCACTTGGTAAAGCAGGGCCATGAGGTGGTGGACTGCGGCGCCAACAGCCTGGAGAGCTGCGATTACCCGGACTATGCCCGCCCCGCCGCCCAATTGGTGGCGGACGGGACCTGTGACCGGGGCGTGGTGCTTTGCACCACCGGCATCGGCATGTCCATGGTGGCCAACAAGGTCAAGGGAGTGCGGTGCGCCCTGTGCCACGAGCCGCTGTCCGCCGAGATGACCCGCCGCCACAACGACGCCAACATGTTGGCCATGGGGGCGGGGGTTACCGGCGGCAATCTGGCCGAACGCATTCTGGACGTGTTTTTGTCCACCGAATTTGAGGGCGGACGCCACCAGCGCCGGATCGGCAAGATGATGGAGGCGGAGCAATGAGCGCGCCCGTTGACCGGGAGAGGATGTGGGAGCGGTTTGACTATTGGTGCAAAAAGCTCCGCCTCACCCCCGGCTGGGATGTGAAGCTGGAATGGGTGGAAGACCCCGCGTGGCCCAAGACCGGCGATTTCAAAATCGACTGCACCGACCGCAAGGCGGTTTTGCTGCTTAACGCAGCCAACCCCAAGCAGGAGAATTTGGAGGAGGACATCGTCCACGAGCTGATGCACTTAAAAATGTACCCCCTGGACCAGGTGACGGAGGCCCTCATCACCAGCAATTTTGAGGAGGGCACTCCCGCCCGGAGCTTTGCCTACCGGCAGTTTTTTGAGTCGCTGGAAATAACGGTGGAGGAGCTGGCCAAGTGCTTCCTGCTGGAGTTCGGGGAGGACCGGGAGCTGTCCTTTGGCCGGTGCGCCCGGGAGAAATCCTTCAACGAGCTGTATGACGGGTTGAATAATCTGGAGTGAACGAAGCCCTGCTTTTTCTTGGAAAAGAAAAAGCAGGGCTTACAAAAAGCTTCACGCGTTTTTCTGTTTTTGCCGTTGCCTCAGATCACCTGGCGCTCCTTCCACTTGCCCCGGAGGAACCGAATCAAAAATACAACGCCTCGGACCACCCAGTCGCAGAACATGGCCAGCCATACGCCAAGCAACCTCAGCCCCAAGCCCCAGGCGGAACCCAGCAGATAGCTCAGGCCGATCCGGCAGATCCACATGGACAGCAGAGAAACCATCATGGTAAACTTGGCGTCGCCTGCGGCCCGGAGCGCGTTTGGCATGGTAAAGGACATAGGCCAGAAAAATATGGTGAATACCGCGCACCAGCGGAGCACTTGGATTGAAATAGCGGCAGTGGCGGGAGTCAGGTTAAACAGGGGCACCAGGACCGGCGCCACCAGGAACAGACACAGGCAGGACGCACCCATGGTCAGATAGGCCACCTTCATCAATTTCCTGGTATAGCCCACCGCCTGGTCGTGGTCCCGGGCTCCCATACACCGGCCAACCACCGTCACCATGCTGAGGCCCACCGCCTGCCCAGGGACATTGATGAGGCTGGCAATGGAATTACAGATGGCGTTAGCCGCCACCGCAGAGCCCATCACGGCCAGATCTACCCCGATGTCGAAGGAGGTGACCAGCCGCAATACCAGCAGCTTTCCAATTTGAAACATGCCGTTCTCAATTCCGGCGGGTATTCCGATGCGCAGGATGAACCGGATGATCCGCCATTGCAGATTGGGGCGGAACAGGTCTTCTATATACACCTGGAGGGTGGGGCGGGTTATCATCACGCCGATGATCGCCGCCGCCACGATCCGGGAGGCCAGGGTGCCGATACCGGCCCCGGCGGCGCCCATATGGAAGCCGTAGATCAGAACGGCGTTGACCACGATGTTGACGACGTTGACGATCAGGGAGTTGGTCATGGACACCTTGCTGTTGCCCATAGCCCGGAAGAGGGCGGCGCCGGCATTGTAGACGGCGATAAAGGGGTAGGCGGCCGCTGTCAGCAGGAAATAGATCAGGGCCGAGTCCATGACATCCTGCGAAATATCGCCAAAAAGTATCCTTAGGATGTGTCCTCGGAAGAGGAGCGCTACCCCGGTGAGGAACAGGGCGGCCAGCAGGGCGACATACAGAAGCTGCTTGGCGGCAGATCGGGCGTTTTCCGGCTCGCGCCGGCCCAGATACTGGGCCACCACCACCGCGCCGCCGGTGGACAGGGCGGAAAAAATATTGATAATCAGGATATTGATGTTGTCCACCAGGGACACGCCGGAGACGACCGCTTCTCCGGCGGCGGTGACCATCATGGTGTCGGCCATGCCCACCGTCATCAGCAGCAGTTGCTCGACGACCAGGGGAATGATAAGCCGGGTCAGGTCCTGGGTGGAGAAAATAGGCTTTGAAGCCTGCGCTGTGGATTCCATGGAGACACCTCTAACTCAGCGTGACCGCGCAATCCGGCAAAAACGCGCGGGGCCGCTTGCTTTTCAGTGACCATTCTAGCACGCTCTTTTCCCGATTGATAGCGTGCTTTCTCACAAAAAATCAGTTGATTAGGGGGAGATGGCTGGCCGTTCATACAACCGCGAGAGATCACGCAATGGAAGCGTGTCCCGTTTGATTCACACCTTTTTGAGATACTGGGCGCTGGTTTTCAGCATCAGCCGCTTGGCGCCCACGCCGTCAAAGGCGATTTCCAGCAGCACGTCGCCGCCCATCTTCTGGGCGGACAGCACCATGCCCCGCCCGAAGGCCTTGTGCTCCAGCATGTCCCCCTTTTGGTATTCCGGCAGGGCCGGGGAGGGCGCGGGCGATACCGCGGACTGGAACGCGGGCCGGGAGGCGGGCTTTTGGGGACGAGCGGGGGTGTAGGCGGGCCGCCGCTCCCCGGCGCCGTAGGCGGAGCGGTAGGGCTCCCGGTAAGTGGATACCTGGGGCCGCTGGTCGAACTCGTCCCAATCGTCTCCCGTGGGGGTGGGGTCCAGGTAGGAGCGGCCCGACTGCTCCAACAGCTCCCCCGGAATCTCCCCGGCGAACCGGGAGGGGCGGTTATTGCTGGTGCGGCCGAACAGCATCCGCTGGCCCGCGCAGGTGAGGTACAGGCGTTCCTTGGCCCGGGTCAGGGCCACGTAGCACAGCCGCCGCTCCTCCTCCATCTCCTCCATGTCGCCGATGGAGCGCATACCGGGGAAGATTCCCTCCTCCATACCCACCACGAACACCGTGGGGAACTCCAGGCCCTTGGCGGAGTGCATGGTCATCATCACCACCGCGTCCTCGTCGGGGTCGTGGCTGTCCAGGTCGGTGTACAGGGCGATCTCATCCAGAAAACCCGCCAGGGTGGGCTGTTCCGAGCCGTTTTCCATGTAACCCTTGATGGAGGTCAGCAGCTCCCGCACGTTCTCCAGCCGGGTGCGGCTCTCGATATCGTTTTTGGCCTGGAGCATGGCGGCGTAGCCGGTGCGGGCCACGACCTCCTCATAGAAGTTCTCCAGATCCATGGTTTGGGACAGGGCGGTGAGGTCGCCGATCAGCTTCACGAACTCCCCCAGCTTCTTGTTGGTTTTTTGCAGCTCGGGATAGGCGTTGGCGTTGGAGATCACATCCCAGACGGACAGCCCCTCCCTGGCGGCAATGCCCCGGGCCTTTTCCACGGTGGCGCCGCCGATGCCCCGTGGCGGGTTGTTGATGATGCGGGTCAGGCGCAAATCGTCGGCGTGGTTGTGGACGGCGCACAGGTAGGCCAGCATGTCCTTGACCTCGGCGCGGTCAAAGAACCGGGTGCCGCCGATGACCCGGTAGGGGATGCCGCTGCGCTTGAAGGCCACCTCCAACTGGTTGGACTGGGCGTTCATGCGGTAAAGGACGGCGTGGGTGTTCCACTTGATTCCCTCGTGGTAGTCCGTCATCAGCTTGTCCGCCACGAAGCGGGCCTCGTCATTCTCGTTCATGGCGGTGTAGAGGGCCACCTTGTCCCCCTGGTTTCCCGCCGTCCACAGCTCCTTGCCCTTGCGGCCCTGGTTGTGGCGGATGACGGCGTTGGCCGCGTCCAGAATGTTTTTGGTGGAGCGGTAGTTCTGCTCCAGGCGGATGGTGCGGCAGCCTTTGTACTGGTCCTCAAAGGACAGGATATTCTCAATGGTGGCCCCCCGGAAGCGGTAGATGGACTGGTCGTCGTCGCCCACCACGCAGATGTTCTCCCGGCCTCCGGCCAGCAGGGAGGCCAGCAGATATTGCAGGTTGTTGGTGTCCTGGTATTCGTCGATCAATACGTAGCGGAATTTTCGCTGATAATATGTCAAAACGTCATCGTCCTGCTGGAGCAGCCGGACCGTGTGGAGGATGATGTCGTCAAAGTCCAGCGCCCCGGCCTCCCACAGGCGCTTTTCGTAGGCGGCGTACAGCTTGGCGATCTTTTGCAGGCGATAGTCGCCGGACTGGTCGCACTCCTCGGTGAAGTCCCGGGCCAACTGGAGCTTGTCCTTGGCGCGGGAGATGGTCCCCAGCACGGAGCGGGCGGGGAACTGCTTGTCGTCGAAGTTCAGCTCCTTGAGGCAGTCCTTCATCACCCGCAGGGAGTCGTCGGTGTCGTAAATGGTGAAGGAGGAGGGGAAGCCCAGCTTCTCAATGTCCCGGCGCAGGATGCGCACGCAGGCGGAGTGGAAGGTGGACGCCCACACGTCCCGGGCGGGGGAGCCCAGCATCTTTTCCAGGCGGTCCTTCAGCTCCCCGGCGGCCTTGTTGGTGAAGGTGATGGCGATGATGGTCCAGGGCGCGGCGGGTTCCAGAGCGCACAGGCGGTCGGCCTGGAGGCGGCCTTCTTTCGTGGGATGCTCCGCGTACCGGGCCAAAAAGTCCAAATCGTCCTCGGTTACCCACTCGGGCGCCTCCAAGCTGTCCGACCCCCGGCCATAGCGGATCAGGTTTGCCACCCGGTGGATGAGCACCGTAGTTTTTCCTGACCCCGCTCCCGCCAGCAGCAGCAGCGGGCCTTCGGTGGACAGCACCGCCTTGCGCTGTTCGGGGTTGAGATTTTGGTAGTTTTGGCCGATGACCTCCCGGCGGAGGCGGCAGAATTCCAGCTCCTGCTGCTGTGTCAGCATGATATCATTCTCCTTTTGTCAAGTGGGCCTATTATACCAGACCCCGCCCAAAAAGTACAGGGACATTCTATTGTCAAAAGGATGGCGGCGTGATAGGATAGGGAAAAACGGGAGAGGTGAGGGCTTTGATCCGATATGCCGGCCGGGATGATTTCGAGGTGCTGTGCGCGCACGACCGCCACGTCGGCAAAAGCGAATTAAAACGCTGCATTGACGCCCAACGGGTGTTGGTTATGGCCGGGTCCGGCGCTTTTATGGGATGGCTTCGGTTCGGCTTGTTCTGGAACGAGATTCCCTTCCTCAATATGCTGTACGTTTTACAGGAATACAGGGGACAGGGCTTTGGGACCCGGCTCATACGCCATTGGGAGGCGGAAATGGCAAGGCGCGGCGATAAGCGGGTTTTGACCTCCACCTTGTCCAATGAGCGGGGACAGCTCTTTTTCCGGCAAAACGGATATACGGACTGCGGGTGTTTGCTGTTGCCCGACGAGCCTCTTGAGATTATTTTGCTGAAAAACCTGCCGTAGACGGCAGAAAGGAGCGCCGGGAGTTCTCGCCCCGGCGCTCCTCGCTTTGTGGTTGTCACGCCCCGCCTGTTCGCGCCGCGCGGCTTCAATGCAGCTCCAGGCGGCCCCGGTGTCACGCTGCGAAGCGGCCAGGTTCTCGCCTTCGGCTCGGTCGGCGATGGGCGTTTGCCACCGGCAAACATCGCCGCTCGGTCGCTTTCGCTGCGGCTCAGGCAAAACCAGCCCCCCGCTGTGCGGCGGCTGGGCTTTTGCCATTGCTCCGCTCCAAGCTCCCGCGCTTCTAAGTAATATCCTGTTCCAGCAGTCTCCGAAGCTGTTGGCTTCGGTGCTGGCAGCCCTCGATAAGCGCCGCGTACAGCGCCAGCAGATCGGGGTCCTCCCAGTCGTCGGAGGTCAGGCGGTAGGCGTTCTCCTGCCGCTGCTCCGCCTGGTGGCGGGTGCGCAGCGCCCCCCAATAGGACGGGATGGCCGGCGTAC
Source organism: uncultured bacterium (assembly GCA_947571605.1). Classification (GTDB taxonomy): domain Bacteria; phylum Bacillota; class Clostridia; order Oscillospirales; family Oscillospiraceae; genus Enterenecus. The sequence continues at coordinate 28,350 of CANOYV010000012.1, read as the reverse complement.
CCAGCAGCTCGGAGGGCCAGTACCGCAGCCCGGTCAGCAAAAAGTACGCCGCCGACAGCTTTCGGGCCTCTCTGTGCTGTTCCGCCGCCATGCCGTTCAGTGTCCGCGCGTCCGTTCCCCGGGTCCGGCGGGCCAGGTGGCGGTAGAACTGCCAGCCCTCCAGCGTGTCCATTACGTGCCGGCGCAGGCGGGCCGTGCGGTCGTCGGCGGGCTGGGGTTCCTCCCACGGCCGGGGCAGGTCGTTCCCCCGGTCCGGGCCGTTCTGCTCGGGCAGGCCCGCCGTCCCGGCGCACTCGCCGCAGGGGTCTTCCTGGGCGGGCGGCTCCGGGGCGGGAGCTTCCTCGGCGGGTTGCCAGCCGGACTGGACATTCTGGATGGAAGGCTCCGCCTCCATGGGCGGTTCCCCCGCCCCTTCGGACCCCGCCGCTTCCATGGGCGGCTCCGGCTCCTGGGACGGGCACTCCTGCCCCTCGGAGGGCTGGGGTGCGGTAGGCTGGTCCGCTGTGTCCTGATGACCGCACTCCGGGGACGTTCCGCTCCCCTGTTCACGGATCAGCGCCTCCAGGCAGTCGCAGGGCAGATCGCCCTCCCAGCCGCCGGGGATGCCGGGCTGGATGGGGCTGTCGGCCTGGTCCCGGCCCTCCATCACCCGCTGCCATACCCGGCGGAATACCTCCTGATCCTTTACCGAGCATGGGATGATATCTTCCATGTTCACACCTCCTTTGCCTCACATTCTATGAGGCAGGGGAGGTTTTTGCCAATCTACCGGTGGAGCAGCTCCTCAAAGGAGCGGATGTACCGGCGGCACACCGATTTCAGCTCCTCCTGGCGGGCGGCGTAGTAGGCGTCGTACACCCCCACCGCCTCCATCCCTGCTTTCATGGCGGTGGCGCAGTTGTCCGGGCTGTCGTCGAAGAGGACGCATTCCTCCGGCGGCGCGCCCAGTAGCTCGCTCAGCCGCACAAAGCACCGGGGGTCCCGTTTTTCCAGGCCGATCTCCTCGGCGTATACGATATGCGCAAAAAGCTCCCGCAGGCCGAACCGCTCCAGCGCCGCCTCGCACAGGGCGGGGCGGCAGGCGGTGAACATGGCCATGGGGCGGCCCTCCGCCTTGCACTGGGCGAGAAATTCCGCCGCCCCGGGTTTCAGCGGGGCCAGCTCCCGGTAATGGCGCTGGGCCAGGCTGTCCCACTCCGCCATGATGTCTTCCGGAGCGTCGGGCAGGTGGTAATATTCCTTGGTGAACCGGGCCGCGATGGGGTAGATGGAGCGGGACACCACCTGCTCGTACTCCGGGGTGTTCGCCAGCCCCCGGCGGGCCAGGAATTCCCGGTCTACCTCCGCCCACAGGCCGTTGGTGTCGGTGATGGTGCCGTCCAGGTCGAATATGTACATCAAATCAGCTCCTTATCTCATCCCAGAATACCAGACCCGGCCCGCCGTGGCAAGCCCTTCCGGTATTTTTCTGCCATGCGTTGACTTGTCCCGGTTTTGCGGATAAAATAGAGGGAGCTTTTTTGAGAGGGGGCGGCGGTATGCGGAAGCTGGCATGGTTTTCGGCCGGGTTCGCCGCCGCCTGCCTGTGGGCGTGCCATGGGGATATGGGGGCTGTGCCGCTGGGAGCAGCCGCCGTCCTGCTGGGGCTGATGCTGGCGGTGTGGCTGCGCGTGCGGCTCCGGGAGAACGAGCGCCCCATCCTCCTGCGCCGCCCGAAGGAGAAGGGCCCGCTGTCCCGCCACACGCTCTACCGGATCTCCCGGCGGGGCGTGGCCCTGTGCCTGGGCGGACTGCTGGCCCTGGGGTGGGCAAACGCCTATTTCGCCCTGTTCCGAGCCCCGGCGGAGGAGTGGGTGGGGGACGGGGTGAGCCTGTCCGGCGAGGTGTCTTCCTACCCCGCGCCCACCTCCATCGGCGGGTATTCCGTGACCGTCCGCCTGGACGGCGGCTTTTTTGCCCCGGACGCGCTGGTGTACGGTCCAGCGCACTGGGGCGGGCTAAAGCCCGGCGACCGGGTGTCCTGCACGGCCCGGGTGACACCGTCCGCCCGCGTCTACGGTGACGAGACCACGTACTATACCGCCAAGGGTGTGTATCTGCTGGCCTACTGCAACGATGCGCCGGAAATCACCCCGGCTGAACGTATTCTGTTCCGGTGCTGGCCCGCTTTGTATGCCCAAAAGCTCCGTGAGGGGATTTACACCGCTTTCGACGACACCGCCGCCCCTATTGCCGCTGCCGTTGCCCTGGGGGACAAGTCTGGGTTGGACGGGCAACTCTACTCCGCCTTCAACCGGGCGGGGCTGATGCATGCGGCCGTGGTGTCCGGGCTGCACATCAGCACTCTGGTGGGCCTTGTGCTGGGCGTCACCGGCAGAAACCGGAAAATCGCCCTGGCCATGGTCCCCGCCCTGCTGTTCTTTGCGCTGATGGCGGGCGGCACGCCGTCAGCCTTCCGGGCGGTTATCATGCAGGGGGCGCTCCTGCTGGCTCCCGTCGCCCGCCGGGAGCAGGACCCGCCCTCCGCGCTGGGTGCGGCCCTGCTGATATTATTGATCCAAAACCCGTTTGCCGCGGCCAGCGTGGGGCTGCAACTGTCCTTTGCCTCGGTGGCGGGCATCCTGCTGGCGGCTGACCCGCTGTTCCGGTGGATGTATGGCCCATGGAAGAAAAAACGGCCCTCCGGGGACGAACGGCTCAAGCGTGCGCTATGGGAAGCGGGCCGGAAGGCGCTCACCGGCGTGTCCGCCTCGCTGGGAGCCATGCTGTTCACCGTGCCCCTTGTTGCGCTGTACTTCGGGCAGATCGTGCTCCTGGGGCCGTTGTCCGGCGTGCTGGCGCTGTGGGCGCTGAGCCTTTTAATGGTGTGCGCCCTGGCTTTGGGGACGTTGGCCATTGTCCTCCCCGGCCTCTCTGCACTGCTGGGGGTTGTGGCGGGTGTACTGGGCCACTATGCCCGGTGGGTGGCGCTGCTGCTGGGCCGGTTCCCCTTTGCCTCCCTGAGCACGGACAGCCGGTACTGTCTGATCTGGCTGGCGGCGGTGTATCTGGGCCTGCTGGCTGCGGCTTTGAGCCGGGAAAAGCTCCGGCGGCCCCGGTCCGCCGTGTGCGCGCTGGGTTTGCTGCTGTGCGTTGCCATCGGCTTCGGACGGCTGGAGGTGGAGACCGCCGACTTGACGGTTACCGCTTTGGATGTGGGGCAGGGCTCCTCCACGGCCCTGCTGTCGGTGGGCCGGGCGGCGCTGGTGGACTGCGGCGGAAGCGCCTCCCGCAGCGCCGGGGATACCGCCGCCGACTACTTTGCCGCCATGGGCCGCACCCGACTGGACCTGTTGGTGCTCACCCATTTCGACAGCGACCACGTCAACGGCGTGGAGCAGCTCTTTTACCGCATGAAGGTGGACCGGGTGGCCGTCCCCGGCGGGGGCGCGGACCCCGGGGCCGCTACGCGGGTCATGGAGCTGGCGGCGCGGGAGGGTGCGGAGGTCATTATGGTGGACGAGACAAAGGAACTCTCCCTGGGGGATGCGGGCCTCACCCTGTTCCCGCCCCTGGGATGCGGGACGTCCAACGAGTCCGGCCAGTTCATCCTCTGCTCCTATGGGGAGTTTGACGTGCTCATCACCGGGGATGCGGATTCCTTTGTGGAGAAAATGCTGGTGAAATATTGCCCGATCCCCGATATTGAGCTGCTGGTGGTGGGCCACCACGGCTCCAAAAACTCCACCTGCGAGGAGTTTCTCCAGGCCACCGCGCCCGAGCTGGCCGTCATCTCCGCCGGGGCCGGCAACTCCTATGGGCATCCGGCGGTCGAGACTCTGGACCGGCTGGAGGCCATGGGTTCACAGATCCACCGCACCGACCTGGAGGGCACCGTCACGGTGTTCCTGCGGGACGGGAAGGCGGGCATTGATTAAACGGAATGGGGGAGCGCTATGCCGCCCAAGAAGAAAAAACCGGACAACGCCGCCCGGCTGGAGCTGAAACACGCCCTGAAAGAGGGCGGGCTCAAAAACCTCTACGTCTTTTGCGGCGAGGAGGCGTTTTTGCGGGACAGCTATCTGAGCAAGCTGAAGCAGACCGTCCTGCCCGGCGGGCTGGAGGACTTCAACCTCCACGCCGCCAAGGGGAAGGACTGCTCCGTCGACTGGATCGAGCAGGCGGTGGACTGCCTGCCCATGATGAGCGAACACACTCTGGTGCTGGTTACCGACTTCGACCTGTTCGCCCAGAAGGACAAGGACCGGGACCGGCTGATGGACATCCTGTCCGCCTTGCCGGACTACTGCACCCTGGTGTTCGTGTACGACCTGCTGGCCTGGAAGGCCCCCGGCCAGTCCAAGCTGGCCGGCCTGGTGAACCAGGTGGGGGCCATCGTCAACTTCCGGCGCCAGGAGGAAAAGACGCTGGTGAGCTGGATCTGCGGCCAGTTCCAGAAGGCGGGAAAGTCCATTGACACCATGGACGCCAGCTATCTGGTCTTTTTGTGCGGGGACCTGATGCACGACCTATCCTCCCAGATCGGCAAGATCGCCGCCTACGCCGACCATACCCGGGTTACCCGGGACGACATCGACGCGGTGGCCATCCCGCAGGTGGACGCGGTGGTGTTCAAGATGACCGACGCCCTGGCCCGGAAGGACTTTGACAAGGCCGCGTCGGTGCTGGCCGACCTGCTCCACAGCCAGGAGTCCCCGGTGATGGTCCTGTCCGTCATGGGCAAGTATTTCCGGCAGCTCTACACCGCCCGGCTCTTCCTGGACCAGAAGCGGCCCCGCTCCGAGTTCGCCGCGCTATGGAACATGAACGGCTACTATATGGAGCAGCAGGCGGACCGTTTGCTGGGGGCCGCCGGGCGCTTTTCCCTTCCCTGGTGCCGGTACGCCGTGCGCCGCTGCGCCGAGGCGGACGCGGCCGTGAAGTCCGCCCCGCGGGGCCAGGACGGGGACGTGCTCACGGCGCTGCTGGTGGAGCTGGCCTCAGGGCGGCGGGTGGCGGTATGAGCGCCCCGCTGCGCATCAGGGAGGCTGTTGTAGTGGAGGGCCGGTACGACAAATCCACCCTGGCCGGGGTAGTGGACACGGTGATCCTGGAGACGGCGGGCTTCGGCGTGTTTAAGGACGGGGAGCGGCTGGCCCTGCTGCGCCGGCTGGCCGCCACGCGGGGGCTGGTTGTCCTCACTGACTCGGACGGGGCGGGGTTCGTCATCCGGAACTTCCTCAAAGGGGCCATCCCCAAGGAGCAGGTAAAGCACGCCTATATCCCCGACGTGCAGGGCAAGGAGCGGCGCAAGCGCGCCCCCGGTAAGGAGGGCAAGCTGGGGGTGGAGGGGATGCCCCCGGAGGTTCTGAGGGACGCCATCCTCCGCTCCGGGGCCACGGTGCTGGACGGGGACGCCCCGGACCGCCCCCAGGGAGACCTGACCCCGGCGGACCTGTTCGCTCTGGGGCTGTCGGGGGCGCCGGACGCGGCGGAGCGGCGGGCGGCGCTGCTGAAACGGCTGGACCTGCCCGAGCACATGAGCGCCAAGGCCCTGCGGGCGGCGCTGAACGCGCTATATACGCCGGACGAGCTGGACAAGCTGCTGAGCGGGACGTATTTGGAATGAGAAAGGGAGGTTTTGATTGGTGATGCGTATTGTAATCGGCGTTTTCGCGCTCCTGTTCGGCGGGCTCCACTTCGCCGCAGGGCTTACCCAATTCCAATCCAAAGACCCCGCCGTTCGTGGCTTTGCCTCCGCCATGACCTGCGGCGGCATCTGCGCGGCATGTATGGCTGCGGCTCACCTGGCTGGGAGCAACCCAAATTGGATGGACGCGCTCGGTGTGGCCACGGGCTGCCTGCTGATTTGCGCCGCAGCCTACGCCAACGGGAGGCGGTCGGGGAGCTTCCATCCGTCCCACCACATCGTCCGGGGGGCCGTCGCCGTCCTGCTGGTGGCCGGGGTTCTGATCTGGTGATTGCCACGCTGATTGGATGCGTGCCTCGGTTTGCCTGTTCGCAACGCGTTTCCTGAGAAAAGCACAAGGGGCTCAATGCCCCTTGTGCTTTTCTCTGCTTTTCTCCTGCCGGAGGGCCAGCTTCCGCCCCGCTGTGCCTCCCGCGCAAACAGGGGGAGGTTTTTCACAAAGTTATGGAATGGCTCTTGCAATTCTGTCGTATATCGGGTAAAATTGACAATGGAAACATGAAAAGCGGCAGGCCGCGGGGTGTTGGCGCACCCCACGGCCCTGTGCGAGTGTGTACCCCACTCAACACAGCAATCTCAGATTGCACCACGGGGCCTATTATACCCTTTTTCCTGAAGCTTGGCAAGGCGGGAAAGGGAAGATAGGCTTTGTGTTCGCGCGGAATTCTCCAAAGCGGTGTTGAGGGAATTGAACTCAACACCGCTTTTTGTGTTTCCGGCGGCTGGTCGGGGCGGGCGCTTCGCACACCCGCCCCAGACGGTCAGCACGGGAAGCAGAAGGGAAGAACACATATATATTGAGCCGAAAAAGTACAGGGGACGGAGGGGTTAGTCGCTGCAATTTTAACATAGATTTTTGCCGCGGTTTGCGGTATGATAAATGAAATATACTTTGCCCTGGTAAAGAGGTGGTTCCGATCAAGCTGGATATCAGAGAGCCCTTGCGCTATTTGGGTGTGCGGGGGGAACCGGACCCGGCGCTGTCCGCCGAGCTGTCCGGCGTGGCGGACAAGCTCACCCGGGCGGTAACACCCCGGTACATTTACCGGGTATTTCCCGTGGAGCGGACGGCGGGCGGGACGGCGCTGACGGGGGCCGGACTGGTCCTCTCCGGGGAGCTGGCCCGCAATATGCTGGCGGACTGCGGCCGGGCCGCGCTGCTGATCTGCACCCTGGGGGCGGTGTTCGAGGCGCTGTTGCGCTCCGAGCAGGCCCGGAGCATGGCGCGGGCGGCTATGCTGGACGCCTGCGGCTCCGCCTGGGTGGAGGCGGGGTGCGACGCCGCCCAGGCGGAGATCGCCGGGCGCTTTCCGGGGGCGTATCTCACCGACCGGTTCAGCCCCGGTTACGGGGACCTGCCGCTGGCTGTGCAAAAGGAGATCTGCAACCTGCTGGACGCCCCCCGGCGGTTGGGGGTGCAGGTGACGGACAGCTTTTTGATGAACCCGTCCAAGTCGGTGACCGCCGTCGTCGGCCTGTCGGACCGGCCCCAGCCCGCCCGCATCCGGGGCTGCGGGTTCTGCAACCTGAGGGAGAACTGCCAATTCCGCAAGGAGGGGAAAACCTGTGGAGCTTGACTTTTTACACGGTGGCATCACCATTTTGGACGGGGCCATGGGCACCGTCTTGCAGCGGCGGGGCCTGCCCCCCGGGGGCAAGCCGGAGCTGCTCAACTTCACCGACCCGGACCTGCTGCGCTCCATCTATCGGGAATATATTGACGCAGGCAGTCAAATCGTTTGCGCCAACACCTTTGGGGCCAGCGCGCCCAAGCTGGCCGGTACGGGATACACGGTGGACGAGGTGGTGTCCGCCGCCGTCGCCATCGCCAAAGATGCCGCCGCCGGGACGGACGTGAAGGTGACGCTGGACATGGGCCCCCTGGGGGAGCTGCTGGAGCCTTTGGGCACCTTGCCCTTCGAGCGGGCCTACGAGTATTTCAAAGAGGTGGCTGTGGCAGGGGAAAAGGCCGGGGCGGACTTGGTGTCCATCGAGACCATGACCGACCTTTACGAGGCCAAGGCCGCCCTGCTGGCGGTGAAGGAGAACACCAAGCTGCCGGTTTTCGTCACCATGTCCTTTGAGCAGAGCGGACGCACCTTTACCGGCTGTACCATCCCTTCCATGGCCCGGACGCTGGAGGGCCTGGGCGCGGACGCCGTCGGGCTGAATTGCTCCCTGGGGCCGGATCTGCTGGCGCCCCTGCTGAAGGAGCTGTGCGAGAACACCCGCCTGCCCGTCATCGCCAAGCCAAACGCGGGCCTGCCCGACCCGGCCACGGGGGCCTACGGCATGGGCCCGGAGGAGTTCGTCCGGGCGCTGCTGCCCTGCGTGGACGCGGGCGTGACCATCGTGGGCGGCTGCTGCGGCACCTCGCCGGACTATATCCGCGCTCTGTCCAAGGCCCTGGAGGGCGGAACGCCTGCCCCAAGGGTGTACCGGTCCACAGGCTTTGTCTGTTCCGCCATGACGCCCTGCCGCCTGGACGGGGTGCGGGTCATTGGCGAGCGGGTCAATCCCACGGGCAAGAAGCGCTTCCAACAGGCGCTGCTGGAGAACGACCTGGACTACATTTTGGACGTGGCCGTCCAGCAGGAGGACGCGGGGGCGGACATCCTGGACGTGAACGTGGGGTTCCCCGGGGTGGACGAGGTGTCCGTGCTCCCCCGGGTGGTGAAGAAGATTCAGAGCGCCGTCCCCTTGCCCCTGCAATTGGATTCCTCCAACCCGGCCGCCCTGGAGGCCGGATTGCGGGTGTACAACGGCAAGGCGGCGGTGAACTCGGTGAACGGCGAGCGGGCGGTCCTGGACCGCGTGCTGCCCATCGTGAAGAAATACGGGGCCGGCGTGGTGGGCCTGTGCCTGGACGAGAAGGGCATCCCGCAGACCGCCGAGGGGCGGGTGGCCATTGCGCGCCGCATTCTGGACGCGGCGCGCAGCTACGGCATCCCGGCGGAGGACGTGTGGATCGACTGCCTGACCCTTACCGTGTCCGCCCAGCAGGAGCAGGCGCGGGAGACCTTAAAGGCGGTGCGCATAGTGCGGGAAGAGCTGGGCCTTCAGGTGGTTCTGGGCGTGTCCAATATCTCCTTCGGCCTGCCCAACCGGCCCCTGGTCACCCAGAATTTCCTGATCCAGGCCATGGCCGCGGGGCTGACCCTGCCCATCATCAACCCCAACCAGCGGGAGATGATGGACGCGGTGGCGGCGTTCAAGGTATTGAGCGGCGAGGACGCGGGCAGCCGGGACTACATTGCCCGGTTCGCGGGCGCGGCTTCCGCCCCCTCCGCGCCCACCGGGGCCGGCTCCTCCCTCACCCTGGAGGACGCCGTTGCCCGTGGACTGGAGGGCGACGCCGGGCGGCTGGCCAAGGAGGCGTTACAAACCCAGGACGAGCTGTCCCTGGTGGAGGGGCGGCTCATTCCAGCCCTGGACAGGGTGGGGGCGGACTACGAGGCGGGGCGGGCCTTCCTGCCCCAGCTTTTGAGCGCCGCCCAGGCGGCCCAGGCTGTATTTGAGGTCATCAAGACCTCCATCGCGGAAAAGGGCGGTACCCCGGTGAAGAAGGGTAAATTTGCCATCGCCACCGTGAAGGGTGACATCCACGACATCGGCAAGAACATCGTGCGCACGGTGATGGAAAACTACGGCTATGAGGCCATCGATTTGGGCCGGGACGTGCCGCCGGAGGTTATTCTGGAGACGGTGCGGGAGCAGAAAATCAGGCTGGTGGGCCTGTCCGCCCTGATGACCACCACCCTGCCTGCCATGGAGGAGGCCATCCGGCTGCTCAAAACGCTGCCCGATCCCCCGGTGGTCTGGGTGGGCGGCGCGGTGGTGACGGCGGAGTACGCCGCCCGGATGGGGGCGGATTACTACGCGAAAGACGCCCGCCAGTCGGTGGAAATTGCCCGGAAGGTGTTTGGAGCATAAACATTTGGGAAGAGCCGATTTCTGGAGAAGCTCCGACAGGGGGAAAATCCGCAGAACAGCGGCCTGGGGAGTGGCTTGGGCGGGCGGGGAACCGGGAGAAAGCTGCTCTCGCGCTCGAACAAATCGAACAAAATGTAAATTTTTTGAGGCCAACTGGAAGTTGATGGAATGGGAAGAGCAAAAATTCACTATGCCGAGTATAAGAATGGGAAAATAAACAATATTTTGCGTTTTTTTGACCTGATTTGGAATGGAAAAATGCCCTTGCATTTCTAGAAATTTGTGGTACAATAAAGGCGTGCAAACAGGGAGTTTACTTATGTTGAACTATGCACTCGTTCAAATGTTCGATAAAGGCCTGGATGCAGAACGGACGTTTTGACGATGCTTGCTTGCAATGGAGAGCCTGCTTTCCCCGGAAACCAGGCGCCGGTTTCCGGGTGCTGCCGCATAGAGACACGCTGCGTCCCTTTGGGGGCATACTCCAGCCGCGCCATGCGTGAGGCGGGCCGCCGGCTTGTTGCGGCCGGCCGCCAAAACTCCGGCGGGGACCCGGTTCAGACATCCCGGCCGTGGCATATGTTGGACTCGGGGGCGTTTTCTATCCCGCCCGCTGCGGCGCCGTGTGGGCGCGGATGACAGAGGAGGACCCAGCGCCATGACAAATAAAGAGCTACAAAAACTCGGCCGCCGGGAGCTTCTACAGCTTCTGCTGGAGCAGGCAAAGGAAGCGGACCGGCTGAGCAAGCTGCTCAAGGAGACCGACAAGGAGCTCAAGGAACTGGAGGAGGGCTATGAGCGCCTGCGGGAGCGCTTGGACCAGAAGGACGCCCAGATCCGGGAGCTGAAGGATACCATTCAGACGGAGCGGGACAAAAAAGAGGCGGACCTGGCCGAGGTGGGCAGCATCGCCGAGGCGGCGCTGAAGCTCAACGGCGTGTTCGACGCGGCGCAGCAGGCGGCGGAGCAGTATTTGCAGAGCGTGCGCGCCATGTACCCCCTGCCGCCGGGCGTGGAGCCGCCGCCCATGCCGGACCTGAGCCAGCTCCAGGCCCAGGCGTGGGCCAGAACCCAGGCTCAGCAGCCCCGGGGGTGGGCGCAACCCCAACAGCAGTCCTGGACGCCCGCCCAGCCCTGGGCGCAGCCCCAGGCCCAGGCGTGGACCCAGCCCCAGCCCCAACCTCAGGCGCAGACGTGGGCCTCTACGCCTCCGCCCGGTCCGGACCCGTACCAGTTCCCTTACGGGGAGCCCGTGGCGGGAGAGTATACCGGGGAAGAGGATTACCGGGCCCCGCGCCAGGGCAGCCGGAGCAGAACGCCCTTCGGAGGAAAGAAAGACGGCGGCAGGGGCAACCTGTTTTTCGGGTGGCAGCGCCGTTGAGAACAAGGCAACGCCATGAAAGGTGACCCTTATGAAGAAGGAAAAAGAAAAGGGAAAAAAGGGAAAGGAAGCGCCGCAGGCCAAGCCGCTGGAAATCCCCACCATTGAACAGCTTGAGGCGGAACTGGGCCGGGAGAAATACCGCTCGCGGTTCCGCCGGGTGATGCGCAATACGGTTTACGCGCTGGTTACCGTAGCCGCTGCCGCCGTGCTGGTGGCCACGCTGTGGATGCCGGTGCTCCAGATCAGCGGCAACTCCATGACCCCCACCCTGTCCGGCGGGGAAGTGGTGGTGTCCCTGAAAGGGTCCAGCTTCCAGCCCGGCGATATCGTGGCGTTCTATTATGACAACAAGATCCTGGTGAAGCGGGTAATCGCGGGACCGGGCGATTGGGTGGATATTGACGAACAGGGGACGGTTTACGTCAATGAGCAGGAGCTTTACGAGCCGTACCTGGTGGAAAAAGCTCTGGGCGACTGCAACATCGAATTGCCCTATCAGGTCCCTGAGTCCAAGATTTTTGTGATGGGCGACCACCGCAGCGTGTCGGTGGATTCCCGGAACACCAGTTTGGGCTGTGTGGCATACGACCAGGTGGTCGGCAAGCTGATCGTGCGCGTGTGGCCCATTGACGCGTTCGGCATGGTATAGGTTTCAGGCCGTGGAGACGGCCAAACGAGATAGATACCCTGGGAAAAGGAGGGTACGGAGCGATGGAAAAAAACTTGACCAGAGACGTCCAACGTCTTCTGGATTCCCGGCACCAGGATAAGCGCCGGGGCAAGGTGTTGCAATGTCTGGCGGTTCTGGTGGTGGTGGTAACCGTCTCCGCGCTGGCCATGCCTGCGCTTACGCTGTCCAACGAGGTTGTATGCGGGATGGAAGAGCATATCCACACCGAGGAATGTTGGAGCGAGGAGTGGATCACGCCCCAGCCGGCGCTGGCGTGCGAGGCTGGGCTGGCCGGGATGACGCTGATCCATACGCACAACGAATATTGCTACGACGCGGTGGGAAACCTGATCTGCACGCTTCCCGAGCTGGAGTTCCACGCCCACGGGGCGGAGTGCTACCAGGAGCGGCGGGAGCTGATCTGCCAGGAGCCCCAGAGCCTGGGCCACACCCACGACGCCTCCTGCTACGCCTACGACAAGGGCGGGGTAATCTGCGGCCTGGAAGAGGGCGGCGGCCACGCCCACACTGAGGAGTGCTACCCCCTGGAGCGGGTGGCGGAGCCCCAATGCGGTATGGAAGAGTCCGACGACGTGCTGGACGAGGCGGGCAACGCGATTCAGCCGGGGCACCATCATAGCGAGGCGTGCTACATGCAGCGGGTGTTCCGAAAGCTCAGGTCTGAGCACGAGGAGACCGAGGATGTGTTGGACGAGGAGGGCAACGTGGTCGCCCCGGGCCACCGCCACACCGCCGAGTGCTGGATGACCGAGGATGAACTGGTAGTCTGCGGCCAGAGGGAAGGCCAAGGCCATACTCACAGCAAGGACTGCTTTGAGTGGATTTCCCGCCTCGTCTGTTTGGAGGAGGAGTGTCCTGCGGGCCACGTCCACGATGACAATTGTTACAATATCACCCAGGTCCTGAGCTGCCAAAAGAAGGAAGTGACGGTCCACAGCCACACGGAGGCCTGCTATGACGAGAACGGGACGCTGACCTGCGGCAAGCCCGAGATTGGAGAGCACCAGCACACTGCCGCCTGTCTGGCCACGGCGGAGGGCGAACCGGAACTGGTCCGGGTACTTGCCTGCGGCCAGGAGGAGCACACCCATAATGACACCTGCTATCTGGAGACCGGGACGGAGGAGCAGACGGTATACTACTGCGGCCATGAGGAGCACATCCACACTGCGGAGTGCTATTTTGAGTCCGGGGCGTTGAAGGACACCCAAGAGGAGCACATACACGACCTGACCTGCCTGGAGCCACGCCCGGAGGAGACCGGGGAGCCCGAGCCTTCGGAAGATCCGGCGGCTACGGAGGAACCGGGCGCTACGGAAGACCCTGGGGCCTCGGAGGACCCGGAGGAGTCCGAAGCCCTGGCCGAAGAGGAGAAGATCACGGGAATCACACTGGAAGATTATCCCTATACCTATGAGAGTGAAACGTTTACCGTAACCTATCACATCACCGGATACGCCTGGCTGACGGATGAGGAGATTCAGCCCGCCGCTGAACCGCTGGGAGCGCCGTATGTGGAGCCTGTTGTCTACGATGACGGCAACGGCCAGCGGGAGATCATGCTGGGCGATATTGAGGTGCCGCTCTCATTCAAACCCGTATTCCAGAGCATGGCGGCCTATCTGGATAGCGACCCGGACAGCAATCAGCCGCCAGAAGATGCGCAAAATGAAAATCTGGACAGCAACCAGCCGCCCATAACCGTGGGTGACGGCGCTTCGGGATCAGATACTGATCCCGAAGGGAGTGCTGTCTATGACAGCACTCCAATCCCAACTACCATCCCTGAATGGACCCTCACGCCGGAGACGGTTCCTGTGCCGGAGGAAACTCCGGAGCCTATGGTTGAACCGGCAGACGGCCCCGCCGCTGATCAGGTTGAGTTGGGGACGGTGGAGGTCCATGTGTCGGAAATCTTCTCCGGCGAGGAGTACGACGCCGTCGTGGAGCAGATGGAGAAAACCCTGGAAGAGGACATGGTGGTCCTCCCGTTGCAGGTTTTGCAGATGTCGCTCAGTGTGGATGGGCGGCTGCTGGACCTGTCGGAGTGCAAGGTTACCGCCACGGTGCAGCCCAACCGGGAAGTCAAGGAACTGGTGAGCGACGCGAACGTCAGCCCCGCGACCGACAACGACTCCGGGGCCGGGGAAGAGGAGTTCTCCTTCTACGTCTTCACCGGGGAGAGCTCGGGAAGCGCCACCTTCTCCCTGGAGCCGGAAGCGGACACGGCGGAAAGCGAGATCGACAGCTTCACGGTGGAGCTGCACAGCATGGGCACCAAAGCGTCGATGGGGCGGGCCGTTACCTATAAGGTGAACCCCAGCTTCCTGGTGCAGTTTTACGCCAATCTGAATATTCCGGACCAGAGCGATAGCGGAACGCTGCCCTTCATTGATACCAGCGGCAAGACAATGCCGGTAAACGGGTCTATGAGTCCAAAGCTCACCTTCCTGAATCTGGGTGAGTCGGGGAATGTCGAGTTCAAGGATGTGCCGACGGAAATCTACAAGGAGGAGAAGCGGGAATTCAACCCCAAGCTGGGCGATGAGCTGAATGTGGATTACCTGAACAGCCTGAGAAATAACGAGCACTACGCGGTCAAGGAGCTGTGGGTGCTGAAGGCCGGGAAGGACCCCGCCAGCACGGATAAAGCGGATTGGGACGTCTACAGCTCCGGGGCTAACCTGGCGTTTACCAACAACCCGGACCGGGCCGGACAGACGAGCGAGGACGGCAAAACCTACATCGTCATCGACCAGGAGGTGAACGGCGAGCCCACCACGGTAATCCGGTTGGTGTACGATATCGTAAGGACGAACGAGTCTTTGCCTGCCACGTTCTATGACTACGACATCTCCAACGGGGAGAGAAATGGGAATTTAATAAAGACCGCGCACTACGGCATCAACACGTATCCGAAGGGGGCGGCTAACGGGCGGTTCGCATTTGGAAACTCAAACGCGGGAACGGACTTCGGAAACGATATTTGGAATGACGCCCTGCTCAACAAGGCGAACGATGGAAATATATATATCAATGGCAATAAGGTGTCGAGCGGAACTTCCGCCACCTATGGGAGCCTGACCTTCGGATTGGTCCAGGGCCTGACGGGTGATTCTGGCGACGTTGTGTTCAGCAGCGGCATCACCGGCCCGTCCCTCGGCCTGTTCGGCGGCACGAGCGGGACAGGAAAGACGATCTATTCCGGACACGAGCTGAATTTTAATCGTGACGGCGACACCTATACCCTGTCCTCTGTCACGGGCACAAGTACCGGAAACTTGGCGACATTCCAGAGTATGCCTAAATGGGGAGGCGGAAAAATCTACTACAACAACTTCTGGCCCATGGATGGGAAAACCGGCATTGATCCCAAATTCGGCGGGGCGACGAAGTTGCAGAGTGCCGACGATAACTGGGGGAAGACCGGGGATATGCCCAACAGCGACGACGGAACGGACCACAACGCCTACTTCGGCATGCACTACAGCGTGAAGTTCAATGTGACGGCGGAATACGTGGGGCCTCTGGAGTACTACTTCTACGGCGACGACGACATGTGGGTGTTTCTGGACGGCGAGCTGGTGTGCGACATCGGCGGCGTTCACTCCTCCGTGGGCGAGTACGCCAACCTGTGGGACTACATTGAGATGGGCAAGACGGCCAAGGAGGCCAGGCTGGACCACGGCACCAGCTCCCACACCTTAGATATCTTCTACACCGAGCGCGGCGCGTCCGGCTCCACCTGCTGGATGCAGTTCACCCTGCCCGAGATCAGCAGGGTCTATAACTCGCCCTATTATCCCGATCTGGCGGGGCTGACCATCGAAAAGAAGGTGGAGGGCGCCAAGCCGGAGCTGGCGGAGGCGGAGTTCCCCTTTGAACTCCGGTTGGGCGGTATCGTTAACAAGTACGCTTTCAAGTTCCTAGACGCCGCCGGAAACGAGCTGGCGGATAAGGTCATGAAGGATAGCGGCGGAAACACGGTGACGGAGATCAGCTCCGGATCCTACCGCTTTACCTTGAAGGACGGTGAGCGGCTGGAGGTCATAGGACTGCCCATTGGGGCGGAGTACCAGGTGACGGAGCTGGCGGGCTTCACCGCAGGCGGCGAGGCGTATGCCAGCGACGGCATCAAGACCACGGTGGAGAGCACCAACCCCAATGACACCACAGGGAACCTGGTGGCCCAGGGCGTAATCACGGGGCAATTTGTAACGAACCCGGATACAGGCGAGGTGCAGGACAAGGTGCAAGCCGTAACGATCACCTATACCAACGCTTTCACCTACGTGCTGCCCTCCACCGGCGGGGCCGGGATGTATACGATGGCGGGGCTGCCGCTGACGGCGGCGCTGTTCTGCCTGGTGTATAAAAAGAAGTCCCATGGAGAGGGGGCGAGGCCGTGAAAGACGTCTCCCCCGCTCTGCCCCCCGCAAGCAAAATCAAGCGAGAGATTGAAAGGAGTTATAAACGATGAAACATTTGAAGAAGTTGGCCGGCGTCCTGCTGGCCCTGGTCATGGTGATGGCCCTGGGCGCGCCGGCGTTCGCCTCGAACGCACCCGCCGCGCCCGACGGCGATCCCTCCTCATGGGATGGCAAAAATCCTGTTGAGGTGAAGGGTACCATCACAGTGACCAACGCCGTGGAGGGCGCCACCTCCAAGCTGTACCGGATCTTCGACTTGGTGGAGTACAACCGGGATACCAACGCCTTCCTCTACAAGATCAACGAAAATTGGGGAGGCTTTTTCGCCGATCCCGCCACTGACGCCGCCTCCGGTCGGAACTATGTGGACATTGATGAGGACGGCTATGTGACCTGGAAGAACAACGCAGACGTCAAGGCGTTTGCGAAAGCCGCTCTGGACTGGGCCGATGCCAATGGTGTGAACCCGGTGGGCAGCAAGGTAGCCAACTCGGATAACGGCACGAATAAGGCAGAAGAGGAGGGCAAGCTCCCGACCTGGACCCTGACCTTTACTGACCTGCCTCTGGGCTACTACCTGTTGAACTCCTCCGACGGCGCTGTTTGCAGCCTGAACACCGCCGCGCCCAACGTGACCATTGAGAACAAAAACCCGCAGTCCGTCATTGAGAAAAAGCCGGTAGATACCAGCACCATGGTGGGCAAGGTTCTTGAGTTTAATACTGAGTTCAAGGCGTACCCCACCGGCATCCAATATAAAGTGACCGATACGATCCAGAAGGGCTTGTCCTTTAGTGATGACCAGTTTGCCGCTATGACGATTACAGTGGGCACAATTGAGTATAAGGGCACTGAGGCAATTATTGCGGCCGGGATTACAGCGGAAAAGACTGAGACCGGTTTTGTGGTCAATTTCCCCAAGGAATATGTAGCCAATCTGCCTGAAGACGGTGTGGAGATTGTCATTCATTATGAAATGACCGTGACCGCAGAGGGCGTTACGGTTGTTGAGAATGACGCGACCTTGAACTACGGCGAGGGCTTTGAGGTGACGGACGACTCTAAGGCCGAGGTTCCCACCTACTGCTTCAATCTGGTGAAGCTGAACGGCAACAGCATGAAGCAGATCGAGGGCGCGAAGTTCAAGCTGTATGACAGTGAGACGGGCAACGATCCCATCTGGCTGATTAAGGAGGATGGCTACGCGCATGAGGGCAGGCACGAGTACCAGTACCGCGTGGCCACCCAGCAGGAAATTGATGATGATACGACCGAAGGCCTTACGGACACGATTGAGGCCGGCAATGTGGTGGTGGCTGGTCTGAAAGCGGGCACCTATTGGCTGGAGGAGACCGAGCCTCCCGCCGGCTATAACCCCATTGATGGCCGACAGAGTTTCACGATTGTAGATGCCGACCTCATGTCCAATGCCGCGAATGCAGATGGGACGTTCGATGAGGACACCGGCGTGAAGGTGCTCAACAAGACCGGCTCCCTGCTCCCCAGCACCGGCGGCATCGGCACCACGCTCTTCTACGTAGTGGGCGGCGTGCTGGTTCTGGGCGCGGTGGTCCTGCTGATTACCAAGCGCCGCACCAGCGTTGACGACGAGTAAACAATATTGTACAATTAAGACATAGCAAAGCATCCCGTGCTCCGCCGCGCCGCGGGAGTACCGCGGCGCGGCGGAGGAGATGAGACTGTATGAAGAAAAAACTGGGCAATATCCTGCTGGTGCTGATCCTGGCGGTGGGCGCGGCTATCATGCTCTACCCCACCTTCAGCGACTACTGGAACTCGTTCCACCAGTCCCGGGCCATCGCCGGGTACTCCGACGCGGTGTCAAATCTGAACGCCGAGGAGTATGAGCGCATCTGGCAGGAGGCGGTCGCCTACAATCAAAACATGTCGGGCCGGAGCGGCCTGGTCCTCCTGACCAATTCGGAGATGGAGGAGTATGAACGCCAGTTGAACGTGGGCGGCAACGGCGTGATGGGGTACATTGAGATTGCCAAAATCAATGTGTCTCTGCCCATTTACCACGGCACCAGTGAAGCGGTGCTCCAGGTGGCCACGGGCCACATCGAAAGCAGCTCCCTGCCCGTAGGGGGCGCGTCCACCCATTGCATCATCTCAGGCCACCGGGGCCTGCCCTCCGCCAAGCTGTTCACCGACTTGGACCAGATGAGCGAAGGGGATATTTTCCAGCTCAAAATTCTGAACGAGACTCTGACCTATGAGGTAGACCAGATTCGTATCGTCCTGCCCAGCGAGCTGGATGAACTGGGCATCGTCCGGGATCAGGACTATTGCACGCTGGTCACCTGCACGCCCTACGGCATCAACAGCCACCGGCTTTTGATCCGGGGTAAGCGCATTGCCAATCCCCAGGCGGCGGCCCACGTCACTGCGGACGCGGTGCAGATCGACCCCGTACTGGTGGCGCCCGCGGCGGCGGCGCCCATGCTGCTGGCGCTGACGGTCTGGTTGATTGTCAACCCAGGCGCAAAAAAGAAGAAGAAAAAGGGCAAGAAGAGCAAGAAGCCCGACCATAACGATGAAAATCCCACCTGACGCGGACACGCGGGCAGATTTGAAGAAAGGCGGCGTCCCTGATGAAGTTAAAAAGAATTTTCCACCGAGCCGCAACTGGGGCGCTGTGCCTGATATTGTGCGTCTGCGCCCTGACGCAGACGGCGTTGGCCAAAACTCCGGAGCGGCCCATCCCAGACGGGTATTTCGGTACGAACCCCAAGACCTGTACTCTGACCCTGAATAATTATCCGCATCAGGGGATGACGGTGAAGCTGTACCGGATTGCCGATGTGAGCCAGGATGTGAAATTTACCGCCACAAAGAATTTTGAAAAGATACTGAAGGACTTGGACAACGGCAAATACCAGAATTTCAATATAAGCAGTCAGGCTGAATGGACGGCCTTGGCCAACGGGCTCGACAGTGTCTTGGCCGGGGTATCGCCGGTAAAGCCGACGAAGACCGGAACGACCGACAAAAACGGTTCGGTGAAATTTACCGGCCTCCAGCGGGGCCTTTACCTGATTGTTAACGACATTCATGTGACCACAAAGACAGTGAACGGCGTTACTGCGGAGTACCGGGTGGATTCCGCTCCAATGCTGGTCTGTCTGCCCAACTGGGTGGAGCAGAAGAATCCTGACGGAACAAGCGTTGAGGATTGGAGCAATAATGTAGAAATTGCGGTTAAAACGTCTGAGTATCTCAATGAAAAATTCCCATTGACGGTGATAAAGATTTGGCTGGCCGCCGATGGAAAGCCACTGACCAGCGGCGGGCATCCAAAGTGGATAGAAGTCGAGCTATATCAGGATAACCGTTTGTATGGTTCCCAAATATTGGACCAGAACAAGTGGAGCTGCACCTGGGAGGACCTGCCGCCAGGCCACAAGTATTGGATCAGAGAAATTATGCCGGACGGCACGGAGCAAAAGTATAATGTGGAGATTACCCAGGTAGGCGGAGGGGCCTTGAACGAGGATGGAGTTTTGGTTCAGGCGGTTACCATCAGGCTGGTGAATCGGGAGAAGCCCACAACGCCACCGCCGAATCCTCCCGGAACAAACCCACCGGGGACGAATCCTCCCGGAACAAACCCGCCGGGGACAAATCCTCCCGGAACAAACCCGCCGGGGACAAATCCTCCCGGAACAAACCCGCCCACCCCCCCTGTGGAGATTGACGACCCGGATATCCCCTTGGGCAACCTGCCCTCCACAGATCCAAACGATCCCCCCGAGGAGATCGAGATCGACGACCCGGACATTCCTCTGGGCGATATTCCCCAGACAGGCCAGTTGTGGTGGCCGGTGCCCCTGATGGCCGTGGCGGGCCTGTTTCTGGTGCTGATCGGCTTTGTCCGGCGCAGAGGGGGCGAATACGATGAGGAATAAAAGGGGACTGATCTGTATTGCCCTGGGGCTGGCGCTGATCCTGAGCGCGGCTGGTCTGGCAGGTTATAACGTAGTGGACGAACGCCACGCGGGAGAAAATGCGGAGCGGGCCTATGAGCAGCTCCTTGCCGAGGCTGTAGCCCCTGGAGAGACCCAGCTTCCGGAGTTTGTACTTCCCGCGTACCAGATCGACCCACGGGTGGAGATGCCGGAGATCGAGATCGACGGCCACAGCTATATCGGCTATATCAGCATTCCCTCTCTGGAGATCGACCTGCCGGTGATGAGCGAGCTGACCATGCCGAACATGAAGATCGCGCCCTGCCGGTATTACGGCTCAATCTACCTGAATAATATGGTGATCGGAGCCCACAACTACGTGCAGCATTTCGGACGACTCAGCAGCGTGGCCCTTGGCGACCTGGTGCGTTTTACCGACGTGCAGGGTAACGTATTCGACTATACCGTAGCCGATCTGGAGCAGCTAGACCCCGGTCAGACCCGGGAGCTGGTGCTGGCCAGTGACTACGACCTGACCCTGTTCACCTGTACCGTTAGCGGAATGCAGCGCTTTGCGGTGCGCTGCGTCCGGGTGGAGGATGGGCCGGTCTGAGGTCGGAACTGAAATTTAGACGTAACAATCAAGGGACGCAGTTTGGAGACTATGCTGGGTCTCTTTGCGGGAAAGGATGCCGCTATGAAGAAAAAAATGTTACTGGCGTTGGCATTGGCGGGCTGCTGTTTGCTGTCCGGCTGCGCAAAAACCTCCTCTGACGACGAAGTCTTCGGCTCACATGGGGAAAACAACAATCTCCAGCAGACAGTGGATCACGTGGAGTCTTCCGCTCCGTCGAACGACGTCCAAGACGTGAGCGCGGCCCCCGAAACCGGGAACCCGGAGGACTCTGCCCCACCCGTGGAAAGCGCTCCGGACGCATCCCCCGAGGGGAGCGAGGCCGCTGATCCGTCTGCTGAGGGCGCTACGGCTCCGGAGAGCAGCGCACCCGCTGTGAACTCTGCGGCCCCACAGGCCTCGGCCCCCTCCTCCAACGAGGGCCGGCCGGTGTTTATCGACGAAGTGGTCATGGACGACCTGAACCTGGATGAGGAAATGGTGCCCATGTCCTCCGCCCCCGCCGCCCTGTCCACCATGCTGACGCCGGTGGCCTCCGGCACGGCGGTAAAGAGCGGCGGCGGCGCCGAGATCGACTACTCCAACACCAAGGACGGCTATGTGATGGCCCGTTTCACGGCCAACAGCAGCCAACGCATCCGTGTGCAGGTGGTCGGCCCCACCACTACCTATACCTACGACCTGCCCACCGGCAGTTGGGTGACCTTCCCCCTGTCCGACGGCAACGGCTCCTATAAGACCAGCGTGCTCCAGAACACCACCGGGAAGAAGTACGCCGTGTTGGCCTCCGCCACCTTCCAGGTGACGTTGGCGGACGAGTTTGCCCCCTTCCTGCGGCCCAACCAGTACGTGAACTACGAGGGTGCGTCGGCCACCATCGCCATGGCGGCACAGTTGACCAACGGCGTGTCCCAGCCTCTGGACAAGGTAGGCAAGGTGTACAGCTACGTGGTGAACACCCTGAGCTATGACAAGAGCCGGGCCGCCGCTATCGCCAGCGGCCAGATCACCAGCTACCTGCCCGACCTGGACTGCGTGTTGGCGGAGAAAAAGGGCATCTGCTTTGACTACGCCGCGCTGATGACCGGCATGCTCCGCAGCCAGGGCGTGCCCTGCAAAATGGTGGTGGGCTGGGCCGGAACCCAGTACCACGCCTGGGTGAGCGTGTGGACCCAGGAGACCGGTTGGGTGGAGGGCGCCATTTACTTTGACGGCACCACCTGGCACCGGATGGACCCCACCTTTGCCTCTTCCGGCAACAACAGTTCCGAGATTTTGCAGTATATCGGCAACGGAAGCAACTACACGGTAAAATATCTGTACTGAGTTTGGGAGTGCCACATGAGCCGACAAATTTCCAACGATGATATTGCCAGCCTGTGCATGGAGCTGTCTTTGCTGCTCCATGCCGGGGTAAGCACTGGCGACGCCCTCTCCCTCCTGGCGGAGGAAGGGGTCTACCAAAATATGCTCAAAAAAATGGCGGAGCAGGTGGACAGCGGTTCAACGCTGTCCACCGCTCTGCGTGAAAGCGGCGCTTTCCCGATCTATGTCTGCGGGCTGGTGGAGGTGGGCGAGCGCACGGGCCGCACCGAGGAGGCGCTGGCCGCCCTGTCCCGGTACTACGAGGACCGGGTCCGGTTGACCCGCCGGGTGCGCTCCGCTTTGCTGTACCCCGCGGTGATGCTGGCGCTGATGCTGGTGGTCATCGGGGTATTGCTGGTGAAGGTGTTGCCCATCTTCGACGACGTGTATGCCTCCCTGGGCGGACGGCTTACCGGCGTGGCTGCGGGGCTGCTCACCCTGGGACGGTGGTTGGAACAGGCCATGCCTGTATTGTTTATTGTTCTGGCGGCGCTGGCGGTGCTGGTGCTGTTGTTTTCCGTGGCGCCTCCTATCCGGCGGGGGCTGGTGTCCTTCTGGCAGCGGAGCCACGGCGACAAGGGCGTGTCCCGAAAGTTGAACAACGCCAAGTTGGCTCAGGCGCTGGCCATGGGCATGGCCAGCGGACTGCCGGTGGACGAAGCGGTGGCGCTGTCCGCGGGGCTGATGGAGGGCGGCGCGAAAAAGCGCTGTGAGAGCTGCCAAAAGCGGCTGGAGGATGGCGAGGGCCTGGGGGACGCGCTGAAGCACAGCGGTCTGCTCCCCGCCCGGCAGAGCCGCCTGTTGGAGCTGGGCCAGCGCAGCGGCGCGGGGGATGCCTCCATGGAGAAGATCGCCCGGGATCTGAGCGAGGAGGGCGAGGCTGCCCTGGACGCGCTGGTCAGCCGGGTGGAGCCCGCCTTGGTGTTGGTTTGCTCGGCGCTGGTGGGGCTGATCCTGCTGTCCGTGATGCTGCCCCTGATGCACATCATGAGCGCCATCGGGTGAGCCTATGAGAAAGAAAAGGAACGGGTTTGCCGCGCTGTTGCGGGGGCTGTTGCTCCCGGTGGTGGCGGTGGTGGCGGTGCTGTGGTTCGCCACCGCTGTGGACAGCCTGAATACCGGCCGGTCCGAGGAGGACATGCGCCAACTGGAGGAGACGCTTCGCCGGGGGTGCGTGGCCTGTTTTGCTGCCGAGGGGGTCTATCCCCCCAGCGTGGACTATCTAAAAGAGCACTACGGCGTCCAGATTGACGAGGCGCGGTATACCGTGTGCTACTCCGCCTTCGCGGAGAACTTGATGCCGGACATCACCGTGCTGGAGAACGAGCCATGAAGCGGCAGGGGACGAGGCACCAGGTGGACAGCCTGTTGATGCTGCTGTTGTTCGGCGTGTTCGCCGTGTGCGTGCTGTCGGTGCTGCTGACGGGGGCCCGGGCCTACCGGGGATTGACCCAGCGGGACCAGGCGGCGTTCGACCGCCGGAGCTGCGTGCAGTATATCGCCACCCGGGTGCGCCAGGCGGATATCGAGGGCGGAGTTGCGGTGGAACCCTTCGGGGAGGCCACCGCCCTGGCCCTGACCAGCCAGGGATTTACTACCCGTGTGTACTGCTACGACGGCTGGCTGATGGAGCTGTACACCGCCCAGGATGCGGAGCTGGAGCCGGAGGCTGGGGAGCGGGTGATGGCGCTGGATAGCCTGGAACTTTCTCTGGAGGACGGGTTGCTCACCGCGCAGATCGGCGGTGGGGGCGGGACGGACACGCTGCACCTGTCCCTGCGCTCGGGAGAGGAGGGGGCGGAATGAAGAGCAAGGCCCCCCTGCTCCTGATGGAGCAGATGGTGATGCTGCTGGTGTTCGCTCTGGCGGCGGCGCTGTGTTTGCAGGCATTTGTGAAGTCGGACGGCCTGTCCCGGCGGAGCGAGGCCAGGGACCGGGCCATGACCCTGTGCCAGTCTGCGGCTGAGGCGATCCGGCAGTCAGGCGATGTTGAGACCGGGCTGACGCTGGCCTGTGGGACGGTCCCCAAACAGCGGGACGGCTTTGGGTTCTTCGTCAGCTACGATGAGAACTGGGAGGTCCTGGCCGATGAGGCCCGGTCCGGCAGCTATACGCTGCGAGCGATGGAGCTGGACAGCGATGTGGCGGGCCTGGGCAAGGCAAATGTGGAGGCCTTCCTGTGGAACGCTGGGACGATGGAATCCATTTTTGTGATCGAGGTGGCCTGGCAGGAGGGCACGTTTGTGGAGGTGGACGATGGAACAGCGTAGCGCGCGGGAGCGGTTTTCCCCGCCGGCGGTGGGGGGCATTTCCCTGCTGGTGGTGTTCGCGGTTCTGTGCCTGACGGTGTTCGCCCTGCTGGCCCTGACCACCGTTCAGGCCGACGTGCGCCTGGCCGACGCCTCCGCCCAGGCGGTGGAGGACTACTACGCTGCCGACTGCCGGGCCCAGGAGATTCTGGCCCGGGTCCGGAACGGCGAGACGCCGGAGAACGTGGAGATGGAGCGGGTGGACGGCGTCACCTCTGTCCGGTACGCGTGCCCCATCTCGGAAACCCAGGAGCTTCAGGTGGAGGCCCGTGTCAACTGGGACGGGAGCTATACCATTTTGCGCTGGCAGGCTGTGGCCACCCAGGAGTGGGAATCGGACGAGTCGTTAAACCTTTGGGACGGATTATAAACAGATGAAGGAGGCCCCTATGGCGGAATTGACGGAATATTTAAATCGAGCGGTGGGCGACCGGGCGTCGGACCTGTTTATCGTGGCGGGCGGCCCGGTGTGCGCCAAGCAGGAGAAGCGGATGGTGCCCATCAGCGAGGACCGGGTATTCCCCCGGGACACCGAGGAGCTGATCCGGGAGATTTACACCCTGGCGAACCGGGCCATAGACCGGTTTATCAAGCAGGGGGACGATGATTTCTCTTTCTCGGTGGCGGGGCTGGCCCGGTTCCGGGTGAACGTGTACCGCCAGCGGGGTTCCATGGCGGCGGTGATCCGGGTGGTGTCCTTCGATATCCCCAACTGGAACGACCTGTCTATCCCGGAGCAGGTGATGGACCTGGCCAAGGTGCAGCACGGCATGGTGTTGGTCACCGGTACGGCGGGCAGCGGTAAATCCACCACCCAGGCCTGCCTCATCGACCGCATCAACCGCACCCGGGAGTGCCACATCATCACCCTGGAGGACCCCATTGAGTACCTGCACCGGGACCGGCGGAGCATTGTCAGCCAGAGGGAGATCGCCATCGACACCCAGGACTACCCCTCCGCCCTGCGGGCGTGCCTGCGCCAGGCCCCCGATGTGATCCTGTTGGGGGAGATGCGGGACCAGGAGACCATCCACACCGCCATGACCGCCGCAGAGACCGGGCATTTGCTCATCGCCACCCTGCACACCAAGGGGGCGGTGAACACCATTGACCGCATTGTGGACACCTTCCCCAGCGGGCAGCAGGACCAAGTGCGGGTGCAGTTGAGCATGGTGCTGCACACCGTGGTATCCCAGCAGCTTGTGCCCGACGTGAACGGGGGGCTGACGCCCGCCTTTGAGATCATGCACGTAAACAACGCCATCCGCAGCCTGATCCGGGACAGCAAAACCCACCAGATCGACAACGCCATCGCGGCGGGGGGTGCGGAGGGAATGGTGACCATGGACCAGTCCCTGCTGACGCTGTACAAGAGCCGGGAGATTACGGCGGAGACGGCGCTGTCCTTCTCGGACAACCCGGAGCAACTGCGCCGGAGGATGGGGTGAGCAGGATGAAATATGATTTTACCAGCGTGATTGACCGCCGCGGGTTGGACGCCTTGGCGGTGGACATCGTAGGGGGACCCGGTGGGATGCCTGCGCCCCGCGAGGGCTTTGATATCATCCCCATGTGGGTGGCGGACATGAATTTTGCCACCGTTCCCACTGTACCCCAGGCCATGATTGAACGGGCAAAGCACCCCATGTACGGATACTTCCGCCCCAGGGAGGAGTATTATGACGCGATCATCCGCTGGCATGAGAGCCGCAACGGGGTTGCCGGGCTGACCAGGGAGTGCATCGGCTATGAGAACGGCGTGTTGGGTGGAGTGGTCAGCGCTCTGAACGTGTTCTGTTCCAGGGGGGACAAGGTGCTGATCCACTCCCCCACCTACGTGGGCTTCACCGGCAGCCTGACCAACAACGGCTACCATATTGTCCACAGCCCCCTGGTGAAGGATGAGGGCGGCGTGTGGCGCATGGATCCGGCCGACATGGAGCGGAAGATTGTGGAGAATAAAATCCACGCCGCCGTGTTCTGCTCTCCCCACAACCCCTGTGGCCGGGTGTGGGAGCGCTGGGAGCTGGAGGCGGCCATGGAGTTGTTCCGAAAGCACGATGTGATGGTGGTGTCCGACGAGATCTGGTCCGACCTGATTCTGGCCGGGCACAGGCATATTCCCACCCAGTCCGTCAGCGAGGACGCCCGTATGCGCACCGTGGCCCTCTACGCCCCCTCCAAGACCTTCAATCTGGCGGGGCTGGTGGGCAGCTACCACATCATCTACAACAAGGCCCTTCGGGAGCGGGTGGACAAGGAGTCCTCCCTGGGCCACTACAACAGCATGAACGTGCTGTCCATGTACGCCCTGTTGGGCGCCTACGGCCCGGAGGGGCAGGAATGGGTGGACGAGTTGCGGCAGGTGCTCACCGAGAATGTGGACTTTGCCTGTGACTACATTGCCGGACGGTTTGACGGCGTGGAGGCAGCCAAGCCGGAGGGGACCTATATGCTGTTCCTGGACTGCACCCAATGGTGCCAGGCCCGCGGGAAAACCCTGGATCAGCTCCTTCACGCGGGCTGGGACGTGGGGGTGTATTGGCAGGACGGGCGGCCCTTCCACGGCCCCTGCCACATCCGGATGAACCTGGCCCTGCCCCATGGCCGGGTACGGGAGGCACTGGAGCGGTTGGACAAGCACGTGTTTCATAGCTGAGAGCGGGCCTTCTTTTTCTTTCTGTAGAAGCAAAAAGAAAGATTTTAGAGTACAAGCAAACAGGTTGCGTCTTTTAGCAAATTAAAAAGAGCGGACGGCAAAGGCCGACACTCCGTAAAGAAGTGTCGGCCTTCCGGCTAACCTGTAAAGAAATTCTATCTATTGGGACGGCGTAGTTATGGTTACGCCGTCTTTTTACGCTGGCCTGAAAGATGTTTCTGGAACAGCTTCTCCATTTCTTCCGGGGACGGGGCACACCACAGGCCAATGGTGTTATAGTGGATGTCCACCCGCTGGTGCCGCTTGCCACCTACCTTGTCGGGCTTGGCCACCACGATTTTATCAATAAACTCGTGAACAATTTCAGGTGTTAACTCCTTTTTCTCTTGCAGTCCAAACCGTTCCATCTGCTCCTGGGCAAACCGCTTTTCATAGACCTGGATGTACCACAACAACCTTTGCAGGCCCTCAAGCACCAATTCTTCAACCACTTTCTCTCGAATAAAATGGGCGGAACACACATCGGAATTGCCACGATAAGCAGAACAAAAGAAGAATGCCTGCTCACGCTTGCAGTTGTTAGTGGCGCTATATCCCAGCTTGCTCCCGCAGTCAGCGCAGTAGAGAAGCCCGGAGAACATACTCACAATACCCGTTCTTGTGGGCCTGCGGCGGTGCTGTCGGAGGTTTTGAACGAGGGCAAAGGTTTCCCGGTCGATAATGGCGGGGTGGGTGTCAGGGAATATCTTCCATTCCTCCCGGGGCTTGTCCAGCCGCTTTTTCAACTTAAAGGATTGTCTGAACGAGCGGAAATTCACCGTGTCGCCGGTGTACTCCTGCCTGTCCAGAATAGCGGCCACGGTGGAGGAACACCAGTTGTGTGGGTACACAGGAGGCTTAACGGGGCAGTTCACGCCAATGCTGTGAAGATACTCGCTGGGGGTCAACACACCCTCAGAACGCAGTTTCTTAGCAATTTGGGTAGGTCCCAGGCCGGACACGCTCATTCGGAATATCCGCCGCACTACCTCCGCTGCCGGCTCATCCACGATCCACTTGTTCTTGTCCTCCGGGTCTTTCTTATAGCCAAAGGGAATGTTCGTGGTCAAAGGTATCCCGGCGTTGCCACGGCTCTGCATGACCCTCCGTACCTTATCGCTCGTATTCTTTGCGTGCCACTCGTTGAAAAGGTCTTGCATGGGCACGATGTCGCTCACACCGTTAGCGGTGTCGATGTTGTCCATGATGGCGATATACCGCACGTTCAGCCGGACAAAATCTTCTTCCAGAAGCTGGCCCACTACAAGACGATTACGCCCTAGCCGAG
>CANOYV010000011.1:0-65150 GCA_947571605.1 uncultured bacterium | reverse complement strand
CAAGGCCTAAGCAGACTCACTATAAATCGTCTGCAAATCTTATTATACGAGGTAAAACGGCCAATCGGAGTGGAAGAAATCTGCGTTGGGCCGAACCCTATTGGAAATGAGGACTATGTAGAGTTTCAAATGGGCAGTGCGGGGTTTGGGCTGTCCACCTCCTACTGGGGCGTAATGTTCAGCGAGGGTGGGCCTCCGGGTTTCCAGGGTGTGGCTCAGGACTACGTGCCGGACGGGGATGGCTGGTTCTGGGAAGAACCGGATGGGGACAACTGGAGCCGGATTACGCAACTGGAAGAGAACTGGTATCTGTATGAGATGCACTTTTAGGAGGGAATTTCCCATGAAAAGGGAAGATATACGATGAAACGCTTTTTGACTTTTATGGCAGTGTTATTGATGGTGCTTTATGCCCTGTCGTTCGGAGGACGGAGCGACGCAGACCGGAATCTGTCTCAGGTAGGCAGGGCGCTGGGGCTCGATTTATCCGCCGGGACGTTGCTCCGCTTTGAGGACAGCCACGGTGGTTTCCACGGCGACGGCTTGACCAGGGCGGAGGTCGAACTGGATGGGCTGTCGGAGAGACTGGCGGATGCTCCGGGCTGGAGGCTTTTACCCATGTCGCAAAACACCGCCCGGGCCGTCGGCATGTTTGGGGCAGAGGGCGCGGAGGTAAAAGAGGGCTGGTACTACCTTTATGACCGGCACAGAGAAAGCAGCTCTCCTTATGACGACACGGATCTGTGCAGCCGCGCATCCTGGAACTTTACCGCAGCGGTCTATGACAGCCGGAAGGGACGGCTGTACTTCTACAAATTTGACACTTGAGGAGGCATGAATCATGAAAAAACTGGTTTGTCTATTTTTTGCGTGCGTATTGACGGTGTTGTCCGGCTGCGGCTGCGACGACGGAAGGAATGTCGATTTGGTGTTCATTTACGACTCAAACGCCGTTATCGTTGCCGTCGTAGCAGACTTTGAGGACCAGACTTCAGGAGCCCAGCTCGCCGACAGCAGCCCTCTGAAACGGAGTGAGACATTTGGCTTTGAGGCGGGGAAATACCCGGCGACCGTGATAGTGTACGAGGACATTGAACTACGGAAGGAACTGGGGCGGGTCACGGTGCGTGAGGCCCCGCCGGAGGAGGAACGCTGGTATGTGACCGCCCACGACGGCGGAAACGGCCTATTGTTCACAGTGGAAACCGAATGGCCGGAGGGGGTGTAAGCGATGGACGACGGTTTTTTGAAATTTATGT
Organism: uncultured bacterium; assembly: GCA_947571605.1. Taxonomy (GTDB): domain Bacteria; phylum Bacillota; class Clostridia; order Oscillospirales; family Oscillospiraceae; genus Enterenecus. The sequence goes on along the minus strand of CANOYV010000011.1, from coordinate 63,891 downwards.
TGACCCGTATGTGGGCGGACCTGATGATATTCCTGCTCCTGTGGGGGCCGCTGCTGCTGTTGGCGGCGGTGTGTGTTCTGACACTGAACACGCTTCCGCCTCAGAGGCGGAAGGGATTGTTCGCTTTGTTTTTCAGTATGCTGGGGCTGGCGGCGGTGCTGTTTGGCGGGGCGTGGGCGTTGGATCAGAGGGGCTTAGCCTGGCGCACCTGGGTTCAGGAAGGTATGAGCGCGATTCTATGGCTGCTGGGCCTGGTTACTGGGATTCTGACGGTGGTTTATGCTGGGCGCTGGCTGCCGGAGCGCCACCCAACAGCGGGACGGATTGTAGTGTGCATGTCTGGGCTTTGTTTCGTCAGCACCATGTTTGTGGGCAGCGTTGTGGGGGCGCTGTGGTGTATGGGCCCCGGTGAGACGGTAGGGATCTACCAGGGAAGGAGGGTGGTCCAGGCTAAATGGGTGTGGATGGACACCTCTTACAATCTATACGAGTATCATGGACCGCTGGTTCGGGGGAAGGACTCCATTACTTGGGGAGAAATGCCCTTACTGGATGGGACGGAGATGCCATAAATAGAGGGAGGTGAAGTGCGTGCTTGGTGCGTTGTACTCGGTCGCCCGGGTTGTTGGTGGAGAGCTGCTGCTGCTTACCTGGGGAATATGCGCTGCGATTTACTTGGCTGTCGGGTTTGTGCGGAGGAAGGGGCGGGGCAGGAAAGGCCGGTATCAGTTGCTGATCGGTCTGCTGGTCTCGGAGGTGCTGGTGGACGTTATTTTCTTCTTGACTTTTTTCCCAGGGGGAGAATACCGCAACTGGGGTGTGGGCAGCGTCTCCGTGGTGGGGGTGTGGCCCGCAGCACTGCTGGCGGCCTACGCGATCACCACCGTTTTTGGAAGGGGAGAGGCATAAAGTCCGGCCATTTTCGGTGAGGGGTAGTGCCTCGTCATGCACAGTTTATCCGAGATGTTGAGATAGTCGAAAGGGCACACCTTGCTTTTTGCCCTTCCAAGAGGTATAATGGGGGCAAATCTAAAGAAATGAGGTGCGGTCATGATTGCGGATGAACGGCAATTCCATATCAACTGTAAGGCCGGAGAGGTGGGGCGGTATTGTCTGCTCCCTGGTGATCCCGGACGGTGTGAGAAGATCGCCCGCTATTTTGATGACCCTGTTCATGTGATGACCAACCGGGAGTATACCACCTATGCCGGGACCCTGCTGGGGGAAAAAGTAACTGTGACCTCCACCGGTATCGGCGGGCCGTCCGCCTCCATTGCCATGGAAGAGCTGGCCAATTTGGGTGCGGATACCTTCATCCGGGTGGGCACCTGCGGCGGTATCAAGCTGGACGTCACCAGCGGCGATATTGTTATCGCCACCGGGGCGATCCGCATGGAGGGAACCAGCCGGGAATACGCGCCCATTGAGTTCCCGGCGGTGGCGGACTACGAGGTGCTCACCGCGCTGGTGGGTGCGGCTAAGGCCCAGGGCTGCCGCTGGCATGCCGGGGTGGTTCAGTGTAAGGACTCTTTTTACGGGCAGCACTTACCAGAGAGCATGCCGGTGTCCTATGAGCTGCAAAACAAATGGGAAGCGTGGAAGCGGCTGGGCACTTTGGCTTCTGAGATGGAGAGTGCGGCCCTGTTTACCGTGGCTGCGGCTCGAGGCGTGCGGTGCGGTTCGGCGTTCCATGTGATCTGGAACCAGGAGCGCAACGCCGCCGGGCTGGATCAGACCAAGGACGAGGACGCCGACGCCGCCATCCGGGTAGGTATTGAGGCGATGAAGCTGCTCATCCGGCGGGATCGTGAAAAAAACACATAAAATAGGCCAGAGCCGCTGTCAGGTACAGCGGCCCTGTTTTTTTTCCTGCTTGGGGCAACAGTCCTCAGCGCTGGGCGCTTTGAGAGCCAACAGGCCGAGATTGTCGCCGATAATCTCGAACAGGGCGGCTAAAAGCTCCAACTCCTCAGCGGTCTTGCCCTGGGCCATGACCGCAGTCAGTGCTGCCGCCGCAGCCACCAGCTCGCTGCCCTGACCCTGTGATCCACAACAACAGCGCCTCATCATGCCCGCCTCCCTTTGTCCCAGTATATGCGTGAAAATGGGATTTGGGCAATCAAATGGCCCGGGAAGTTTCAATTCCCGGGCCTGATCTTATTTACAAAGGTTTGACGTACCGTAGATCGACACAAACCGTGCCGTGGGGGAAGGGAATATCCGCGTGAGTACCATCCCAGGTAAAGCCGTGGGAGGCGTAGAATCGCCGGGCCTTTTCATTCTCCCGCAGGACGAACACGAAAGCGTTTTGGAAGCCCTCAGCTTTCATCCGGCGGCACGCCTCGTCAAAGAGTAAACCGCCATAGCCGTGCCCACGCTCGGACGGATGAGAGTAGAAGGAGGCAATTTCGCCCCAATCGGCGTAGGCAGCATTGTCGAAGGTGCAGATGTCGCCAGGATTGTAGTTCACCGTCCGCGCCTTACAGTAGTTAAGACAGGATACGGGTGTGTCCCCACGGTAGAGGAGCAAGCCGTGTACACCGTTTTGGGTTTCATAGTTGGTGCGGAACACCTTCACCCAGTGGTCGTCGGTGATCTCAGTTGCCATATAGTCGGCGGGCACCGCGTCCACGTAGGTGTCCCGCCAGCCCAGGGCATGGATTAGGGACATGGCCTGGAAATGTTCGTCGGTGCAGGCATCTACAAAATGAAGCTGTTCCATGAAAGCCTCCCAAACAACAGGGAAAGCCCTCAAAACAGGGCGCTCCCTTGCGGTTTTAATGACAAGCAGTTTTCCATTACACACTTGCGCTGACAAGCGTTCTCTCCGATTCTTGCTTGGCCAGTGCTTTGGCGTTGGCCAGCATGAGCTTGATTCGGTTTTCCTGGTTGATCTTGGTGGCTCCGGGGTCATAGTCGATAGCTACGATGTTGGAATAGGGATAGTCGTCCTTGAGACGGCGGATCATGCCCTTCCCCACGATGTGGTTGGGAAGGCAGCCAAAGGGCTGGGTGCATACGATGTTGGGCACGCCGGAATGGATCAGCTCCAGCATTTCGCCGGTGAGCAGCCAGCCCTCGCCCATCTTATTTCCGTCGCCCAGATAACCCTGGACCAGCTTGTGCATATCCTCAAAGGTACCGGGGGCGCGAAAACGGGACTTTTTCAAGGCGGCAATCATGTCCTTTTGGCAGTCTTCAATATAGCCTTTGAACGCCTGGCAGAACTTCTTTTTTGCCCACAGCCCACCGTAGATGTTCACATCCACCTCACGGTTGAATATCTTGAAAATCATGAAATCGGTGAGGCCGGGCACCACGGGCTCCGCTCCTTCGGAGAGGAGAAAGTCCTCCAGATTGTTGTTGCCAAGAGGGGAGAACTTTACGTAAATTTCTCCCACAACGCCTACCCGTACCTTCTCCTGATGAGAGACGGGGATGGTCTCAAAATCTGCCAGAATAGTGTCGAAATTGCTGCGCATTTGCTTGCGGCTCATTCCTTTACCGGCCTGAAAGCCGTCAATGAGCCTTTTCTGCCAACGATCCAGCATGTTGTCCGTATCGCCTGGAGTGAGCTCGTAGGGGCGGACCTGGTTGGCCACGTTGACCAGCAGGTCGCCGTATATCATGCCGTAGATCAGCTTGCGGATCAGGGGCAGGGTGAGGGAGAAGCCGGGGTTTTTCTCCAATCCGGACAGGTTTACCGAGATGACGGGAACAAAGGCTAATCCGGCCTTTTCCAGTGCCTTGCGCAGCAGGTGGATGTAATTGGACGCCCGGCAGCCGCCGCCAGTCTGCGTGATGAACAAAGCCACCTTATGAGGGTCGTAACCGCCGTTTTTGATAGCGTCAATGAGCTGGCCGATGACCAGTAGGGCAGGGTAACAGGTGTCGTTGTGGACGTACTTTAAACCCTCGTCCACAATGCCCCGGTGGTTGGTGTTGAGCATATCCACCTTGTACCCCTCCAGCACCAGCAGCTTCTGGAACATTCCAAAGTGGACCGGGAGCATCTGGGGCATAAGGATGGTGTATTCTTCCCGCATCTCTTTTGTAAAAAGGAGCCGCCCGTCCTTGTCGTATTCCAATTTTGCCATGGTCAAAGTCTCCTTTCGCCGGGGTTAGCCATTGCGGCGTTTGCGTTCTTCCATTGCCGCGATTAAGGAACGTACGCGAATTTTTACCGCGCCCAGATTGCTGATATCGTCGATTTTTAGCTGTGTGTAAAGTTTTCCACCTTGCTCCAAAATGGAGCGCATCTCATCGCCGGTGATGGCGTCGGTACCGCAGCCGAAGCTGACCAATTGAATGAGCTGCATGTCCCGCTGCTCACACACATACCGGGCGGCATTGTACATACGGGCCTGGAAGGTCCACTGGTTGAGCACCCTTCGAGGGGCGTAGCTCTCGTGGAAGGCCACCGCGTCCTCACTGACCAATACAAAGCCGAAGGAGGTGATGAGATCATTGATGCCGTGGTTGATTTCGGGATCAATGTGGTAGGGGCGGCCCGCCAGTACGATGATGGGCAACCCTCTTTTCCGGGCCCCATCAATGTACCGCTGGCCTGCGCGGTGGACGTCCTCCTTGTATCGGTCATAGGCCTGGTACGCCGCCCGGATGGCGTTGACCGCCTCCTTTCGGGGAATGCCGAAGGTGTCGGCAAACCACTGGGAACCGATGCGCTCGTAGTCGCGGGGACGGTGCAGCCCAGCGTAGGGGTTGAGAAAACGGGTCTTTTTCAGGTCAGGCATGTTTGCCGCCAAGAGCTCAGGATAATAGGCCACCACTGGGCAATTATAGTTGTTATCCGACGACTTTTCATCAAAATTATAGGACATGCAAGGATAGAAAATGGCGTCTACCCCTGCCTCTACCAGCGCCTCCACGTGGCCGTGGAGCAGCTTGGCAGGGTAGCACACTGTGTCCGACGGGATGGTGCGCTGGCCTTTGATGTACAGCTTTCGGGAGGATTCGGGGGAGAGGACCACCTCGAAATTCAGCCGGGTAAACAGCTCAAACCAGAAGGGGAGGTTTTCATACATATTCAGCCCAAAGGGAATGCCGATGCGCCCCCGGGAGCCGTCGCCAAAGCCCTTGCCTTCCATGGCACGAAGCTTTTCATATTTATAGCGATACAGGTCGGGCAGCTTGACCTTTTCCTTACCCAGTGGACGGGAACAGCGGTTGCCGGAGATGAACCGTCGTCCGCCGTCAAAGGTGTTGACAGTGAGGGAGCAGTGGTTGGTGCACAGATTACAGGTGACCGGTTTGGCCGTATGGGAAAATGACTGTAAGGCAGATTCGCTTAACAGAGTGGATTGTTTTAGCTTCAGGTCCCGAGCGGCCAGCGCCGCGCCGAAGGCCCCCATGATACCCGCGATGGTGGGGCGGGTGACCTCCCGGCCCAGCTCCTGCTCAAAGGCCCGGAGCACCGCGTCATTGTGGAAGGTGCCGCCCTGCACCACGATGTGCTTGCCCAGGTCGTCGGCACTGGCTGCGCGGATGACCTTGTAAATGGCGTTTTTTACAATGGAAATGGATAACCCAGCGCTGATATCCTCCACACTGGCCCCGTCCTTCTGGGCCTGCTTCACGGAGGAGTTCATAAATACGGTGCACCGGGAGCCCAGATTCACTGGCTTTTGGGTGAATAGGCCCAGTTTGGCAAAGTCGGCGATGTCGTACCCCAGAGCCTTGGCGAAGGTTTCGATGAAGGAGCCGCAGCCGGAGGAGCAGGCTTCGTTGAGCATGATGGAGTCCACCGCGCCGTTGCGGATCTTGAAGCATTTCATGTCCTGTCCGCCGATGTCGATAATGAAATCCACGTCGGGGTTGAAATGGGCGGCGGCGCGGTAGTGGGCCACCGTTTCCACCAGACCCAGATCACAGGAGAAGGCGTTTTTAATGAGGTCCTCGCCGTAACCGGTGACGGCGGAGCCTTTCATGGCGATACGGTCTCCGCAAAGTCTGTAAATTTCCTTCAACTGCGCCAAAACGATCGCTACCGGGTTGCCCAGATTGGAGTGATAGTAGTTGTATAACAGCCCTCCGTCCGGGGCAATCAGTACGATTTTGGTGGTGGTGGACCCGGCATCAATGCCCAGATATGCGTCGCCCTCATAGGTGCTGATATCCAATTGAGGCGGGGTGGAGGCGTTGTGCCGGGCGATGAATGCGTCATAGTCCGCCTGGTTCTCAAACAGCGGCGGCATGGTGTCCACCACCGACGTGGCTCCCCGGCTCTCCTCCAACAAACGCAACAGATCGTCAAAGGGCCGTGGCTCATAGTCGGACGCGCACAGAGCGGCGCCCATAGCGGCGAAGCAATCGCCGTCCTTGGGAAAAATGGCGTGCTCCTCGTCTAATTGCAGGGTGTCGGTGAACCGCTCCCGCAGGCCCATGAGAAAGTGGAGGGGGCCGCCCAGGAACACCAGCTTGCCCTTGAGCTCCCGGCCTTGGGTCAATCCGGCCACGGTCTGGTCCACCACGGCCTGGAAAATGGACGCGGCCACATCTTCTTTCCGCCCGCCCTGGTTGAGAATGGGCTGGATGTCGCTCTTGGCGAACACGCCGCACCGGGAGGCGATGGGGTAAATCTTTTCGTGCTTGAGGGATAGTTCATCCAGCTCGTTCACGGTCACATTCATCAGCGTGGCCATCTGGTCGATAAACGCCCCGGTACCCCCGGCGCAGGAGCCGTTCATCCGTTCCTCCAACGCGCCGCCGAAAAAGATGATTTTGGCATCCTCTCCGCCCAGCTCAATGACGGCGTCGGTGTCCGGGATGTAGGTATTCACTGCGGCAGCGGTGGCATACACCTCCTGGACAAAGTCCAGTCCTGCGGCCTTGGCCACTCCCAGTCCGGCGGAGCCGGTAACCACCAGGCGCACATCTTTGCCTTTCAGCATATCCTCAATGGAGTGCAGCGTCTCACAAGCCCGCTCCCGGGCCTTGGAATAGTGCCGTTCATAGGAGCGGAACAGCAATTTGTTATCCTCGTCCAGCACCACGACCTTGACGGTGGTAGAGCCGATGTCGATGCCAACACGCAGAATCATAAATGTCCTCCTGGTATCGCGTCGGGCCTGCTTGCGATGGTCCGAGCGCTCATGTTAGAAGTTCAGCAGATATTATACCGAAGTGATAGGCTTTTTTCAATAGTACATTTAGACGGATTTTCCGTATTTCGACAAAAACAGCCCGCTGTGAAAGTCACGGCAGGCTGTTTTTGTCATGTTCTGGGGACGAATGGTTCCGCACCGCAGCGTTCGGGAAAGTAGACCTGATACCAGATGAGGAAGGACAGTACGGTGTACAGCTTGCGGTGGGTCCTGGCCTTGCCGGAGTAGTGCTGTTCTAGCAGGTCTAGCAGGTACTTCTGGTCGAAAAATTCCGCCACGTAGTCCTGGGTAATTAGACCTTTGGCCCAGTTATAGTATTTTTCTTGCCGCAGCCAGGCGATGAAGGGGACGGGGAAGCCCTTTTTATCTCTCTTTACCCAATCCTCTGGGAGCAGGGGGACGGCGGCCATGCGGAGGGGATACTTGGTCATAGTCTTGCCCCGCATCTTCTGACTGCTGGGGATGGCCCGGGCCACCGCCCACACCTTCCGGTCCAGGTAGGGTACCCGCAGCTCCAGAGAGCTTGCCATGGTCATGCGGTCGGCCTTGCGCAGGATGTCCAGGGGCTGCCACAGGTGCAGGTCCAGATACTGCATTTTGGTCAGGTCGTCCGCGCCGTCAATGGCCTCAAAATAGGGTTCAGTCACGTCATGCCAGGTGAGTTCGGAGCGGTAGGCAGGGGTCAGCACCCGCTCGGCTTCGTCACTGTCAAAAATGAACGCCTGACCCACAAAGGTTTCGTCGATGCCCTTGGCCGCTTTGGTTAGAAAGCCTTGACCATGGAACTTAGGCAGCTTCGATACGCACTTTGCAACGGCCTTCCGCAGAGGGAGGGGCATTTTCCGGTAGGCCCGGTAGGGCTTGGTGGTGTGGTAGGTGATATAACCGCCAAACAGCTCGTCCGCCCCCTCACCGGACAGTACTACCTTGACATCTTGGGCCGCGAGCTTGGAAAGAAAGTAAAGCGGCACCGTGGACAGATTGGCGTTGGGCTCGTCGGCGTAATACTGGATGGATGGGAGTACGTCGAAAAACTCCTCGGCGGAGATGGTCTTGGAGATGTTGCGCAGACCCAGCTTCTCACACAGCGCCTTGGCCTCGCCGGTCTCGTCAAAGTCCTTGTTGGCAAAACCTACGGAATAAGTTTTGTCAGGCCGGGACAGGGCGGTGATGACGCTGGAATCGATTCCACCGGACAGGAAAGCACCCACCTCCACGTCGCTGATCTGATGGGCCTCCACCGACTCGCTGACCACTTCGCGGATTTGCGAGGCTCGTTTCTCCAGCGGCATGGGTTGAGGGTCGAAGGAGAAGGAGTTGTAGGAGGCAAACTCGGTGTGTCCCTCCCGGTGGACGAGATAATGGCCGGGGAGGAGGCGGTACACATCTTTAAAAAAGGACTCGTTGAGGGCGGAGTATTGAAAGGTGAGATAGAGCTTCAGTGCCGCTGGGTTCAGCTCCTTTTTGAAGCTTGGATGAGGAAGAAAGCTCTTGCATTCCGAGCCGAAGAAAAACAGGTCGCCCATGACGGCATAATAAAAGGGTTTGATGCCGAAGGGATCCCGGGCTCCAAACAGTTCCTGCTTTTCTTTGTCCCAGATGACAAAGGCAAACATGCCCCGCAGCTTTTTCAGCACCTCCGCGCCCCACTCCATATAGCCGTGGAGCAGCACCTCGGTGTCGCAGTTGGTGAGGAAGGCGTGACCGGCGGAAATCAGTTCCTCCCGCAGGAGCTTGAAATTGTAAATCTCACCGTTGTAGGCGATCACATACCGTCCGTCGGGGCTGAGCATGGGCTGTTGTCCATTGGTCAGGTCGATGATGGACAACCGCCTGTGGGCGATGGCACAGTGCTCATCCACAAAATGGCCCTCACCGTCGGGGCCTCGATGACGGATGGTATCCCCCATAGCCCGCAGGATGTTTTTGTCGGGGGCGGCGGAGCGGGAGACAAAGCCGGTAAAACCGCACATATGATAATCCTCCAATTCGTCGGATACAGTTTGTAAAGTACCAGGGATAGAAAACTTACTCTTTAGAATAAAGCTTTGAACGGGAAATGTCAACTGCCGGGAGGAAAAATATCCCCGGCGGAACGGGAAAAACTGGACAAGTGGGGTTGTCTGTGATATATTGAGAGAACTGTGTATCAGGAGGGACCATCATGGATCAACAGTGGAAAAAACGTATGCCGATGCTGTGTGCGGTGCTTGGCATTGTCATGCTGGCGATATCCGCGGCGGTGTGCATCCGCCTGGAGTTAGGCGGGCCTGTGGACCGGGCGGGCGTGGCGGTAATGCTGATTCTTTTTGCGGTGATATCATTGGTGTTACTGTGGCTGGAGGGTGTCCGGAGAGATGCGCTGCTCATCATGCTGCTGCTCATCGGGGCGGCTATGCTGGTCCGGGCGTTTTGCATGGACTATGCCAGCGGGGACTATACCATCTTTTTGAGCCGCTGGTACGGCTTTTTCCATGTGAGTAACGGCTTTGAGGCGTTTTCTTACAGCGTGGGTAACTACAATGTGCCTTATCTCTATTTCATCGCGTTTATCTCTTACTTTGACGTGCCTGATCTATACCTTTACAAGCTGTTTTCCATCCTGTGGGATGTGGTGCTGGCCTGGGGATGCCTGAGGCTGACCCGCTCCCTGACAAGGGAGCGGCAGTGGAGCATCGCTCCACTGATTGCATTTGGCGCGGTGCTGTTCCTGCCTACGGTGGTGCTCAACGGGGCCTTGTGGGCCCAGTGCGACGTGATCTATGGCGCGCTTGCCATCCATGCCGCCTCCCTGCTATTGGAGGGGAAAAACAAGACCTCCGTAGCGCTGATGGCGGTGGCCTTCTCCTTTAAACTCCAGGCAATTTTTGTGCTGCCCCTGTGGGGCGTTCTTTGGCTGGCGAAAAAGGTGAAGTTCCGGGAATTGTGGGTGTTTCCGCTGGTCTATTTCCTCACCATTGTGCCCGCCCTGCTGATGGGTAAGCCCTTGAAGGATATTTTAGCCATCTATTTGGACCAGGCCAGCTCGGTGTCTTATCTGGTGCTCAACGCGCCCACAGCGTATCAGTTCCTGCCTCGGGACCTCCAGCGGGGGCTGGCGGAAGGGGAGATCAACGGGGGCGGGCTGGCGTCCATGCTGGGCATTCTGGCGGCGGCGCTGCTGGTGCTGGCGCTGCTGGCATTGGGCTGGCGGCTCCGGGACCGGCTGGACCGGGGGACCGCCATGGCTGTGGCGGTGCTTCTGTGCATCGGGGTGCCCTTTTTCCTGCCTCATATGCACGAGCGGTATTTCTTCCTGGCAGATGTGTTCACTCTGTGCTGGGCCTGTGTTGACCGCCGCCATGTTCCGCTTGCGGTGCTGGTGGAGGGAGCGTCTCTGGCCAGCTATATCGTCTACTTCCGACAGAAATATAATTTTGTGCTCACATTGGGAAGCATGCAGTTTGGGATGCCGCTGGAGACGCTGGTGATGCTGACGGCGCTGGTGCTGGCCGTGGGGGCGTTGCTCCAGGAAGGCCGAAAGGGAAGAGGGGGGCTTGCCACATGAAATTCGTGTCCTGGAATGTGAATGGGCTGCGGGCTTGTTTGAAGAAGGGGTTTGTGGATTCCGTGTTGGCGCTGGACGCCGACTTCATCTGCCTTCAGGAGACCAAAATGGAGCGGAGCCAGGGGCCGGTGGAACTGCCCGGCTACCACCAGTTCTGGAACTCTGCGGACAAGAAGGGTTATTCCGGCACCGCAGTTTTTGCCCGGCAGAAGCCGGTTTCCGTGTCCTACGGCATGGACCTGGACAAGCATGACCATGAGGGGCGGCTCATTACCCTGGAGTACCCTGAGTTTTGGTTGGTGGACTGCTATACCCCCAATGCCCAGAACGAGTTGGCCCGTATCGGCTACCGCATGGAGTGGGAGGACGATTTGCTGGACTATCTCAAAAATCTGGACAGAATCAAGCCGGTGATCTACTGCGGCGACTTGAACGTGGCCCATGAAGAGATCGACCTGAAAAACCCTAAGACAAACCGGGGCAACGCTGGGTTTTCCGACCAGGAGCGGGCCGCTATGACCCGCCTGCTGGTTTCTGGCTTTACTGATACCTTCCGTCTGCTTCATCCCGAGGAAGAGGGCGCCTATTCCTGGTGGAGCTACCGTTTCCACGCCAGGGAGAAAAATGCGGGATGGCGTATTGACTACTTTATCATATCCGACCGATGGAAAGAGCGGGTGGAGGAGGCCACCATCCATCCGTATATCCAGGGCAGCGACCACTGCCCGGTATCCCTGATTTTGAAATAGTTTCCAGTTGAAAATTTTACTTTTTTGCGGCAAAAAGGGCAAGCTAACCCCGCGAAGGAGTGATGAGACATGAAACTGGATAAAAAGGCTATGCTGCCCATCGCCGGGGCCACCATGGCGGCGGGCGCGGCCATCGGTATGATGATGATGCCCAAGAAGAAAAAGCACTCCGCCCAGAAGGCGGCGGGCAAGGCCATCAAAGCCGTGGGCGAGGTCGTGGAGCATTTCAACGGCTCGCTGAAAATGTGAGGAAACGCCCCGCCGGCTGGCGGGGCGTTTTCATATGGTGAAGCGTACCGCGTCCGCCTCCGGCCGGGCGGGGTCCAGGAGCAGGAGTTCCCGCTTTTTGTCCATGGCGTAGTTCAACGTGTACTGGGTGCCGCCCGGCGTGCCGTCGAACACGGCGAGAACAGTGGCGGAGCGGTCCACCATATACCGGTCCCGGCGGAGCATACACCAGCGGTCGTAATGTTGCTGGACCACCGTCTCCAGGTCGCACCGGTCCAGGAGGTCCCGCCAACGGCGGTGCAGATGCTCCGGCCAGCGCTGGGCCTGGGTAGGGCAGGGGACCGCGCCCTCCACCGTCAGGTCCGGGTATTTCTCCCGCAGCGCCAGCGCAGACTCCGCGAAATAGAGGTCGCAGCCCATGGCCATGCCGGAGATGAAGTGCCGGACTCCGCGGCGGTACAGCAGCTCCAGCTCCCGACCCAGACTGTGCTTCAAAGTGGTACAGCGGGGGTCTTGCTCATCTAGTCCCCAGGGCAGTTTGTCCGGCCGGTGGCCGGTGAAACAGCAGGTATGGATTTCTTCCAAGGCCATGGTGTTTCTTCCCCCTCTCCCGAACTGATACAATTGTACTATGCCGGTGGAAAGATGTCAAGAAAGAATAAAACGTTAGTTCCAAAAATATCTGACAAGATTCGACAAAAAGGGCTTGCATTCTCCGGGCGCATGCCATATAATATAGTATGAAACAAGTGAATGATTGTCTTCAGGGCGGGGTGAGATTCCCCACTGGCGGTATAGTCCGCGACCCGCGAAAGCGGCTGACTCGGTGAAACTCCGGGACCAACGGTATAGTCCGGATGGAAGAAGACGCGTGACCCCTCTTGAGGTAGTGTCGCGCCTGGAAGACAGTGCTTTCAGGCGTTTCAGACTATCTTAGGAGGAATTTTTATGCCAAACCTGACGAAACTGATGCAAGATATCAGCGAGAACCTGATATATGTTCTGGTGTTTCTGCTGATTTTTGCGGCCATCTTTGCGGTGGCCATGGCGCTGGAGAAGCTGTGGCTCAAGCCTGAGCGGCAGTCCTCTGCCCGCCGTGTAGCCTACATCGGCATCTTCGCCGCCATCGGCGCCATCCTGGTGTATTTCGAGTTCCCGCTGCCCTTCGCCCCCGGATTCTATGAGCTGGACTTCAGCTTTGTGCCGGAGCTGATCTGCTCCTTCTCTCTAGGCCCGGTGGCCGGGGTGGTGTGCGCGCTGGTAAAGGAGCTTTTGAAGCTGTTGCTGCGGGGCACCACCACTGCCTTTGTGGGCGACCTGTCCAACTTCGTGATGGGCTGCTCCTTCATCCTCCCCGCATCGGTGATCTACTACGCGAAAAAGTCCCGGAAGAGCGCGGTGATCGGCATGGGGGTGGGCACCTTGGTGCTGACGGCTTTCGGCAGCGTGTTCAACGCCTACTACCTGCTGCCCGCTTTCTCTGCCCTGTACGGGATGCCTATGGAGGCCATTATCGGGGCGGGAACTAAGGTCAACCCCGCTATCAACAGCGTGTCCACCCTGGTGCTCTTCGCCGTAGTGCCCTTCAACCTGCTCAAGGGCGCGTCGGTGTCGATCATCACCTTCCTGCTCTACAAGCACATTGAGCGCCTGCTGCGCATGAGATAATGTGATGCAGCAGAAAAGCCCTTCCAGCTAAACTGGAGGGGCTTTTTTACTGCCTCGTTGAAAAGCGGCCCACGGTCCTGTCGGTTTGTATTATTACATTGAATTCTGGAGGTAAGTTTCGGTCAAAATTGACAAAATAGATAGACAGGGGGAGACGAATGTGTTAAAATAAATTTCAATTACACATGCTGACAATCATTTTTCGCAATGGGGTGGAGACAGGAGGTGAGGGCGGATGTCACACCTAGGCGACAAAGAGCTGTTTTTGCTGGACATGGACGGCACCATTTATTTAGATCAAGACCTGTTTCCATGGACCATCCCGTTTTTGGAGGCCGTAAAGGCCTTCGGGTGCAAGTACCGTTTTCTCACCAACAATTCCTCCAAATCGGGTCAGGACTATATCGGCAAGCTGGCGGGCATGGGAGTTCAGGCGGAGCGGGAGGAGTTTGTCACCTCGGTGGACGCGCTGATCGCCGACCTGCTGTCCCGCCCGCCGTATCGGCGCTGCTATGTGTTCGGAACGAAGAGCTTTAAGAGCCAATTGCGCGGGGCGGGCCTCCCCGTGACAGACAAACGGGAGGAGGACATTGACTGTCTGCTCATCGGCTTTGATACCGAACTGACCTTTCAAAAGCTGGAGGACGCCTGTATTCTGCTGAACAAGGGCGTGGATTTCATCGCGGCTAACCCGGATTGGGTGTGTCCTACCTGGTATGGGTCGGTGCCCGACTGCGGCAGCGTGTGCGAGATGTTGCTCCGGGCCACAGGGCGCAGGCCGAGGGTGATTGGAAAGCCTGAGCCCGCTATGGCATATCTGGCTATGGAGCGGGCGGGGGTTTCACCGGAAAAAACGCTGATGATTGGGGATAGGCTGTATACCGATATCGCCGCCGGGGTCAATGCCGGAATTGATACCGCATTCGTTTTGTCCGGAGAGGGGACGCGGGCGGATTTGGAGAACAGCGGGGTAAAACCAACCTGGGTATTTGAGCATATCGGCGCCCTCCATCGGGCGTGGGAAGGGGAGAGGAACTGAGACAAATGTTGCTGGGACCCTTGACAAAGACCCGCTCGAAACACCCGGATATGGGCGTAAAACAAGGAAAGAGGGTGGAACGATGAACGAACTGAAGCTGAACAATAAGCGAACGATCCTGGTGGGCCTGGCATTCCTGTCCATCTGCTCCTTTTGGCAGATGTACGACAACCTGGTTCCTCTGATTCTCCGGGAGACCTTCCACATGGACGAGTCCCTCACTGGCGCGATCATGGCGGCGGACAACATTCTGGCGCTGTTCCTGCTGCCCTTCTTTGGCGGGCTGTCTGACCGAACCAACACCAGGCTGGGGCGCCGCACCCCCTATATTCTGGGGGGCACCGCCGGGGCGGTGATCCTGTTGAACTTGCTGCCCATCTTGGATAACAGCTATTCTCAGGAGGCTGTGCCCTTCAAACTGGTGAGCTTTGTCATCGTGCTGGGCATGCTGCTCATTTCCATGGGCACCTACCGCTCTCCTGCGGTTGCCTTGATGCCGGACGTTACCCCCAAGCCCCTACGCTCCAAGGCCAACGCTATCATTAACCTGATGGGTGCGGTGGGAGGGGTGCTCTATCTGGGTATCAGCGTGCTGCTGTACCCGGCAGAGGTTACCCGTGGTCAGGTCCATGTGAACTACCAGCCGCTTTTTGTCATTGTATCCGCCATTATGGTTCTGGCGGTGGCGGTGCTGCTGATCACCATCCGGGAACCCAAGCTGGTGGAGGAAAACCGCGCGATGGAGAAGGAGCACCCCGAGTGGAATCTGGCCAAAGATGACGGCAGCGGCGGCGAGGTACTGCCCGGTCCGGTGAAAAGAAGCCTGATATTCCTGCTGGCCTCCATCGCCCTGTGGTATGCGGGGTATAACGGCGTCACCACATGGTTCTCCACCTACGTGGCCGAGGTGATGGGCGAGGGCATCGGCGGCACCAATACCTGCCTGATGGTGGCCACCGTGGGTGCTATTGTGTCCTATATCCCCATCGGCGTGGTGGCCTCCAAGTTTGGCCGAAAGCGCACGATCCAGGCGGGAGTCATTCTACTGGCCGCTTGCTTTATCGCAGGCTTCCTGATGACCCGCAGCTCCAGCACCATCACTCCGCTCATGTACTTGGCTTTTGCCTTGGTGGGGTTGGCTTGGGCGGCCATCAACGTCAACTCCCTGCCCATGGTGGTAGAGATGTGTAAGGGATCGGACGTGGGCAAATTTACCGGCTATTACTACACCGCCTCCATGACCGCTCAGGTCATCACACCGGTGCTGGCGGGGTCGCTGATGAAGCATATCAGTTACCAGGTGCTGTTTCCCTATGCGGCTTTCTTTGTGAGCATGAGTTTTGTAACCATGCTGTTTGTCCGCCATGGCGACAGCAAAGCGGAAGTAAAGACCGGTCTGAACGCCTTTGAGGATATGGACGACTGACGTAGATCATAAAGGAGATGTTGGGATGAAAACGCTTACAAAGATTGTACTTGGCTGTCTGGGCGCTGCCGGGGTCTGGTGTGCGCTGCTCCGGCCCCGGCAAAACTGGCCGGGATGGGAGCGGCTTGAGGGTGTTCGCTTTGCCCACCGGGGCCTGCACGATTCAGAGCGTGGAGTCCCGGAAAATTCCATGGCGGCCTTCCGAAGGGCAATTGAGCACGGATTTGGCGCGGAACTGGACGTTCACCTGATGGCGGACGGGAATCTGGCGGTGGTTCATGACAGTAACTTAAGCCGGGTGTGCGGCAAGGACATATATATTGAGAACCTCACCGCCGCGGAGTTAGAGGACTATCCCTTGATGGGAACGGAGGAGCGTATTCCGCTGTTTCAGGATGCGCTGGACCTGTTTGCAGGCAAAACGCCCCTGGTTATTGAGCTAAAGGTGGAGCGGGGAAATGCCAACGCTCTGACCGACGCGGTCATTTCTGCGCTGGAAGGGTGGGACGGTACATATTGTCTGGAATCTTTCCATCCGGCGGTTCTACTGCGGCTGAAGGAGCGATATCCCCATGTCCTCCGGGGGCAGTTGAGCCAGAACTTCCTGAAGGATAGTGAGGCAGGGAATCTGTCCCTGCCGACGAAATTCCTGCTGACCAACCTGCTGACCACCTCATTGACCCGCCCAGACTTCATCGCCTACAAATGGCAGGATCGTGATAATGCCGGTCTGCGGTTGATGCGGACGCTGTACGGCGTCCATGAGGTCGCTTGGACGGTGCGAGCCCCGTCGGTGATGGATCAGTTGGACAGGGCAGGGGTGACCTCGATCTTTGAAGGTTTTATGCCCTGATTCATTTGCGCTAAAAAGTGTCAACGCCAATCTAAAATTGTTAGAAAACGCCGAACAAATTTTGTCGTTTTTCGGCGGGGAGGGATAACGAAAATCAGGTGCATCCCTGCTCAAAAAGGGTGTTCACGATCTGCTGCTTCTGGCGCATAAATTTCTTGCGCTCCTTCAGACGGTAAGACTCACCCTTGATGTTGATGACGGTGCAGTGATGCAGGACGCGGTCTAAAATTGCGGAGGCGATGGTGATGCCGGCAAAGACCTCGTTCCACTGGGAGAAGGTCTTGTTGGAGGTAAAGACGGTAGACGTCTTCTCATATCTCCTTGCAATAAGCTGGAAGAACAAATTTGCGCCTTGGATGTCCATGGGGAGGTAGCCGATCTCGTCAATGATGAGCATCTTGTACTTGGCCAAGACCCTGAGCTTGTCCGGCAAACGGTTCTCGAAATGGGCCTTCTTAAGCTGCTCGATGAGCTGGTGACAGTTGATGTAGTAGGTAGAAAAGCAGTGCTAGGCGGCCTCAAGGCCCAGGGCGGAGGCCAGGTGGGTCTTGCCTGCACCAGGCGGCCCGAGGAACACCACGCTTTCTGGCCCGTCAGAAAATTTTGTGTAAACGCAGACATTGACTATTTCACCTGCAAAAATTCGGATTAAATCAAATTTTTGCGTCAAAATCTCGGAATAATTCGATTTATCCCGAAACACTATGTGCCTCTTACTTTTCGTTTGGGCACTTTCTTCGCTCAAAAATGTCCTCCAGCGCACCCTCCCAAACTCACTCCCAACGCCCTCCCAACAGGGCTTGTCCAAAGAATGGTCAGGCACCGGCTCTCAATTTTTCTCTCAAAAACCCTCTGAATTACCCCGGCCCGCCGCCAAAAGCGCAACAAAAAGAGCCCAGAGCAATTCGCAATGAACTACTCTGGACTCTTCTTTTTTACTCGGGGCTTGCTCTCAACGCTGCTCGGAAAGGGACAAAATTGGGATCAAAATTGGGATGGTTTTGGGTGGGGCAAGCTCAAAATTGGTTACTTTGCCAGCTTTGCAATCTCCTCGGCAAAGTTCTCCTGCTTCTTTTCGATGCCCTCGCCCTTCTCAAAACGGACGGCGTCCTTCAAGGTGACGGCACCGCCAAGCTTTTTAGCGGCGGAGTTCACATATTGCTCCACAGTAACCTCGTTGTCCTTGACGAAGGTTTGCTGAAGCAGGCAGTTCTCAGTGTAGAACTTATTCAGCTTGCCCATAACGATCTTTTCCTTGACCTGGTCGGGCTTACTGGCCATTTTGGGATCGTTAGACATCTGAGCCAGAAGAATCTTCTTCTCTTCGTCCAGGACCTCTTGAGTGACCTGGCTCTTGTCCAAGAAACGGGGGTTCAGGGCGGCGATCTGCATAGCCAAGTCCTTGCCGATCTCGTTGGCGTCGATGCCGCCGGTGACCTCCAGGTTGACCAGCACACCGATTTTGCCGCCGGCATGGATATAGGGCACGGACACGCCGTCAGCAAAGCGGGCGAAACGGCGAACTTTGATATTCTCGCCGATGACCAGCACCATCTCCTGTTGCTGCTGGGTGACGGTGAGATCGGTGCCATTGTATTTGCACTCCATCAGCGCGTCCAAGTCGGCGGGAGCGCAGGCGGCCACGGTGGCGGCCACACCCTTGACGAAGTCCACAAATTTCTCATTTTTGCCTACGAAGTCGGTCTCGGCGTTGACCTCGACCACCACGCCCACACCGTCGATGACGGAGGCATAGGCCATGCCCTCGGCAGCGATGCGACCGGCCTTCTTGGCAGAAGCGGCCAGACCCTTTTCGCGCAGCCACTCAATAGCCTTGTCCATGTCACCGTCAGAAGCGGCCAAGGCCTTCTTGCAGTCCATCATGCCCACGCCGGTCATTTCGCGCAGATTCTTTACATCTTGAGCCGTGATTGCCATAATATTGTTACCTCCAAAATAGATTAGTAAAAGAAAGCGCCCGCCCGCGTGGGCGGGCGCTTGAGAATTAAAACGCTCAGCCAGGGTAGGGGATTGGCTTATTCCGCAGCAGGAGCGGACTCCTCAGTCTTCTCGGCGGCGGGGGCGGCGTCCTGGCCCTGACGGCCCTCCTGTACGGCGTTGGCCATGACGGAGGAGATCAGCTTAATGGCGCGGATGGCGTCGTCGTTGCCGGGGATGACGTAGTTGATCTCGTCAGGATCGCAGTTGGTGTCCACGATGGCAACAATGGGAATGTTCAGCTTGCGGGCCTCGTTGATGGCGTTGCGCTCCTTGCGGGGGTCAACCACGAACAGAGCGCCGGGGAGCTTGCGCATCTCGACCACGCCGCCCAGGTACTTCTCCAGCTTGCTGATCTCGCCCAACAGCTTCATGACTTCCTTCTTGGGGAGCATATCGAAGGTGCCGTCCTCCTGCATCTTCTTGAGCTGGTTCAGGCGGTCCACGCGGGTGCGCATGGTCTTAAAGTTAGTCATCATGCCACCCAGCCAACGGGCGTTGACATAGAACATACCGCAGCGGGTAGCCTCCTCACGGATGGCATCCTGGGCCTGCTTCTTGGTGCCCACGAACAGCAGGGACTGGCCGTTGCTGGACAGTTCCTTCACGAAGTTGTAGGCCTCCTCCAGCTTCTTCACGGTTTTCTGCAGGTCGATGATATAGATGCCGTTTCGCTCCGTGTAGATGTAGGTGGCCATTTTGGGGTTCCACCGACGGGTCTGGTGGCCAAAATGCACGCCGGCCTCCAAAAGTTGCTTCATAGATACGACTGCCATTGATATTTCCTCCTGTTTTTTGGTTTTTACCTCCGAAAGCTTCATTTTTCCCGCCCACCTCCCTGGGAAGGCACCGGGCGAAAAATCGGCTCTCGTGCGGAATGCCTCAATATTTTACCACAAGTTATGGTGGAACGCAAGCGTTTTTTCACCAATCGTTGAGAAAAAAGCGTGCGTTTTCCCGCTCTCCGCTGTCCAGTGAGGCGGCGTCCACCAAAATAATATCCTCCCCGACACGGCGGACGGCCGTCCAGGGGAAAACCCAGTCTGGTTCCCGGCCCAGCAGGCCCCAGAGCCGAGGCCGTCCCCGGATGATGACCGCCTCAATAGCGCCCCGGTCCAGATCCAACTCCACGTCGCTGACAAACCCGTACCGGGCGCCGCTGGTGATGTCGATGATCTCCTTGTATTGCAGCTCCGCAATGCGGCAGATCATAGTATGCCCTCCTTTTTCCTGCTCCATTGATTCTATGAGACTGGGAGGCTGTCCCATCCGGAGGCAGAGAAAAATACACGGAAAATTTTCATTTAGCCCCTAGGCAAATGGAAGGTTTTCCAGTATAATACTGCCATGAGTATCATTTAAATTTGGGATGAGAGAGGATGAATGCCATGAGTGAGCTGAAATACAAGCGTGTGCTGCTGAAGGTCAGCGGCGAGGCGCTGGGCGGTGAAGCGGGCCGCGGCCTGGACTTCGATGTGATTGAGCGAGTGTGCGACGTGGTGGCCCGCTGCGCCGACGAGGGCGTCCAGGTGGGCATCGTGGTAGGCGGCGGCAACTTCTGGCGCGGCCTGAAGGACGGAAAGGGGATGCACGAACGGGTTCGGGCGGACCATATGGGTATGCTTGCCACCGCCATCAACTGTCTGGCCCTGGCCGACGTGCTGGAGCGCAAGGGCGTGGATGTGCGGGTTCAGACCGCCATCGAGATGCGCGCCATGGCGGAGCCCTACGTCCGCTCCAAGGCCATCCGGCATCTGGAGAAGGGGAGAGTGGTCATCTTCGGATGTGGCACGGGAAGCCCGTTTTTCTCCACCGACACGGCGGCGGTGCTGCGGGCGGCGGAGATCAATGCGGATATCATCCTGCTTGCCAAGAACGTGGACGGCGTATACAGCGCCGACCCGTTGAAGGACCCGGAGGCGGTGAAGTACGACAGCATCACTTATGACGACGTGCTGGCCCGCCACCTGGGGGTCATGGACTCCACGGCCACGTCCCTGTGCATGGACAACAACATTCCCATTATCCTCTTTGCGCTGAAGGACCCGGAAAATATTCTCCGTGTGGTACACGGGGAGAAAATAGGTACTATTGTAAAGGATATAGGAGGAAAGAATCATGACTGAATTCTGCAAAAGCTACGATGAGAAAATGAGCAAGACCATCGAATCGGTAAAGGGTGACTTTGCCAGTGTGCGGGCGGGGCGTGCCAATGCCGGCGTGCTGGACCGCATTCAAGTGGAGTACTACGGTACCCCCACCCCCATCCAGCAAGTGGCCAGTATCTCCACCCCCGACCCTCGTACCCTCCAGATTCAGCCTTGGGACAGCAGTATTTTAAAAGCCATTGAGAAAGCCATCCAGACCTCCGATCTGGGTATCAACCCCCAAAACGACGGGCGGGTGATTCGTCTGTCCTTCCCCCAGCTCACAGAGGAGCGCCGCGTGGAGCTGACCAAGCAAGTGCGCAAGTACGGTGAGAGCGGTAAGGTAGCCATCCGTAACATCCGCCGGGACGCTATGGACAAGCTCAAGGCCCTGGAAAAGAAGTCTGAGATCACCGAGGATGACAGGAAAGAGGATGAGAAAGAGCTCCAAGAGCTGACGGACAAGCGCTGCAAGGAGATCGACACTCTCACCGCCGCCAAAGAGAAGGAACTGATGGCGGTCTGATTCATGTTTTCAGCGCATATCAAGGGGGGTGCGCCCCCCTTGTATGCTGTCTGGGTACTTAGAGCTTATGACAGAGTTCTTTTTTGTCAACACTATCAATAAAGTTAGGATGGGTGTGTATGGCATTCTTTCGTCGCCAGCGGGCCGGGACGCCCAAGGTTGATCTGGAACATCTGCCACGCCATGTGGCCATTATCATGGATGGCAACGGCCGCTGGGCGAAAAGCCGTGGACTGCCCCGGAAAGCGGGCCACGCCGCCGGGGCGGAGACCTTTCGGAACATTGCCACCTTTGCCAAGGAGCTGGGGCTGGACTATTTAACGGTATACGCCTTCTCCACAGAGAACTGGAAGCGGCCCGCCGATGAGGTGACATCCATTATGAATCTGTTGGAAAAGTATCTCCACGAGGCCATTGAGACCATGGCGAAGGACAAGGTAAAGATGGCCTTTTTCGGCGACCTGTCCCCACTGGCGCCCCATCTCCGGGCCCTGTGCCGGGAGACAGAGGAGATTTCCAAGGGTTATGATGGCTGCCAGGTGAACATCTGCCTGAACTACGGCGGCCGGGATGAGCTGGTCCGGGCGGCAAAGGCGTTCGCGCTGGACTGTGTGGAGGGCAGGGCGGACCCTGGGCATCTGACCGAGGAAGCCTTTGGAGGTTACCTTTACTCAGCCGGAGTGCCTGATCCCGACCTCATCATCCGTCCCAGCGGAGAGGTACGCCTGTCCAATTTCCTGCTGTGGCAGTCGGCTTATGCGGAGTTTTATGTGACTGATGTGCTTTGGCCTGATTTCAGCAAAGAGGATTTCCTGCGCGCCTTGGCGGCCTATCAGGGCCGCTCTCGGCGGTATGGAGGTGTGTGAGATGGCAAAACGGATCATCGTGGCGTGTATTTTTGTCCCCATTATGCTGTGGATCATGCTGGTGCCGCCGGCGCTGGCATGGACGGCGCTGGTATGCTTCATCTCGGCCATGGCTGCCTTTGAGCTGCTGCGGGCGGCAGGAGAGGGGAAAATCACCCTGTCCATGAAAATCGTGACCATTGGGTCTGCCGCCCTGCTGCCCCTTGGAAGCTGGGCGGACTTCGGCATGTCCTATGTGAATCTGCTCTCTTTTGTGGTGACGGCGGTGTGCTTTTTGTGTGCCATCCGGGCTTATGGTGAAGACGGAGTCCCCGTCGGTTTTTTCCATGTGCTGACGGCGATGTTTGCGGGAATTATCATTCCCCTGGGCCTGTCCGCCCTGGTGGAGCTGCGGCGGATGGACCATGGGAAATACCTGGTGCTGCTGGCGGTATTACTGACCTTTGTCACCGACGCGGGGGCCTATTTTGCCGGGGTATTTTTAGGAAAGCATCGGGGCATCACAAAAGTCAGCCCCAACAAAAGCGTGGAGGGATATATCGGCGGATTTGCCACTGGAGTGGTATTCGCAATCCTCTATGGTCTGGTGGCCAGCAAAATAGCGGCGGCTAGCGTCAACCTGCTGTCGCTGGCTCTGTGCGGGCTGTTCGGTGCGCTGGCCACCGAGGTGGGCGACTTGGCGTTTTCCTTTATTAAACGGCAGTATGGCGTGAAGGATTACGGCCACCTCCTGCCCGGACATGGTGGGATGCTGGATCGGTTTGACAGCATGATTTTCTGCGGGCCGGTGGTGCTGTTTATCGTGCAGTGCTTGCCGGTATTTTATGAGGTAGTAACATGAAGCGGACAATTTCTGTGTTAGGCTCCAGCGGTTCCATTGGGCGACAGACGCTGAAAGTGGCCGAGGTCTGCGGTTATGATGTGGCCGCCATCGCGGTGAACCAAAGCGTGGAGCTGGCCGAGGCCCAGGCCCGGCAGTTCAGGCCGCAGATGGCGGTGGCGGTGGATGAAAGGGCTGCGGCCGATCTGCGGGTACGGCTGGCGGACACCGGGGTCAAGGTGCTGGCAGGGGAAGCGGGATTGCTGGAGGCTGCTTCCTTGCCCGAGGCGGCCACGGCGGTCATCGCCGTTGTGGGGATAGCGGGGCTGAAACCCACCCTTGCCGCCATTGATTGCGGTAAGCGGATTGCTTTGGCAAACAAGGAAACCTTGGTTTGCGCCGGGGAGCTGGTGATGGCGCGGGCAAAGGAAAAAGGTGCGGAGATCGTTCCCGTGGATTCGGAGCACTCCGCTATCTTCCAATGCCTGCAAGGGTGCAAAAATCGGGGCGAGGTGCGGCGGCTTATCATCACCGCCTCCGGTGGGCCCTTCTATGGAAAGGACAGTAAAGAACTTTTCCTTGTCACAAAAGAGCAAGCGCTGAAACACCCAAACTGGGCCATGGGGGCGAAAATTACCATTGACTCCGCTACCCTGATGAATAAGGGACTGGAGTTCATTGAGGCCATGCGGCTGTACGCCATGCCCCCGGAGCGCATTCAGATTGTGGTGCATCGGGAGAGCATCGTCCACTCTCTGGTGGAATTTGAGGACGGGGCGATTCTGGCTCAGTTAGGCAGCGCGGATATGTGCTTGCCCATCCAGTACGCCCTTACCTGGCCGGAACGGATGGCAGGGCCGGCTAAGGCGCTGGACTTATTGGTCTGCCCACCGCTGACCTTCCAAAAACCGGATCCGGAGACCTTCCGGTGTCTGGGGCTGGCGTTGGAGTGCGCTGAGAAAGGGGGCACGTCCACCGCCATCCTCAACGGCGCCAACGAGGCGGCGGTGGCCCTCTTCCTGGAAGACAAAATCGCTTTCCTGGATATTCCCAGGCTGGTAGAGGTTGCTTTGAGCCGGGTGCCCACGCTGGCGGCTCCCGGCCTGGATGACATTCTGGACGCTGATCGCGCCGCTCGCGAGGCGGTTTATGAATCTGTGAGGTGACTTGATCTTGGCGAGATTTCTTTATGTCCTGCTGGCAATTCTGTTGTTTGGCATCCTCATTGCCATCCACGAGTTTGGACACTTTTTCACCGCAAAGTTGTTGGGCGTGAAGGTAAACGAGTTTGCCATCGGCATGGGCCCCCTTCTGTGGAGCAAGCAGAAAGGAGAAACCCTTTACAGCTTGCGTGCGTTCCCCGTTGGTGGCTATTGCGCCATGGAGGGGGAGGATGAGGATACCGGCGACCCCAGAGCCTTTGCCCGTCAGGCGGGGTGGAAGAAGATCATCATCCTGTGCGCCGGGTCATTTATGAACTTTTTGCTGGGCCTGGTAATTGCGGTGGCGCTGTTTTTGGGAGTTAGCCAGGTGCGGGCGCCTGTCATCACCCAGTTTATCGATGGCTTTCAGCATGAAGGTGCGGATGGCCTCCTGGTAGGCGACCGCATTGTTGAGGTGGACGGTCACGGAATCTGGCTGTATGCCGATATGCAGACCTACCTCTCCCGGAACGATGGAAACGGCATCGATCTGGTGGTGTTGCGGGACGGAGAGCGTGTCACGCTGAATGATTTTCCCTTAGGCCGTTACGACTACGAGTTTGAGGGCAGACAATACCGCGGCTTCGGCTTGGTTTTCGGCCAGGTAGATGAGCTGTCCATCCCGGAGCGGATCGGCCAGGGCTTTGCCCAGACCTGCTATTTTGTGCGCATCGTCTGGATGAGTTTGGGCGACCTGGTGACGGGACGGGTGGCGGTATCCGAGCTGTCCGGGGTCATCGGTGTGGTGGATGTGGTATCCGAGGTGGGCTCCCAATCGAAAACGGTGGTCATGGGTGTGTGGCAGGTGCTCTATTTTATGGCGCTCATTGCCGTCAATCTGGCGGTGATGAACTTGCTGCCTATTCCGGCGCTGGACGGCGGGCGTATCTTTTTTGTTTTGCTCAACGGGGTGATTTATGCGGTGAGCCGCCGCCGTATCCCGGAGAAATATGAGGGCTATGTCCATGCCGGAGCATTTGTGGTACTGCTCGCGTTGATGGCGGCGGTGGCCCTGCACGATGTGTGGAATATTTTCGCTTAGGCAGGTGTTTACAATGAGCAGACAGATCAGTGTGGGAGGCGTCCCCATCGGCGGGGGCGCTCCTGTTTCCATCCAGTCCATGACAAACACGCCCACCCATGATGTGGAAGCCACCCTCTCCCAAATCAGAATGTTGGCTGCGGCAGGGTGCGACATTGTCCGGGTGGCGGTGCCCGACATGAGAGCGGCTGCAGCCGTCGGAGCGCTGGTAGCGGGCAGCCCTGTGCCGCTGGTGGCGGATATCCATTTTGACTACCGTCTTGCCTTGGAGGCGGCAGAGCAGGGGATCGACAAAATCCGTATCAATCCGGGCAACATCGGCGCACCGGAACGGGTGGAAGCGGTGGCCAGGACCTGCAAGGAACGCGAAATCCCCATCCGGGTGGGGGTAAACGGCGGGTCGCTGGAAAAGGAACTGCTGGCCAAATATGGCGGCCCTGCCCCAGAGGCTATGGTGGAGAGCGCCCTGGGGCACATCAAGCTACTGGAACGATACGGCTTCGAAGACATTTGCGTGTCGCTGAAAACCTCCTCCGTGCCGACCACCATGCGTGCCTACCAGTTGATGGCGGAGCAGTACGACTATCCTTTGCATTTGGGCGTTACCGAGGCGGGGACACGGGAAATCGGTGAGCTGAAGGCAGCAACGGGCATCGGCGGGCTATTGGCGTTGGGGATCGGGGATACTCTCCGGGTAAGCCTCACCGCCGACCCGGTGGAGGAGGTCTATGCTGCCCGGAAAATCCTGAAAGCCATCGGCCTGCGCCGGGAGGGGCCGGAGTTGATCTCCTGCCCCACCTGCGGGCGAACCCAGATCGACCTGATCCCCATGGCCAGGCAGGTGGAGGAGCTTTTAAAGGGTGTGGACAAGCCCGTCACCGTGGCGGTGATGGGGTGTGTGGTCAATGGCCCCGGCGAAGCCAGCCACGCAGACGTGGGGCTGGCAGGCGGCAAAGGCGAGGGCGTGCTGTTCAAGCGCGGCCAGATTGTGGCCAAGGTGCCTGAAGATCAGTTGGTGCCTGGGCTGATGAGGCTGATCAAAGAATTATAGGGGGAGAACATCATGAACCATGTTGGAGCACAGTACATAGAGACTGAGAGGCTGGTTTTGCGCCGGTTTGATCTGTCGGACGCCCAGGCCATGTTTGATAACTGGGCCGGTGACGCAGAAGTGACAAAATATTTAACGTGGCCTACCCACAGCGATGTGT
The DNA here is from genome assembly GCA_947571605.1 of uncultured bacterium. Classification (GTDB taxonomy): domain Bacteria; phylum Bacillota; class Clostridia; order Oscillospirales; family Oscillospiraceae; genus Enterenecus. Next base: position 37,445 of record CANOYV010000011.1, on the reverse strand, counting down.
CGGTGACCAGGAAAATACTGGAGGAGTGGGTCCCTCAGTATTCAAAGGATGACTGTTACAGATGGGCGATTGTTTTAAAGGAAAACGGCCCTCAGCCCATCGGGAGCATCGATGTGTGCCACTGGCGTGAGAATGGGGATAGCCCGGAGATCGGCTACTGCATGGGTAGTCGCTGGTGGCATCAGGGGATCATGTCCGAGGCGCTGGGCGCGGTGATTGATTTCCTGTTCGACCGGGTGGGGGTGGAGCGGATTGTGGCCCGCCATGACGTTAACAACCCCCATTCCGGCGGCGTTATGCGCAAGTGCGGCATGAAGTTTGAGGAGATTCAGGAAAAGGCGAACCGGAACAACCAGGGCGAGTGTGACTGCGCCTGCTATGCCATTGAAGCCGGCGATAGATAGGGAGAGAGACATATGACGGCTGGTATGCCAACATTTCAACAGACCTTTGCCAACTGCCCCTTCCCGGAAGGGGTTTTGGCAGCTTTAGGGAGCTATCCTGTTCGGGTGCGGGTGCTCAAGGCCCAGCGGGCCATGGAGGTGATTGCCAACGGCGCCGTGGTGTCTCAGGATATCCTGTCCCAGGCGGCGGATGGATTGAAGCAGGCGTTTGGGCTCAACGCGGCCACGGTGGCGGTGGACCAGCCTCAGGCCGGTGAACCGGAAAAAACGGAGGAGGAAAAGCACCATCACGAGGGAAAAACCGTACCGGGGCCAGCAGAAAGGCCCGTGCCGGAACCAGGGGTAAAAAAGACTGAGGCCGCGACGGAGACCCAAGTCCCTAGGAAAGAGCCTTCCCAAGACTTGGAATCTCAGATGAAGGCTATGCGCCGGAAGCTGATGGGAAAGGGAGCCTCGGCCCCGGCTGGCGGCAGCGGAAAAAAGAAGCGCGAAAAGGTAATTTACGGAAGAATCACCGCCAAGAAAAAGCCGACTCCCCTCCGTGAGCTTACATTGGACATGAGCGGGGTACTGGTGGAGGGCGAGGTATTCAATGTGGAGCACCGGGAGTTTCCCCGGCGGAAGTCCTGGGCGGTGTGCTTCGACATCACCGACTTCACCAACTCCATCCGGGTTACCAAATATATGGAGGCGGAAGAGGCCAAGCCTATCATCGAACAGGTGAAAAAGGGCCAGTGCCTCCAAATTCAGGGAAGGCCCAATCTGGGCAAGTTTGAAAACAACGATTTGGTGCTGGAGCCCTATGGCATTGCTGAGGTTCCAAAACCGGATGGGCGGAAGGATACCGTCCCAGAAAAGCGGGTGGAACTGCATTTACATACCAAAATGTCTCAGATGGACGCGCTTTGCGACACAAAAGAGGTCGTGAAGAAGGCTATCGAGTGGGGACATCCAGCCATCGCCATCACCGACCACGGGGTGGTTCAGTCCTTTCCGGACGCTTATAACGCCTCCGGTCGGGGAGAGAAGATCAAGGTGTTGTACGGCGTGGAGGCGTACTACCAAAACGACGTGGACGAGCTCACGCCGGTCCACGGCCCAGGGGATATGCCGTTGGATGGAGAGTTCGTGGCCTTTGACCTGGAGACCACCGGCCTGGACACAAAGACCGACGCCATCATTGAGATCGGCGCGGTACGTATCCGGGGCGGGGAAGTGGTGGACAAGTTTACGTCCTTTGCCCAGCCAGGGCACCCTCTCAGCGCAAAAACCGTGTCCCTTACCGGAATCACCGACGAGCTGCTGAAGGGTGCGCCCAATCCGGCAGAGGCGGTGGATGCGTTTCTGGATTGGGCGGGAGACCTGCCTCTGTGCGCCCACAATGCGGCGTTTGACACCGGTTTCGTCCGGGAATACTGCGCCCGTTCCGGCCGCCGGTTTGACCCGCTGTACTTCGATACCCTTGTGCTGGCTCAGTATCTGTGTCCCAAGCTGCCCAACCACAAACTGGATACGGTGGCCAATGCGCTGGGCCTGCCGCCGTTCCAGCACCACCGGGCCTTTGACGATGCGGAAACCTGCGGCCTGATTCTGGTCGCCTTGATTTCCATGCTCCGGAAACAGAACGTTGAAAGGGCTGCGCAAATTAACCGGGTGTTCGCAGGAAAAAAAAGGGGCGGTCGTGGACGGCGGTCCCCGTACCACCTGATTATCCTCGCAAAGAATCAGACCGGCCTGCGTAATCTTTATAAATTGGTGTCCAAGGCCCATTTGGATCATTTTAACCGTTTCCCCATCATGCCCAAATCCCTGGTGGACGAGAACCGGGAGGGGCTTATCATTGGGTCCGCCTGCGAGGCGGGGGAGCTGTTTCGGGCGGTGATCGACGGAAAGGACGACCGGGAGCTGGAGCGCATCGCGGCCTGGTATGATTACCTGGAGATTCAGCCGCTGTCCAACAATGCCTATATGCTCCGCCCCGATAAGGAAGGTAAGTGTATTGCCCGGGACAGGGAGGACCTCCGGGCCTTCAACCGCCGGGTGGTGGCGCTGGGGGAACGGCTGGGCAAGCCGGTGTGCGCCACGGGGGACGTCCATTTTATGGAACCTGAGGATGAGATCTATCGCCATATTTTGCTGGCGGCTAAGGAGTTTGAGGACGCAGATCAGCCCAACCCGCTTTATTTTCGTACCACTGACGAAATGCTGGAGGAGTTCTCCTATCTGGGCAAAGACAAGGCTCATGAGGTGGTGGTGGACAACCCCACGCTGATCGCGGACTGGTGCGACAACGTGCGGCCCCTGCCGGATGGACTTTTCGCCCCAAAATTGGAGAATTCCGATGGTGAACTGAAAGATTTGGTGTGGGGTAAGGCTCATTCCCTTTACGGCGATCATCCGCCTCAGATCGTGGTGGACCGCATCAATGCGGAGTTGGTGGACATCATCCGTTGTAAATATGACGTCATCTATATGTCAGCCCAAAAGCTGGTTCAGAACTCCCTGGAGCATGGCTATTTGGTGGGCTCTCGTGGGTCGGTGGGCTCGTCTTTGGTGGCGTTTATGTCGGGTATTACCGAGGTGAACTCCCTGCCCGCCCACTACCGCTGTCCAAATTGCAAACACGCCGATTTCGACTACGCCCAGGACCCCGCCCATCCCTATGGCTGCGGCGCGGATATGCCGGACATGAAGTGTCCGGTCTGCGGCGCGGATTACGAGAAGGATGGCTTCAACATCCCCTTTGAGACCTTCCTGGGGTTTGGCGGGGACAAGGTGCCCGACATCGACCTAAACTTTTCTGGCGAGTACCAGTCCAGCGCCCACAAATACACCTTCGAGCTGTTCGGCAAGGAGCATGTGTTCCGCGCAGGAACCATCGGCACTGTGGCGGAGAAGACGGCCATCGGCTATGTCAAAAAATATCTGGAGCAAGTAGGGCGGGTGGACGTACCCTTCGCGGAGGTACTGCGGCTGGCCAAGGGTTGTGAAGGGGTCAAGCGCACCACCGGACAACACCCCGGCGGCATGGTGGTCATTCCCCAAGACAAGGAAATCTATGACTTTTGCCCCGCTCAGCATCCGGCGGACGACAAGGATTCGGACATCATCACCACGCACTTTGAATACCACTCCATGGAGTCCAACTTGCTCAAGTTGGATATGTTGGGCCACGATGATCCGTCCATGATCCGGATGCTGGAGGATTTGACGGGGGTAGACGCACAAAAAATCTCCCTGGATGACCCCAAAACCATGAGCCTGTTCACCACATCGGAGTACTTGGGTTACACCAATGATCCGATTTTGGGGCCCACGGGGGCGGTGGCGGTGCCGGAGTTCAACACCAGTTTCACCCGCGGCGTGCTGGAAGAAACCCAGCCCGTTCAGTTCGATACCCTGCTGCGTATCTCCGGCTTTACCCATGGCACCGACGTGTGGCTGGGCAACGCCCGGGACCTTATCATTAGCGGGACGGCGGGAGCTCAGGAGTGCGTGGGGTGCCGCGACGATATCATGCTCTATCTCATTTCCAAAGGGGTGGATGCCAAACTGGCGTTCAAGATCATGGAGGCTGTCCGAAAAGGCAAGGTAAAAAAGGGCGGCTTCCAGGACGGTTGGGTGGAGACCATGAAAGAGCACAATGTGCCGGAGTGGTACATCGACTCGCTGGCTAAAATCGCCTATCTGTTCCCCAAGGCCCACGCGGTGGCCTACGTTATGATGGCGTTCCGCATTGCTTGGTTCAAGGTGCATCGTCCGCTGGCGTTTTACGCCACCTATTTCTCCATCCGGGCCAAGGCCTTTGATGAGAAGTACATGTGCCGGGGAATGGAAGTGGTCAAGCGAAAGATGGCGGAGATCAACGCCAAAAAGAACGCCAAGGATAAAAAGGACCGGCCCACAGCGGTGGAGGAAGACATGCTCACCACGCTGGAGGTGTGCTATGAGTTCTACCTCCGGGGATTCACCTTTGCCCGAATGGATATTTGCCGTTCCGAATCTACGAAGTTTTTGGTGGATGAGGAAAGGAAAGCACTGATTCCGCCCTTCACTTCGGTAGCGGGCCTGGGCGAGACGGTGGGAGATGACATTGTGGAAAAGCGGAAGGGGAAGGACTTCTTATCCATTGAGGAGTTTTCTCTGACCTGCACCAAGGTGTCCGGCACCCACTTAGCCCAGCTCAAGGACGCGGGGGCTTTCGGGGATCTGCCGGACAGCAGCCAGTTCAGTCTGTTTTAAGGAAAGGGATGGAACGGGATGATTTTAAAGGATGACAGGGGCAATGAGCTTCTTGACTTCATCGTATGCGGGGAAGATCGCGCGGATTTAAGCTATAGGCCCGTCACGCACTGCCTTCTGGTCGTAAGGGTTGGAAACGACTATTTGATGGGCTGGAATAACTACCGGCAGGACTGGGAAATTTTCGGCGGCTACCGGGAAGAGGGGGAGACGCTCCGCGATTGTATTCTGCGGGAGTGCCGGGAGGAATTGGGGCTTGACGGCGTCGAGTTCCGTTTTCTTGGGCTGGCGCGTTATCGTCTGGCCCCTGGATATTTTAATTCGGAATGGCATGAGGAGTATGGCGGCCTGTATGGGGTGACGCTGCCCATAGAATATTTACAAACGATTGAGACCCAGAGGATAGATCGAGATGAAATCAAAAAAGTAGCTTTACTCAGTAAAATTGCAGGGAATGAGCGGGTCTCTATGATAGACAAAGAATTGCTGAACTACTGGAAATAGCAATTTAAATTGTTCGGGGTTGACAGAGCGGCGGGGATGTGGTATAATTCATCGCGTTAGCGAGCTAAAGAATTTGGAGGCTATCCCAATGAATATCCACATCAACACCCCCGAGGGCACCCGCGACAGGTTGTTCTCCGAGTGCTTGGAACGCCGCCAGGTGCAGTCCGCTCTGGTGGAGCTGTTCCGCCGCCGGGGCTACACTGAGGTCATCACCCCTGAGGTGGAGTTTTATGACCTGTTTGTCCAATCCGGAAACCCTATCCCCCAGGAATCCATGCTGAAAATCATCGACCGTTCGGGAAAAATCATGGTCATGCGGCCGGACTGCACCGCCCCCATCGCAAGGGTAGCGGCAACGAAGCTGAAAAACCTGGCCCTGCCCCAGCGGCTGTATTACGATCAGACCGTGTTCCGTTCCGGACAGGCCCACCAGGGTGGCAGCAATGAGATCGCCCAATGCGGCGTGGAGATGATTGGCGCGGTAGGGGAAAAGGCTGATTTGGAAATGGTGGCTATGGCGGTGGACGCTTTGCGCTGTTGCGGCCTGAAGCAATTCCATATTGAGCTGGGCCACGCCGGGTTCTATCGGGCGCTGGCGGGGCGGATGAAGATGCCGGAGGAGGGGCTGGAGCGGCTACGCACCGCCATTGAGGGCAAAAATTTCGCCCTGTTGAACGACCTGCTGGAACCCTACCGGGGGGAGTCCGCTTATGCCGCCCTGCGGCGTCTGCCCTACCTGTTCGGCGGGGTAGAGGTGCTGGACGAGGCGGAAGCGCTGGCCGGGCCATGCGACAGCCTGGATTACCTTCGGAGGCTATATGATGAGCTGTCCGCTGCTGAGTACGGGATTTGCGTCCGTTTTGACCTGGGCTTGGTCCACCAGTTGGATTACTATACCGGTATGGTATTTCGGGGCTATGCTGAGGGCGCAGGTGCGCCGGTGCTGTCAGGCGGCCGGTATGACGGTCTGATGGAGCAGTTTGGCCGAAAGGCAGAGGCCACTGGCTTTGCCATAGATGTGGATGCGGTGGGTGCTTGTCTCACGGTGGAGACGCCGAAATTGGAGACAGTCATCCACTATGGGCCCGGCCTGCTTTCACGGGCTTTAGCGGTGGTGGATAGCCGGCCGGCGGGGAGCTGTGAGCTGTCTCCCTGCCGCACGTTGGACAGCACCATGAATCTGGCTCGTGAGAAGGGAGCGGTGCGGGTGCTTCTGCTGGAGGCTGAGGGAGAGAGGTGGCTGACGATATGAGCGAACGGCTGAGGATTGCCCTGACCAAGGGGCGCTTGCAGGATAAGTCGGTTGAGCTGTTTGAGGCCATGGGGTTGGACTGCTCTCCAGTGCGCAATCCCGGGCGGCGGCTGATCCACGCCCTGCCCAATTACCCACTGGACGCGGTGCTGGCCAAGGCCCCGGACGTCATTACTTATGTGGAGCACGGTGTATGTGATCTGGGGGTGGTGGGCAAGGACACCATTCTGGAAAAGGGCGGGGCCTTTTACGAGGTGCTGGACCTGGGGTTTGGCCGCTGCCGGTTCGCCTTGGCGGTGAAAAAAGGAAGCGACTTTTACGGCACCTATAAGACTCGGCGTATTGCGTCCAAATATCCCAATGTTACCCGGTCTTTTTTTGAGGGCAAGGGGATGGATGTGGACATCATCAAAATTGAGGGCAGCGTGGAACTTGCGCCTATCCTGAACCTGGCCGACGGCATTGTGGACATCGTGGAGACGGGGGCCACACTGAGGGAAAACGGCCTGGAGCCCATTGAGGACGTGGCTCAGGTCTCGGCGCGACTCATCGTCAATACCGCATCCATGAAGCTGTATAAAAACGAGATCACGGACTTTTTATCCCGTGTAGAGCAGAATTTGGGGGAATCAGCATGATAACCATCATCAAAGCGGACGGGAAAGCCGAACGCCGCCAATTGGACGCCATGCGCTCACGGGCGGCGGAGACAAACGCGGATATCGAGCTCACCGTCCAGGCTGTTATGGAACATGTGCGGCAGGAGGGGCTTCCGGCGGTAGAGCGGTACTCCCGTCAGTTTGACCACAAGGTTCCCTATGAGATTCCCAGGGAGCAGCTTGAGGAGGCCGCGAATCGGGTTCCTCAGGAACTGCTGTCGGCCTTGCGGCAGAGCGCGAACCATATCCGCGCCTATCAGAGCCGTCTGTTGGATGAGGTCCGGTTTGGGGAGGTGAGCTGGGACAGCCCGGTAGGCGGCAGGGTGGGACGCATTGTCCGGCCTCTGCGCCGGGTGGGTGTCTATGTCCCCGGCGGACGGGCGGCCTATCCCAGCTCCGTACTGATGAATGTGCTGCCCGCCAAGGTGGCCGGGGTGGATGAGGTAGTTATGGTGACACCGCCCACCAATTACCTCAACGATGCGGTGTTGGCTGCGGCCTGGGTGTCCGGGGTGGATCGGGCTATTGCCGTGGGCGGGGTCCAGGCGGTGGCGGCGCTCACCTATGGCGCAGGCTTCATTCCCAGGGTGGATAAGCTGGTGGGGCCGGGCAACGCCTATGTGGCGGCCGCTAAACGGCTGGCCTACGGCATGTTGGATATCGATATGGTAGCAGGTCCCTCTGAAGTGCTGGTCATTGCCGACGGCAGTGCCAATCCCAAATATGTGGCTGCGGACCTGCTGAGTCAGGCGGAGCATGACCCGCTGGCCTCGGCGGTGCTGCTGACCACCAGTCAGGCACTGGCAGAGGCGGTGGACCGTGAAATTATCCGCCAAACCAAATACTTGAGCCGGAGCGAGATCATAGAGGCGTCTTTGCGGGATTACGGCTGTACTATCGTGTGCGGGACGCTGGAGGAGTGCGCAAAGCTGGCGGATGAAATCGCGCCGGAGCACCTGGAGGTCGTCACGGAAGAACCCAGGGCAGTGTTGCCCCTCCTGCACAATGCCGGAGCGATTTTCCTGGGAGCCAACACGCCGGAGCCGCTGGGCGATTATATGGCTGGCCCCGACCATGTGTTGCCCACATCCGGGACGGCCCGGTTCTTCTCGCCGCTGTCTGTGGACGCGTTTGTCAAGAAAACCAGCGTTTTGGAGTTTGAACGGGAAGCGCTGGCCAAGGTCAAGGATGAGATCGTCACGTTGGCCCGGTCGGAAGAACTCACCGCCCACGCAAACTCCATTCAGGTGCGGTTTAAAAAGGAGAAAACGTCATGAACGTACCCATTCTATCGGGCTCGGAAAAACCGCGGGCTTATACCATATCCCGCACGACGAAGGAGACGGACATCTCCCTCTCCCTTGATCTGGACGGGGGAGAGGTAAGCGTGTCCACCGGCATCGGTTTCTTTGACCATATGCTCATTGTCCTGGCTTTTTACGCCGGATTTGGGTTGGAACTGTCTGCTTTGGGTGACCTGCATGTGGATGGCCACCACACAGTGGAGGATGTGGGTATTGTGCTGGGACAGGCGTTCAAGGCGGCATTGGGAGACAGGAAAGGTATCCGGCGCTATGGGATGGCCCTTGTGCCTATGGACGAGGCGCTTTGCCGCACCGTACTGGATTGCTCCAACCGGCCCTTCCTGGTTTTTGACGCGCCCATGCCTCAGCCCTTGATTGGCGGTTATGACAGTTGCCTCACGATGGAGTTTATGCGGGCGTTTGCATTGAACAGTGGAATTACTTTACACCAAAAGTGTGAGTATGGGGACAACGGCCACCACATCACTGAGGCATTGTTCAAGTCCATGGGGATGGCGTTGAAGGAAGCTGTGCGGGTAGAGGGAGACGGCGTGGTCTCCACAAAAGGAGCGCTATAATGAGGTATACGGCAATCGTGGACTACGGCGTGGGCAACCTGAAAAGTGTGGCCAATGCTATGGCGTATATTGGTTGTCAGACCTTGGTCACTGGTGATGCCCGGGAATTGGAGCGGGCGGATGCTATTATCTTGCCTGGGGTGGGGGCGTTCCCCGACGCGGCGGACAAGCTGCGCCGGTCAGGTCTTGACAGAACCCTGCTGAATCAAGCCGGACGCAAACCTATTCTAGGAATATGCCTTGGAATGCAGCTTTTGTTTGATGTTGGGGACGAGGGAGAAATCTGTAAAGGCTTAGGGCTTGTCGGCGGGTGTGTGACACGCATTAAAACCGGCCTCAAGCTCCCCCATATTGGGTGGAACAGCCTGAGTTTTCTAAATGACTCGCCTTTGTTTCGAGGACTGGACAATGGAGTTTATGTGTACTTTGTGCACTCCTTTTGCGGCCATGCTGCCCAGGAGGGAGACGTAATCGCCTATACACAATATGGCCCTTCGGTGGTTGCCGCCGTAGCCCACAACGGTGTATATGGGTGTCAGTTCCACCCGGAAAAAAGCGGTGAGGTGGGCTTGCAGATTTTGAGAAATTTTGGAGAAATGAGCCAATGATTTTATTGCCAGCGATTGACATGAAGGACGGGCGGTGTGTCCGTTTGAAAAAAGGGGAGTTTTCCACCGCTCACCAGGTGGCGGACAGCGCGTTGGAGACTGCCAAAGCTTTTGCTCAGGCCGGTGCTAAATGGATTCATATGGTGGATCTGAACGGCGCCCGCAGAGGGGTACGGGCGAATTTCCCCTATATCATCGAGGTGATCCGGCAGTCCGGCCTGTCTGTGGAATTGGGTGGCGGGATCAAGACCCTAGAGGACGTGGACATGGTGGCCGACACGGGCGTGGCCCGCTTGGTGATCGGCTCCGCCGCCGTTACCCATCCGGAGGTTGTGGGCGAGGCGTTGGCCCGGTATGGAAGCCGGGTGGCCGTGGGAATTGATTGCCTGAATGGACGGGTGCGGACAGCGGGGTGGGAACAGGATTCTGGGTTGAGCGGTCTGGAACTGGCCCAAAAGATGGAGGGAAAAGGGGTTAAAACCCTCATTTTCACCGATATTGCTACGGACGGAATGCTGTCCGGCCCCAGCTTTGACCAACTCGCGGCGATACAAAAGGTGGTCAAATGTGATATTGTGGCCTCCGGCGGTGTCACTACCTTGGATGATGTAAAGCGTTTGCGAGACATGGGCCTGTATGGGGCCATCATCGGCAAGGCGTACTATGCCGGAACCATCGACTTGGCGGAAGCCGTCTTGGAGGCGGGACCCCAGCAATGAAAACAGCGACAAGGGAGGACCTTTCATGTTGGCAAAACGGATTATTCCCTGCCTGGATGTTCGGGACGGCCGGGTGGTAAAGGGGGTTAACTTTGTGAACATCCGGGATGCGGGCGACCCGGTGGAGTTGGCAAAATACTACTCAGACCAGGGTGCGGACGAGATCGTATTTCTGGATATCACCGCCACCAGCGACGCCCGGGAGACGGTGGCCGATGTGGTGGAGCGCACTGCGTCCCAAGTATTCGTGCCCCTGACGGTGGGGGGGGGCATCCGCACCCTAGACGATTTCCAACGGCTCCTCCGGGCTGGGGCGGACAAGATTTCCGTCAACTCTTCCGCTGTAAAGGATAATACCTTGATTGCCCGTGCTGCCAAACGGTTTGGCTCACAGTGTGTGGTACTTGCCATTGACGCACGACTCCGTTCCGAAGGATGGTATGAGGTGGTAGTGGCCGGTGGCCGCACACCCACCGGAATTGATGCGGTGGAGTGGGCCCGCCTGGGCCAGAGGCTGGGAGCGGGCGAGATTCTGCTCACCTCTATGGACGCTGACGGCACCAAGGCGGGCTTTGACCTGGCGATGACAAAGGCGGTGACGGAGGCGGTATCCATCCCGGTGATTGCCTCCGGAGGCTGTGGGAACCTGGAACATTTTGCTCAGGTTTTTGAAGAGACGGGCTGTGACGCGGCGCTGGCCGCCAGCTTATTCCACTTTGGGGAGTTGACGGTGCCACAAGTAAAGGACTTCCTGCGAAGCCGGGATATCCCAGTGAGGTGATCTAGGTGTGTTTGATCTGGAGTTACTGTTTCGAAAATCAGATTTAATTCCCGTTATCATTCAAGAGGCGGGGAGTCAGGAAGTGCTCATGCTTGGTTTTACCAACCGTGAGGCGGTGGAGCGAACTATTGAGACCCAAACCGCCTGGTTTTGGAGCCGGAGCCGACAAAAGCTGTGGAACAAGGGGGAGACAAGCGGAAACTTTCTCCATGTCAAGAAAATTTATACCGACTGCGATACGGATACCTTGCTCTATATTTGCGTACCTGACGGCCCCACCTGCCATACAGGAGCCCACAGTTGCTTTTTCAATCAGATTGAGTTATAATGTATGAAAACAAGTGTGGGAGGGATATGCTATGGATGATACGCTTAAGCGGCTTTACGCGGTGGTTCTCGACCGCAAAGCCAACCATCAGGAGGGATCCTATACCTGTTACCTGTTCGATAAAGGGTTGGATAAAATTCTGAAAAAGGTGGGAGAGGAGTGCGCTGAAACCATCATTGCCGCTAAAAACGATATTTCCAGCGATACGGTGGGGGAAATTTCCGACCTTGTCTATCATCTCATGGTGATGATGGCGGAGAAGGGCATTCCTTTGGAGGATGTGCTGGACGAACTGGACCGCCGGGCGCAGAAGATTGGAAATTTGAAGCAGATGAAGCAAGTGGATAAGGAGAGCTGATTATGGAAGAACAAAAATTCAACCGCTACGATTTTGACAGCGATTATGCCCAAAGTGCACTGACGTTGAACCAGTATATGGCTCGGACCTTCGGGTGGATGTTTGTGGGGCTAACCGTTACGTTCCTGCTGGCGGCAACTCTGGCCATGACCGGCCTGGTATTCGTCTTCTTCTCGAACCCTTATATTCCCATCGTTCTGCTGATCGCCGAGGTAGCGGTGGTCTTGATCATGTCCGCTGGTATTTTGAATCGTTCGGTGGGTGTTACCAGGATGTTGTTCACGGTATATTCCGTCCTCAACGGAATTGTGTTTTCCGTGTACTTTGTAGCCTATGATGTGACTAACCTGATTTTTATCTTTGGCCTGACCGCCCTGTTTTTCGGTGGTTTTGCCCTCTACGGACGTGTCACCAGAGCTGATTTGTCCAGGCTGCGGCCATTGCTGGTGGGCGGGCTCATTTTTCTGGTCATCGCGGGCCTTCTGAGTATGTTCATTAACCTGACTGCCATGGAGCGGACGATTACCATGGTTGGTATCGTGGTGTTCCTGTGCTTTACCGCCTATGATACCCAGAAGATCAAGGCCAACTACGAGTATTTCTATGGCGACGAGGCCATGCTCCAGAAGGCGTCCATTTTCTCCGCGCTCCAATTGTACTTGGATTTCATCAACCTGTTTCTCTATCTGCTCCGCTTTATGGGCCGTAGCAGAGGCCGTAGATAAAGTAACCCGTACAGAAAAGTAAAAAGGGACACCGCCCAACTTAGGCGGTGTCCCTTTTCCGAACTAAAATAAAAAACGTCCCACAGAGGGGACGAGTTAAATCTCGTACCATTGAAAATACGTCGTGCTCAGCGGTCGCTGGGAACGGTAGTCTCTCCGGCGAAGATCAACTCGTCGATATCAACGGGCACATTCTGAAAGAGGACCTTCATAGTCATCACCTCCTTGATTTGTTATTGTGTATTATAGCAATATTTTTTTGATTTGTAAAGAGGGTTTTGTGAAAAATACATTTTTTATTTGGGATGGTATCGGTAAAAAATGCTTGCATTTCTTGTTCAAGTCTGTTATAATACAAAAAACATGCGGGTGTAGTTCAATGGTAGAATGTCAGCTTCCCAAGCTGAACACGGGGGTTCGATTCCCCTCACCCGCTCCATGCCGCCGTAAGCGATGAACCGCTTGCGGCGGTTTTTCATTGGACGCGGTACGAAGGCATGGAGAGGAGGAACGCTTATGACATGCCAGATAGAAAACTGTTTGGAGGGTTTTGAGTTCCATGACGCTTGGCTGACCCTGAATCGCTTCGACGGCGAAGGGCTGACGGTAAAGGCTGAATATGTAAATGTTCGAAAAAACGCCGGATTCGGAGCGTTATCGCACGATATGGAACTGAACAATGCAAAAATTACGTTCCAGGGGTTTTGTGCCGCCACCTTTGAGTCAGGCAGAGCCTGGAAAACAGACACTGACGGCAGGTAACGCTCCACATCATTTGCCATGACAAAGACGTCTGCTACTGTGGAAATCTTGAAGAGGCGCCGCTGGTTACAGTTGGGATCAAATATGGAGGCAAAGACCTCTGGGGGAAGGGAACAGATGAGAGAAGCGCCTTTGCCGCGCTTCAAAAGCAGCTCCCCCAAAACATTGTAATATTGCTAGACAATTGAATCCGTAAATTCCCCAGATGCGCTGTCCCCAGGTTTGCATAAAACCGTCGCTGATGGCATACAGTAATGCAGACTGTGTGGACAAGGAGGGGCAGCGATGGACGGGGCATCCAGACGCAGAACAACGACGCGCGGGGGACGACGGCCTACCGTAAGAACCAGACGCCCCGCGAGGAACAGCGAGGCAGAGGGAGACCGGCGCAGGCTTGTCCAACTGGGGGCCAGCTTGGCGCTGTTTCTACTGGTGTACATCGGGCGGGGCGTATTTCCCGCACAGTTAGCTGCATGGCAGGAGCTGGCCGCCGCCGATGTGGATTTTCAGGCGGCGTTTCAACAGTTTAGCTCTGCCTTATCTCAGGGGGAGCCGGTGAAGGGAGCTTTAGAGACGCTGTGCGTCACTTTGCTAGGGGGCGAGGCAGAGAAACAGACGCCTGAGCCGCCTGTCGAGACGCAGCCGCCTACTATGGTGCTGCTGAGCCAGACCGACCGCGGAGGACTGACGTACTTGGGTAGTCATGGTATCCTTGAGAAGACGGGCTTTCCTCAAAAAGAGGACGAGCCGGTGAACTATGAGCCAGCCCCATCGGAGTCTGAACCGGAACCCACTCAGCCCTCCGTGGTGACTGCAATGGCCCAGGAATACACCGACGATGGTATAAAGCTGCCTAAAAATGTAAGTTTTGCCTATTATGAATTGGGTCTCAGCGAGACCTGCGTGCCTGTGGCCGGATCGGCTACTTCTGGCTTTGGTTACCGGGATAGCCCAATAAACGGAAATGACGAGTTCCATCTGGCGCTGGATATTGGCGCCGAAGAGGGAACAGAGATCGGCGCGTTTGCCTCCGGTACGGTGGAATACATCGGAACCAGCGACGAATTCGGCAACTATTTGAAGATCAACCATGAAAATAATGTGAGCACTTTTTATGCCCATTGCAGCAAGCTGCTGGTGCATAAGGGAGATGAGGTGGCCTGCGGGCAAACGGTGGCGCTGGTGGGTCAAACCGGCAATGCCACTGGTCCCCATCTTCACTTGACCATAGAAAAAGACAACATCCGGCTGGACCCGGCATACTATGTGGACCTGTCATAACCGCCCTCAGGTGGAGGTGAGCCCCGGCTTTCTGTTGTTACTGGGGGTGCTGTTCTGGCTGGACGATGGGATAGGGCTGCTGCCCTGGGGCCTACTAGCCTGCCTACTGCATGAATTGGGGCATATTACCGTCGCCGCCGCTCTGGGTGGGCAAGTGGATGGGCTGTCTCTGACAGTGGTTGGGGCGGAGCTGCGCATTAGATACGACGCGCCCTTAAATTATGTGCAAGACGGACTGGTGGCTCTGGCGGGCCCGACGGCTAATCTGCTGGCAGGGGGGCTGTTCACCACCCTGGGGTGGGGAATAGCGGCGGCGATCAGCTTAGCAGTGGGGGCGTTTAACCTGCTGCCAATCCTGCCACTGGACGGGGGGCGGGTGGTGTACGGACTATTGGCAAATCGTTTGGACACAGATTGGGCGGAACGGTTGATGACGGCGCTGTCCGGTTGCCTGATGGGGGTGCTGGTTGGTGTGGGGACGGTGGCCGCCGTCCAATACGCCAATGTTACCCTGCTGTTCACCGACCTGTGGTTACTGGCGGGGGTGCTGCGCCGGGGAAGAGGATAAATTTTTGCCGGGAAACTGGAAAAAGTCCTTGCAAATCCATGGGAAGTGTGATAAACTACCTAAGTCTGAAAAAGGGCGGTCCTCTGCGCGATCAAACGGCTTGGACGCACGAACGCCTGAAAATAGGAGGAAAATACAAATGGATCTGCTTCAGCAATTCAGCGACAAGTACATGAAGGAGGAAGCTCCTTCCGTCCGCGTGGGCGACACCGTCCGGGTGCACATCCGGGTCAAGGAAGGCAGCCGCGAACGTATCCAGGTGTTTGAGGGCACCGTGATTGCCAAAAAGCACGGTGGTATTGAGGAGAGCTTCACCGTCCGCCGCATTTCCTACGGCGTGGGCGTTGAAAAGGTATTCCCCCTGCACGCTCCCACCATTGAGAAGGTGGAGACCGTCCGCAAGGGTAAGGTCCGTCGGGCCAAGCTGTATTACCTGCGCGACCGCGTGGGCAAGGCCGCCAAGGTCAAAGAGGACCTGTAAGCTGCGCGATAAAAGAGGAGCGGGTGAACCGCTCCTCTTTTGTTAAAAGCGTTGAGTTTGCGGAAAAGAGGGCTGATTTGATGAATATCCAGTGGTATCCAGGGCACATGACCAAGACGCGGCGGCAAATGGAAAGCGATGTAAAGCTGGTGGACCTGGTGGCAGAGGTGGTGGATGCACGCATCCCTGTCTCCAGCCGCAATCCGGACATCGACGCTATTGTGGGGGACAGGCCGCGGGTCATCATCTTCAATCGAGCGGATCAGGCAGACCCGGCCATGACTGCCCGATGGCTGGCATGGTTTAAGTCGAAAGGGTACGGCGTGCTGGAGACGGACGCCAGATCTGGGAAAGGTGTGGCCCAATTTTCTGCCACTGCCAAGTCTGTGTTGAAGGACAAGCTGGCGGCTTGGCAAACCAAGGGCCAGGTGGGCCGCCCCATCCGGGCCATGGTGGTAGGGGTGCCCAACGTGGGTAAATCTACCTTTATCAATAAGGTCGCCAAGCGCAAGTCCGCTAAGGCCGGCGACCGGCCCGGCGTCACCCGGGGCAAGCAGTGGGTGAGCGTGGATGCGGGGCTGGAACTGTTGGATACGCCGGGGATTCTGTGGCCGAAATTTAAGGACGAGACCACGGGGCTTCATTTGGCCTTTACCGGAGCTGTTAAGGATGAGGTGACCGACATCGAGGGGCTGGCCTGCGCCCTGCTGGAGTTGTTGCGGGACCGGTATCCAAAGGCGCTGGAAGAACGGTATAAGCTCACAGGGATGGACAGCCTACGGGGCTGGGAACTGCTGGAGCAAGCTGCTCGGAAGCGCGGTATGTTGATCTCTGGCGGTGAAATAGACAGCGAACGGATGGCTAATGTATTACTGGACGAGTTCCGAGCAGGCAAGCTTGGACGCTTTACACTGGAGACACCAGAGGACTGACAGAGAGGGGAGAGGTCTTGTGCCCGGTTGGGAGCTGGAACATGCGGCCATGGCCCAGGGGTATCAGGCTGTTTGTGGCTGTGATGAGGCGGGGGCCGGTCCGCTGGCGGGCCGCGTGTATGCGGGGGCGGTGATTCTGCCCGACGGGCTGGAGCTGCCCTGGCTGGACGATTCTAAAAAAGTGATGGAAAAACGGAGAGAAGTTCTGTATGACCAGATTATTAACCAAGCAACGGCCTGGTCAGTGGCGTGGGTGGAGCCAGAGGAGATCGACTGGATCGACATTCTGAACAGCCGCATAAAGGCTATGCAATCGGCCATTGACAAGTTGGCGCCTAAGGCAGACTTTGCGCTCATTGACGGCAACCGAGACCACGGAAAGAGGTGCGCTATTAGTACTGCCCACAAATTAATTGTAAAGGGGGATAGCTTGTCAATTTCGATTGCCGCAGCATCTATCTTGGCAAAAGTGAGCCGGGACCGGTATATGCGGGAGATGGCGGCGCGATATCCCCAATACGAATTTGAACGCCACAAAGGCTATCCCACCAAGCGCCATTATGAACTGCTGCGGGAGCATGGGCCTAGCCCTATCCACCGCCGCTCCTTTCTGAAAAACCTGTGAGCAGCGGGGAAGAAGCCCGCCAACTGGGCCAGTGGGGAGAGTCTTTGGTGGCGGAGGACCTGCGGAAAAAGGGCTGGACTGTGGTGGCCAGGAATTTTCGATGCCGCATGGGTGAGCTTGATATTGTGGTAAAAAATGAGCAATATCTGGCTTTCGTGGAGGTCAAACTGCGGAAAAACGCTCGGTTTGGCGCGGCATGTGAAGCGGTAACTCTGGCCAAGCAGCGTAAGCTGCGTGCCGCTGCGGAGTATTATTTGATTGGCCATCCAACTAAGCTTCAGCCCAGGTTTGACGTGGCGGAGGTGTATGCCTCCCAGGGGGTCTACACCGACAAACCGGACATATATTATATTGAAAACGCTTTTTGAAGGAGGAACGCATTGTGGAGCCGATTTCCGTATTTGACGCCCATTGCGACACCATTTCCCGGTGCTGGCGGGAGTATGAGGGTTTAGACCATAACTCCGGGATGATTTCGCTAGAGCGGACGGCGGGGGTTGGCCGTTACTGCCAATTTTTTGCCCTGTGGACTGCGGAGGGCTTTACCGGTTATCCGTTGGGAAAAAATTCGGTAGAACAAGCTTATCACGCACTCCTACGGTGTTTCAAGGATCAAATGGTCCGCAATCAAGACAAAATCGTTCAATGCCGCACGGCGGATGAGGCGGAACAGGCTACCCGGCAAGGAAAAGCCGCAGCTTTTCTGACGGTGGAAGGCGGTGAGCTGCTGGGTTGTGACCCGGCCCGTTTGGAACAGGCGGCTGCGGACGGTGTGGTTGCGATCAATTTGACGTGGAATCACGCTAACGCCCTGTCTGGCTCCAATTGTGAGGAATCTGGGCGGGGATTATCTCCTGTTGGGCGCCAATTTGTGGTTAAAATGGAAGATTTACATATCCTAGTGGATGTGTCCCACCTGTCCGAATCGGGCTTCTGGGATGTGGCGGAGTTGGCCCGGCGGCCTTTCATCGCCAGCCATTCCAACGCAAAATCTGTGTGGAATCACACAAGGAACTTGACGGATGAGCAAATAGCTGCGATAATAGAGAATCAAGGCGTGATCGGTCTCAACTTCTATACTGAGTTCGTGGGGGGTGGTCGGGACCTGGACATGGTGCGCGCCCACCTGGATCATATTTTGGAGCTGGGGGGAGAAGCCAACGTCGCCCTCGGCGGTGACTGGGACGGCTGTGAGACCATCGAGGCGTTACCCGCCATCGACAGCCTGCCCCGGCTCTACGAACACCTGTTGCGCCATGGTTATGGAGAAACGGTCGTTCAAGACCTGTTTTACAATAATTTAATGAGAGTAGTGAGATAACCATGAACTATCTGAGCACGAGAAATAAAGACATTCGCATGAGCGCGTCCCAGGCCATCGCTAAGGGGCTGGCTCCCGATGGCGGCCTGTTGACCCCAGCGGTGTTGCCCCGGCTGCCGTCCTCCGCAGTGGAGACCATGAAGGAGATGTCCTATCAGCAGCGGATGGTTTACATCATGAACAGCTTTTTGGAGGGGTTCGCCGCTTCTGAGCTGACCGCCTATGCTGCCGAGGCCTACGGCGGGGGCAAGTTCTCCCACGAGGACATTGCCCCGGTCCGCAAGGTGGATGATAACACCTATTGTCTGGAGCTGTGGCATGGGCCCACCTGCGCATTCAAGGATATGGCGCTGCAAATTCTGCCCCATCTGCTCACGGCCTCTCTGGACAAGAACGACGAGAAAAAGACGGTATGCATCCTAGTGGCAACCTCCGGCGACACGGGCAAGGCCGCCTTGGAGGGTTTCCGCAATGTGGACAAGACCAAGATTCTGGTGTTCTATCCCAAGGACGGTGTGTCTGACATCCAGGAACTCCAGATGGTCACCCAAGAGGGGGGAAATGTAGGGGTATGTTCCGTGGTGGGCAACTTTGATGACGCCCAGACCGGTGTAAAAACACTGTTTTCCGATGAGGAACTTGCCTCTGAACTGGCGGAGCGGGGGTATTTCCTGTCCTCGGCCAACTCCATTAACTGGGGCCGGGTACTGCCGCAGATCGTGTATTACGCCTCCGCCTACTGCGACCTGCTGAAAAGCGAAGCCATTACCAAGGGGCAGGCCATCAACGTGTGTGTGCCCACCGGAAACTTTGGCAATATCCTGGCGGCCTACTACGCCAAGGCCATGGGCATCCCCATCAACCGGCTGATCTGCGCCTCCAACCAGAACAACGTGCTCACCGACTTCATCAACACCGGCTCTTATGACCGCAACCGGACCTTCTATAACACGATTTCTCCCTCCATGGACATCCTCGTCTCCAGCAACCTGGAGCGGATGCTATTCGAGCTGTCCGGCCGGGACGACAAACTGGTGCGGGAGTATATGTCCCAACTGGCCGAGTATGGCAGCTACCGGGTGGACAGCTCCATCCGTACCAAGCTCAAGCGGCTGTTCTGCGCCGGTTGCTGCGACGACCAGCAAACCAAGGCTATGATTGCCAAGATGTGGAACGAGTACAACTACCTCATTGATCCCCACACTGCTGTGGCGTTCCACGTGCTGGAGGAGTATAGGGCAGAAACCGGGGACGACACAATGACCATTACGGTGTCCACTGCCAGCCCCTTCAAGTTCTGCGACAGCGTACTGGATGCGCTGGGAGTGAAAACGCATAAGGCCGGGACGGAGATTTTGGACCAGCTCTCCGAAGTGACCGGCGTGCCCGCTCCCGCGCCTCTGGCCCGACTGAAAAACCGCCGCCGCCGCTTTGACGGCGTGGCGGACAAAAACGCTATGAAAGCTTGCGTGCTGGACTTTCTGAAATAAGAGGTGATGGGATGGCTCTCTATGCCATCGGCGATACCCACCTTTCCCTGGGCTCGGACAAGCCCATGGATGTGTTCGGCGGCGGTTGGGAAGGCTATGTGGACAAGCTCCGGGAGGGCTTTGCCCCGGTGAACGCCGATGACACGGTGGTGCTGTGCGGCGACCTGTCCTGGGGCATGAGCCTGGAAGAGGCCAGGGACGATTTTGCCTTCCTGAACAGTGAGCTGCCGGGGGAGAAGTGGCTGCTTAAAGGCAATCATGACTATTGGTGGAACACCGCGGCCAAGATGAACGCCTTTTTCCAGGCGAACGGGTTTGAGCGTCTTCACATCTTGCACAACAACTGTGCATATTACGCTGAGATCGCCCTATGCGGCACCCGGGGTTGGTTCTTTGAGGAGAACGGTGGGCCTCAGACGGAAAAGGTGTTCAAGCGGGAACTCATCCGCCTGGAGGCATCGCTGAAGGCGGCGGGTGAACGGGAGAAGCTATGCTTTCTCCATTACCCGCCACTGTATCGGGGGTATCGCTGCCAGGAAATCATCGATCTGCTGGAGCGGTACGAGGTGTCGGCCTGTTACTATGGCCACCTCCACGGCCCCAGCCACCGGTTGGCGATTGAGGGAGTGCGGGGCGGGGTGGATTACCACCTGGTCTCTGCGGACTTTGTTGGATTCCGTCCAAAAAAAATTTTAGATTAGGCAAAAAAACAGTGGAAATCTCTGCGCCTATCTGATAGAATAGATTGGATTATTTAGAAAGAAGGCCTAGCGGTTTTCCGGCGGGCCAAGCTTGGAGGAGTATACCATGAACATCAAGAGCAATGAGAAAAAAGAGAACAGCGCCTATGAACTGGTAATTGAGGTCGGGGCCGCCGAGTTCCAGGCCGCCATCGACAAGGTTTACAACCGCCAGAAGAACCGCATTAACGTCCCCGGCTTCCGCAAGGGCAAGGCCCCCAGGAAGATGGTGGAGAAGATGTACGGCGCTGAGATATTCTTTGAGGACGCCATTTCGCTGGCCTATCCCGACGCTTACGAGGCCGCATTGAAGGAAGCGGGTATTGATCCTGTGGCCTATCCCCAGTTGGAGGTGCAGGACGTCAGCGCCGACGGGTTTACGTTCAAGGCCACCGTCACCGTCAAGCCTGATGTGTCCATAAAGGATTACAAGGGGCTGCCCGTGGCCAAGCCCGAGGTAAAGGTGTCCGCCGCCGACATCAAGACGGAGCTGAAGCCCTATATCGACCGCGCCTCGCGACTGGTGAGTGTGGAGCGTAAGGCCAAGAAGGGCGATACCGCAGTCATCGACTTTGAGGGTTTCAAGGACGGCGAGCCCTTCCAGGGCGGCAAAGGCGAAAACTACAGCCTGGAGCTGGGGTCCGGCTCCTTCGTCCCCGGCTTTGAGGAGCAGGTCGTTGGCATGAAGGCTGGCGATGAGAAGGACTTGGATATCACCTTCCCAGAGAACTATGCCCCTGAGCTGGCCGGCGCCTCTGTGGTGTTCAAGGTCAAGGTCCACGAGGTGAAGGAGAAGCAGGAGCCCGACGTGGACGACGAGTTTGCCAAGGACGTGTCCGAGTTCGACACCCTGGACGAGTTCAAGAAGGACCTGGGCGAAAAGCTGAAGGCCCGCCGTCAGGAGCAGGCTGACCGGGATTTCGAGGCCGCCGTCATTGACGCCCTTATGGAGAAGCTGGAGTGCGACGTGCCCCAGGCGATGATTGACTACCGGTCCGAAAAGATGCTGGAGGACTACGCCAACCGCATCCAGAGCCAGGGGATCAAATTCGAGGATTATCTGGGAATGATGGGCATGTCTATGGAGGATATGCAGGCCCAGTCTAGGACCGCCGCCGACCGGGCGGTGCGCAGCGACCTGGCCTTGGAGGCTGTAGCTGCCGCGGAGGGCATTGAGATTTCCGACGCGGAGGTGGATGAGGAGATCGGCAAGCTGGCCGAGCAGTACAGCATGGAAGTGGACAAGGTCCGCGCCGTTATCAAAGCAGAGGACATCCGGCATGATCTCGCTGTTCGCAAGGCGTTGGACCTGGTGAAGGGCGCAGTGAAGAAGCCCGCCAAGAAAACCGAGAAGGCGGAAGATAAGGCGGAGAAGAAGACCACAAAGAAAACGGAAAAGTCTGAGGAAAAAGCTGCTAAGAAGTCCGAGAAAAAAGCGGCCAAAGACGAGAATCCCGAAGAATAATCGTCGGTCTGCGCCTTTTTGAGAGAGGAAGGGAATAACCACCGTCAGATCGTGGGCATAATAGCCAGCGTTGGTATCAATCGGAACAATTCCCCATCTGAAAGGAGAAGCATTTATGAGTTTAGTGCCTTATGTAGTGGAGCAGACCAGCCGCGGCGAGCGGTCATATGACATTTTCTCCCGGCTGCTCAATGACCGCATTGTGTTCCTGGGCGAGGAGGTCAACGCCACCACCGCATCCCTGGTGGTAGCCCAGTTGCTCTATCTGGAGGCCCAGGACCCAGATAAGGACATCCAGTTCTATATTAACAGCCCCGGCGGCTCGATTCCGGATGGTATGGCCATCTATGACACCATGCAGTACATCAAGTGTGATGTGTCCACCATCTGTGTGGGCATGGGCGCATCTATGGGGGCGTTCCTGCTTTCTTCCGGTGCCAAGGGCAAACGCATGGCCCTGCCCAACGCCGAAATCATGATCCACCAGCCTTCCGCCGGCACCCAGGGCCAGATCACCGATATGGCGCTCCATTTGAAGCGGTTGGAGACAATTAAAAAACGGGTGACGAAGATTTTAGCTGATAACTGCGGCAAAGATTTGGAGCAAGTTACTGCCGACTGCGAACGCGACAACTTTATGACCGCTGAGGAGGCCCTGGAATACGGCCTCATTGACAAGATCATTACCAATCGCTGAGCAAGTCGAAGAGCGGAGGCCGCTGTCTCCGCTTTTTGGCGCTTTCCTGAAAGGAAGACCAGAATATGGCAAGAGACGACTACAAATCAGTTCGCTGCTCTTTTTGCGGCAAGCATCAGGAGCAGGTGGAGCGCATCATCGCCGGTCCAGGCGCCTATATCTGCAATGAGTGCGTCCGTTTGTGCGTGAACATCTTGGGGGATGAGCCGGACGATATCCCTGATATGCCGGACATCCCCGACGTGATTCCCACGCCCAAAGAGATGGTGGCCGTGCTGGATGAGTATATCATTGGCCAGGATGATGCCAAAAAAGCACTGTCCGTAGCGGTGTACAACCACTATAAACGAATTTATTTTGGCGGTGGGGAGAATGTGGAGCTCCAAAAGAGCAATATCCTTATGGTGGGGCCCACCGGCTGCGGCAAGACCCTATTTGCCCAGACCCTGGCCCGCATACTAAAGGTGCCCTTCGCCATCGCCGATGCTACCACCCTTACCGAAGCGGGGTATGTGGGCGACGATGTGGAAAATATCCTGCTCCGGCTGGTCCAGGCTGCTGATTATGACATTGAGTTGGCTCAGCGGGGTATCATATACGTGGACGAGATTGACAAGATTGCCCGCAAGAGTGAAAATACCTCCATCACCCGGGATGTGTCCGGTGAGGGCGTGCAGCAGGCGCTGCTGAAAATTTTGGAGGGCACCGTGGCCAATGTGCCACCCCAGGGCGGGCGAAAGCACCCCCACCAGGAGTTCCTTCAAATCGACACCAAGAATATCCTGTTCATCTGTGGAGGCGCGTTCGACGGCTTGGATAAGATTATCGAACATCGGCTGGATCAAAAGACCATCGGCTTTGGTTCGGATGTGAAGACTGCCATGGAGCGGGAGAAGGCGGATGTGTTTAAATCCGTTCAACCCCACGATCTGTTGAAATATGGTATTATTCCAGAGCTGGTGGGTCGACTGCCCATCATCACTACGTTGAAAGCACTGGACCGTGAGCAGTTAGTGCGCATTCTCACCGAGCCGAAAAACGCTCTGGTGAAACAATATAAGTGTCTGCTGGACTATGACAATGTGGAGCTGGAATTTATGCCTGAGGCGTTGGATGCGGCTGCCGATAAGGCGCTAGAGCGGAAAATTGGCGCCCGTGGCTTGCGGGCGGTGCTGGAGGAGGTTATGACCCCGGTGATGTACGACACGCCTTCCGATCCCAGCATTGCAAAGGTAACCATCACAGCGGAATCTATCCGCGGTGAGAGCGAGGCGGACATCGTGCGGCAAGAGGGACGCCCCGCACGGCCCAGATTGGGGGCGGCGGCGCTACGCGCCGAAAAGGGAGGACAGGCGTCTCCAAGAGGAAATGCCTCCTGAATAATGAAATTGTGCTGGTGGGGTGGGCGGCAAGCCCACCCCATTTGAGCATGGAAAGGAGTGACCCATGATGAATCAACAGCCGGCAACCATGCCTGTTTTGGCCTTGCGGGGACTGACCGTGTTTCCTCAGTTGATCCTGCACTTTGATGTGGGCCGCGCTGCCTCTATTCAGGCATTGGAAGAGGCCATGGGGGAGAATCGGGAAATTTTCCTGATCACTCAGCGGGATCTCACTGTGGAGAATCCGGCTCAAGATGATCTGTATACCATTGGTACTGTGGCTGATGTGAAACAGATTCTGCGCCTCCCGGAGAACGGCGTCCGGGTTATGGTGGAGGGAAAGAGCCGGGGTAGGCTGCTCCAGCTCATCTCCTTAGAGCCCTATATCACCGCCCAGGTGGAATATTTGCCGGAGGCGGTCTCTCCAAAAGGCAACTCTCCACGGACGGAGGCCGCGATTCGGCAGATATACAGCCAGATGGAACGGTATACGGAGCTGTCCGACCGGGTGATGCCGGAAATTTATTTGAAGCTGCTGGCCAGTGATGATCCCGGATATATTGCCGACTACGCTGCGCAAAACCTCCCTCTGCGGTTTGAGGATAAGCAGGCGGTGTTGGAGGAGCTGCGGCCCGTGCGCCGATTGGACCGCCTCTGTCGTATTTTAGGCAGGGAAGTGGAGATATTAGAGGTAGAAAGCGAGCTGTCCGCTAAGATTCACGAGCAGGTATCCGCTAGCCAGCGCAACTATTTTCTCAGGGAACAGCTTCGTGTTATCCAGCATGAACTGGGCGAGGGGGAGGACGACGATGATGAGATCGCCGAGTATCGACGCCGAATCGCCCAGGCAAAGCTGCCTGTAGAGGTAGGGGAGAGGCTGCTCAAAGAGGTGAGGCACCTGGAAAAGCAGCCTTACGGTTCCTCGGAGGCGGCGGTCATCCGCACATATTTAGATACCTGCCTGGAATTGCCCTGGCGGGTGAGAACCCGAGAGCGGGTGAACGTAGCGGCGGTATCTAAGGCGTTGGATGCGGATCATTACGGTCTGGACAAGGTGAAGGAACGTATTCTGGAATTTGTGGCAGTGAAGCAGCTTGCACCAGATTTAAAGGGGCAAATTATCTGTTTGGTGGGCCCTCCCGGGGTGGGCAAGACCTCGATTGCCATGAGTGTGGCAAAAGCCATGAACCGCAAGCTGGCCCGTATCTCTCTGGGGGGAATTCGTGACGAGGCAGATATCCGCGGCCACCGCAAGACTTACGTTGGCGCAATGCCGGGGCGTATCATCGCTGGGATCAGGCACGCAGAGAGTTCTAATCCGGTCCTGTTGCTGGATGAGATTGACAAGGTGGGCAGCGACCATAGGGGAGACCCGGCGGCGGCTCTGCTGGAAGTGCTGGACGGAGAGCAAAACAGCACCTTCCGGGATCACTATTTGGAACTGCCCTTTGATTTGTCCGACGTGATGTTTATTACCACCGCAAACACTACCGACACCATCCCCAAGCCGCTGCTGGACCGCATGGAGGTCATTGAACTTCCCAGCTATACAGACAAAGAAAAGCTACAAATTGTAAAGCGCCATCTGCTACCCCGTGAGTTGAAGCGGCATGGACTTACCCGAAAGCAGATGAAAATCAGCGACAGTGCGTTAGAGCAACTCATCGCCGGATATACTAAGGAGTCTGGCGTTCGCCTGCTGGAGCGGAAACTGGCTGCCTTGTGCAGGAAATGCGCTTCAAAGATTGCCCGAGATAATGTAAAGCAAATAAACATTACAGGCAGTAATTTACAAGACTTTCTTGGCCCACGGCGCTATCTGGATGATACACCCTCCTGTGATCCGCTGGTAGGGGTGGTCAATGGTCTGGCCTGGACCTCTGTAGGCGGCGAGATTTTGGAAGTAGAGGTTAATGTGGTGCCAGGCACAGGGAAAGTGTCTTTAACTGGAAATCTGGGCGACGTAATGAAGGAGTCGGCCAGGGCTGCACTATCTTATATACGAAGCCAGGCGGTCCAGTTGGGCATCGATCCGGAATTCTATGGCAGCAAAGATGTCCACATCCATTTTCCGGAGGGGGCCGTACCCAAGGATGGGCCGTCCGCCGGTATCGCTATTGCCACCGCTATCGTATCTGCCCTTACGGGCACGCCGGTACGTCGGGATATTGCGATGACAGGTGAAATTACTTTACGGGGTCGTGTGCTGGCCATTGGCGGGCTACGGGAAAAGACCATGGGTGCCTTGCGGGCTGGGGTGACCAATATTATCATTCCGTCGGACAACATGAAGGATTTAGAAGAGATTGACCAGTCAGTGCGTCATGCCATTACCTTTCTGCCGGTGAAGCAGGCGGATGAGGTGTTGGCCCAGGCGCTTGTATGTGCCCTGCCGGTACAGGTGAATGGCAGCGTTCAGCAGATGCCTGAAACGCCTAAAAATGTAGCATGTGCAGTCAATCTGCGCCAGTAGAGGGCAAACTATGACAGTAAACTGGAATATTGCGGAGTTTATCCGCTCAGCAGCAAAGCCGTCGGATTTTCCTCGGGATGGTTTGCCGCAGATAGTGTTTGCCGGGCGGTCCAACGTGGGAAAGTCGTCGGTCATCAACCGACTGCTCAACCGGAAAAATTTTGCCCGCGTCGGAGCCGCCCCAGGCAAAACCACTCACATCAACTATTTTTGCATCGGCCAAAAGCTGTATCTGGTGGATTTGCCAGGTTATGGCTATGCCAAAGTATCCAAACAAGAGAGGGATCGCTGGGGACGGCTGATAGAGGCTTGGTTCTCCGATACGGACCGGATGGCGCTGGGTATGCTGGTCGTGGACGCACGGCATAGGCCCACCGTCGATGACTGCACGATGGCGCAGGTTTTTTCGAGTGCGGGCAAACCGTTCATCGTAGTCGCGAACAAGCTGGACAAACTAAAGAAAAGCGAGATTGAGGGCAATGCAAAGCGCATTCGAGACACGTTGGAGCTGTCAGAGGATGTTCCACTGATTCTCTTTTCAGCGGAAAAGGGCGACGGAAAAGCGGAGCTTTTGGGACAAATATTGAACCGTTTGGAGGAGAAAACATGAAGTATGTGAATATTTCCAGACCTGACGGCCCCTGCTGGGGTGTGATAAAAGGGGAGAATGTATTTACTCTGTCAAAGCCACCTTTTGAGGGGATAGATTATGACGGAGGAAGTCTGCCGCTAAGTCAATGCAGACTGCTGGCCCCTTGTGCGCCAACCAAGATTGTCTGCGTTGGGAAGAATTATGCTGACCACATCCGAGAGATGGGAACGGAGGCACCTGGATTTCCAGTGCTTTTTATTAAAGGAGTCAATACCCTTAACAGACCGGATGGGGCGGTCCACGCTCCGGATTTTGTGGAGCGGCTGGACTATGAGGGGGAGCTTGGCGTGGTCATCAAATGTCAGGCAAAGAATGTAAAGGCAAAAGACTTTGCGGATTATGTCCTGGGCTATACTTGTTTGAACGATGTTACAGCCCGGGATATTCAGCAACATGATGGCCAGTGGACCCGTGGCAAATCCATGGATGGCTTTTGTCCAATTGGACCTTGGGTGACAGATGAGGTGCAGCCGTCAGCGTTACGCCTGACAACTCGTCTGAATGGCAAGGTCGTACAAACTGGGGAGACTGCTGATTTTATCACCCCGATTCCGCAGCTTTTAGAATTTATCACTGCCGCTATGACTTTGGAACCAGGGGATGTGGTGGCCACCGGTACTCCTGCGGGTATCGGACCCATGATCCCGGGAGATGTGGTGGAAGTTGAAATCGAAGGAATTGGCATTTTGAAAAACCAAGTAATCTAAATAAAAATTCCGGTGGTCTGATATCCCCACCGGAATTTTTTTGAAATATGTAAAAAAGGGGGTTGACAAATGTGGTTATTCTGGTATAATAACTTACAGTCAACAGATACGTACAGTATAGCGGATTAGTGTAATGGTAGCACACCAGACTCTGACTCTGTTTGTGAGGGTTCGAATCCTTCATCCGCTGCCATAAAAGCTCTGAAACAGATAGTTTCAGAGCTTTTATTTATTTCTATGACCAGATTTTGAAAGGCCTTACTAGTTGGTTGGCACTGTCCTTGTTCATTTGTTTGTCGCCCGTGTATCCAAAGGCAATCAATATTTTATCCAACCAAAATTATTCTCCAATGAATTTCTGCTGTTTTTTAACGAAACACTTGCAAACCTTTATCATATTGGGTATACTATAGCTGTTCGACAAATATTGCAAGGAGGCTATCCCGACATGGCTCAAATTACCAAAGACACCATCATCGGCGATATTCTAGATATCGCGCCAAACACTGCTCCTATTTTCTTGTCCATCGGCATGCACTGCCTGGGATGCCCGTCCTCTCGTGGAGAAACTGTTGAGCAGGCTTGCATGGTCCACGGCGTGGATGTGGATGCTCTGCTGAACGAGCTGAACAGCTCCATCGCCTGAGGGCGTTTATCGAAAAGAGCGGAGGGTTCCGCTCTTTTCGTTTATTCCTGGAAGGGCAGGGAAGAAGACATGGAATTGACGCCAAGACTTCAAGCCATTGCAAATCAAGTTCCCCAGGGTACACGGCTGGTAGATGTGGGCACAGACCATGGCCATCTGCCGGTGTGGCTACTACTGAACGGGCAGATTGATCGCGCCATTGCCGCCGACCTGCGGGCCGGACCGCTGGACCGAGCCCGGGATACCGCACGGCAGTATGGTCAGACGGAGCGGGTTTCCTTTCGCCTGTGCGACGGCTTGGCCGATGTTAGGCCGGAGGAGGTAGACACGGTGGTCATCGCCGGCATGGGCGGCGAGACCATTGCTGCCATTTTAAAAGCCGCTCCTTGGAGCCGAAAGGATAAGCTGTTGTTCCTACAGCCAATGACCGGTGCGCCCAAATTGAGAGAATGGCTACAAGCAAATGGATATCTGATACTGAATGAGGAAATTGTTCGGGAAGGAAAAAAACTTTACAGTATATGGACTGTAACAGGCGGGGAGATGCTTCCAATGACTCTGGCGGAGCTGTGGGCGGGCAAGAACCGTCCGGGCCCGCTGCGGAAGGAATTCCTAGATATGATGGAACGGAAGGCGGAGCGAGCTCTGCAGGGGCATCTGGCGGCTCAATCGCCGGACCAGGCCGCCGTCGCCCGGCTGGAGGCAGTAACCGCTGGACTGCAAGCAATGAAAAAGGAGTTGATCCCTGTGACCACTGTGGGAATGGTATATGAGTTTTTGCAGGAAAAAGCGCCCTTTGAGCTTCAGGAGGGGTTTGACAATGCCGGTTTTCTGGTGGGTAGGGAAGAGGCGTCGGTTAGCAAGATTCTGGTGGCGCTGGACATCACCGAGCAGGTAGTGCAGGAGGCGGCGGAACAGGGCGCTCAGCTTATTGTGGCACATCATCCGGTGATTTTCGGCGGCGTCAAATCGGTGACAGATGAGACGGTCATTGGACGGGTCTTGCTGTCGCTGATAGAGAATGGGATCGCCGCCATCTGTGCCCATACCAACCTGGACGCGGTAGAAGGCGGCGTCAACGATGCCCTGGCCGTACGCCTGGGACTCACTGATATTGGACAGCTAAAACAGACAGGGGTAGATGGACAGGGGAGACCCTACGGCATTGGCCGGGTAGGCTTTGTCATGGAACAGCCTTTGTACGACTTCGCTATGGCGGTAAAGCGTCTGCTAGGCGCCAATGGAATTCGCCTGGTGGATGGAGGGAGGCCTGTCCATATGGTAGCTGTGGGAGGCGGCGCCTGTGCAGATTTTGTCAACGACGCCCTAGCCCAAGGATGCGACACTTTTGTCACCTCTGATGTGAAGTACCACCAATTCCTTGAAGCTCGGGCACTGGGACTGAACCTGGTAGACGCAGGACACTTCCCCACGGAGGACGTAGTGTGCCCAGTGCTCCGCAACTGGCTGGCTAAGCGGTTTCCTCACGTCTCTGTCTCCATCTCTCAGCGCCATATGGAGGTATTCTCCTATCTTTGACCTAGGCATGAAGGCGCCCCAATCCTCATATGGTGAAGGGAGGGGGGCTCGTTCATGAAACGTGATATTTTGTTACTTTTTGCATGCCTGTGTGTGCTGGCTGGGGTAA
This sequence comes from uncultured bacterium, assembly GCA_947571605.1. Taxonomy (GTDB): domain Bacteria; phylum Bacillota; class Clostridia; order Oscillospirales; family Oscillospiraceae; genus Enterenecus. Next base: position 7,110 of record CANOYV010000011.1, on the reverse strand, counting down.
ATCTATTTGGGGTAGACCAAGTTGTTCCGACTGTGACTGATCCTGTCGCCAAAGAGACGTGGACGCTGATTCTGGATGCCGGACATGGCGGCGAGGACGGCGGGGCCAGCACAGCATCGGGGGAGAAAGAGAGCAATATTAACCTGGCCATTGTGCTGAAGACAAAAGCACTGATGGCATTTTTGGGCGTAGAACCCCAGCTTACCAGAGATACAGATATCTCTATCCACAGCGACGGAGCGGAGACCATTCGGCAAAAGAAGGTCTCTGACCTGAAAAACCGGGTTGCGATGGTGGAGAGCATTTCTAATGCCATCCTAATAAGTGTACACCAAAATCACTTTACAGACTCACGATATAGTGGGTTTCAGGTGTTTTACAACAACGGAGATGCAAACCAGCAGTGGGGTGAGAATACCCAGGCGGTACTCCAACAGGTGTTGAACCCGGGAAATGACCGAAAGGCTAAACCCATCCCGGATGGCATCTATTTATTTGACCATATCAGTTGTCCCGCCATTTTAGTGGAATGCGGTTTTCTCAGCAATGCGGAGGAGGCGGCGCTGCTAAGCACGGACGTATACCAGCGGAAGATCGCCATTGCGCTGGCTGGGGCGTATTTCAACGAACTACAAATGATATCCACAATGTCGGGAGGGAAATGACATGGCGAAAGCCAAGTCTGTATTTTATTGTACGGAATGCGGGAATGAAACTCTGAAATGGCAGGGGAAATGTCTTGCCTGTGGAGCGTGGAATACCATCGTGGAGCAGCCTGCGGTAGACACCAAGAAGAAAGCTGCGGCAACCGCCTCGGCGGGCTTGGGCATTCGGCGACCCAAACCCATGGCCGAGGTGGAGGCGGTGGATGAGCTTCGCTTCAACACCGGCATGGATGAGCTGGACCGGGTACTGGGAGGCGGCGCAGTTAAGGGTTCGCTGGTGCTGGTTGGCGGCGCACCGGGTATTGGAAAATCTACATTGATGCTGCAAATTTGCGATAATTTGTGCCGATTTTGCCAAGTTTTATATGTATCTGGTGAGGAATCAGAGCGTCAGATCAAGCTGAGGGCGCAGCGGCTGGGTATTCGTAACGAGGGACTGTACCTCTTTTCCGAAACCAACCTGGATGATATTGTGGCTGGGGTTCAGGAAAAAAAACCGGATATCCTCATTATAGACTCCATCCAGACCATTTACAATGGAGATTCCAACTCCTCGCCGGGTAGTGTGGCTCAAGTAAAGGAGTGTACCATGGCGTTGATGCACCTAGCCAAAGGTATGGGTGTCACAGTATTCGTAGTGGGACACATTAATAAAGAAGGCTCCCTGGCCGGACCGAAGGTGCTGGAGCACATGGTGGATTGTGTCCTTCACTTTGAAGGGGAGGAACACAACTCTTACCGTATTTTGCGGGCAGCTAAAAACCGTTTTGGCGCCACCAATGAGATTGGTGTATTTGAGATGGGCGACCAGGGGTTGGTGGAGGTGCCCAACCCGTCGGAAGCCATGTTGTCCGGACGACCGGAGAACACGCCCGGTTCCTGTGTCACCTGTGTGATGGAAGGGGTGCGGCCGGTACTGGCGGAAGTCCAGGCGCTGTTGTCGCCCTCAGCTTATGGCAACGCCCGGCGGTCCAGCAACGGATTCGACTACAACCGGGCCATGATGATGGCGGCGGTGTTGGAAAAGCGGGGTGGGCTGATCGTATCCAACTGTGACTTTTATGTGAACGTCATTGGTGGCCTGACCTTGGACGAGCCCGCCGCGGATCTGGCCCTTATTGTGGCGCTAGCGTCCAGCTTCCGGGATAAACCGGTTCCGTTTGACTTGGCGGCTATCGGCGAAGTAGGGCTTACTGGAGAGCTTCGGTCGGTGAATGCCATCAATCAACGGCTCAGCGAAGTGCGGCGTCTGGGCTTTTCCAAATGCCTGATCCCGGCCCGGAACAGCGGGAAAATTATAGCGCCTGCAGGACTAGACCTGATCCGGGTGAGCAATATTCGTGAGGCCGTCGCTGTGCTCATTTGACAGCTTTGGAGTAAAATTCAGGCAGACGTCATTTGGGATGGCTTGATTTACGGCTTGGGCCTGTGCCAGCATACACAGGCCTTCGTTCTGGAATTTGCAGTTTTGCGTACACGGAATAAAACTCATACAATTCACCTGGATCCTTTGATTTGGGAAAAGGCCGGACAGGCCGTATAGAGAGGAGGTATGGGCAGACACACCCCCAACTCAACAAAATAAAAATTTTGTTGAGTTGGGGGGAGGGCAAAACCAGTTATAAGGGCGTTTTAGCATGACTTTGTCCGTCCGGCTTTATTCTGCCCAACTGTCCCCGTGTTATGAATCAGTCTGCCCAATGCTATGACAGATTATCGCATGGAAGCTCCGCCGATCCTGCGGGACTTCCTGACGTACCATGAGACAATCCAGGGCCACTCCAAAAAAACTGTGGACGAATATTTCCTGGATCTGCGTACATTTTTTCGTTACATCAAAATTGAAAAAGGCCGTGTGCCGCGTACCACACCTTTGGACGAGATATCCATTGACGACGTAGACCTGGCCTTGGTCAAATCGGTGACGCTGACGGATATGTACGCTTTTCTCAGCTTCCTCAGCCGAGATCGGGTTAAAAACGCCAATGCTCCCAATTCCCGGTATGGACTTGAAGTGTCTTCCAGAGCCAGAAAAGTGGCGACAATTCGGTCTTTTTATAAGTATTTAGTGTCGAAAGCAAAGCTTATAGATGAGAACCCCATCCAGGAGCTGGATTCCCCGAAAATTCGACAGACCTTGCCGCGTTACCTCACCCTGGACGAGAGCATCCAGCTTTTGGAATCCATTGATGGAGACAATGCAGAGCGTGATTTCTGCATTATCACGCTGTTTTTGAACTGTGGCATTCGAATTTCTGAGCTGGTTGGGCTGAATCTCTCTGATATCCGGGGCGACCGTCTTCGGGTGCTGGGCAAGGGCAACAAAGAGCGGATCGTCTACCTCAATGCGGCTTGTCAAAATGCGATTGAGGATTGGCTGGAGGTGCGATCCCAATCCGGCGCGACTGACCCTTATGCGCTGTTCATCACGCGTAAGCACACCCGAATCACCAAGGCCGGGGTTCATTATATGCTCAAACAGCGCTTCACCGCTGCCGGGCTGGACAGCAGCAAATACTCCGCCCACAAACTCCGTCATACCGCCGCCACACTGATGCTGCAAAACGGTGTGGATGTGCGTACCCTTCAGGAGGTGTTGGGCCACGAGCACCTGAATACCACGCAAATATACACCCACGTGGACAGCGACGCTTTGCGGGACGCGGCCCAGTCAAATCCATTGGGCAACCTCAAGGCACGGCCCCGCCGCGGGCGGCCTAAAAAACAGGAGGAATAGCCATGTCGAATATTTTGAGAATCGCCTGCGGGAACGGAAACTGCTATTTAGTTTCTAACGGTAGGGACGCGATTTTGGTGGATACTTGCCGGGAAAAATACCGGCAGAACGTGTTGGAGGCCTGCCAACCGTTTCAGCTCCGTCTGCTAATGCTCACCCATGGGCATCTCGACCACATGGAAAACGCCGCCTTTTTGTCGCGGTCTCTGAATATTCCAATCGCCATGCATCAGGCTGACCTCGATCTGCTGAAGGACAATCTGAATCAGTCCCTGTCTGCGCACAGTATTTTGGGCAAAATTGTTCTGGCCGCTTCCATCAAGACTTTCCAAATGGTAGAACATATCCCGGAAATCACCCCAACGGTATTTCTGGAGGATGGCGATTCCCTGGACTCCTACGGCATTCCCGACGTTAAAATTATGGGCCTGCCGGGACACACAAACGGCTCCATCGGTTTGGATGTGGCCGGACAGGACCTGATAGTCGGAGATGCTCTGATGAATATGTTCTACCCCACTGTTTCTATGTTATATCATGATAAGGAAGCTATGCAGCAAAGCGTGAAAAGAATTGAAAAGCTTGGCCCAAGGCTCATCCATTTCGGACACGGAAAACCGGTGAAAAATCGAGCATGGCTTAAATAAAGCCATTAGCAGCGCGGAGGATTCATCCTTCCGCGCTGTTTATTTGCCTTGTTTGCCGTGGGTTGGATGGTACGGAACTTTCTGTCACTTTGAGGGCCCCAATAATGTGAAGAAAACGCCACTCCACCACATTTTGATAACTATCCAACGGGCGGTAGTCGGCGTCATTGGAGTGGGCCGCGATGAGGATATTGTCCGGCCTGGGTATCGCTCCCACCGACACGATCACCGGCGTATGAGCGAACACCTCCCCGCTGGACTCAAACCGGAGTTGGACAAAATCCCCTGGCTTCAGAAAATTCATGTGGACCTGGATGCCTACCGGACCGTCGGTTGGCTGGGCGCGGGTCATGAATTCCCAGAAAAATGGTACGCCTGTCCAGGATGGCGCCCGGTCGGTGGCGTCAATATAGTACCACCCGTAATCCGGAGTGAAATTCATAATCCCCGTGCCTGCATACAGGCATTGGGACGCGAAGTTTGTGCAGTCGCCGCCGATCTCGCTAAAGTCATAGAAGGCCGGATTTCGGCTGTAGGCCCATTTGTGGGCATAGGCTACCGCCGCCCGGCGATTGTATGGGAGCAACTGGATCATACTGCCTCTCCCCCTTTCCAGCCATCCTATGCGCGCCGTCATTTTGTTGACACTGCCTAAAAATAATTTCTCCTGTTTTGTGTGTTTTGACCTGCAAAAGCTGGAGCTTTTGCTTGCAATTTCCTGTTCAAAATGTTAAAATCATAACATATACCCCTGCAAATACAAAATTTTAAGGAGTTGGTCAACTATGCCACTGGTTACCTCTACTGAAATGTTCAAAAAGGCCTACAATGGCGGTTACGCCGTCGGCGCTTTCAACGTCAACAACATGGAGATCGTTCAGGGTATCACCGAGGCCTGCCGTGAGGAGAAGGCCCCTGTCATTCTCCAGGTGTCCAAGGGGGCCCGTGCTTACGCCAACCACACATATCTGGTCAAGCTGGTGGAAGCCGCCGTTATCGAGTGCCCCGAGATTCCCATTGTGCTCCACCTGGACCATGGCGACAGCTTTGAGACCTGCAAGAGCTGCATCGACGGTGGCTTCACCTCCGTCATGATCGACGCCTCCTCTAAGCCCTTTGCCGAAAATATTGAGATCACCAAGAAGGTGGTCGAGTACGCCCACGACCATGGCGTAGTGGTCGAGGCCGAGTTGGGCGCTCTGGCTGGTGTAGAGGACGAGGTCAGCGTCTCTGCTGAGGACTCTCACTACACCCGTCCCGAAGAGGTCGAGGAATTCGTGTCCAAGACCGGCTGCGATTCCCTGGCCATCGCCATCGGTACCAGCCACGGCGCGTACAAATTCACCGCCGCTCAGTGCACCCGCAACGAGAAGGGCGAGTTGGTTCCCCCTCCCCTGCGCTTCGACATCCTGGACGAGGTCGTCAAGCGCCTGCCCGGCTTCCCCATCGTGCTCCACGGCTCCTCCAGCGTGCCCCAGGAGTATGTGAAGATGGTCAACGCTAACGGCGGCAAAATGCCGGACGCCGTGGGTATTCCCGAGGAGCAGCTGCGCAAGGCTGCGGAGAGCGCCGTGTGCAAGATCAACATTGACTCCGATCTGCGTTTGGCCATGACCGGCACCATCCGCCAGTTCTACGCCGAGCACCCCGATAAGTTTGACCCCCGCGAGTACCTGAAGCCCGCCCGCGCCAACATCAAGGAGTTGGTGCGCCACAAGCTGGTGGACGTTCTGGGCTGCAACGGTAAGGCCTAACAAACAACAACAAAGGAGAAAATCAATATGGCACAGTTAAAGGGCGCTTGCGTCATCGGCCAGTCCGGCGGTCCCACCTCCGTGATTAACGCCAGCGCATATGGCGTCATCCGTACCGCACTGGATTGTCCCGACATCACAGCCGTTTACGGGATGGCTCACGGTATCAAGGGGATGCTCAACGATCAACTGTACGATATGGGCCAAGAGGATGCCAAAGAGCTGGAGCTGCTGCTCAACACCCCTTCCTCCGAGCTGGGTTCCTGCCGCTACAAGATCGCTGATCCCGACGTGGACGATACCGACTATAAGCGCATCCTGGAAATCTTCAAGAAGTACAACATCCGTTATTTCTTCTACAATGGCGGCAATGATTCTATGGACACCTGCGCCAAGGTGAGCCGTTTCATGGCCAAGTCCGGCTATGAGTGCCGGGTGATGGGTGTGCCCAAGACCATTGATAACGACCTGTTCGGTACCGACCACTGCCCCGGTTTTGCCTCCGCTGCCAAGTATATTTCCAATTCCTGCGCCGAGGTGTACAAGGACGCTCGGGTGTACGATACCGGCATGGTCACCGTTATTGAGATCATGGGTCGCCATGCCGGCTGGCTGGCCGGTGCCGCTGCCCTGGCCGGCGTTGTGGGCTGTGCCCCCGACCTGGTCTATCTTCCCGAGGTTGATTTCGACATGGATAAGTTCCTGACCGATGTGGACGCCATCTACAAGAAGAACGGCAACTGCATTGTGGCTGTCTCCGAGGGCATCCACTACGCCGACGGTTCCTTCGTGTCCGAGGCCAAAACCTCCGCCACCGACGGCTTCGGTCATGCCCAGTTGGGTGGTCTGGCCGCGCTGCTGGCCAACATTGTAAAGGAGCGCACTGGCGCCAAGGTCCGCGGCATCGAGTTGTCCCTGCTCCAGCGTTGCGGCGCTCACCTTGCCTCCCAGACCGACATCGACGAGTCTTTCCTGGCGGGCAAGACTGCTGTAGAGGCTGCCGTGGCCGGGGAAACTGACAAGATGGTGGGCTTTGAGTGCACCCGTGAGGGCGGCAAGTACACTTGTAAGACCAAGCTGTTCAACCTCTCCGATGTGGCTAACTTCGAGAAGAAGGTCCCCTTGGAGTGGATCAACAAGGAGGGCAACGGCGTTACCCAAGACTTCATCGATTACGCCCTGCCCCTGATCCAAGGGGAGAACCACCGTGCCACTGAAAACGGCCTGCCCCGTTTTGCCCGGCTGAAAAAGGTACTGGCAAAATAAATTAAAACAAAAAAGTACCGGATTCCAAATGGAATCCGGTA
>CANOYV010000010.1:0-67868 GCA_947571605.1 uncultured bacterium | reverse complement strand
CCGTGTTCTACTTCATGCACAGCTATATGCAGTCCTCCCTGCCCAAGGAGCTGATTGAGGCAGCCCGCATCGACGGCTCCCATGAGTTCGGCACCTTTAACCGCATTGTGCTGCCCATTATGAAGCCCGCCATTGCGGTGCAGGCTATCTTCACCTTCGTGGGGTCCTGGAACAACTACTTCATCCCCGCCCTGGTCATCACCTCCAAAAACAAGCAGACTCTGCCCATCATGATCGCCACCCTCCGAGGCGCGGACTACATGAACTTCGACATGGGAAAAATTTATATGATGATCACCATTGCCATTGTGCCCATCATTATCATTTACCTGCTTCTGTCGAAATTTATCGTGGAAGGTGTTACTCTCGGCGGTGTGAAGGAATAGGACGATTTGAGGAGCGCCGCCAGCTTCGGTGGCGCTCCCCTTTTAAGGAGGAGGAAATTCCATGGAAAAATGGATCCGTGCCCGGTATCAGCCCAATTTGCCCCTGAGCAAAGAGGGCTATGTCACCGCCAGCCCCGCCCATATCGCGCTGTCCCGGCAGACGGCGCAGGAGGGGGCTGTCCTGCTGAAAAATGACGGCGGTCTGTTGCCCTTGCCTCCAAGGACCCGGGTGGCCCTGTTCGGTAAGGGCAGCTTTGACTATGTGAAGGGCGGCGGCGGCAGCGGCGATGTCACTGTGGCCTATGTACACAACCTCTACGACGGTCTTAAGTCGGAGGGGGCGCCCCTGTGTGAGCCGTTGTCCGATTTTTACCGGGATTATGTGACCCGGCGCTATGCCGCCGGGGACGTGCCGGGGCTGATGGCCGAGCCGGAGCTGCCCCAGGCTCTGCTGTCCGCCGCCCAGGCATCGGCAGACGTGGCGGTTATTGTCCTCAGCCGGTTTTCCGGCGAGGGTTGGGACCGGGAACCGGAACTGTACCTTGAGGAAAACTACCCCTGGCCCGATGAGCTGTCCATGCCGAAAAAGGCCAAGAGCATCTTCCCCAATGGGGATTTCTACCTAAACGGCGGGGAGCGGGCCCTGGTAGACCAGGTGTGCGCCGCCTTTGACAAGGTCGTGGTGGTGCTCAACGCGGGCGGTGTGGTGGATGTGTCCTGGTTCTGCGACGACGACCGCATCGGCGCGGCTCTGCTGGCCTATCAGGGAGGCATGGAGGGGGGCAGCGCCATGGCCGCCCTGCTGACGGGCAGGGCCAACCCCTGCGGCAAGCTGCCCGATACCTTCGCCAGGGATTTATCCGACTACCCCTCCACCAACCGGTTCCACAAATCTCCCCACTATGTAGAGTACACCGAGGACATCTATGTGGGATACCGCTACTTCGAGACCCTGCCCGGCATGGCTGAACGGGTGGTTTACCCCTTTGGCTACGGGCTGAGCTACACCACCTTTGCGCTGGAGACCGTCCACGCCCAGGCGGAAAACGGGACGATCCAGGTGGAGGTCCAGGTGTCCAACACCGGGGCCCGCCCGGGCAGGGAAGTGGTGCAGTTGTATGTCTGCCCGCCCCAGGGGGCGCTGCAAAAGCCCGCCCGAAACCTGATGGCCTTCCAAAAGACCCGGCTGCTGGCCCCCGGCGAGAGGCAGACGGTGACGCTGTCCTTTGCCGTCTCGGACATGGCCAGCTTTGATGACCTGGGCAAAATCGCCCGGTCCGCTTGGGTGCTGGAAGAGGGCCGGTACGCTCTCTATACCGGCACCTCCGTCCGGGATGCCAAGGAGATGGCCTGGGCCTGGGAGCAGAAAGAGACGGAGGTGGTCCAACAGTGCGGTGATTATCTGGCCCCGTCCCAGATCTCCAGGCGTCTGCTGGCGGACGGTACTTATGAGGCGCTTCCCGCCGCCCCGGCAAACTCTGGCGGGAATATTTTCGAGCCCCTCACCGCCGCCCAGGCGGAGGCGGTGGCCCCTGCCGCACCGGGCCGGGACCGCTGGATGCTCACCCAGCCCTTCGCGCCGGGGGTGAAGCCCCTGTCCGCCGTGGCGGAGGGGGAGTTGAGCCTGAATGAATTCATGGCTCAGCTCAGCGACGATGACCTGATCCACCTGCTGGGCGGCCAGCCCAACGTGGGCGTATCCAACACCTTCGGCCTGGGCAACCTGCCGGAGTATGGCGTGCCCAACCTCACCACCGCCGACGGTCCCGCCGGACTGCGCCTCCAGCCCGAGGTGGGAGTATGCACCACCGCCTGGCCCTGCGCCACCCTGCTGGCGGCCACCTGGGACCCGGAGCTGGTGGAACAGGTGGGGGCTGCCGGGGCCGGAGAGGTGAAGGAGAACAACATCTCTGTATGGCTCACCCCCGCTGTCAACCTCCACCGCAGCCCCCTGTGCGGCCGGAATTTTGAGTACTACTCCGAGGACCCCCTGCTCACCGGAAAGCTGGCCGGGGCCATGGTGCGGGGCATCCAGTCCCAGAACGTGGCCGCCACGGTGAAGCACTTCGCCTGCAACAACAAGGAGACCAACCGAAAGCACAGTGACTCCCGGCTGTCCCAGCGAGCCCTGCGGGAGCTTTACCTGAAAGCCTTTGAAATTGTGATACGGGAGGATGCCCCCTGGGCCATCATGAGCTCCTATAACGTGGTCAATGGCCAAAGGGCCTCCGAGAGCCGGGAACTGCTCACCGACATCCTACGGGGTGAGTGGGGCTATGATGGAATGGTCATGACGGACTGGTGGAACCGAGGAGAGCAGTACAAGGAGATCCTGGCTGGGAGCGATTTGAAGATGGCCAACGGCTATCCGGAGCGTGTCCGGGCGGCTATGGACCGGGGGCTGCTCAGCCGCTCAGACTTGGAAATCTGTGCCCGACATATGCTGGAGCTGATTCTAAAGATTGACTAAGGAAAATATTTTCTGGCAAAAACGTAAGCGTAACCCCTCCCGACGTCTTGTGTCAGGCAGAGTTGAGTGAGAAAATACAATAGACCTCCTACAATATAGATTGCGGTGAAGGACACGGCTGGCTACCGTGCCTTTCACCGTAATCTATATTGTAGGAGGTCTAATGAACCGAACAAGGGCGTCAAGAGGCAATCCAAGCAACCATCGAATAGAAAAGCGCTAGATTCCATAAGACGACTGGCACGCCTTCATTTGATGCGCATATTTCGGAACATGGCTGCCAGTCTTACTTGAGCGGTATGCTGGAACGGGGCGCAAACAATTCTAGGCTACCCCATTTTGGTTGGGTACCTCAAAAAAGGAGTGTGAGACGTCGTCCCTTCGCATGAACAGGAGGCCGAAGGAACCGGGACCGCAGTTGCTGGCAATGGCAGAAGACGCTTTTTGCAGGTAGACCCGTTCAAATGTACAATATTGCTGCACTAAGTTTTTGATGTACTGGAGCTTCTCCTTATCCAGCCCGGAATATGTAATAAACAGAATGCGGCGGTCGATATTTCTTGTTTCTTGCAGCGTTTTCCTGATATACCTTTTGGCCATGCGTGAAAAGCTGCCCATTTCCACACGCCTGACTACCATTTTACTCTTTTTCAGCATAAGCACCGGATGCAACAGAAGCGCGTCACAGAGAACCTGTATCTTCTTGGATATCAGCCCGGAGCTGCACATCATATGGGTAGTGTCTATGATAAACGCGGATGAGATGAACCGCCGCATTCGTTTTACGGACTCCACGATATCCTCCTTTGCTGCGTGATGTTCCGCCATGTGGGCCGCGCACAATACCAGCAGGCCCATGCTGCTGGAGAGATGCCCCGAGTCGACCACTGTAACATTTTCAAAGGATTTTGCCGCCTCAAGAGCGTTTTGGTATCCCTTGCTGACGTGCTTTGCCATGGCAATGTGAATGACATTTTGCGCTTCCGTCAGCTTCTGAGCAAAAAACCGTTCGTAATCCTCCACCTCAGGCGGCTGAGAAACGCCCTTTCGGCCCTCCGTAATATGCATCAGCAATTCATCCGTCCCAATCTCTTGGTCATCCAGGAACCGCCCTTCATCTGTGCAGACATAGTAGGGACATACCGAAATGTCATATTCCTTCAAGAAAGATTCCGGCAGATCGCACACACTGTCTGTTGTCACCAGCACCGAGCGCCTTTGCGCCTGCTCGAAGATCAGAATATCTTTTTCAATATCCGTCTGCCTGACATTTTCATTCAGGTGAACCAGCTCCTTGGGAAGAATACTCAGCACAGCCGCCTCCAGCAGCGCGCCGCTGACCGGCTTGGCAAGATATCCGCTGAATCCCTCTTTCCGGTAGAGAAGCTGGTTGTCGCTGCCCGCGTTGGCGGTCAAAGCAACCACGGGGACATTCTGACACAATCCCGTTGGCTGTGCCCGCAGCGCGTGGAGGCATTCGATCCCATCCATTTCCGGCATCAAATGATCCATAAGGATGCAGTCGTAGTGGTAGTTTTGTGTCAGGCTTAAGCATTCGGCGCCGCTGGAGGCTGTGTCGATCTGAACCTTTGTCTCCGCAAGCAGTTTTTTTACCACCAGCAGATTCATATCGTTATCGTCCACCACAAGAATATGGGCATCCGGCGCCTCAAAGCTCTGCTGGTAAGTTTCGCTTTCGTGTACCTTCGTGCGGGAGGCAAGGGTAAACGTTCCCAGCTCCCTGCCGTCAACGATGTCCTGCTCCAGCATGACCACAAATTTTGAGCCTATCGTATAGACGCTGTTCACGCTGATCTCGCCGCCCATCAGCTCCACCAGTTGGTGGACGATGCTTAATCCCAGCCCGGTCCCTTCGATATAACGGTTCCGCTCTTCATCTACCCGCCGGAATGCGTTAAAAATATAAGGGATGTTTTCCTTTTTTACGCCCTGTCCGGTATCCTCCACGGAGTACCAGACACGCACCCGGTTAATCGCCTGTCGTTCGCACCGGACAGAGAGGGTCACAGAGCCTTCGCTGGTATACTTCACCGCGTTGTTCAGCAGGTTGATTAAAACCTGCTTGATACGAACCTCGTCCCCGCAGAGCATACTTGGGATGGATGAGTCCACCTGGAGCTTGAACTCCAGCCCCTTTTCCTTTGCCTTGATCCATATCATATTGACGATCTCGGAGAAGAGAGCGCCTGTCTCATAGGAGACGTTGACGATTTCCATCTTCCCCGATTTAATCTTGGATATGTCAAGGATATCATTGATCAGCGAGAGCAGCAGTTTGCTGGCCCCTTGGATATTCCTGGCGTTCTCCGCCACCTCTTCGGAAGTGTTCTCCCGCAAAATGATCTCGTTCAGGCCAATGATTGTGTTGATAGGCGTGCGAATCTCATGGCTCATGCTGGAGAAGAAGTGATTTTCCGCGCGGTTCAACTCTTCGATCTCTTTTTTCTGCTTCTGGGTGAGGGCGTTCTCCTCTTCATACATCCTGTTCAGGAACATGAGCAGGACACAGGTCAGCAGGCCGACCATGATCACAGAGAACGCAGAGTCGAAAAAGGCGTGATGCTGCTCGTTTTGAGCGACCAGCTCCGGGTAATAAAAAGCCAAGCCGTAGCAAAACAGGGTTTCCAGCGTACAGAGCACAAAAAACGCATTCCTGCGCCGCCCTTGCAGGGTAATGCAGACATAAACAAAGCAAAAGACAAACCATTCCGGCACTCCGCTGTAAAACCCGCCCGCTGTAAAAAAGCAGACGGGAAAAAGCGTTAGAAGCAGTATCGCGATAATAGTGGCCCCTGTATGAACACATTTCTTTTGAATGCTGAATTTGACAATCAGTGCCATAGCGATCAGGTAAGCTACCATGATAAGAATGTTCCATAACGTTCGGCCCATGGGCATGGTAAATACCAGCGCAATCATGCAGATGCCCGTGACAAGGCGAAACATACGCTCATACAGGCTAATCCTGTGATCGGTGATGATTTCAAACCATTTTTTTATCACGCGGTTTCCCACTCCTCAAATCGTAATATTTCCAGGAAAAACACGGGAAAAGCTACAGCCCGGTAATTTGCGCGCAGAGTTCTTCATGCGCGCTCAGCAGCGCATGGTGATGTGCCCGGATAAAGTCAACATCGCTCCGCTTTCCCGCCAGCTCCAGCTCTTTTGCCTGTGCGGAAAGCGCCTCCGCCCCGATGGTCAGCGATGTGCTCTTCAGCGCGTGGACCTTGATAGCATAGTCCGTCCAGTCGGCGCTTTCATATAACGCGGCGATCTCCGTCCGCTTTTCCTCGCCCTGGGCGCTGAAAAGCCGAAGCATTTCCCGATAAAAATCCTCGTCCCCGGCACAATAATCCAGTCCCACGTCCACGTTGACGCCGGACTGGGCAAGCCGGTCATAGAGGATCGCTGAGGCATCTGCCTGACGCGCCGGAGGCTCAGCCGGCCCGGGCTGCTCCGGGCTGTCTGCCGGGAGGCTCCGCGCGGCTTCCGGATGTTCTTCCACAGGCATTTCCCCGTTTGCGGGCGTCACGCTGTATTGGATGCAGCTCTTGGGCAAAACCTTCCGCAACACCCGCTCCAGAACCATCCGTTCGATTGGTTTGGGGACAAATTCAGTGAACCCCTCGTTGCGGAACATTTCCCTCGCCCCGCTGACGGTATTGGCGGTCAGCGCGATCACCGGCAGGTCCTGGTACATTCCGTTCCGAAGCTCCCGGATCCTCTTCAGCGTCTCCACGCCGTCAAAGCCGGGCATCATATGGTCCAAAAAGATGATGTCATAGGCGGTGCTGCTGCACTGCGCGATGGCCTCTTTTCCGCTCAGACAGGTGTCCACCTCGATCCCATAGTTCCCCAAAACTCCCTTTGCGACCATGAGGTTCATCTCTTCATCATCCACCGCCAAGGCTCGGACGCCAATGCAGGTAAAGGGCTTCCGGCCCGCAGCCTGGTCCTCCGCGAACCCGCGTTCCCCCATCTCGCCGTTCAGCAAATTCGCCACGGAAAGGGCGGAAAACGGCTTATGTATCACAAGCAGACGGCTTTCAGCGCTCAGCGTGAAATCCCTCTCTGCGATCACGATAACACGGAGCGTATTCGTCAGCTCCTCGTAATACTCCCGGTTCTCATTATACTCCGACTGGGCAATGAACACATGGGTCAGCTTGTGGCTGCGCCGCAATTTGAGCAGAGCCTCAAAATTATGCGCCTGGTATCCTTGGATGCCAAGCCCATGCATCAGATTATAGATCAGGCCGTCGTAATAACCCCGGACCTCGTCACAGGCATATCTTTCCGGCCTGAAGTAGCAGGCGATACACAGTTGTTCCGGGTGGTTGAGCACGATGCATGGCCGTTCATCCGCAACCCCCTGGGGAATCACGATATGGGCGGACAGTCCCTGCCTTTCCTCGCTGTTGAAATGGATAAAACCGCCCATGGCGGTCAAAAGTCCCTGCGCGATAGGGAGGCCAAGGCCGAGCCCTCCCGCAAGACGGCTGCTCCCGGTATCCGCCTGATAAAAGACATCATACATCTGTGTCAGCTGAGAATCGGTCATGCCGATGCCGGTGTCACAGATATCAATAACCAGATTGGCGCCGTAATTCTCCTGGCGGTGCTTGATACGGATATTCACGCCGCCCTCTTCCGTAAACTTGATGGAATTTTCCACCAGGATTTTGAGTACATGGGAAATCTTTTCCGCGTCGCCGACAAGGGTTGCCGGCACATTGGGGTCGATATCAAACACCAACTCCAAATGCTGCCGGTTGGTTTGCAGCGCGACCGTTGTGATCACATCGTTCAGCACCGAGGTGATCATATATTCTTTTTTGGCCGGGATCAGCGTGCCTTCCAAGATTTCCGTATAGTCCAACATATTGTTAATCTGGTTGGACAGGCGCTTTCCCGCCAGCTTTATGGACGACATATCCGAGCGGATGTCCGGGGAAAGCTCCTTCGCCAGGGCTACCTCGCTGATGCCGATCACCATATTGATCGGCGTGCGAAGCTCATGGGATACATTAGATAAAAAGACAGCGTTTTGCTTCCCCGCCGTCTCCAGCTCTTCAAATACATGCTCATACCACTTCTGCTGCACATTCCGCCGGTTGACCCAGTACCGCGCCAGCGCGGTTCCTGCAAGGGTCACAACAGCGCCAAGGCCTATGCGGACGATGTCCCGGAGCCCCATTTGAGCTGAGATGGTATGAAGGATCAGGCCGTGGTACAGCAGCGCCAGCACATACAGGGCGGCTATCGCATGCAATATCCACTTTTTATTCAGCATAAATAGCGCAAGGACAAGAATACAGGCCAAGGCTGGTATATCATAAAGGCTGGATTCATGTACGCTGAAGAAAAAGAATTCGGTCAGCATCACGCCCGCGCACAGATCCTCATAAAACGTATCTGCCCCAAGCTTCGTAATGTGCAAAATCCACACGCTGAAACATCCTGCTGTTATCGGCAGAATCATCCAGAATTCCCATGACATGACCAACGTGACAAAACTCAGTATACCGCTAAGTACCGTAATAATGACCGCCAGCAGAAGGTGCCTGCTTGTCCGTTCCTCCGGCCTCATCGCTTCTCAAACTCCTGGGAGATCCGTTTTAGCAGCTCCTGGGGACGGTAGGGTTTTTTAAGATAGTTCACCGCGCCCAGCTTGATGGCGCTGACGACATCCTCCTCCAGCCCCGATGCAGTCAAAAAGATCACGGGGATCTCGGGGGCAAAGCCCTTCATGCGCTCAAAGGTCACAATGCCGTTCATCTCCGGCATATCAATGTCCAGAAGAACCATGTCTACCTTCGTGTCCCTCAACCTCATCAGCGCGTCCATCCCTGATTCCGCCGTGAGCACTTCATATTCCTTCCCGAGGATAATCTGCGTCCTGGCCAAATTCATACCGTCGTCATCGACAACTAAAATGCGCTTTTTCATGTGGCTACCTCCAGCTTTATTATTGCGAAGTCGCATGAAGCGATACATAGTCCATCTTAATTAAAAACCGCAGAAAAGTCAAGCCTATGTTTTCGCTTGCCAGGGTAACAGGCAAACCCAAAACAAAATATATCTTCCACATGTCTTGTTGGAAACGGAGCGTGAAAATCTGGCAAAGTACACAACAGCGCCCGCGCGCAAGGCCGCAAATTTAGGATTGAATTCTTTATGGCGTCATGCTAGTATATGATGGGGTCGGAATGTATTTACAAATTATGGTATGCCCTGGAGAGGAATGCGCCTCTTTCCCCACATCAAAATGCATGAAGAGAGGAAGATGATACATGAAGTCGATCAAATCAAAAATACAAGTCAGTATGTTGTCGGTGGTGCTGATCGGCTCAGTGCTGATCGGTGTGATCACAGCTCTGCTCAATGCTACCGGAATCGATGATGTTATGACAAAGACCCTGGGCCCCGCTACACAGATGGCTGCGAACGCGGTGGAATGGAGGATGGGGAACTATTGGACGGCGCTTCAGGAGGCCGCCGCCTCTGATATTTTCCGTGACTCCGACCCCATGGACCAGGAGCTGGTGCCTGTCCGGGATGAAATTGCCCGGCGAAATGGATTTTTATACACGGGGAAAATGGATGCCAACGGCTTTTCCTCCACAGGCTACAGCTACGCAGAGGAAGATTATTTCCAGCAGTGTAAGGCCACCATGCAGCCCTACATCTCCGATATTATGAGCGACGGCCAGCAGATGATCTTCCTGCTTGAGGTCCCCATCATGACCAGCGGTCGTTTTGACGGCATCGTTTACGGCGGGATCAGCGCGGATTTCCTGTCGGACATCGTAGTTGACCTGTCCATGGGCCGCGATGGCGTGGCCTATGTGCTGGACCACCGGGGCAATGTCATCGGTCATCGGGATGCTTCCATCGTGGAGTCGGGTTCCAACATGATCGAGGCCGCAAAAACAGACTCCAGCGTAGCTGATGTGGCCGCCGTAAACCAGCGTATGCTCCAGGGAGAGACCGGTTTCGGGGCCTACAACTTTTATGGCGACAATAAATTCGTTGGTTTTGCCCCCATTGGAGGTTATCAGAAGTGGAGCATCGCCATAGAAGCCAGCCAGCGGGAATTCAAGTCCACACTGGACCGCAGCCTTATGCTGACGGTCTTGGTGGTGGTTCTTGTTGTGCTGGCCACTTTCCCCGTGGCGGTCAAGGTGGGACAGTCCATTTCCGGCCCCATCCAGTCCTGCGTTGTCCGGTTGGAGCAGTTGGCAGACGGCGACCTGCGCTCGCCGACCCCAGTGGCCCGCTCCAGGGATGAGACCGCCAAGCTGACAATGGCGCTGGACACGACGATTCTCCGCCTGAACGACGTGTTACAGGACGTGTCTCACCACCTGGGAAAAATGGCGCAGGGAGATTTCCGCGAGAATATCACCCGTACATACTGGGGAGATTTTGTGACCATGGAGCAGTCCATGAAGGCGATACACAATTCTCTGCGGCATACGCTTTCCCAGATCAGCCAATCCGCCGGAGCCGTGGCCAGCAGCGCCGTTCAGGTATCCAACAGCGCACAGTCCCTGAATCAGGGGGCCACAGAGCAGACCAGCGCCGTACAGGAACTTTTCATTACCGCCGCCAGCATCGCAGAGAGCGCAAACCAGACCGTTTCCACTGCAGAGGAAGCGGGAGATTTTGTGACGCAGGTGGGAACACAGCTTGGGGTATGCGTAGACTATGTCAAGGAGCTCAATACCGCGATGCAGAGAATCTCCGGTTCGTCCACGGAAATCGGCAAAATTATTGACACGATTGAAAATATCGCGTTTCAGACAAATATCCTGGCATTGAATGCCGCTGTAGAGGCGGCGCGGGCGGGCAGCGCAGGCAAAGGCTTTGCTGTGGTAGCCGATGAGGTGCGCAATCTGGCTTCCAAATCTGATGAGGCGGCCAAGGCGACCAAGGAACTGATCGAGGCTTCTATCGCCGCTGTCGCGGAGGGCGGCCAGGTATTTGAGAAGGTGACGGGATCGCTGGATGCAACCAGCACAATCGCGGAAAATGTGACCGCTAAAGTGAGCGCAATGGTAAGAGCCGTTGGGGGGCAGACCACCGCGATCGCTCAGGTTACGGAGGGGATTGAACAAATATCCTCCATTGTTCAAAGTACCTCGGCGACTTCGGAGCAAAGCGCCGCCACGGCGCAGGAGCTGTCGGATCAGTCGCTGCGGATGAACGATCTGGTGCATCAGTTTCAATTGAATTAAAATTGGCGCCCCTTGCGCTATGGAGCTTGACCGGCAAAAGAACAACTGAAATTAATTGAAAATAATTGATTGTGTTGTATTATTATACAGAAAAAACAATCAAAAAAGATATTTTCAACCAAATGAAATCCGATCCGAACACTTGGCGCGGATTGTGAATCCTTCGTCAAATATGGCGGGCATCCCAAACGCGAAGAAGAGGCCTCGTTATGGTTTACACTGTCACATTCAATCCCGCCTTGGACTACGTGGTCCGTATGGATGGATTCCGGGCCGGGGACATCAACCGTACCCAGAGCGGGGAAATCCAATTCGGCGGCAAGGGCATCAACGTATCCACGGTCCTGCGCAACCTGGGCATTCCCAATGTGGCCCTGGGCTTTCTAGCCGGGTTTACGGGCCAGGCGCTGGAGCGCGGCCTGCGGGAAAGCGGCATCCAGGCCGATTTTATCTGGCTTCCGGAGGGGCTGACCCGTATCAACGTCAAGATCAAGGCTGGGGAGGAGACGGAGATCAACGGTCAGGGCCCCTCCATCCCCGCCGCCGCGTTGGAGGAGCTGTTCCGTAAGCTGGACCGCCTCCAGGACGGGGACGTTCTGGACCTGTCCGGCTCCATCCCCTCTTCTTTGCCGGACAATGTTTACCAGAAGATTCTGGCCCGGCTGGAGGGCCGGCGCATCCTCACCGTGGTGGACGCCACCCGGGACCTGCTGTGTGCCGTGCTCCCCTACAGGCCCTTCCTTATCAAGCCCAACAATTATGAGCTGGGCGAAATTTTCGGCAAGGTCCCCGCCGCCGATGACGAGATAGTGGACTGCGCCAGGAAGCTCCAGGAGCAGGGTGCGCGAAACGTGCTGGTGTCCATGGCCGGGGACGGCTCCCTTCTGCTGGACGAGACCGGTGGCTGCCATCGGCTGGGGGTCCCCGCGGGCAAGGTCCGCAACTCCGTGGGCGCGGGCGATTCCATGGTGGCGGGCTTCCTGGCGGGTTGGCTCAAAACCGGGGATTACGCCGCCGCCCACCGCTTGGGCGCCGCAGCCGGGTCCGCCACCGCCTTCTCCGACGGTTTGGCCACCGAACCTGAGGCGCTGGCCCTGCTGGATACCTTCTGACTCCCTCTCCACGTCGCGGCGTAAGGCGTCGGACAACTCTACGCAGCTCACATCAATGGGGGCGGGCCGATAATCCATGGCCGGGGCGCCTCCTTATTCGTAGTTCTTGCCGTTCAGCGATTGAAGCGCCATCCGGGGCATATCGCCTTCCAGCTCCAGGGTGAGCGGTTCCAGCTCCCCGCTGCCGTTCAGGCGGAGCACGCCCACGGTATAATCAGGCCCGGAGAGGCCGCTCTTCCCCGCCAGATACTCGTCGTAGTTGCGGCAGGGCTCGCCGTTGAACTCCACAATGATGTCGCCCGGCTCAAAGACCTCGTTGACGCCGCCCGGCTCGTAATAGGCCGTCACCATGACGCCGTAGTCGATCCCGGTGGCGTCGGCGCACCTGGTGAAGGCGCGCAAGGCGGGGAGATACGCTCCGGCGCCGGAGCCGCCATCTTTCGCCAGCTCGCCCAGCGCATCCGCACAGGCCTCCGCCCCGTCGTAGAGCTGTAGCGCCATGAAGGCCCGCAGCTTGGCCCACAGCACGTCCTCGCTGTCCCCCTCCGCAGGGCTGAAGGTTTCATAGGCCTCGTTGAGGATGGCCATGATCTTCTCCACATACTGCTCCGCCTGGGTGCGGGACATCCCCGACGCCATGTATTGCCGGATCAGGTCCGCCCGCTCCTTGGCCAGCTCCATGGAGAATTCGCCGGTGATGGCGATCAGGTCGTTGAGGGCCTTCTGCTGTTTGTTCCAACTCGCGTCCTGGGCGCTGACCAAGGCCTCCTGGCTGTCCGACCAGGAGGTGGCGATCAGGGGGATATGGGTCAAGGTGGGTAGGTACTTATACAGGAAATCGCTCAGCGCCGACTCGTTTGTCACCACCAGTAGGACCTCGTTGGCACAATAAGCGTTGGCCTGCATGTCCTCGTCCAAAATTGTCTGGTAGGAGTCCAGAATCTTCAGCTTATCGCTGTCGGACAGGCCGCTGTTGGGGCTGAGCATCCAACTGATGTGGTCAATGTTGTCGATCCACTCCTGGGCGGAAGAGGAGACGAGATCGTGCAGGGCGACAAGTTCCGCCGGGTTGAACGGGGAGTCCGCCAGCATATCCAGCAGCCGGTCGGACGGCGGGGAGGCGTCCTCGGCCAGGCCCCGGATCGACGTTTGGCAGGAATCAAGCTGACTGGACAGGGCCGTGCCGGTAACCGGACCGCTGGAGACGTACCGCCGTGCCTCCGCCAGGGACTTATAGGCGTGGTCGGCAATCAGGTCCAGATGGGTCAGTTCCGTTTGGATGTAATAGAGCGTCTCGCTGACCGTGCTCTTTTCCGCCTCGGTGCCGGGGTAAACAGGGCCGGTGCGGTTGGAAAGAGCGTACCCCACCCCCGCCGCCACCAGCACCAGCGCCAGAAAGACCGGCAACGCGCGCTTGAGCGCGGTGTTCTGCGCTAACCGCCGCCACAGCGGGGGCTTGGCCTTCAGGAAGGTTTGCAGCTTCTGGATGAAGGCCTCAAAGAATTCCGTATTGGCCGGGATGCCGTGCTTGAAGCGAAGCCGTTCAATGGACGGGGGGAGGGACTCCGGGAACTCAAAGCCCCGCAGCATGACGGGCACGATGTTCTTACCCCGCTCCAAGGCGTACTCCGACTCCCGGCGGACCCAGTCGTCTTCGCTCTGGCAGCGATCCAGCGCGTTCGGCGAGAGGATCAGGATAAAGTCCTTGCACTCCTCAATGACCGAATACAGCCTGGTGTTGAAATCTCCGGAGCGCAGGGATTCCACGTCAAAAAATACGGAGTAGCCCAGCTTTTCCAAGCGGTCGCGCAAAATCTTCGCGGTATATTCACCGCCGTCCCTCCGATAGGAGATAAACACATCGTATTTGATTGCCTCCACGCCTTTCTTTGCCGTAAACAGTCCTCCCCGGCCTGGTTTGGCAGGTCGCAACGGTATTGGAACTATGAACTATTATATCTTTGAACGGGGCTTTTGTAAAGGGTTTCCGCCGTATTTCGACCCAAAGGGGCAGACAGGCGTGTGAACCGGGAGCTGTTGGCCGCTTTGTATGCCATGGGCTACCGGGTGGTCAGGGAGGATGATGGGCGGTAGGACGGGGACGGCATCCCGGGTGTATGGAGTTCGGACCGCAGCGGTTTCGTGGGGGACTGAGCTCAACTCCTCCCGGCGGCGAGGAGCCGGTCCGTCCACACGTCCACGTCGTGCTGCACCGCGCCCGTGAGGGCGTAGAAGCTCTCCGCCTGGGTGAGCAGCTCATCCAGGCGTTGGCGCACGGTGGGGTCCGCCGTGCGGCGGGCCACCGCCTGGAGCTTCCGGTACGCCCGGTCCAGGGCAGTTTTGTCCGGGGGCGTGGTCATGTCCTTGGGCCGCACCCGGATGATCTGTTTGGCGTAGATCCCTCCGGGGTTGGCCGCGCGGGCGGCGAACAGCGTGCCCCGGATCAGATAATCGCCGGGGAGGTCCGGGCGGTAGGCCTCCCAGGTCCACGCCACGTCCGCCTGGGCGGCGCCGGCCAGGGCCTGCTCCAGCGGCGTGCCGAAGCGGACCTCGCAGACCGGGAGGGGGGCGGCGGAGGCGATGATGGGGCCGTTGTAGAGCGCCAGGGTGGAGATGCTCACGGCGTTGGAGTCGCCGGTGTGCATCACCGCCCAGTCCACATCCAGCCGGAGATACCGCGCCGGGCGGGGCGGGAAGGCAAAGAGTTTATCTTCTCCGGCGGCGCTCTCGTCCCACTCGCCCCGGCAGACGGTTTCAAAGGTCTCGCCGTCCAGGCCAACCGACAGGGCGGCCCGCAGGATGGCGCCCCGGGTACTCTCCCGCCACGCGCCGCACAGCAGGGCGCTGACCTCCGCTGGCTCGGGCAGCTCAATTACCACCCACTGGGGCAGACGCTGGGCGCGGTCCAGGTAATTGGACTGCCAGAAGGCGGAGCGGTCCCCGCGGAGCAGATCCGCAGCGGGGTGCTGGGGGTGGGCGCTGGAGACGGAGACTGCCGCGCCGTCCAGCGGGATGGGCCGGACGGCGGGCTCCCCCACCCGGAGGGCAAGGCTGTGGGTAAATTGGCCCGTCTCATTGGAACAGGCGGCGGACAGCGTGACCACGCCGGGCCGCAGGCCCAGCGCCAGACCGTCCCCGTCCACCGCCGCCACGGACGGGTCGGAGGTGTGGAAGGTAAACCGCCAGCCCTCCGGCGGCGGGCAGGGACCGTGGCCGTCGAAGCAGTCCACCGTAAATACGCAGCGCTCCCCCACCTCCAGCGCGGACTTGCCCCGCAGACGGATGCCGGTCAAGTCGAGCGGGGGCAGGTAGGCGCGCAGTACCTCCGGCTCCAGCTTCGGCTGGGGCCGGAATTCGTCTCCGGACACATAGCGGTAGACGGCGGACAACAGGGCGCGGGAGGCGGGGTCGCTCTTGCCCAGCAGGTCCACGGTGGACACGAACAGCCGCCCGGGGCCCACCCGGGCCTCGAACAACATGGCCAGGCGTTCGGGCAGGTCGATGGAGGCGATGGGCTGTACAATGGGGCGCAGCGCCGGGGGGAGGTCGTTGACGAGCAGCCCGTGAGCGTTTTGCAGCGGCTCAAACCACTGCCAATCGCCGAAGCAGCCGGTGGGAAAATGAGTAAACAGAGGGTGATGTTCCTCCACAAAAATACCCAGAGAATAGCCGTCGGAGTGGCTGGTGTGGAACATGGGGTTCCAGAAGTCGGGCCGGAAGGACACGGCCCGGCTACGGGGCAGGGCGGCGGGGGTTCCCTCAGAGATTATCAGCACCGTGTTGCCCTCCGCCAGGGCCCGCTGGGCCTGTGTGTCGTAGGCGCGGCGCAGCACCACGTGTTCCGGCGAGGCGGGGATGGGCCCTGCGGGAAACAGCCACAGGGAGTAGTCGTTAATGCCGGGGGCGGAGGGGGCGTCGTACTCCCCCGTCAGGGCCAGCTTCAGGCGGGCGTGACAGGGCGCGGAAAGGGCGGGCAGCTTCGCCCGGACTGTGCCGCAGCTTGTGGCCATTCCCTGGGGAACGGCCTGCTCCGGCAGACGGCCTTGGGCCAGGACGGCCCCGCCGCCGGTCTCCAGTGTCCAGCCCACGCCCAGACGCGCCCCGCCGGGCGAGTAGTTGGAGACGACGAGCTCCGCCTCGAAGGTCTCGCCGCCTTCCCACACAAAGCGGGGCATTCTGGCCAACACCGCCAGCTCGCAGCAGGAGCGGCGGAACTCCCCCGGGGTGATCGCGCCCTTGCTCTCCAGGAAGCTGTCCAGCAGGCCCACCAGGGCGGTGCCCTGGCCGGAAAAATCCTGGAGGCCCAGCAGCAAAAAGCCCCCGGACCCCGGCGTGCGCAGGTAGGATTCCATGAAGCTGCGGTACAGCATGGCCGCCAGCTTGCCAGTGGCCCGGTGGAAGTCTGCCGCCCGGTCCTCCAGCCCGGCCTGGGCCAGGATGTCCCGGAAGTGCTCCAGGTTGCGGGGGCGCAGGACGCTCCCCTCGTAGGCGGGCAGCTCCCGGTCATAGTCGGGGTATACCTGGAGCTGGCCCACTTCATGGCCGGTGATGGGGACGGGGGCGGCCCGGACCGTTTCGGCGTAATTCCAATCGCTCCGGCCGTTGACCAGGGGCAGGTAGCCCGGCTCCAGCCACTTGGTAGCGAAATCGGCGCTGGGGGGATAGGTGCTGTGCCCCGCGATGTCGGAGTACAGCAGGTCCGGCTCCAGCTCCTTGCAGAATTTCAAAAACTCCTCATAGTAGTAGAACCCGATCCGCTCCTCGTTGCCCAGGGCGAACATGACGAAGGAGGGGGAGTTGAGGTATTCCGCGAAAATACGTCGGGTGTCCTCCTGGTAATAGCGCACGTCGGCGTCGTCCCCCTGGGCGATGTCGCCGAACATCCGCCGCCCCCAGTGGGGCAGCTCGATATAGAGGTAAAGCCCCAGACGGTCGGCGGCCTGGAAGGCGGCCTTCGGCGGCACCCAGGTGTGGAACCGGACATGGTTCAACCCATAGTCCTTGTAAATGGTAAAGACCCGCAGCCAGTCCTCCAACCCCATGGGGGGATAGCCGGTTTTGGGGAAGATGGCGCAGTTGATCTCCCCCCGCAGGAGGGTGGGGCGGCCGTTGATGAAAAACTGCCGCCCGCCCTGGTTTTCCCCGGTGGTGAAGGCGCGCATCCCGAAGTCCTCCGAGGCATGGGCGCACCGGGTTTCGCCGAGATAGACCTCCAACCTCATGCGGTACAGGTTGGGCTGGAACTCGTCCCACAGCAAGGGGGCCTCCCCCATGCCGTGGACGAGGGAGACGGCGGCGGTGCGCGCTCCCGGGGCGAAGCGGAATTCCGCTTGCTGGGGCGGGGTGCGGTGGACGGGCTGATCCGAGTTCCAGCTCTCCGCCCACAGCACCACGTGGCCCCGCACTTCCCCATCCGCATCCAGCCGAGCCAGCGTGACCTCCGCCCGGACGCAACGGGCGGGCAGATCGGGCCGCAGCCGGAGGCGGGAGACGGACAGGGCCGGGAGCGCCTCCAGCCGCAGCGCCCCCACGACGCCGTTCCAGTTGGTCTGGCCGTGTTCGGTGAGCTGGTGGGACCAGGCCTCCCCCTCCCACAGGGTGGAATACATGGCGTAGGGCATCCCGGCGGGGGAGTTGTCCACCTCTACGGTGAGGGTATGGGTACACCCCGGACGGCACAGGGCCGTCAGGTCATAGCGGTGGGAGGTGGTATAGCTTTTCTGCCGCTCCCCTGCGGGCCTGCCGTCCACCCATACCCGGGTCTTTTTGGTCCGCTCCAGGTGGAGGAAGATGGCGCGCCCCTCCCACGCCGCCGGGACGGAGACCTCCCGCCGGTAGGCGGCGGGGCCAGTATACACGTAATCCCGGTGGAGGTAGCGGGGGGTGAAGGCGGCGGAGTTGTCCAGTCCCTTGCGGTTCTCGTCCAGGGTGCAGGGAAGGAGGACGGTCTCGCCGGAAAACGCCGCGTCCTCCTCTGCGGCAAGGTCAAACTGCCAGTAGCCGGACAGGTCGATGAAGCTGCGCTGATCCATAAAAAGGACCGTCCTTTCGCCACAAGCGCTCCGCCCGGATGGACGGGGTGCTGTGTTATTTCATATGGAAATCGTATCACAGGGAAGGAAACGGAACAAGTTCCGAATTGTGCAATCGAAATTGCTAAAGAGTCTCTAAAATGATAGACTAAAATTGTGGATGATGCTACAATGGCCAAAACGGTCAGAGAGAAGGGAAGCCTGTGCTGACAGCGTTACGGATAGATGGACCGGAGTGCGTGCTGGGAGAGGGCTGTGCCTGGAACAGCGCGGAACGCAGCCTGTATTTCACCGACATCGAGCGGGGGCTGGTCCACCGGCTGGAATTTGACGATACCGGGGCCCCCGGGCGGGACGCCGTCTATCCCCAGCAGGCCCGGACGGGCTGCTTCGTGTTCCACCGGGAGGGCGGCTTTGTGGCGGCGGCGACCGACCGCCTGGTCTGGAACAGGCCGGACGGCACGCGGGAAGTCCTTTTGCGCCAGAAGCACCCCGGCCCGCTGCGCTACAACGACGGGAAGTGCGATCGCTACGGGAACCTCTGGGTGGGCGCCATGGCCATCGACCAGGGCCTGCCGGGGGCGCAGGGGTGCGGGAGCCTGTACTGCATTCAAAACGGGAAGGTGGCGGCGGAATATCCGGGGTACACCATCCCAAACGGGCTGGATTGGAGCAAAGACGGCAGCGTGCTTTACCACATCGACACGCCCCGGCAGTGCGTGGACGCCTACACGGTGACGGATCAAGTCGTACTTTCCAACCGCCGGAGCGTGGTTATGGTTCCCAAGGAAGAGGGAAGCCCCGACGGGATGTGCGCCGATGAAAACGGAAATTTGTGGATTGCCCTGTGGGGCGGCGGGAAGGTGATTTGCTGCGGCCCGGTCACCGGCGAACGGCTGGAGGAGGTGGCGGCGCCCGAGCCGTACGTCTCCTGCTGCTGCTTCGGCGGGGCGGACGGGCGGGAGCTGTTCATCACCACCGCCAAGGACGAGAAAGGCGCGGGCGGACGGCTCTACCGGGTCCGCACCGGTGTGCGGGGCGGAAAACGGTATTGCTATGGGGCAAATTCCTGAGAGGGAGGAAACGGGTTATGGGCAGAAAAACAGCGCTGGTTACAGGGGCGGCCAAGGGGATCGGCAGGGCCATTACCCTGGAGCTGGCCAAGGCGGGATACAATGTAGTCATCAACTACCACAGCGACGAAAACGCGGCCCGGACGCTGAAGGAGGCGGCCGAGGAGCGCGGCGTGCAGGCGCTGACGGTGTACGCGGACATGGCTTCCGTGGCGGAGATCGACCACATGTATGAGCAGGCTGTGGCCGCCTTCGGGCGGATCGACCTGGTGGTGAACAACGCGGGCATCAGCAGCGAGGTCTACTTCCTGGACGCCACCGAGGAGGACTTCGACCGCATGACCGCCATCGACTGGAAGGGGCTGTTTTTCAGCAGCCAGCGCGCCGCCCGGCACATGGTGGAGAAGGGGGTCAAGGGGGTTATCATCAACGTCTCCTCCAACCAGGTGGAGGGCTGCTGGCCCAGGGCCACGATTTACGGCCCCACCAAGGCGGCGGTGTCCAAGTTTACCAAAAACGCCGCCATGGAGCTGTCCCTGAAGGGCATCCGCATGGCGGCGGTGGCGCCGGGGTATACCGACGTGGGCTGGGCGCCAGGGGACGTCCGGCTGGAGGCGGCCTCCCGCCTGCCCCTGCGCCGGTTTGCGTCCACCGCGGAGATCGCCAGGGCGGTGGTATACCTGGCCTCGGACGATGCGGACTATATCGTGGGCAGCACACTGCTCATCGACGGCGGGGCCACCCTGCCGGTGGTGGCCGCCAACGACTTTGTGGAGGCGTGAGCATGGAGGAGCGCCGGTATTACAACCAACTTTTGCAGGGGGACGGCGGGGCGCTGAAACGGGCGCTGTACAAGTCCATGGGCTTCACCGACGAGGCGCTGGAAAGGCCCCTCATCGCCATCGTCAACACCTACACCAACGCCACGCCGGGGCACTACAGCCTGAACGAGGTGTGCGCCCAGGTGGAGCGGGGCGTTGAGGCGGCGGGGGGCACCGCCATGACCTTCGGCACCATCGCCCCTTGCGACGGCATCGCCGAGGGGCACGAGGGGATGCGGTACATCCTGCCCGCCCGGGACCTTATTACCGCCGGGGTGGAGTGCATGATCCGGGCCCACCGGTTCGACGGGGTGGTGCTGCTGGGGTCCTGTGACAAAATCGTGCCTGGGTTGCTGATGGCGGCGGCCCGGCTGGACATCCCCGCCGTCTTTTGCAATGCCGGGCCCATGCTCCCCGCCTGCTACCAGGGGAGGCACTACGACGGCAACATCGTCACCGAGGCGGTGGGCTGGAAGGAGCGGGGCGAGATCGACGAGGCGGAGTTCCGCCGGATCGAGAACCTGGCCGAGCCGGGCTGCGGCTCCTGCGCCATGCTGGGCACGGCCAATACCATGGGCTGCATGGCCGAGGCCATGGGCATGAGCCTGCCGGGGAGCGCGGCGGTGCCCGCGGTGTACGCCCGGCGGATGCAGATCGCCTATGAGACGGGCCGGACGGCGGTGTCCCTGGTGGAGCGGGGGCTCACCGCCCGCAAAATCATTACCAAAGAATCCATGGAAAACGCCGTCAGGGTGCTGATGGGCATCGGCGGCTCCACCAACGGCATCATGCACCTCCAGGCCATCCACCGGGAGGCGGGGTTGGGAGACCTGCCGCTGAGCGCCTTCGACGCGCTGAGCCACACCACCCCCCAGGTGGCCTCCGTCTACCCCGCTTCCCCCTACGACATGGCGGACTTTGACGAGGCGGGGGGCGTGCAGGCGGTGATGAAGGAGCTGGAGCCCCTCCTCCATGGCGGTTGCGTCAACGTGACGGGGAGAACTGTGGCGGAGACCCTCCGGGACTGCCCGGGGAGCGTCCGGCCCGAGGTGATCCGCCCCATAAAAAATCCCTTTGCCGCCACTGGGGGCGTGGCCGTTTTGCGGGGCAACTTGGCCCCCCTGGGCGCGGTGGCCAAGCCCGCCGCCATTCCGGAGCAGTTGATGCGCATACAGGGCCGGGCCCAGGTGTTCCACAGCGAACAGGAGGCGTGCCGGGCCATTTTGAAGGGCCGGGTGGAGCCGGGGCAGGTGGTCGTCCTGCGCTACGAGGGGCCCAAGGGCGGGCCGGGTATGCCGGAGATGTACCGCCCCATGAAGTGCCTGGAGGGGATGGGGCTGTCCGAGACCTGTGCCCTCATCACCGACGGGCGGTTTTCCGGCTCCAACCGGGGGTGCTTCGTGGGCCACATCTCGCCGGAGGCCTATGAGGGCGGAACGCTGGCCCTGGTGGAAGACGGGGACGAGATCCTCATCGACGTGCCGGGGCGGAAGCTGGAGCTGCTGGTGGAGGAAACCGTGCTGGAACAGCGACGCCGGCGGTGGACGCGGCCGGGGAAGGACGTGCCCGACGGGTATCTCAACGTATACCGGGCGCTCAGCCGCTCTGCGGCCCAGGGCGCGGTGCTGGGCCTGGACTGAATGGAGGAGGAAAAACGATGCTGACCTGGAAGGACGACAACGAGCTGTTCGCCATTATGCGCCGGGAGCTCTACTCCGCGGTGATCGGCGATATTCTGGACAAGATGGGCTACCTGCACCAGTTCCTGCCCCAGCGCATCCAGCCCATCCGGGAGGACATGGTGGTGGCGGGGCGGTGTATGCCGGTGCTGGAGGCGGACGCCTTTGAGGAGTGTTCCGACGGGCGGAACCCCGTCATGAAGAGGAACTTCGGCCTGATGCTGGAGGCGCTGGACGATCTGAAGGAGAACGAGGTCTATATCTGTACCGGTTCCTCCCCCGCCTACGCCCTGGTGGGCGAGCTGATGTGTACCCGGATGCAGATTCTCAAGGCCGCCGGGGCGGTGGTCAACGGCTTCCACCGGGACACCAGGAGCATTCTGGCCCTGGACTTTCCCTGCTTCTCCTACGGGCGGTACGCCCAGGACCAGGGGCCCCGGGGGAAGGTCATCGACTACCGGGTGCCCATCGAGATGGAGGGCGTCCGGGTGAATCCGGGGGACATCGTGTTCGGCGATCTGGACGGAGTGCTTATCATCCCCAAGGACGTCGAGCGGGAGGTCATCCGGCGGGCCTATGAGAAGGCCACCGGGGAGAAAATGGTGGCGGAGGCCATCCGGGGCGGCATGGGGGCTAGGGAATCCTTCGACAAGCACGGGATCATGTGACACAAGGCGTTCAGGCGAGGGGAGGCGTTGGGGTGAACGAACTGGAACGGGAGCTGTTTGAACTGCTCCGGTCTGAGGAGTATCAGACCAGGATACGCAAAGCGGGGGTCTATCTGTTCCCGTCGGACTACCGCTTCGAGCCCCATGCCCACCCGGAGTATGAGATCAACTATATCAACATCGGGCACTGCATCATGAGCATGGGCGGGGACTACGTCCCCCTGCGCCAAGGGGAGTGCATTGTGGTGGCCCCGGAGGCGCTCCACGGCTTTATGGTGGACGGCCAGAAACCCTGCCGGATCACCCAGTTGGAGCTGGTGATCCGCAGTCCGGAGCGGGTGGGCGGACTGCTGGAGTTCCCCGGTATGGCGGAGCCCTTCCACCGCCTGCGGGACTGCGAGGGGCTGCTGTCCCTGCTGGAGCGGGTGGCGTACTACCACCGGGCGGGGGAACTGGGGCCCGCGGAGGAGACCATGCTGGACCTGACGCTGCTCCAGCTCTACGCGTCCGTCTCCGAGGCGGCCCGCCGCAGCCGGGAGCAGAACGGCCGGGAGCGTAACGGAAAGGCGGAGGCGGCGCTCCAATACATCAACGAGCACCTGGACGAGGAGCTGAACATCGAGCGTCTGGCGGGGGAGTTTGGGATCAGCTCCCGGTATCTGCGGCGGTACTTCGTCCAGTGCGTGGGCATGGGGAGCAACGAGTATATCAACCTGCTGCGCATCGGGCGGGCCAAGCGGCTGCTGTGGCACCCGGAGTATTCGGTGACGGAGGTGGCCATGAGCTGCGGCTTTTCCAGCTCCCAATATTTCTGCCGGGTGTTCCGGCGCATGGTGGGGCAGACCCCGGCCCAGTACCGGAGCCGCTGGCGGGAGGCCGCGGTCACCCCCGGGGAAGACGAAGCCGGTATTGGATGACCCGGCGGTAGACCTGGCCGGGCGGCGTGGGCCGGAAGGCCGCCGGGTACAGCCGGGAGCAGTCGGGCAGGTCCTGGGCCTCCAGGGCCACGGCGCAGGAGGGGGCGCAGCGGCGCCCCCCGTTCAGCGCCAGCCCCGCCGGGAGGAAGCCGCCGGAGTAGAGCACCACGCCCGGCGCGTCGGTCCACAGCTCCAGCCGCCGCCCACTGGAGGGATCGCATAGGGAACAGGCGGGGTTCAATCCCGGCTCCCCGTCCAGGAGATAGGCGTGGTTGAAGCCCCTGGCGATGTCAAGCTGTTCCCGGTCTGTCGGGCCGGCGGCGGAGGACATTGCTTCGTCCAGCGCGCGGCCCCGCCGGAAGTCAAAGGCCGTGCCGTCCACGGGGATGAGCTTTGCGGGCAGGTGCTGCTCGTCGTTGGAGCATACCCGTCCGGCGTATACGGCCAGCTCCTGGGACAGGGCGGAGCCGTCAAAACGCCCCGTCAAATCCCAGTAGGTATGGTTGGACAGGTTGAAGTAAGTGGTTTGGTCGGTCCGGGCCTGGTATTCGACGGTGAGGCAGCCTTCGTCCGTTAGGGTGTACCGTGCCCGGTAGGCGCGGTTTCCCGGCCAGCCGTCCAGCCCGTGGGGCTGGGAGGCCGAGAGGAGCAGGGATGCCTCCTCCCCGTCACAGGTGAAGTCCTCCACCTCCCAAAGCTTGGAGGACAGACTGTGGGGGCCGCCGTGGAGCTGGTTGGGGCCGTCGTTTGGGGCGAGGGCGCATTCCCCGCCGGGGAGGGAGAGCCGCCCGCCCCGGATGCGGCCGGCATTGGGGCCCAGGGCGGCCCCGGCGTAGCACGCCAGGGCTTCATAGGGCCTCGGGCCCGGAAAACCAAGGGCCAGGGGGATATCCTGCCCGCTTGCGTCAAAAACAGCAATTTTTTGAATCACGGCGCCCAGTGGGAGAATGGCCGCCGTCAACCCGTTACGGCCATTCATCGTGTAAAGGGGATAAGTCGGGCAGGTCTTTTCGGCAAAATTTCTGATAGCGGTTTGCATTTTCTCCCTCCTTTTTCTGTTTTGACTATAGGGGAAAAGCGTTGAAAATGGAAGCAAAAAAGGGGAGTACAGCAATTTTTCAAAATGACAGGGCAAGGTTTGTTAATGATGAATCCGCCGAAAACGTTATAATAATATCAGAAAACAATTTTGGACACAGAGGGGGAGCGAAATGGCGGGCACACTGGAATTTCAACACATTTGCAAGTATTTCCCCGGCGTAAAGGCGTTGGACGACGTGTCCTTCCAGGCCCACGCGGGGGAGGTGCTGGCTTTCCTGGGGGAGAACGGCGCGGGGAAATCCACGCTGCTGAAGGTGCTCAACGGCGACTACCAGCCCACCAGCGGGAAGTATCTGCTGGACGGGGTGGAGAAGCACTTCCAGTCCCCCCACCAGGCCATTGAGGAGGGCATCTCCATCATCTACCAGGAGCGGCAGATTTTGTTGGAGCTGTCGGTGGCGGAGAACATTTACTTAGGGCGCATGCCCACCAACCGGTTCGGCATGATCGACACCGGTAAGGCCAACGAGATGGCGGAAACGATCATCGACGACTTCGGCCTGCCCATCCACCCGGCCACCAAGGTGAAGGATCTGTCCATCGCCTATCAGCAGATGGTGGAGATCATGAAGGCCTACTCCCGGGACAACCTGAAGGTCATCTGCTTCGACGAGCCCACGGCCTCCCTGTCCGATTCCGAGATCGAGATGCTGTTCAAGATTATCCGGAAACTGAGAAGCGAGGGCAAGATCATCATCTACGTCTCCCACCGCATGGACGAAATCCAGCAGATCACCGACAAGGTGGCCATCTTCAAGGACGGCCGCTATGTGGACACCGTCAAGACCGGCGAGGTGCCGGAGGAGAAGATGATCTCTATGATGGTGGGCCGGGACTTGGGCGACATCTACGAGAGCCTGGACCGGAATCAGCAGATCGGCGAGGTGCTGCTGGAGGTCAGGGATGTGTGTTCCGACTACGTAAAGCCCAACTCCTTCACGCTGCGGCGGGGCGAGGTGCTGGGGTTCTCCGGACTTGTCGGCGCGGGCCGCACGGAGCTGATGCGGGCCATCATCGGCGCGGACGCCATGAGGGGCGGGGAAATCCTGCTGGAGGGCAAGCCTGTGGCCAACCGCTCCCCCCACGAGGCCATGCGGCACGGCATCGTGCTGGTCCCCGAGGACCGGAAGCTCCAGGGGATCCTGGCCAACCTGAGCGTCAGCGACAACATCAATATCGCCATGCTGGATGAGCACTCCAACAAGCTGGGCGTGGTAGACCGGAAGCAGGAGGAGCGGGCCGCGGCAGAGGGCATCCGGAACTTCAAGATCAAGACCCCCTCCCCGGACAAGAAGATCGTGGAGCTGTCCGGCGGCAACCAGCAAAAGTGCATCGTGGCCCGCTGGCTGGGCACCAGCCCCAAGGTGCTCATCCTGGATGAGCCCACCAAGGGCATCGACGTGGGGGCCAAGTCCGAATTCTACAACATGATCTGCCAGTTCGCCAAGCAGGGGCTGGGGGTTATCCTGATCTCGTCGGAGCTGCCCGAGGTCATCGGCCTGTCCGACCGGATCATCGTCATGAAATCCCGCAAGATCGTGGGAGAGGTGTCCCGGGAGGACGCCACGGAGAGCAAGCTGCTGAGCCTGGGCATGATGGGGGAGGTAAAGGAAGCATGAACGAGAAAAAGACGCGCAAGCTCCATATCAGCGGAGACAAGCTGGTGCTGATTTGCGCTATTATCGCCGTATTCATCCTGTTCACGGCGCTGAACAAGAACTTTCTGAGTTTTCAGAACATCGTCAACATCCTGGTGGCCGCGTCCCTGGTGGGCATGGTGGCCATCGGCCACACCTACCTGATTATCGCCGGGCAGAACGACCTGTCCCCCGGCTCCCTGGCGGCGTTCTCCGGCACCATGGCCGCCCTGCTGGTGAGCCTGGGCGTGCCCTTCTTCGCGGCGGTGCTCATCACCATCGTCTTTGCCATCCTGATCGGGCTGTTCAACGCCTTCATGGTGAACAAAATCCACCTGGAGGCCTTCATCGCCACCCTGGTCACCCAGTCCATCGTCCGCGGCGCGGCCTACATCATCTGCGACGGCAAGCCGGTGGCCATCAGCGATAAGATGTTTCTGACCCTGGCAAAGGCCCGGTTTCTGAACATCCCCCTGTCCGTGTGGATCATGCTGGTGTGCATCCTGATCTTCGGCATCATTCTGTCCAAGACCAAGTTCGGCCGCAGCGTCTACGCCATCGGCGGCAACCAGGACGCCGCCCGGCTGGCCGGCCTGAACCCCCAGCGGATCATCACCATCAGCTATGTGATGATGGGCATCCTGTGCGCCATCGGCGGCATTATCTTTGCCGCCCGCATGAACTCCGGCCAGCCCGCCGCCAACGTCAACCTGGAGTTCGACGCCATCACCGCAGTTATTTTGGGCGGGGTGTCCTTCGTGGGCGGCGTGGGCGACATGTTCGGCACCTTCCTGGGCATCATCCTGATCCAGTCCTTCAACACCGGCCTGATTATGGTGGAGGTCCCCACTTTCTGGCACTATGTGGCCCGGGGCGGCCTGCTGCTGTTCGCCCTGACCTCTGACTACGTCCGCAAGCAGAAGAGGGAGAAGGACCTGCTGGCCGCTTCCATGAAGAACCTGTAAGGATCTATTCAGGGGCCCCGCCTCTGCTTAGATAGGATAGAAGGAACCAAAAATTTTAAGGAGGAAATGTAAATGAAGAAATTGGTATCTTTCCTGCTGGCCGCTCTCATGCTGTTCAGCCTGGCGGCGTGCTCCAGCGACGACGCCCCCACCAGCACCGCGCCCGAGGGCAACACCCCCGCCGGCACCCAGGAGTCCACCGCGCCCGAGGGCGGCGACAGTGAACAGGGCGT
Organism: uncultured bacterium; assembly: GCA_947571605.1. Taxonomy (GTDB): domain Bacteria; phylum Bacillota; class Clostridia; order Oscillospirales; family Oscillospiraceae; genus Enterenecus. The sequence continues at coordinate 40,513 of CANOYV010000010.1, read as the reverse complement.
GGTCTACGGCATCTACAAGGCCGGCGACCAGACCTGGTTCATCGACGAGGGCGCCGCCGCTCAGGCCGCCGTGGAGGCCCGGGGCGACCGCTTCATCTTTGTGGACGCCAAGATGAGCCCCGAGGAGTACCTGAAGGCCATCGACAACGCCATCGCCAACAACGCCAAGGGCATCGTTACCTGCATTCCCGACCAGACCATGTCCCAGGCCGTCATCGACAAGTGTGCTGAGGCCAATCTGCCCATCGTGGCCGCCGACGACGCCCTCCAGGACGGCGACGGCAACAAGCTGGCTCCCTGGGTGGGCATCAACGCCTACGTCATCGGCCAGGCCAACGGCGACTGGTTGGCCAACTACGCCAAGGAGAACAACCTGGTGAACGACCCCGAGTGCGGCCTGCTCATCATGACCATGGATACCGTGTCCTCCTGCGTGCCCCGCGCCGAGGGCGAGTACGATAACTTCACCGCCGGCTGCCCCGATTTCGACACTGCCCGTATCTTCAAGGCTGACTATGACGGCACCACCGACAAGGGCAACACCGCTGCCAACGCCGTGTTCACCGCCCATCCCGAGATCAAAAAGTGGCTGGTCACCGGCGCCAACGAGGAAGGCACCATCGGCGCGGTCCGCGCTCTGGAGAGCATGGGCCTGGACGGCGACGCCTGCGTGGTGGGCCTGGGCGCCTACATGGCCAAGGACGAGTGGAACGACAAGGGCGCGGACGGCACCTGCATGAAGGCCTCCGCCTACTTCTCCTCCGACTCCGTGGGCGCGGGTTCCGTGGAGGTCCTGTACGACATCATCGACGGCAAGACCCCCGAGATGGAGACCGCCGTGGACGCCGTGGTGGTCACCCCCGAGACCTACAAGGAGGTCATGGGCAAGGCGGCCGACTAATTACCGGAGCCTGACTCAAACCGCATTATACATAAAACAGGAGGGCAGCCCGGAAGGGCTGTCCTCCTGTCCGTGAAGGGGAACTTACTCCCGGACCTGGCGGCGGAACTCGGAGGGGGTGAGCCCGGTCTCCTTTTTGAAGGCGGTACAGAAGCTGCTCTCGCTGGTGAAGCCTACGGTGAAGCAGATATTTTTCACGGAGTCGCCGGTGCTCTGGAGCAGGAATTTGGCGTTGCTGATCCGGGTGGCCAGGATGTACTGGTGGGGGGAGAAGCCCGTCTCCTTTTTGAACAGGCGGCTGAAATAGAAGGGGCTCAGCGCCGCCTTGGCCGCCAGGTCCTCCAGCGAGAGCTCCTGGGTGAGATGGTCGTTGATGTAGGCGATGCTGTCCTCAATGATGCCGGAGGACTGTGCGCCGGGGCTGGCGGATTCCCGGCCCACCAGGAGCTCCGTGAGGATGTTCACGATGTAGTTATTGAGCAGCGCCTCCCGGATGGGGGCGTTCTGCTGGAACTGGACGTAGATTTTGTGGAGGTATTTCTCAAATCGGTAACTGTTTTTCAGGGAGATCACCGGGCCGCCCTCGGCCAGAATGGCGTCGAAATAGCCTCGGGTCCATAAGCCGTCGAAATGGAGCCACTCCGCCTCCCAGCCGACCGCAGTGTGGTAGGCGTGGGGGGCGTAACAATCCAGCACCACCACTTGGCCCTCCCGGGCGCGCACGCGCTTTCCGCCGCACTCCACCTCGCAGCCGCCCCGGACGACGTACATGACGAGAAAGCTGTCCAGGGCGTTCCTGCGCAGGTGGTAGCCGGGCAAATATTGAAACCGGCCCACAATGAGGGGGTAAAGGAACAGGCTCTGCGCCTGTGCGCTGGGAGTATAGATATAGTAATCGGAACCGGGGACGACAAGGTTTTCCGTGGACAGCATATACAGCCCCTCCTGCTTGTTCAAATCTGATTCCATTATAGAGGAGGGAACGCGCCCGGTCAAGAAAGTAAGGGCAATTTTTCGAAACGTGTTGGCAACCAAAAGGATTGCGTTTTCCGGACGGATTGGGTATTCTTGATGACAGAAATAAGAAATTTGTGTTCAGGAGGTATCAGAAATGGACGACGTGAGGATTTGGGAAGAACGGATTGTGCTCCCCACCTATGAGATCGGCGAGGCGGACAAGAATCCCATGTTCCTGGAGAGCCGGGTGTATCAGGGCAGCTCAGGAAAGGTGTATCCCTACCCCACCATCGACGCCGTGTCCGACACAAAGACGGATAAGGCCTATCAGGCGGTGTGGCTAGAGAACGAGTATTTGAAGGTGATGATCCTGCCAGAGCTGGGCGGGCGCATCCAGCGGGCCTATGACAAGACCAACGATTACGACTTTGTGTACTATAACCATGTCATCAAGCCCGCGCTGGTGGGCCTGTGCGGGCCGTGGATCAGCGGCGGCATTGAGTTCAACTGGCCCCAGCACCACAGGCCCACCACCTTCTCCCCGGTGGACTACCTGCTCATCGACAACCCGGACGGCTCCAAGACCTGCCGGGTGTCCGACGTGGACCAGATGTACGGCACCCGGGGCGAGGCCGGCTTTACCCTGCGTCCCGGCAAGGCGTACATTGAGATCAGGGGCCAGCTCTACAACCCCACCCCCCTGCCCCAGACCTTCCTGTGGTGGGCCAACCCCGCCGTCCCCGTCAACGAGAATACACAGTCCATCTTCCCCCCCGACGTCCACGCGGTGATGGACCACGGCAAGCGGGACGTGTCCCGGTTCCCCATCGCCACGGGGGAGTACTACAAGCACGATTACAGCGCGGGGGTGGATATCTCCCGGTACAAGAATATCCCTGTGCCCACCTCCTACATGGCGGAGAAGAGCGAGTTCAACTTCGTGGGCGGTTATGACTATGGGAAACAGGCGGGCATCCTCCACGTGGCCGACCACCACATCTCCCCGGGCAAGAAACAGTGGACCTGGGGCTGCGGCGACTTTGGCAAGGCCTGGGACCGCAACCTCACCGACGAGGACGGCCCCTATGTGGAGCTGATGACCGGGGTGTACACCGACAACCAGCCTGACTTCACCTGGCTCAAGCCCTTTGAGGAGAAAACCTTCACCCAGTATTTCATGCCCTACAAGGCGGTGGGGGCGGTGAAGAACGCCACCATCGACGCGGTGGTGAACCTGGAGACCGGGGCGGACGGCGTCACCGTGACGGTTTACGCCAGCGGGGAATATCCCCATGCCCGCATCCGGCTCACCGACGGCGGCAGGGTGCTGCTGGACGAGGCGGCGGCGCTGTCCCCGGTGCAGACCTATCAAAAGACGGTGGACGCCGCTGTGGAGGACGACACCCGGCTGACGCTGAAGGTGCTGGACGGGGCGCGGGAGCTGGTCTCCTACACTCCGCTGAAGCGGGAAATCCCCAAGCTGCCCGACCCGGCCCAGGCGTCCAAGGACCCGGAGGAGATCATGACCTGCGAGGAGCTCTATCTCACCGGACTGCACATCGAGCAGTACCGCCACGCCACCTACCGCCCGGACCCCTATTATCTGGAGGGGCTGAAACGGGACCCGGGGGATATCCGGCTCAACAATGCCTACGGCTCACTGCTGCTGCGCCGGGGGCAGTTTGCCCGGGCGGAGAAGCATTTCCGGAAGGCGCTGGAGCGGTGTACCTGGAAGAACCCCAACCCCTACAACTCGGAGCCCTATTACAACCTGGGGCTGGCGCTGTTTTATCAGGGGAGATTGGACGAGGCTTTCGATGCCTTCTATAAAGCCACCTGGTCCAATGAGCAGCAGGAGATGGGCTTCTACTACCTGGGCTGTATCGAGGCGGTCCGGGAGAATTGGGGCGAGGCGCTGGAGCTGACGGAAAAGGGCCTGGTGAAGAACCGGCACAATGTGAAGGCAAGGGGGCTGAAAGCGTATCTGCTGCGCAGGCTGGGCCGGGGGGAAGAGGCCCGGGCGTGGATCGCCGACAACCTGGCCGTCGATCCCTTCGACTACCTGTCCCTGCTGGAGCGGTCCCGGCTGGACGGGGAGCGGCCGGAGGCGGTCAGGGAACTGGCCCGGGACTTCCATGAGACCTGGCTGCGTATCGCCCGGGACTACGCCGAGTTCGGCGCTTATGAGGAGGCCTTAGATACACTGGAACTGTGCGATAAGCCATGGCCCATGCTGTACTATTACAAGGCGTATTACCAGGCGAAGCTGGGACGGGACGACGCCCAGGCGCTGGACCGGGCGGAGCGCTGCCCCGCAGATTACTGCTTCCCCAACAAACTGGAGGACCTGATCGTGCTGGAGCACGCCAGGGTCCGCGCCGCCGGCCCCGCCAGGGCCTGCTATTACCTGGGCTGCCTGCTGTACGACAAGCTCCAGTATGAGGCGGCCACAGAGAATTGGGAGCAGTCCGCCCGGCTGGATCCCGAGTTCCCCACCGTGTGGCGGAACCTGGCCCTGGCCTATTACAACAAACGGCATGACGGCGCCGCGGCCAGAGAGGCCATGGAGCGGGCCTGGGCGCTGGACCCCAGGGACGCCCGGGTGTTCCTGGAGCTGGACCAGTTGTACAAAAAGTTGGAGATGCCCGTGGAGGAGCGGCTGGCCCGGTACGAGGCCAACCGGGACGTGTTTATGCAGCGGGACGATTTAAAAATCGAGTACGCCACCCTGCTGAACCTGCTGGGCCGGTACGGCGAGGCGTATGACTTCATCATGGCCAACCGCTTCCACCCCTGGGAGGGCGGCGAGGGCAAGGTGACCACCCAGTACACCACCGCCCTGGTGGAGCTGGCCCGGGAGGCTATGGCGGCGGGCCGCTGGGAGCAGGCGGAGGGCTACCTGCTGCGCACCGCGTCCTACCCGGAAAATCTGGGCGAGGGCAAGCTGGAGGGCACCAAGGACAACCACGTGAATTATTACCTGGGACTGGTGAAGGAGCGGCTGGGCGACCGGCCGGGGGCGGAGGCCTGCTTCGGGCGTGCCGCCGTGGGGACCGACGAGCCAGCCGGGATGATGTACTACAACGACCAGCCCGCCGATATGATCTGTTTCCAGGGCCTGGCGCTGGAGAAGCTGGGCAGGCCGGTGGAGGCCAAGGCCCGGTTCAACAAGCTGCTGGACTACGGCGAGCGGCACATGTTCGACCACATGCGGGTGAGCTATTTCGCGGTGTCCCTCCCCGACTTTCTGATCTTTGACGACGACCTGGACAAAAAGAACCGGGCCCACTGCCACTACCTCATCGGCCTGGCCCGGTTGGGACTCGGGGAGCGCCCCGCCGCTGCGGAGGCTTTCGCCGAGACGATCCGTCTGGAACCCACCCACCAGAACGCCATCCGCTATCGGAATATGTGCGGCTGACGGCCCGGATGCCGGGAGACGGTTGACCAGGCCGCGCTGAGCTTTGAACCGCGCCATCGGTTGGTGGCGCGGTTCAAAATCTATAGTCCGGCGGCCCGCCGCGCCGAGGCTGAGCGGCCGGGAGGGCCTGAGGCCGCAGGAGGGCCCTCTCGGGAAAATTCGCCAAAAAATTAACAAAATATCCTTGCAATTAAAATGGCGCTCTGTTATAATCGACATAGATCATAAAATAGTTTATTAAACTGGGTGCAACAGATGCAATGGGAAAAGAGGATATTGTTATGACGCGGCGAAACAGCAGCTCTGAGATTAAGAGAAGAAACAAATCCGCCGTTTTGCGTCAGATGATCCGGATGGGGGAGACCACCAAGCCCGAGCTGGCGGTTGCCCTGCGGCTGAGCCTGCCCACAGTGGGGCAGATTGTGGAGGAGCTCATCAAGGCGGGCTATGTGGAGGAGACCGGGAGGGCTGCGTCGGTAGGGGGGCGCCGGCCGGTGTCGGTCCGGGTGGCGCCGGGGAAGTGGCGCGCCCTGGGAATTGATATCACCGCCCACCATATGGGGTTTGCCATCGTGGACCTGGCGGAGGGCGTGGTAGCTCACGAGCGGTTCTACGCGCTGTTCTCCGTCGGAAAGGAGTCCCGCGCCAAGCTCAGGTCCGAGGCGGAGCGCTTTCTGGCCCAGAATGGGGTAGGCAAGGATGATCTGCTGGGGGTGGGGATTTCCCTCCCCGGTATTGTGAGTGTGGATCAGAGGTCGCTGCTGGTATCTCACGCGCTGCGTGTGACCGAGCCGATGGAGCTGATTGGCGACAAATGCTTCCCGTGCCCGGTCCGCTATTTTAATGACGCCACCGCCGCCTGCATGGTGGAGTGCTATGCCGACGACGCCCCCGACAGCTTCTTCTTCCTCTCCCTCAGCAACACCGTGGGCGGGGCCATCGTGATCCACAAACAGATCGTGGAGGGGGACAACAACCGCAGCGGAGAGCTGGGCCATATCTGCGTGGTCCCAGGCGGGCGGCGGTGCTACTGCGGTCAGGCGGGGCACTATGACGCTTATGGGGCGGCCTGGCTCCTGGCCGAAAAGGCGGGGGGCGACCTGGCAAAGTTTTTCGAGCTGGTGGAACAGGGGGACGGGGAGGCGGCCGCCGCCTTTGACGAGTACCTGGATATGCTGGCCATGCTGCTTTGCAACACCATCATGGTCAGCGATCTGCCCGTGATCCTGGGGGGTTATGTGGGCAATTACTTAAAGCCTTACCTGCCGAAATTGAAGCAGAAGGTGGCCAATCTGGACATCTTTGGCCAGGACGATCCGAATATACGGATTTGCCGCAGGAAAGAGGAGGCGGCCGCCACGGGGGGAGCCATGTACTTCCTGGAGCAGCGGATCGAGAGCCTGTAGGGCGCGAATCAAATTGGAGAAACCATTGGGAGCGGGGGCTAAAGCCCTCGCTCTTTGTCTAATTTGCACAAAATCCGCAGAGCGAATTTAGCGTTTCTCTGAAAAATGGATTATACTATTGACTTTTTTTGTAGAAAGTGCTATATAAATAATGCAGTTTATAAAATCAATTTATAAACGAGTTAAGAAAGAAGCGGAGCATTTTGCACAGTCCCACAAAACAAAAATGGAGGTAATGAATGATGAAAGGTAAGAAACTGCTCGCCCTGTTCTTGACCCTGGTCCTGACCTTCGCCGCGCTCAGCGGCTGCTCCAACAGCGACGACAAAGATAACTCCAGCCAGGCTCCGTCCCAGGGGACTGAGGAGTCCAACCCGCCCACCCAGGGCGGGAAGAAGGAGCTCAGCGACATCACCATCGCCTATGTCACCAGCGACCTGACCACCCAGATCTTCCGCGACCAGGTCACCGCCATGCAGAAATACTGCGACGAGATCGGCGTCAACTTTGTGTACACCGCCACCCAGGAGACCACCGACCAGTTGACCGCCTGCGACAACTACATCGCTATGGGTGTTGACTGCCTCATCGTACACACTACAGGAGATACCTTTCAAGATACCATGAAGAACTGCCAGGCCGCCGGCATCCCCTGGTTCTCCTACGACACCAAGATGGAGGGCGACGACGCCTATTACGGCTGGGAGAACTACGCGCTGGGCTACGCCATCGGCCAGAACGCCGCCGAATGGATCAACGAGACCTTCTCCGAGGACGACACCATCTACGCCGCCAGCAACAACTATCCCCAGGCCGACTTCCTGGTGACCCGCGAGCAGGGCTACCTGGATGCCGTCAACGAGCTGGCCAAGTGCAAGGTGGAATGGGTTGTGGAGGCCCCGGGCGGCATGATTGACAACGGTGTCACCGCCGGCGAGAACTTCATCCAGTGCGGCTATGACCTGAACCTGGTCTGCGCCATCAACGACTCCGGCCTGTGCGGCGTCTACCAGGCGTTCCAGGCGGCCAATTACGGCGATCCCGCCACCCTGGGCCTGTTCGGCTGCGACTCCGACCCCGAGGCCCTGGAGGCCATTGCGGAGGGCGGCATCTACAAGGGCACCATTAACACCGGCCTGGTCCGGCTGGCCCCCGACTTCATCGACATCGCCGTCGGCCTGGCCCAGGGCGATGAGAGCGCCAAGGGCGACCACTGGGGCGACTTCGTACTCATCACCAAGGACAACGTGGAAGAGTGGATGCAATCCTAATCCGGAAGACAATTGAATCCGTGAGCAAATGACAGCAGGGCGGACGCGGCCGGATCGCCGGCAGCGTCCGCCCTGCGCAAAAAAGGGAGGTCCTTCTATGGAACATATTCTGGAGATCCACAACCTGACCAAGACGTATCCCGGCGTGGTGGCCTTAGATAATTTCTCCCTGGAGGTCCGGCGGGGCGAGTGTCACGCGCTGGTGGGGGAGAACGGAGCCGGCAAGTCCACCCTGATTAAATCTATCGCCGGGGCCATCGAGCCGGACAGCGGTACGATTGTATTCGAGGGAAAGGAATATTCCACGCTGACTCCCGCCCTCTCCACCGAGATCGGCATCGGGGTCATCTATCAGGAATTCAACCTGTGCCCTACGCTGAGCATCGCGGAAAACCTGTTTCTAGGCCAGCGGCTGACGCCCGGTCTGTTCCAGAACGAGGCGCTGATGAACAAGAAGGCCCAGGAAATCCTGGACCAGTTCAAGGTGGAGGGGCTGAAGGCGGGAACCCTGGTCCGCGACCTGTCCACCGCCTACCGCCAGTTGGTGGAGATTGCCAAGACGGTGTCCAAAAACGCCAGGCTGGTCATTATGGACGAGCCCACCGCCCCCCTCACCGAGCGGGAGGTGGAGGTGCTGTTCCGGATCATCCAGGAGATGAAGGCCAACGGCGCCACCATCATCTATATCTCCCACCGGTTGGACGAGCTCTACCAGGTGGCCGACCGGGTCACCGTCATGCGGGACGGCTGCTATGTGACCACCAAGGACATCGGGGAGGTCACCAAGGACCAGCTCATCGCCCACATGGTGGGCCGGGAGCTGAAAAAGGAATTTGACCAGCGCAGCACCGAGACCGACGAGGTGTTGCTGGAGACCCGGGACTTGGGGGGCAACGGGGTCAAGCCCTTCTCCCTCCAGCTTCACAAGGGCGAGGTGCTGGGATTGGGCGGCCTGGTGGGCGCCGGGCGGACCGAATACGCCCAGCTTATTTTCGGCGCCAAGCTGAAGGACTGCGGCGAGATCTACTTAAACGGGGAGAAGATTGAGGTCAACTCCCCCGAGGACGCGGTAAGGTACGGCATCGGCATGGTGCCCGAGGACCGGAAGCTCCACGGGGCCATTCTGCGGATGAACATTCAGGAGAACATTGTGGTTCCCATCCTGAAAAGGATCTCCAACAAAATGGGCTTTGTGGACGCCAAACAGGAGAAGGAGGCGGCCGCCGGTCAGATCGAGGCTCTGCGGATCAAAACCCCCTCGGCCCAGCAACTGGCCGGGAACCTGTCCGGCGGTAACCAGCAGAAGGTGGTCTTGGGCAAGTGGCTGGCCAACAATTGCCAGGTCCTCATCCTGGACGAGCCTACCCGGGGCGTGGACGTGGGGGCCAAGCAGGAAATTTACAACATCATCAACGACCTGGCCGCTCAGGGCAAGGGGATCATCGTGATCTCCTCGGACATGGAGGAGATCATCGGCATCACCGACCGGATGCTCATCCTCTACGAGGGGGAGCTGCGGGGCAAGCTGGAGCACGCCGAATATACCCAGGAGACGATTTTAAAGATCGCCTCCGGCGAATAAAGACAGGGGGAGCCGTTCCATGAAAAAATTTGTCAACTTTCTGAAGGAATATTCCATCTTCGCCATTCTCGTCGTCCTGGCCGTAATCTTTTCCATGGGCAACCCGGCTTTTTTGAAGCCGTCCAATATATTGACCATTCTCCGCCAGAGCTGCATCATGGGCATCCTGGGCATGGGCGAGATGTCCCTCATTGTGGTGGGCGGCCTGAATCTGTCCATGGGCGCCTGCGTGGCCCTGACCACAGTGCTCCTGGCCGTCTTTACGGTGAATATGGGACTGCCCTGGGGGGTGGCCATTCTCATCAGTGTGGTGATTAACACCGTCATCGGCTTCCTCACCGGCGTCATCATCAACAAGACCAAGATCATCCCCATGATCGGCACCCTCGCCATCTCCAACCTGGTCAGCGGCGTGGCTTACATCATCTGCAACGGCCTGCCCATCTCGGGCATCCCGAATTCGTTAAAGTTCTTCTATCAGGGCTCGGTGGGTTTCATGCCCATGCCCATCATCATCGCCGCCGTCGTCATCATTATCATGGGCATCATGTTCAAATTTACTTATTTTGGCCGCCAGATCTTCGCTACCGGCAGCAACCGGGAGGCGGCCCGCCTCTCGGGCGTGAACGCCGACAAGATTTTCATCGCGGCCTACACCATTTGCGGTTTCATGTGCAGCATCGCCGGCCTGCTGATGCTGGGCCGGATGGGGTCCGGCACCGCCAACACGGCCAATACCGTTGACATGGAGGTCCTGTCCGCGCTGGTCATCGGCGGCGTGTCCATGCTGGGCGGCGAGGGCAAGGTCACCAAGGCGGTGGGCGGCTTCCTGCTCATCACCATGCTCACCAACGGCATGACCCTGAACGGCGTGAACGAGTACGTCCAGAAGGTGGTCACCGGCGGTGTGTTCCTGCTCTCCGTGGTGCTGGACAGCTATCAGCACGGTACCTTTACCCTGATGCGCCACATCCAGTCCCCCAAGAAGGCGATAAAGGAGGCTGAAACCAATGGTTGACAAACTGGACGGATTCCGGCATTACCGGAAATATTTCGAGCCTGAGTACGGGGAGGCCGCTCCCGACGCCATCATCGAGACGCCTCAGGATATGGATATGGCCCACCCCACCGAGGCCCGCATCAAGATGAACTTTGAGACCATTGCCGGACTCACCGCGCAGTGGAAGGACACCTTTGCCTTCCGGCGGATCATGAAGATCAAAACGGCGAATATCCGCATCCCCTGCGAGGATCGGGAGATTCCGGCCCGGGTCTATCTCCCCGAGGGGGAGGGGCCCTTCCCGGTGATGGTGTTCTACCACGGCGGCGGATGGGCCATGAACAGCCTGGACGTGTATGATTTCGTGCCCCGGTATATGGCGGATTACGGCAGGGTGCTGGTGGTCGCCCCGGAGTACCGCCTGGCCCCCGAGCACCGGTTCCCCAAGGGGCTGGAGGACGCCTACGCCACCTTGGTCTGGGCCGAGTCGCACGCCGGAGAATACGGCGGCGACGTGGATCGCATCTCGGTCTGCGGCGACTCGGCCGGCGGCAACTTCGCCGCTGCGGTGTCCCTGATGGCCCGGGACCGGAAGGGCCCCAAGATTTTCAAGCAGATCATGCAGTTCCCCGCCGTGGCCTTCGGCCTGGGCTACCGCACCGAGTCGGAGAAGCGGTACGGCAACGGGGATTACTTCCTGGCGATGAACAGCGAGACAGGCGGGCTGAATCACTATTTCGACGACCCTGCCGACGGGCTGTCCCCCTACGCCTCCCCCCTGTATGCGGAGGACCTGAGCGGCCTGCCCCCCGCCGTGTTTATCTCGGCGGAGTGCGATCCCCTGCTGGACCAGGCCCTCATGTACGCCGCCCGGCTGGAGGACAGCGGGGTGGAGGTGGAGTATTACCTTTACAAGGGCATGGTTCACGCGTTCCTGAACCGGCCCCAGCAAAAGACCTTTGAAGCCCTGGACGCCTCGGCGGCGGCCTGTAGGGCGGAGTGAGGAGGAGAACATGATGAAAGGTTCCTATTTCCTGGGGGCCAATCACGCCCCCAAATTTGAGGTCCGGGAGATGGCCTTCCCCAAGGAGCCGGGGCCCCATGAGGTGCTGGTGAAAACCATGGCCTGTGGGGTCTGCGGCACCGACGTCCACATCTACCACGGCCACAAGGGGTCCGCCGAGGTCACGCCTCCCGCGGTGCTGGGCCATGAGTTTGCCGGGGTGGTGGAGGCGGTGGGCAGCGAAGTCACCCTGGTTTCCGTGGGGGACCATGTGGCCATGGACCCCAATATGTACTGTGGGAAATGCCGCCCCTGCCGGATGGGGAGGAAACAGAACTGTGAGCGCCTTTACGCCCTGGGGGTCAATACAGACGGCGGTTTTGCCCAGTATTGCCTGTGTCCCGAGGCCCAGTGCTTCCCGGTGAACCCGGCCCTGCCCTTCGACGTGGCCGCCATGGCGGAGCCCCTGGCCTGCGCCGTCCACGGGATTGACCTGGCGCATATCATCCCGGGTCAGGCCGTCCTGGTCATCGGCGGCGGCACCATCGGGCTGATGATGGTCCAGTTGGCCCGGCTGGCGGGGGCGTCCGCCGTCCTGCTCAGCGAACCGGTGGAGCTGCGCCGGAAGCTGGGCCTGGAGGTGGGGGCGGACGGCGTTATTGACCCCATTCACGAGGATGTCCCCGGCCGGATCAAGGAGCTTGCCGGCCTGGACGGGGCGGACGTGGTCATCGAGTGCGTGGGCAAGCCCTTTGCCGTGACCCAGGCGTTCAGCGCCGCCGGAAGAGGGGGGCACATCGTGCTGTTCAGCGTTCCCGAGCCGGAGGCCACCGCGCCGCTGCCCCTGTTTGACATCTATTCCAAGGAGCTGTCCCTCACCGGCTCCATCATCAACCCCGACACCCACCAGCGGGCGGTGAACCTGCTGAACAGCGGGCGGCTCAAGATCGAGCCCCTCATTACCCACACCTTCGGCCTGGACCGCCTGGAGGAGGCCGTCCTCACACAGATGGGGGCCGAGTCGGTGAAGGTAATGGTCCATCCCCAGGAATAAAGGAGGTCGCCTCAATGGCTTTGATCCAGTGTAAAATTTTTTCCAAGGCGCTCTTTCGGAGCGTGAACGTCAATGTGACCCTGCCCACCCCCGACTCCAACGACAGCTTCTTCGACGCGGCCCACCACTATCCCGAGGAGGGGAAAAAGTATCAGGTGCTGTGGCTGCTCCACGGCTTCACCGCCGACGAGTCCGACTGGCAGCGGTTTTCCTCCATTGAACGGTATGCCCAGCTTGCCAACGTGGCCGTGGTCATGCCGGACGGCTACAACAGCATGTACGCCAACGACGGCTTCGGGGCGGCCTATTACGATTTCTATACCCAGGAGCTGCCCGAGGTGCTGCCCAAGCTCCTGCCCCTGTCCACCCGGCGGGAGGACAACTTCATTGCCGGCCTGTCCATGGGCGGCTTTGGGGCGTTTAAGGCTGCGCTGCGCAACCCGGAGAAGTACGCCGCGGCGGCAAGCCTGTCCGGCGGGCTGCTAATGGAGGAGGCGGCGGACGCTTCCCCGGAGGGGGTGGGCCGCTACGCCATGCTTTGGCGGCAGACCATGTTCGGCAAGGACCTGGAGCGGATAGACCCCCATAAGGACCACCTGCTGGTGATCCTGAAGGACCAGGTGGAGGCTGGGGCGAATCTGCCCGCCCTTTACCAGTGCTGCGGCACCGAGGACTTCCTGTACGAATCCAACCAGAGATTCCTCCGGGAGGTGAGGGCGATGGGAGTGGAGATCACCTACGAGGAGGGATCGGGCGTCCATAACTTCGACTTCTGGGACCCCTTTATCCGCCGCGTTCTGGACTGGCTTCCCCTGTCCGGCGGGTTGGTTTGAGCAAATTGAAGGGAGAAATGCGAAATGTCAGCGATGATGAAGCAGCAGGTGATGACCGAACCCGGCAAGATCAGCTTTCGGGAGGCCCCCGTGCCCAAGGCGGGCCCCGACCAGGTGCTGGTGAAGATCAAGAAGATCGGCGTCTGCGGCAGCGATATCCACGTTTATCACGGCACCCATCCCTACACCTCCTACCCGGTAACCCAGGGGCATGAGGTCTCGGGCCAGATCGTGGAGCTGGGGGAATATGTGAAGGACCTGAAGGTGGGCCAGAAGGTGACCATCGAGCCCCAGGTGTTCTGCGGCCGGTGCTACCCCTGCCTCCACGGGAAATACAACCTGTGTGAGAAATTGAAGGTCATGGGCTTCCAGACCACCGGCGTTGCCAGCGAGTACTTCGCGGTGGATTCCTCCAAGGTGACCCCCCTCCCGGAGGAGATGACCTACGGCGAGGGCGCCATGATCGAGCCCTTGGCGGTGACGGTCCACGCGGCCAGGCAGTTCCCCAACCTGAAGGGGGCCAAGGCGGTGGTACTGGGATGCGGGCCCATCGGCATCCTGCTGGTCCAGTCCCTGAAGGCCATGGGGGCGACCCAGGTTCTGGCCACCGACATCTCCGACACCCGCCTGGAGCTGGCCAAGCGCCTGGGGGCCGACTACGTGGTCAACACCAGGGACCGGGACTTCGGCCCGGCGCTGGTGGAGGCCTTCGGCCCAGACAAGGCAGACGTGATCTATGAGTGCGCCGGCACCGACATTACCATGGACCAGGCCATCCAGAACGCCAGGAAAGGCAGCACCATCATCCTGGTGGCGGTGTTCGGCAAGCTGGCCACGGTAGACCTGGCCAAGCTCAACGACTCCGAGCTGGACCTGAACACCACCATGATGTACCGCCATGAGGATTACGAGGACGCCATCCGCCTGGTCAACGAGGGCAAGATTCAGCTTAAGCCCCTCCAGAGCGCCCACTTTGCCTTCGAGGACTACCTGGAGGCGTACAAGTTTATCGACGCCAATCGGGAGAAGACTATGAAGGTACTGATCGATGTGGACCCGGCGGCGGGAGAGGACGGATGACCTGGGCGGAGAATGTGACCGGCGTCCAGCACCTGGGTCTGCCCGCCAACGACCTGGAAAAGACAGTGGAGTTCAGCCAGATGCTGTAACGGAGCGCGGCCCTGCGGCCCGCTGAGACGTCAGGTTTTCAGGCGAAAAAGCAAACAAGCACCGGATGGGAGGACTGATCCCCCGTCCGGTGCTTGCTAATTATCTTTGGGAAGCTATTCCGCAGGGGCTGCCGGGGTGGGCAGCAGGTCCGGCGCTCCGTCTCCCGCGTCCAGGGAGGGCAGGACGGAGAGGGGGGCCAGCAGCGACTGCCCCGTCAGGTCCGTTTCAATGTCCTCTAGGGTGGAGTAGGTCCCCGCGTCCAGCCCGGCCAGCGCGGGACAGTCCGCCCACAGGGCGCGCCGCGCCCCGTCCACCCGGTCGGAATAGCGGGCCAGGAAGCCCTCCGGGTCCTCCACTACATAGAGGGCGCTCACCCCGGCGGCCACATCGGACACCAGCAGCGTGGCCCCGGCGGTCTGCATATCGGCGTTTGCGGCGCTGCCGTCGAAGACGACCACGTAGTCGTTGACCTGGGCCCGCGCCACGCCGTCGCCGTTCCGGTCCCCCACTAGGGTGGCCAGGGAGTCCTCAAGGGCCTGGCGCACGCTGTCCGGAAGGGGCTGGGCGTGGACCACCGCGATTTGCAGGTCCGGCTCCCGGCGGGCGAACAGGCCGCTGCCCCCCCAGAGGAGCAGGCCCGCGACGGCGGTGAGGATGAGCACCGCCGGCCAGCGCCGCCGCCACCAGATCTCACCCCGGTTCCGGACGGAAGCGGCGGGGGACGGGGCGGGGTCGGGGGCCCATTGGGACAGGTCGAAGGCCCCCTCCAGCGCGGGTAACAGGAGCTGGGCGGTGGTCAGCGCCGGGGGCCAGAAGCCCAGTACCACGGAGAAGGGCACGCTCACCGGAAACAGGGCTACCCCCAGCGCGCACCAAGCCAGGGCCGCCAGCGCCGCCGCGCAGACCCGTCCCGGCGCGGCCGCCAGCATACCGGCCAGGGGGCGCAAACCCGGCCGCTCCCTCTCTGGGCAGACGCACAGGGCGGGGAACCACACCGCCGCCGCCCCGGACAGCAGGAACAGGTCGGCGCACAGCACCGCCCACACGATCAAGGAGGGCGTACCTCCCTGCCCCAACAGTTGGGAGAGGAGGTTCTCCACCTGCAAAAGCCCGCCGGTCAGCAGCCCCAGGACGGCGCCAGCCCCGGCAGCGGCAAGGGGGGCTTTTGCGATCCCCCGCCGCCAGCGGCCCAACCAGCCGGCGGTGTTCCCCCGAAGGGCCTGGATGGACAGGGAGACCATGGGGCCCCAGAACAGCCCCGCCAGCGCCCCGCCAGCGGCTCCCGAGAGCAGCGTAATCCACAGGTTTTCATAGACGAGGCCCAGGCTTACCCCCAGGGCCAGGGGCAAAAACCCGGCGAAAGTGAGCAGGTTGCCCGCCAACAGTCCTCCCAGGTTGTCCCACAGCGCCTGAAACCAGCGGGCGGGGCCCTTCTGCGGGGACGATCCGCCGTCCGGCCCGCCGATAAAACGGTTTAGTCCGAATAAATCCATTTATACCCCGCCTCTCACCCGCTGCATGTAGGCTTTTGGGGCGATTCCCTCCACCTTTTTGAATACCCTGCTGAAATAGAAGGCGTTCTCAAAACCCACGCGCTCGCTGATCTCGTAGATTTTTAAATTTGTGGTGGCCATCAGGTCCTTGGCGGCGTTCACCCTGGTGGCCGTGACGAATTCCACAAAGCCGCTCTCCCCCCACTGGGCGAAGAGCTGGCTGAGGTAGTTGGGGCTGAAGTTGAAGACGGACGCCACCTCGTTGAGGGACAGCCGCTTGCTCAGGTTCTGGCAGATGTACTCCTGCACCCGGACCACCTGCTGGGTGTGGTAGTCCTGGGCCTGGGACCGGCAAAAGGAGATGGGCGCCTTTTCGCTGAGCAGGGAGAGGGTGGAGAAGGCGGCGCGGTGGCTTTCGCAGACCTCTAGGATATCCTGGACCGGCTTGCCCACCGCCCACCAGATGGGTGTGCTGAAATAGTCGCGCAGCACGTTCCCGGCTTTGCCCAGCACGGCGGAGAGCTGCTCCTTCCACTCGTCCAGGCCGGAGAGGGGGAAGAGCACGGAGAAGTGGCGCAGGTCCATCCCCGTCACGGTACAGGGCATGTACTTGGGCAGGGTGTCCGCCGCCATGTTTGTGATCCCGGCGCTGAGGGTGGCCAGCTTGGGGGTCTCCAGGGCGTGGTTTTTCAGGGTGCCGATGGCCACGACGTAATAGGGGGAGTCGAAGCGCAGGCCGAAATCGCCGCACAGCCGGCGGAATTCCTCCCGGTCGTCAAAGAGCCCGCCGTAGAGCTGGAGGAAGAACCGCTCCCGGTACTGCACCAGGCCGTTGTCCGGGGAGAGGGAGGCGCTGCCGGGGGCCCGGAGGGCCCGTTCCCGCTGGATGCGGTTTTCCGCCCGGTGCAGGGCGTTCTCCAGGTTCTGAGGGGTCAGGTCCAGCTTGACCAGATATTCCAGCACCCCCAGGTTGATGCTCTGCTTTACGTAGTCGAATTCCTCATAGCTGGTGAGCATGATGAAGATGGGCAGGCCCAGGTCCAGCTCCTGGCACCGCTTGACCAGGGCCAGGCCGCCCATCACGGGCATTTTGATATCGCACAGCACCAGGTCGGGGCGCTTTTCCTGGATTGCCGCGAGGGCGTCCTTTCCGTTGCGGGCCGTCCCCACGATCTCCCAGCCCAGCTTGTCCCAGTCCAGCATTCCCTGTAAGCCGATGAGAACCAGCGGCTCGTCGTCCACCAGCAATACCTTGAACATTCCCTCACCTCCTAATTCGTTTTTATTTACATGAGATGAAACGCCGGCGTTTCATCCCCGCCCTGGGGCGGGGATGACCCCTTTCAGCGCTGCTGCTTCGGCAGGCGCATAGTGACGGTGGTGCCCCGGCCGGGGGCGCTTTCCATGGCGAGGCCGTAGTCCGGCCCGAAGCTGAGCTGTAACAGGCGGTGGACGTTCCAGACGCCCAGGTGGCGGAAGGGCGCGCCGTCATCCTGCTCCCCGCCAGAGTCCCGGAGCAGCCGGGCAATCTGGCCGGGCTCCATGCCCACCCCGTCGTCGGCGAGCCGGATCAGCAGGTCCTGACCGGCCTGGCCGCGCTCCACGGTGACGGACAGCTTGCCCACGCCGCCGTTGGGCTCGATGCCGTGGAAGATGGCGTTTTCCGCCAGGGGCTGGAGGGTGAAGCGGGGGATCAGATAGTCCCGCCAGCCGTCCTCCGGTTGGGGCATCTCCAGCGTAATGGTCCCGCCGTAGCGGTAGCGCTGGATGGTGAAGTAGTCCTCCAGCAGGGCGAACTCCTCCTCCAGCGGCACCAGCTTCTGGGCGCCCTTGGACACGCTTTTCAGCAATCGGGAGAGGGCGGTGACCATCTCGGCCACGCCGGGGGCGTGCTGGATGGTGGCCATCCACTTGATGCTGTTTAAGGTGTTGTAGATGAAGTGGGGGCTGATCTGGCTTTGCAGCATCCGGTACTCCAGGGCCAGGCGTTGCTGCTCGTCCTCAATGCGCTTTTCCATCAGCGAGGACACGCTCCGGGACAGCTCGTTGATGCCCCGGCCCACGTCGCCCAGCTCGTGGTTCCACTCGATGGAGGGGTCCTGGGAGAAATCGCCCTGGCTGACCGCCCCGATCCTCCGATGGAGGGCCCGGATGGGGACGGCCACCGTCCGGTGCAGCAGGCCCGCCATCACAAGACCCATCACCAGCAGCACCGCCAGGGTGGTCAGGGCGGAGCTGAGCAGCAAGGACAGCGGCTGCTCCAGGGTGGATTCGGGGATGACCTTGGCCAGATACAGATCGTGGACGCCCAGGGGGCAGGCCACCATGGAGCAGTCCTCCCCGCCGAACTGGGTGGAGTAGACCAGGGTCTCCGCATCCAGGGTGTGGGTGTTTTCCCGGATGGGCGCGGGAAGCCGGTCCACGGAGCCGATCTCCACCAGGCCGTCCTCCCCCACCTGGTACATGGCGCCGCCCATGATCCAGCACAGCCAGGAGCCGTCCTCCAGGTCGAGATTCTTCAAAGGGTCGGTAATCAGGTCGGGGGAGACGGACAGATAAACCTGGGCCGCAGTGCTGCCGCTGGAGATGGAGCGGACGATGGGGATGCCGCTCACCGTGGGGCCGGATTGCATCAGCGGGTCCCGCACCAGTTGCTCCCACTCGGTGGGGGCGTCCCCCTCCCCCAGGCCGGGGAGCTGAGCGACGTTGCCGGCGGTGACCGGCTTGGACTGGGAGGTGGCGGTGCCCAGCATGATGATGCGGCCGCTGCCGGTGACGATGAGGAAGCGCTGGATATATAAGGAGGTGCGCATGGAGCTGTAGCGGTTGGCGATGATGGGATAGGTTTTGTAGGCCAGCGTCCCCACGGAAAGGTTGGAGAACAGGGCGGTGCGGGCGGTGTAGTTCATGGCGCACCAGCTTGGCAGGGAGTCGATCTCCAGAATGTCCTGGCGGATGCCGTCGGCGGCGGTCTGGACGGCGTACTCCGCCGACTGGAAGGACGCCCGGCGAAGCTGAGCGGACAGATTCCGGGCGCTGCCGGCGGTGACCACGGCGGCGGCCAGCAGCGTAAACAGGACGGCCAGGGCGAGCACCCGGGTCTGTATGCCGAACCGGACGCGCTTGCCCGCGCGTGTCTGGTCCATGTTCTCCCCTCCTCAATCGTCATAAACCGTTACAAAATGGTTAGTTGATTTATCATATCACCGGATAAAACGCAATGTCAAATCTGTTTGAGGGGGAGTTCGTCAATTTGCACAATTTGAGGCTGTAAAAAAAGACAGATTTTTTGAAAAAGTATATGTTTCTGAAACTGACCACTGAAAATGAAAAAAATTTTATAGGCCACGCCCCAAAATATCCATTCATTATCACCAAAAAAACAATATAATGAAATTGGTAGATGGGCAATCTGACATGTGGCCTTTTGTCCGGCTGCCCGGTACCCGATGCAGCAAGATTTATTTTTATGAGGAGGAAACGAAATGAAAAAGCTCAGCAAAACCCTTGCGATGCTCCTGGCCCTGGCCATGCTGTTCAGCCTGGCGGCCTGCGGCAACGGCGACAGCGCCGACTCCAATCCCCCCGCCGACAACAGCACCGCCCCCGCCCAGACCGACAACCAGGGCGGCGAGCCCAGCGCTGAGACCGTGACCCTGAACTGGGCCATCTGGGACAAGGATTCCACTCCTTACTGGACCGCTCTGGCCGAGGGCTACATGGCCAGCCATGACAACGTGAAGATTGAGATGACCGACCTGGGCTCCACCGACTACATGACCCAACTGGCCACCCAGTTGTCCGGCGGCAACGGCGAGCTGGACGTGCTGTCCATCAAGGACATCCCCGGCTACGCCAACCTCATCAACCTGGAGATGCTGGAGCCCCTGAACGACGTGCTGACCACCCCCGCGGCCGACTTCGGCGGCGTGCTGGACCAGCTCACCGCTGAGGACGGCAACTTCTACGGCATCCCCTTCCGCTCCGACCTGTGGGTGGTGTTCTACAACAAGGACCTGTTTGACGCCGCCGGCGTGGACTATCCCACCAACGACATGACCTTCGAGCAGTTCGACGCCCTGGCCCGCCAGATGACCTCCGGCGCCGGCGCGGAGAAGGTCTACGGCAACCACTACCACACCTGGCGCTCCGCCGTGTCCCTGTTCGGCGTGCTGGACGGCAAGAACACCATCGTGGACGGCACCTATGACTTCCTCAAGCCCATCTACGAGATGGTTCTGGCCCAGCAGAACGACGGCGTCGTCATGGACTACGGCGAGCTGAAGACCGCCGGCCTGCACTACTCCGCCGCCTTTGAGAACGGCAGCGCCGCCATGGTCAACATGGGTAGCTGGTTCCTGGGCACCCTGCTGGCCTACAACGCCAGCGCCGCCGGCGAGGGCTATGAGCCCGTCAACTTCGGCATGGTGAAGTACCCCCATCCCGATGGAACCCCTGCCGGTACCACCCTGGGCACCGTGACCTCCCTGGGCGTGAACGCCAACTCCGCGAACAAGGAAGCCGCCATTGACTTCGTCAACTGGTGCGCCTCCGCCGAGGGCGCGGCCGTCATGGCCTCCACCGGCAACTTCCCCGCCATCTTCGACGACGCCACCCTGGACATCATCGCCTCCCTGGAGGGCTTCCCCACCGACGAGGCCTCCAAGGAAGCGCTGAAGACTGTGGCCATCTACCTGGAGATGCCCCTGAGCGACAAGGCCTCCGAGATCGAGACCGTCCTCAACACCGAGCATGACGCTATCATGACCGGCGCCGAGACCATCGACGAGGGCATCGCCAACATGAACGAGCAGGTCCAGGCCATCCTCAACGGCTGAGATACCTGAACAACGAAAGCCATTCAACAGAAAGGGGGCGGGCGGCAGGTCCGCCCCCTTCCGCCTTGGACCGGTCCCCGCCGGTCCAGAGTTGTGAGAAGGGAGAGAACATTGATATGACAGCTCCGGCCAAAGGCGCGCCCGAAAAGAGCACGGTCCCCGGCAAGGCCGTGAAAAAAAGCAGCCGCGCCATGCGCAACAACCTCACCGCCTACTCCTTTATCGCGCCCAACTTCATCGGCTTTTGTGTGTTCACCCTGGTGCCCATGGTGTTCGCCATCGGTCTGGCCTTCTGCAATTGGGACGGCGTCCACGACATCGAGTTCATCGGCTTCAAGAACTTCATCGACCTGATGAGCGACGCCACCTTCAAGACCTCCTTCGTCAATACCATCGTCTACTGCCTGGGCACCGTGCCCCTGACCCTGGTGTGCAGCCTGGGCCTGGCCCTGCTGCTGAACCAGAACGTGAAGCTGCGCAATTTCTTCCGCACCGTGTCCTTCTTCCCCTACGTGGCCTCCCTGGTGGCGGTGGCCGCCGTGTGGAATATGATCTTCAGCCCCAGTATGGGCCCGGTGAACATGCTCCTGTCCGCTCTGGGGGTGGAAAACCTGCCCCGTTGGGCCGCGGGCAAGGAGACGGCCATGATTACCGTCATCCTGTTCAGTGTGTGGAAGAACATGGGCTATTACATGGTGATCTACCTGGCCGGCCTCCAGGGGACCAATCCTTCCCTAGTGGAAGCCGCCGAGCTGGACGGGGCCAACAAGTGGCACGTCTTTTGGCACGTCACCCTGCCCCAGCTTCGCCCCACCACCTTCTTTGTTACCATTACCCTGACCATCGCCTCCTTCAAGGTGTATGACCAGATGTTCATGATTACCCAGGGCGGCCCCGGCAACGCTACCATCACCCTGGTGTACGACATCTACAACATCGCCTTTGTCAACACGCCCAAGTACGGCTACGCCAGCGCGGTGGCCATGGTGCTGTTCGCCATGGTGCTGGCCATCACGCTGATCCAGTTCGGCAGCTCGTCCAACAACGACTGAGGGGAGGGGCGGAGATATGAAAAACAGCTCTCAAAAGAGAAACCATATCGTTACGATGACGGTGATCTATGTGGTGCTCATTATTATCACCGCGCTGATGCTTATCCCCTTCCTGTGGATGCTTTCCGCGTCGCTGAAGATGAACAAGGACGTGTTCTCCTTCCCAATCCAGTGGATTCCGGACAACCCCCGCTGGAAAAACTATGTGGATATCTGGACCAAGATACCCCTGCTCACCTTCGTGAAAAACAGCACCAAGCTGACCATCATCGTCACGCTGTTGCAGCTCTTTACCTCCAGCTTCGCGGCCTACGCCTTTGCCAAGATGAACTTCAAGGGGAAGAACCTGCTGTTCCTGGGCTATATTGCCACCATCGCCGTGCCCTGGCAGGCGTACATGGTGCCTCAGTTCATGATGTTGCGGGCCTGGAACCTGAATAACACCCATCTGGCCATCATCTGCCTCCAGGCGTTCAGCGCCTTCGGTGTGTTCCTGATGAAGCAGTTCTATGAGGGCGTGCCCAGCGAGCTGTGCGAGGCGGCCCGGATTGACGGCCTGACGGAGTATGGAATCTGGTTTAGGGTGATGCTGCCCCTGTCCAAGCCGGCGCTGTCCACCCTGACCATCTTCACCTTCGTGTCCACCTGGAACGACTTCCTGGGCCCGCTGATCTACCTGACCAAGAACGAGGTCAAGACCATTCAGATCGGCCTGCGCATGTTCATCAGCCAGTACTCCGCCGAGTACGGTCTGATTATGGCCGCGTCGGTTATCGCCCTGATCCCGGTGCTGGTGATCTTCCTGGCGCTGCAAAAATATTTTGTCCAGGGTGTTGCCGCCACCGGCATCAAGGGGTAAAATCACAATTGACAGGTGTCCGTCACAAAAGGGGCAGGGCGTATGCCCTGCCCCATTCCCTCTGTGGGCATCAAGGGGGGCCCCCCACAAAATGAAAACGGAGTGTATATTTATGAAAAAATATCACTATACGATCCGGGATTTTGCCACCAAAGCGGCGGCTCAAACTTCCCTGATGCGGCTGCTCCAGCCGTTGAAGCCCCATTACAGCGAGGGGGGCGCCCGGGTGGACCTGGGCGTCACCAGCACCCACTATGAGAACGACTCCATCCAGATGGAGGCGTTCGCCCGGCCCCTGTGGGGGCTGGTGCCCTTCTGGGCGGGGGGCGGCAGCGAGCCGGATTTTGAGGAGTTGTACCGCAGGGGCTTTGAAAACGGCCCCGACCCGGACCACCCGGAATACTGGCGCAAATGCCGGCATTACGACCAAAAGTTCTGTGAGATGGCGGCGGTGGCCTACGGCATCCTGTTTGCGCCGGACAAGGTGTGGGAGCCTCTGTCCGACCGGGGAAGGGACAACCTGGTGGAGTGGCTGTGGGAGATCAACCGCTTCGAGTGTGTTGCCAGCAACTGGCAGTGGTTCTGTATTCTCACCAACCTGGCCCTGAAAACGGTGGGGCGGCCATACAGCCGGGAGCGGCTGGACTTCGGCCTCCGGCGGATTGAGGAATACTATGACGACGGCGGCTGGTACCACGACGGGGCCGGGGGGGAGAAGGACTACTATAACCCCTTCGTTATGGTGAGCTACGGCCTGCTCTACGCCATGTTCATGGAGCGGGAGGAGCCGGAGCGCTGCGCCCGGTTCCGGCAGCGCGCCCGGGAGTTCGCCAAGGACTATGTCTATTGGTTCGGCGGGGACGGCGCTTCCATCGCCTACGGCCGGTCGCTGACCTACCGCTTTGCCCAGGGGGCGTTCTTCTCGGTAGCCCTGCTGGCGGGGGAGGAGGTGCTGCCCCTGCCGGTGATGAAGGGGATCATTGTCCGGCACCTGGCCTGGTGGCTGGACCACCCCATCTACGACAACGCGGGGGTGCTCACCGTGGGCTACGCCTACCCCAATTTGCAGATGTCGGAGACCTATAACGCCCCCGGTTCCCCCTATTGGGCGCTGAAAACCTTCGCCTTCCTGGCCCTGCCCGACGACCACCCCTTCTGGGCGGCGGAGTGCGCTCCCCTGCCCGAGCTGGACCGGTGCAAATTCCTGCCCCACGCCAACATGATCGTCCAGCGGGACGAAACAAACGCGGTGGCCCTGGCGCCCGGGCGGCTGGAGATGGAGCCCTATGCCCACACGGCGGAGAAGTACAGCAAATTCGCCTACTCCAGCCGGTTTGGGTTCAGCATTGCCAGGGCTAACCTGGAGCTGGGCCAGATGGCGCCGGACAGCGTGTTGTGCTTCAAGGTGGGGAAGTATTATTACAGCCGGGATGTGGTCCAACCGGGCTACTCCATTGGCCCCGGCGGTATGGAGACCTGCTGGTCCCCCTTGGACGGCATCCGGGTGCGCACGAAAATTGAGCCCACCCCCACGGGCCACATCCGCACCCACGTCATTGACAGCGATTTCGACTGTGAGGCGTATGACGGCGGGTTTTCCATCAACGCCAGCGACTTCGAGCCCAACAGCCAGGAGGGGTCGGGTACCCGGGCCACGGCCCGCTGCGGCGAGGACTTCTGCACCGTGACCTCTCTGGAGGGGGGCGGACGGGGCGAGGTGCTCATCCCCGACCCCAACACCAACCTGATCTTCCCCAAGACCGTCATCCCCATGGCGGTGTACGCCGTCAAAAAGGGGACGCAGACCATCCGCACCCAGGTGGACTACTTCCAATGAGCGCCACGGGACAGGGCGGCTGGATGACTGTCCCGGAGTGGGCGGGGGTCCGGCAGGTGGAGGTGTTCCGCCGGGAGCAGGACGACAGCCCGATGCCCGAAACCGGCGCGCCCCGGAATTTCCATGTCCTGGTGCGGGGACAGGTGGAATTACCCCCAGGGGATTATACGATTGGGATTAGTGCAGACGATTATTACCACGCGTGGTTGGATGGGGCCTGGCTGGGCCAGGGACCCGCGCCTGCGTACCACGACCGCTATTTCTACCAGGAATACGCTGTGGCCGGAGGGCGGACGGTGACGGTGGCCCTCCACCTCTATTACCAGGGGCTGGTAAACCGGGTGTGGAACAGCGGGGACGGGCGGTTCGGCCTGTGGGCGGAGCTGGTCCGGGACGGCGAGGCGGTTGCCCGGTGCAACGGGAGCTGGCGGTATCAGGTTTGCTCCGCCTACTCCGGGGAGACCACGGGCTATGACACCCAGTTTTTGGAGGACTTTGACAGCCGCCGCTGGCCCGAGGGCTGGGAGCGGCCCGGCTTTGACGACGGCGGCTGGGGCCGTCTTATCCCGGCGGACTGGGCGGACTACGAGCTGTCCCCCCAGCCCACCGCCAATTTGTCCCGGACGCGGGTGGAGCCCGTGGCCTCCCGGGCCGTCCCCGGCGGGGTGCTGCTGGACTTTGGCCGGGAGCGGGTGGGCGTCCTTCACGCCGCGGCCCAGGGACGGGCGGGGCAGCGGCTCACCCTGCGCTTCGGCGAGGAGCTGGACGAAAATGGCCGGGTACGGTATCAGATGCGCTGCAACTGCCGCTATGAGGAGGTCTGGACGCTAGGGCCGGGTGAGAGCGTGTTGCACCAGTACGATTACAAGGCGTTCCGCTACGTGGAGGTGTTGGGGCTGGGGGACGACCGGCTGCTGACCGGGTGCTGGGTGTGGGAGCGGCACTACCCCATGGACGACGGGCTGTGTACCCTGTCCTGCAAGCGGGATGAATTGGAGAACATCTTTACCATTTGTAAAAACGCCGTGCGCTGCGGCTGCCAGGAGGGATATCTGGACTGCCCCAGCCGGGAGAAGGGGCAGTACCTGGGGGACGCGGTGATTACCGCCCGGAGCCAGGTGTGGCTGACGGGGAAAACGGACCTGCTGCGTAAATGCGTCCGGGACTTCATGGCCTCGGCCCGGGTGACGCCCGCCCTGATGGGGGTGGCCCCGGGGTCGCTGATGCAGGAAATCGCCGATTTCTCCCTTCTGTTTCCCGCACTGCCGCTGACGGACTACGATTTCACCGGGGACAGGGACTTCCTGGGGGAGTGCTACCCCGCCGTGGAGGGGATTGTCCGATACTTTGCCGGGTATCAGAGGCCGGACGGCCTGCTGGAAAACGTGTCCCACGGCTGGAATCTGGTGGACTGGCCGGAAAACCTCCGGGACGGCTATGACTTCCCCCTCACCCGTCCAGTGGTGGGGGAGGGATGCCACAACGTAATCAACGCGCTGTGGTATGCCTGCCTGTTGATGAAAGAGCGGATGGAGCGGGCGCTGGACCTGCCAATGACAGGGGAGTCCCGGCGGGTGGGCGCGGCGTTCCGGGACGCGTTTTGGCGGCCGGAGCAGAACCTGTTTGCCGACAGCGAGAAGAGCGCCCACTGCTCCCTTCACGCCAACCTATATGCCGCCTGCTTCGGGCTGACGCCGCCCGGGGGCGCGGACGCCTATGAGAAGCTGTTGCTGACGCCGGGCCGGGTGTGCGGGGTGTTTCCCATGTACTTCGCCCTGCGGGGGCTTGGGCGGCTGGGGCGGACCGACGCCCTGTACCGCCTGCTCACCCGGGAGGACGAATACGGCTGGCGCAATATGCTCCGCGAGGGGGCGACGGCCTGCTTTGAGGCCTGGGGGAAGGATCAGAAGTGGAACACCAGCCTGTGCCACCCCTGGGCCAGCGGGGCCGTCCCGCTCATCATCGAGGAGCTGGCGGGGCTGCGGCCCGACCGGTCGGCGGAGGAGGGCTTCCGGTTTGAGCCCCATCTGCCTGGCAAAGTAGACCGCTTCACCCTGCAAGCGCCGCTGAACGGGCGGCTGCTGCAGGTGGAACAAAAAGACGGGCGGAGGTTGCTGACCGTCCTGCCCACCCATGAGAAAGGGGAATAAACCATGCTTTATCCCAAAATGAACGATGCCCGGATGATGTTTGACCTGGGGGGCGTGTGGAACTTCCAGTCCGCCGGGGCGGAGAGCTGGCCGGAGGAGTGGGCCAAGGGCCCTCTGCCCCAGCCTGTGACTATGGCGGTGCCCGCCTCCTACAACGACCAGAAGGACGATGTGAATCTCCGTGCCCACTACGGCTGGGCGGTGTATCAGCGCACCTTTACCATTCCGCGCCATATCTCCAACCAGCGGATGGTGCTCCGCTTCGGGGCGGTGACCCACGCGGCCCAGGTGTGGCTGGACGGCTGCCGCCTGGGGGAGCACAAGGGGGGCTTCCTGCCCTTCGAGTTCGAGGTGACGAACTTCTCCGCCGGGGAACACCGCCTTACCGTGGCGGTGGACAACCGGGTGGACTACTCTACCCTGCCCGTGGGCAATGAGAACAGCGTTGCCTTTTTCGGCTCGGACAACCCCGGCATTCCCTCCATCGAGCTGGCCAAGACCCGGTGTAGGCCCCAGAACCGGCCTAACTTCGACTTCTTTAACTACGCGGGCATCACCCGTCCCGTGACGCTGTACACCACGCCGAAGGACTACATCAAAGATATCTCCGTCGTCACTGATTTTGCCGGGTCCGATGGCTTCGTGGACTATACGATAGACATTACTGGAACCGGAGAGGTTCATGTGGAAATCCTGGATCAGGAGGGAGCAACGGTGGCCGCTGGCAGCGGGCAAAAGGGACGGCTCACCATCCCCGGCGTCCGGCTGTGGAATCCCGGCGCGGCGTACCTCTACCGGGTCCGCGTCGCCTTCCGGGACGACGTATACGAGCAGACCTTCGGCGTGCGTACCGTGAAGGTGGAGGGGACGAAGTTCCTCATCAACGGCAAGCCCTTCTACTTCAAGGGCTTCGGTAAGCACGAGGACAGCTTCTTCCATGGCCGGGGGCTGGACCAGTGCCTGAACGTGAAGGACGTCTCCCTCATCCGCTGGCTGGGGGCCAACTCCTTCCGGACCAGCCATTATCCCTACGCCGAGGAGATGTACGACCTGTGCGACCGGGAGGGCATCGTGGTGATCGACGAGGTCCCCGCCGTGGGCATCACCGCCGGAGGGGCGGAGGATCCTTATCGGGCCATGCGCGTCAAGGGGCATCATGAGGACGTGATCCGGGACATGATTGAGCGGGATAAAAACCACCCCTGCGTGGTGATGTGGTCCATTGCCAACGAGCCGGACACCGAGCACTTCCCACAGTCCGCCTATGACTACTTCTATCCGCTCTACGAGCTGGCCCACGCCTGTGACCCGCAGGACCGGCCCGTTACCCTGGTGTGCTGCCAGAACGACTACACCAAGGATATCATCACCCGGGCCATGGACGTGTGCTGCATCAACCGCTACTACGGCTGGTACAACCTCAGCGGCGATCTGGACGCCGCCTGTGACGCCTGGAACACGGAGCTGGACTTCTGGGCGGGGATCAGCAAGCCGGTGATGGTCACCGAGTACGGAGCGGACACCTACCCTGGCGTCCACAATACCAACGGCGAGATGTTCAGCGAGGAGTATCAGTTGGACTATTACGCCCGCATCAACGCCGAGCTGGACAAGCGGCCTTTCTTCATCGGCGAGCAGGTATGGAACTTTGCTGACTTCGGCACCATTCAGGGGCCCATGCGGGTGGACGGCAACAAAAAGGGATTGCTTACCCGGGACCGCCGGCCCAAGCTGGCCGCCCACTACTTCCGCCGCCGCTGGAGCGGCATCCCGGACTTCGGCTATAAGCCGTAAAGCGCCGGGGCCGCGGGGATGGTCCGCCGCCGGAGAATCAAGAAAAAGGACGCGCCGCGGGACTGAAACCACGGCGCGTCCTTTTGCATTTGGGCCGTGCCCCGGAAGGGAGAACCGGGAGCGGCCCGCTTTATTTGCTCACCCGGAGCACTCCAGTGCCGGGCTGCACTTCGCCGGAGGCCAGAGGCTCCACGGCGGCGAAGTCGTCGGTGTTGGTCACCGCCAGGATGACCACGGCGGGATGACCGGCGGCGGCGATTTTTGCCAGGTCCATGGTGAGAAGCAATTCGCCCTTCCTCACCGTCTGGCCCGGCTTGACCGCGCCCTTGAAGCCCCCGCCGTTCATATCCACGGTGTCTACCCCCACATGGATCAGCAGCTCCATGCCGCCCGCGGAGAGGCCTACGGCGTGGAGGGTGTCCGCCAACTGGCTGATCGTGCCGTCCACGGGGGCGTATACCTTGCCTTCGCTGGGGTCCACCCCGCAGCACACGCCCATCACGCCGGAGGAAAACACCGCGTCCGGAATCTGCTCCATGGCCACCACGGTTCCCTTGGCGGGGGCGGACAGCTCGGCGGGGAAGGTTACGGGGGCGGGAGGCTCCTTGCCCTTGAATAAGTTGAAAAAGCCCATGATGCTCCTCCTAATCCAAATTGGCGCCATTGGAGGCGACTACCTTCTGATACCAGGCAAAGGATTTTTTCTTGTACCGCTCCAGGGTGCCGCTGCCGTCCTGGTTCCGGTCCACGTAGACGAAGCCGTACCGCTTGGTGATTTCGGCGGAGGCGGCGCTGACGCAGTCGATGGGGCCCCAGGTGGTGTAGCCCATGACCTCCACGCCGTCGGCGATGGCCCGTTCCATGGCGGCGATGTGCCCCCGGTGGAAATCGATGCGGTAATCGTCGTCTACGGTCTTGACGCCGTCCCGCTCCACCAGGGTATCCTTGGCGCCGATGCCGTTTTCCACTACAAACAGAGGCTTGCGGAAGTGGTCGTAGAGATAGTTGAGGATGAAGCGCAGCCCCTCGGGATCAATGGGATAGTCGTAGTCGGAATAAGAGACATAGGGATTTTTCAGGCCCCGCATCACATTGCCGTTGGCCATCTGGTACTTGCTCTCGTCGGCGGCCACCACCTTGCTGCTGTAGTAGCTGAAGGAGATGAAGTCCACCGTGTTTTTCAGCAGCTCCCGGTCCTCGTCGGTGAAGTCCAGCTCCACGCCGTTCTCCCGCCACAGCCGCTGGGCGTAGTAGGGGTACTCCCCGGTGCAGTGGACGTGGATGAAATAATCCAGCTCCTGCTGGGACAGCATCATAGTCATCACGTCGTCCGGGGCGCAGGTCATGGGATAGCGGGGGGCGGAGGCGGCCATACAGCCGATTTTCAGCGTAGGATCGATTTCCCGGGCAATTTTGGTGGCCAGGGCGCTGGCCACCAGCTGATGGTGGGCGGTCTGGAATTTATCCTGGCCGGTGAGCTGGGCCTTGGGGGTCATCACTCCCGCACCCAGCAGGGGGGAGATGAGGGTCACGTTCACCTCGTTGAAGGTGAGCCAATACTTCACCCGGTCGTGGTAGCGCTCCAGCACGGTGCGGGCATAGCGGGCGAAGAACTCAATGGCCCGGCGGGAGCGGAAGCCGTCGCAGGTCCGGCACAGGTGGAGCGGCAGCTCGTAGTGGGACAGGGTGATGAGGGGCTGGATGTGGTACTTCAGGCAGGTGTCGATGACCCGGTCATAGAAGCGCAACCCCTCCTCGTTGGGTTCCGGCTCGTCCCCCATGGGGTAGATGCGGCTCCAGGCGATGGAGAAGCGGAACACCTTGAAGTTCATCTCCGCCAGCAGGGCGATGTCCTGCTCATAGCGGTGGTAAAAGTCGGTGCCCAGCAGTTTCAGGTTGTCGGGGGTGGGCCGGTCGGTGACCGGCCCGCGTACGCCCTGGGGCATTACGTCCTGCTGGGAGAGGCCCTTGCCCCCCTCCAAATAGGCGCCCTCGCACTGGTTGGCGGCCAAGGCGCCGCCCCACAGGAAATTCTCAGGGAAGCTCATCAGATACCCTCCCGATTACTTGGCGGGCGCCTCGACGGCGTCGTCCACAGGGTCCTTGAAGGTGAGGTAGGACAGGATGAAGGCCACAACCATGGAGATGGCCACCGCGATGCAGATGTGGAGGAAGGAGTTGTCCTCGCCAATGTAGACGGGTAGGGCGAACACGGTGGAGGTGCCGTAGGCCCACTGCTTCACCCGCATGATGCCGGCGTACAGGCCGCCCACCGCGCCGCCGGCCATGGCGCAGTACAGGGGGGTCTTGTACTTCATGCCCACGCCGTACAGGGTGGGCTCAGTGATGCCGCACAGGGCGGTGACGCCCACGGAGGAGGCCAGGGACTTCAGGGCGGGATTCTTGCTCTTCAGGGCCACGCCGAAGGTGGAGGCGCACTGAGCCATGTTGCTGCACACCATGCCGGGGGCCATGATGGTGGCGTAGCCCATGGTGGCGCGTTGGAGGGACTGAGCGGAGCCCAGGGCATAGTGCATACCGGTCATGACCAGCAGCGGGCACAGGCCGCCGATGAGCATGGAGTTGAGCCAGCTCAGGTGGGCGTCAAGGAAGGTGAAGGCGGTGGACATGTAGCCGCCGATGATGCTGCCCAAGGGGCCCAGCGCCACAAAGCCTACGGGGACGGTGATAACCAGCACTACCATGGGAACGACAAAGGTCTTGACAGGCTTGGGGACGTACTTGGTGACAAACTTTTCCACAATGGACTGGAAATAGACAATGAGGATGATGGGGATGACGCTGGAGGTGTAGGAGGCCAGAGTCACCGGCAGGAAGCCGAACAGATGCACCGCCTCCCCGGCGGTTTTCAGGCCAACGTAGGTGGGATTCACCAGCATGGCCGCAAAGACCAGGGACAGGAAGGGGTTGCAGTTGAACTTTTTGCCGGCGGAGAAGGCCAGGAAGAAGGGCATATAATAGAACACGCCGTCGGCTACCATGTAGAAAATCTGGTAGGTCTGGGAGGTGTTGTCGATGAGGCCGAAGGTCACGCCCAGCGTAAGCAGGGCCTTAATCATACCGGAGCCGGCCAGGGGGCCGATCATGGGCATGACGATGCCGGACATGGTGTCGCAGAGCATGGAGAACAGGCGCTTGGGGGTGATCTTCTCCTTGGGCTGATCCAGGTTCTCATCGACGGCGGCCTGGACGGCGAAGCCGCCGAGTTTGCAGACCTCGGCGTAGACGTCGGCCACCGCCGGGCCGATGACCACCTGGTACTGGCCGCCGGCCTCCACTACGCTGAGGACGCCGGGAATCTTCTTGACCTCTTCAGTGTTGGGGATGCCCGAATCCTTCAGATGGAAGCGGAGCCGGGTGATGCAGTGGGTGACGTTAGACACGTTGTCCTTGCCGCCGACGGCCTCCAGGACCTTTGCGGCGAGCTGCTTGTTGTCAGCCATTTGTCGATCTCTCCTTCTACGAATTGGACTTTTATTTTATGGCGCCGGGCCCTGCGCCTAAAATACGCAAAAGACCTCCCGCGCGCGCGGTTTCAACCGCCCGCGCCGAAGGTCAAGCCCCCGGACATCCGGGGTAACAATCCTCAATATGGGGTTGTGTTATTCGGTTTCCTTGCTGCACACCCGGTTGACGTGCATGATGAGGTACAGCTTTTCCTCCTCGCTCAGCTCCACGGACCAGTTGCTGTGGTAGTATTCCGCGATGCGGTCCACACAGGCGGAGACGGCCTGGTATTCGTCCCGGATGGCGTGGTACATCTGGAGGTTGTCGCTGTCGATGCGCTTTTTCTCAAAGATACGCCGGAGCAGGTACTGCACGTGGGTGGCGAAGCGGGCGTAATTGAAGGTGTCCCGCCGGACGCGGATATCCATCTCCCACTCGATGATCTGGGTGGTCTGCTCCAGGATGGTTTCGTACTGCTCCTCAATATTGGATTGCGGAGCCGCGCCCACAGGGGTGTTGCGGGCGTTGATGAAGTGCATGGCCACGCCCTGGATTTCTCCGGCGGGGAGCTTTACCTGGAATTTCCGCTCCAGCGCGCCGATGATGCGCCGGCCGACCCGGATCTCCAGGGGATAGCTGGCCTCCATCTCGTAAATGGAGGGCATGGGAATATAGATGCCCCGCTTGGCCCGCTTCATGGCAAAGGCCAGGTGGTCGGACAGGGTGAGGACCAGGTTGGAGTTGGTCTCGTAGGGCAGGCGGCTCTGAATGGCGGCGATCTGCCGGGAGGTAAACTCGATCACCTCGGAGGGGATGTCGTTGAGCAGGGGGAGGAATTGCTTGTTCAAGTCGTAAAAGGTGCGCTCGATCTTGGCCAGGGGGACTTCGGCGGGAGGTTTGAGAAAGCCGACGCCCTTGCCGAATACCACGACCTCTTTGTTTTTGCTGTCCAGGCAGAGGGATACATTGTTATTGATGTTTTTGACAACGATCATCGCAATGCAGCCTCTTTTCCTAAAACATAAAAAACCGGAGCGCCTCTGCAAACGCACGGGACGCAAACGCGCCGCCATACCTTTGCGGAAAAGCCTCCGGAGAGTAACAAACCGCAATATTGAACTATGGTAAGTATATACAAAAGGATTTGGTTTTTCAAGATGGCAAAATTGCTAATTTGGGAACAAATTGTTTGTGCAATTCGTGAAACCGGCTTGGGGCCGGGACGACCCGGATCGGGCGGCTCGGTTTATGCGGGGCCGGGCGCCGCCAACGGCGGCGGGAAGGGGCGTCCCGGAAGCCAAAAAGCGCCTGGAAATCCGAAGATTTCAAGGCGTTTTTTGGACTGTTTCCGCTTCCGTGCGCGGCGTTGCAGGATTACACGCCGGAATAGGCGGCAAAGCCCGCGTCGATGGGCAGCACCACGCCGGTGATGGCGGAGGCGGCCTTGTCGTCGCACAGGAAGAACACGCCGCCCAGCAGCTCCTCGCTCTCCACATAGCGGCCCATGGGGGTGCCGTTCAAAATCTTGGCGGAGCGGGCGGTGGGGGTGCCGTCCTCGTTAAAGAGCAGGCGGCGGTTCTGGTTGGACACCAGGAAGCCCGGGGCGATGGCGTTGCAGCGGATACCGGTGCCCGCAAAGTGGGTGGCCAGCCACTGGGTGAAGTTGCTCACCGCCGCTTTGGCCCCGGAGTAGGCCGGGATTTTGGTCAGCGGGATATAGGCGTTCATGGAGCTGACATTGAGGATCACGCCGCTCTTGCGCTCCACCATGTCCTTGGCAAAGGCCTGGGTGGGCAGCAGCGTGCCCTGAAAGTTCAGCTTGAACACGAAATCCACGCCCCCCGCGTCCAGGTCGAAGAAGCCCTTCTGACCCTCCTGCTTCTCGTGCTGGTACTCGTTGTCGGTGGTGGCCCGGGGATTGTTGCCCCCCGCGCCGTTGATGAGGATGTCGCAGGGGCCCAGGTCGCGGAGCACCCGCTGGTGGACGGCCTCCAGGGCCTCCGGCTCCAGCACGTTGGCCTTGTATCCCTCGCAGACAAAGCCCTCGGCCTTGCACTCGTCGGCCAGGGCCTTCACGGCCTCCTCGTTCAAATCCAGGGCGGCGACTTTAGCGCCCGCCTGGGCAAACGCCTTGGCCATGGTGCCGCACAGCACGCCGCCCGCGCCGGTCACCACAACTACTTTACCGGAAAAATCAACCTTCAATGGTAAATCCATCATAATTTCTTCTCCTCGTTTCGTCGTCACGTTCGCGTTGGACTGGCTTGACGGCCCGGCTTCCCTCCGACTCGGGCTGGTCTCCGGCCCGCTTGCACGGGCCTGCGCTTGCCCTCGTCCCAGTCCATCCGGGCCTGCCGACCTGCGCTCACGCTTCTAATTTGTCCAGCATATCCCACACGCCCAGCATATACATGATGCCCAAAGCGCGGTCATACAATCCGTAGCCGGGCCGGACGGTGCCGGGACCCTCGGTCCACAGGTGGCGGCCGTGGTCGGGACGGATGTAGCCGTCAAAGCCGCAGTCATGGTACGCCTTCAGGATGTCCAAAATGCCCGTGTCGCCGTCGCAGTCCCGGTGGCTGGCCTCGGAGAAGTCGCCGTTGGGGAAGTGCTTCACATTGCGGATATGGGCGAAAGCGATACGGTCGCAGTGCTTGCGCACGATGTCCGCCACGTTGTTGTCCGGGTCGGCGTTCAGGGAGCCGGAGCACAGGGTCAGGCAGTTATAGGGATCGTCCACCATGCTGAGGAAGCGGTCGATGGCCTCGCCGTTGACCAGCAGCCGGGGCAGGCCGAAAATGTCCCAGGGGGGATCGTCCATGTGGATGGCCATTTTGATGTCGCACTCCCGGCAGGTGGGCATGATGGCCTCCAGGAAGTACTTCAGATTCTCCCACAGCTTCTCCTTGGTGACGGGCTTGTATTTCTCGAACAGCTCGTCCAATTTTGCCATCCGTTCCGGCTCCCAGCCGGGGAAGGTCATGTGGTACTTCTCGGTGAAGGACATGACGTAGTCCGCCATCTCCTTGGGGTCGTCGTGGATCTTGCTGGCCTCGTAATACAGGGCGGTGGAGCCGTCCCCCACGGGGTGGAACAGGTCGGTGCGGGTCCAGTCGAACACGGGCATGAAATTGTAGCAGATCACCTTGACCCCGAAGGGCGCCAGGTTTTTGATGGTCTGCTTGTAGTTCTCGATCAGCGCGTCACGGGTGGGCAGGCCGATCTTGATGTCGTCGTGGACGTTGACGCTCTCCACCACGTCCATGTTGAAGCCGTATTCGTCAAGCTGCTTCTTGACCTGGGCGATTTCCTCGGGTTGCCATACCTCGCCAGGCATTTTGTTGTGCAGCGCCCACACGATGCCCTCCACGCCGGGAATCTGCTTGATGTCGCTGAGCTTGATTTGATCGTTACCCTCGCCGTACCAACGCCATGTCATTTTCATACGCGGTTTCCCCCTTTTGTTATTTTAAGTTGCCCAAAATGCGCCCGTCTTTTCCTGCCGGTAAGTGCCGCCGTAGGTTCCTCCCGCCGGCCGATCTGCGGCGGCGTTGCCGGTTATGGGCGCCTTATCCTTATCATACCCCTTTTTGAACAATTCCGCAATACAAAATGCTTTGCTTCCCACGTTTTGGGCAGGGGAAATGTCAGCGTGGCCCGGCCGGCCGTACAGCGGCTGGTTCTCCGCCAGACAGGACCGGAAGCATTTGATGTCCATAACGTCCATGGGACAACACAGCGACATCACTTCTTGTCGATTTTGATGAGTTTGGCGTTGAGGCTCTGGAGGAAGCCCGCGGGCATCATGTTGCCCGCCATACCCTCGAGGGACATGGCCTTCATCATATCCCACATGCCCACGCCGGGGGCCAAATCGAAGTTGGTGGCCAGTTTGATGGCGGTGCGAACCACCTTCATGGCCTCCTCACTCTCCGCGAGGACCTCGATCTTGTCTTTTACGCTGTACCTGCCCTCGGGGAACTCCATGGGGGCCTCCAGATTCAGACCATCGCCCAGCAATGCGGCATCCCCGACGTGAACTACTTTACCCGCACCTTTAAAAAAACGCCGGGACAACCCCCAAGGAGTACCGGGCCGCCCAACGAATGGCCTGATTGGAAAGCGCGTGGGCCGGGATCCTAGAATCCCGGCCCACGCGTTTTTTGGGGCGCTTACGAAATTGTGATGGAAAAATGATACGACCTGCCCTCGCCCGGGGCGGCGTACTGGACGTACCGCTTGTGGTCGATGATATCGTCCTCCTGAGCCGCGGTGGTGACGCCCACCCATGGCTCCAGAGCGACGAAGGACCCGCCGTTTTCGCTGGACCAGATGAGGAGCACGGGGAAATCGGGATATTCGACCATAACGCCGTGGGGGTTGGAGGCGGATTTCAGGGTGACGCGCCTGGAGGAGAGTCCTTCGAGCTGGAGGGCGCCGTCCCGGAACAGCTCGTGGCTGAGGGGGAGGATGTTCCCGCCCTGGAGGAGGGGCCTGGTCCGGGAGAGGTCCGTCAGGCCGGTGTCCCCATAGGGGCTGGGGACGGAGACGGTTTCGGGACGCTCAAATTCCAGGAAGTAGTCGTCAAACCGCTCCCCGGGGAGCAGGGGGACATTGAACCCCGGATGGCCGCCCACGAAAAAGGGCATTGCCGTGTCCCCGGTGTTGCGGACCTCAAACGTCACGCCGATGCGGTTGCCGTCCAGCGCGTATTTGGCGTAAAACTCGAAGTGGAACGGATACTGCCGGAAGGTGTCCGCATTGTCTTTCAGGCGGAACGCCATGGTGGAAGCGGTGTGCTCCGCGACCTCGAACACGCTGGTTTTTGCGAAGCCGTGGCGGACCATCCGCAGCTCGCGCCCGTCCCGGGTGTACCCCTTGTCGTCTCGCAGGCTGCCGCAGATGGGGAAGCAGATGGGGGCGCGGCGGGGCCAGTACGCCTGGTCGCCCTGCCACAGGTACTCCACTCCGGCGCTGTCCTGGATAGACGTAAACGTGCCGCTGAGCCGTTCAAGGGAGACGCGGAGGCGGTCGTTACTGATTTGATAGATTTCATCTGCCATAGTACATCTCATACTCCTGCCTGTACGCGGCCACGCCGTTCTGGGAGGAACACAGGCCGGTCTGTCCCATGCCCTTGGGGAACTGGCGGCTGCCGTCCCGGCCGGGGTCCGCAAATTGCCGGAAGCCCGCGTCCAAGGCCGCCGCCAGCCTGTGCAGCTCTCCCTGACGGGCGGGATCGCGGATCAGATTGATTTCCTCGCGCTTGTCCTGTTCCAGGTCGAAGAACAGGTCCGCGCCGTTGATGTAATTCTTCACGTACTTGTACCGCGCGTCCCGGATCATGCGCACCGCGCCGTACTCCGAAAAGACGCAGACGTACTCCCGGGCGAAGGCCCCGCCGTCCAGCACGCCCGCGAAGGACTGCCCGCAGGGCCGGTCCGGGGCGCCATCGACGCCGCACAGCTCCAGGATCGAGGGGAACAGGTCCACATGGCTGACCATGTCGCTTACGGCACGGGGCTTTTTGCCCGGCGCGCGGACGACCAGCGGCACCCGGATGGACTCCTCGTAAAAGTTCTGGGGATAGGTGCCGTTCCCCTTGCCCCAGACGCCGTGCTGGCCCACGTTCATGCCGTTGTCGCTGGTAAAGACGATAACGGTGTCGTCCTCCAGGTCCAGCTCCTTGACCGCCTGGAGGATGCGCCCGATGGCCGCGTCCATGGCGGTGACGGCGGTGAAGTAGCCCCGGATCAGCTCTTGCCGGCGCTCGGGGGTGTCCCCGATGAAGGAGTTGGCCATCTGGTCCCGGTGGACCGGCGCGTAGGGGACGTTCTTGAAGTCAACGCCCTCGTACATGTCCCAGACCTCAGGGGGGTGCTCCGGTCTGTCCCACGGGGTGTGGGGCGCGGTGAAGTGTACGCCCAGATAGAAGGGCCTGTCGGTGCGGCCGCGCCGGAGGTAGTCGATGGCGTTGTCGGCAATCCGGTCCGTGAGATAGTCGGTGTGGGCGGTGATCTCGCCGTCATGGTACATGTCATAGGCGCGGTAGCGGCAGCCGCCCCGCAAGATGGTGTTCCAGTAGGTGTAGCCCTTGCGCTGCTTCATGGTGTCGCCCAGGTGCCATTTGCCGGACAGCGCGATGTCGTAGCCGTGGTCGGCCAGGATATCCGTGTAGGCGGCGACGCCCTCCAGATAGTCGATGGCCACGGACTCGTTGTTCCGGATGGGCTCCCGGCCGCGGCTGAAGGCGGGCAGGTCGCCCAGGTTCACGCTGCCGGAGACGATCCAGTCATGGACCCCGTGGTAGGAGGGCATGGTCCCCGTCAGGATGGAGGCCCTGGCGGGGGAGCACACCGGGCTGGCGCAAAAGCAGTTTTCAAAATAGCACCCGCTGCCGGCCAGTGCATCGAGGTTGGGGGTGATGATTTCGGGGCATTCCCTGTGCTGGGCAAAATAGGACTGGTCGTCGCTGAGAATGAAAATAACGTTTTTTCCCATTGCTCCGATTACCCCTTGACCGCTCCGGCGGTCAGGCCCTTAATCATATACTTCTGGAAGAAGAAGAATACGAACACCATGGGCAGTGTGCCCACCACCGAGATGGAGTTGACCAAGGACCAGTCGTAGGAGAGCTCGCCCAGATACCGCAGGGTGACGCCGGTGGACAGCGTCCTCAGCGCGTCGTTCTGGATCAGGGTGGAGGCGTAGAGATAGTCGTCCCAGGTCTGGAGGAAGGAGTAGATGCCCACGGCCAGCAGGCCGGGGACCACCAGGGGGATGACCACCTTGAACATGGTGGACACCCGGCTGGAGCCGTCGATGTAGGCGGCCTCCTCCAGGTCCATGGGCACGGCGTCGAAGAACGAGGCCATCAGCGTAATGGAGAACGGGAGCTGGCCCGCCGTGATGGCCAGCACCAGACCGGTCATGGTGTTCAGCAGCCCCACGCCCCGCAGCAGGCCGTACAGGGAGATCAGCCGGGACACCACCGGGAACATCTGAGAGAAGAGCAGGAACGCGATGGCGTATTTGCTCCAGTTGATCTTGATCCGAGACAGGGCATAGCCGGAGAAGATGGCGATGAAGCACACCAGCACGGTGGCCGCCGCGGAGACGATGATGTTGTTCTTATAGTAGACGAAGAACTCCGGATAGTTGGTGAACAGGTTGATGAAGCCGTCCAGCGTGGGGGCCTGGGGGAGGAACGTGGGCGGGTACAGATAGCTCTCCATGTTCGTTTTAAAGGAGGTCAGAACGACCCAATAGATGGGGAAGAGCAGGAACAGCATCACCACGATCAGCACGGCCCACTTGAGTATGTTGAGCAGGAGTTTTCTTGTTCTGGTATTCATGACACGGCCCCCCATCAATCAAGATCGGCTTTCGGGAAGAGCTTGTTATAGCAAAAGACAAACAGGATCATGATGAGCATCCATATAGTGGTGACGGCGGCGCCGGAGCCGAAGTTGTGGCCGATGAACGCCTCCTTGTAGGAAAGCACGGCAAGGGTTGTGGTGGAGCCGTTGGGGCCGCCGGAGGTCATCTGCCAGAACAGCGGAAACTGCTTAAAGTTGTCGATCATAATCATGGAGACGGAGGTCTTGATGACGGACGACATGTACGGGACGGTGATCTTGAAAAAGCCGGTTACGCCGTTGGCGCCGTCTAACTGGGCCGCCTCCAGCACGTCCGTAGGCACGTTTCCCAGCCCTGCCAGCAACAGCAGCGTCATCAGCGGAATCTGTTTCCACAGGGCCACGGTAATCACACCGATCAGGGCGGTTTTAGAGCTGTTCAGGATGGCGAAATCCGAGACACGGCCGAAGGTGACGATATTCACCAGATACCGGAGCAGACCGTACTGTGGCTGGTAGATCCAGATCCACACCAGGGCGGAGATCACGGTGGGCACTACCCAAGGGGTCATCATCAGGCTGCGGAACACCCGGGCGCCCTTGATCTCGGAATTGAGCACCAGCGCCAGGCTCATGCCGATGACCAGGCTCAGCGTTGTGGTGACCAGGACAAAGGTGAACGTGACCCAGACGGAGTCCGTCAGGATGCCGCTGTCAAACAGTTTGATGTAGTTGGCAAATTGGTTCCATTCCGGAGCGGTATTCCTCACGATGTTTGCGAGCTTATAATCTGTAAAGCTTTTAATGATGGAATCGATGATGGGGACTACGATAAACAGCGTGACAATCAGAACGGATGGCGCAATCAGCACGCACCAGAATAAACGCTCTGTAATGCCTCTTTTCGTCAGTTTTCTGTCCATTTTACACCACCCGTTTTCTAATAAATGGGGTTGGTGCAGCCGGTAAAACCGGCTGCACCCACGCATAGGGTGACGCGGTTAAGGGATTTGTATTTGGTTTATTTCCGGTTTAAGGAGCAGGGGGGGTGAGGGGGGGGTGAAAT
>CANOYV010000009.1:0-68555 GCA_947571605.1 uncultured bacterium | reverse complement strand
TCCGCTTTCTTTCAACATAGCCAGATTTCCTATGTTCTAATTCGGGAGTAATATCCGGAACTACACACTGGGCTGGCCCATCATACGGATGTGGTTTCTGGCCTTGGAGACCCATGCGGTCACATGGTTAGCTGGTGCCGGTGAGGATCTTCTTGCCCTTCAGGGACTCCACCAGGTCCAGCAGGCTGTTTTAGAATGGAAGAATTGGTTGCTTCTGTTTTCAGTGATTTTTATCACTGTGAAGCAAAAGTCGTTGGAAAATCATCAGATGACGGAATTGATATTGTTTTAATAAATAGCGATAATCCAACGATGATTCAAGTAAAGCGCAGAAAAAATTTAGAACATACAAAATCAGTTTCTGGAATTCGTGAATTACTGGGAGCTACACTATTAAATCGCTCTAAAAGCTGTATGTTTGTATCTACTGCAAAGCATTTTTCTAAGAAGGCACAAGAAACCGCCTCTCTGGCAATAGAACTCGGACATGTTCAGCAGTTTGACTTGATTGACTACGAGCAATTCATTTCTATGCTACAAAGTCGACCTAAAAATGTTCAAAACATTTGGGATGAGCTACCTGTACTAGAAAAGCTAAATGGTAATCACTATGGGATAGCCTATGCCTAACTGGTACTTTTGTTTTAAGGAGGGCACATTATGTCTATTATTGGAGCCATCCTCGTCCCCCACCCGCCCGTCATCATCCCCACTGCAGGGCGCGGCCAGGAACGGGAAGTCCAGGCTACCATCGACACCTACCGCGCCGCTGCCAAACAAGCCGCAGCATGGGAGCCGGAGGCGCTGATCGTCACCACACCCCACCTGGTCATGTACGCCGATTACTTCCACATCTCCCCTGGCAAGGGCGCGTCCGGCGATATGTCCGCCTTCGGCGCAGTTCAAACCCGGCTGACGGCGAAATATGACATGGAACTGCGGAAGGAGATCATCCGTCAGGCGGAAAACGCCGGCATCCGGGCCGGAACCCTGGGTCAGACTGGCCCGGCTGTCGCTGGAGACCTATGTACGCACAGGAAAACAGCCGGATACGCTGCCGGGACAGGACAGGCTGTATCTGGCTGGGCTTTGGAACACTTTTCAGGGGGAGGAACGGTTTGTGATCCTGACAACTGCCCCCAATGACACTATCATCCATGTCCATGACCGGATGCCAGTCCTGCTGACGGATGATGAAGTGGTACCTTGGCTTCTTGGGCATGGGGTATAATCGAGTTCAACTATTCATCCAAATTCTTCACAGATACCCATAGATAGAATATTCTGTCACCATATGCCCCGCAATGCAATTGTTTTCCCCGTTGGCCCGACCCCCTCGGCCAATCAGCCTGGAAAAAATCGAAGTTTTTTACAAAAACAACCTTTACAACTCGGCCTTTTCTTGTTATAATACACAACACCAGATTGAATGAAAAGAGGGAATATTTATGGCATACCGCATTTACGTCATCACAGCAAACACCGCCCGTTACAATGGCACCGAGAAAGACCTGTCCGGCCCCGCCGTGGTGAAAACGCTGGAGCAGGCGGGTTATACCATTGCGGGCCACCAGATTCTTCCCGATGAACGCGTGGTGCTGGCCGGCAGCATGAAGGCCATCTGCGATACCAACGCCGCAGACATCATCATCACCACCGGCGGCACCGGCTTCAACCCCGAGGACTGCGCCCCCGAGGCCACCCTGGACATCGTGGAGCGCCTCGCCCCCGGCATCCCCGAGGCCATGCGGGCCCACGCCCTGAAAAGCTCCCCCCTGGGCGTGCTCACCCGGGCCGTGGCCGGCATCCGCAAAAAGACCCTCATCGTCAACGTCCCCGGCACGCCGGAGGTGGCCCAGCAGATGCTGACCTACATCCTGCCCTTCCTGCGCCTGGGCCTCCAAGTGATGAACGAGGCAAACTGATCCCCATCGAAACATGGAGCAGGCCGGAACCCGCTGGGGCCCGGCCTGTTTGTCGTTTTCACTGTGCGCCGTTGAACTCGTCGTAGAAACGGTTGTGGATCACCTGTACCGCTCGGTCCGCGTCGCTGATGTGGACCAACACGGAAACCTTAATCTCGCTGGTGGAGATCATATTGATATTGATACCCGCGCTGAACAGCGCCTCGAACATGGCGGCGGCCACGCCGGGGTTGTTGACCATGCCTGCACCCAC
Organism: uncultured bacterium; assembly: GCA_947571605.1. Taxonomy (GTDB): domain Bacteria; phylum Bacillota; class Clostridia; order Oscillospirales; family Oscillospiraceae; genus Enterenecus. The sequence continues at coordinate 66,377 of CANOYV010000009.1, read as the reverse complement.
GATGGATACCTTGGCGATATTGTCCGACACGTCGATGTGGTCGAAGTGGATGCGGTCCCGGTTCTCCTCCAGCAGCCTTTGGGCCAGCTCCATATCGTCCTTGGCCACGGTGAAGCTGATATCCTTGGTTTCGCTGCGGCCGATGGACTGAAGGATAATGTCCACGTTCACATTGTTTTTGGCCAGCAGGGAGAAAATCTTGTAGGCAATGCCCGGGGTGTCCTCCAGGCCAACCAGGGCCAGACGGGCGATGTTCTTATCCTTTGCCACGCCGCTGATGTGGGATTTTTCCATAGTCTTGACGACCTCCTTAACTTTCGTACCCGGTCTGCCGGAGAAGCTGGACAGCACCTCCAGGTTCACACCGTACCGCTTGGCCATCTCCACCGAGCGGTTGTGGAGCACCTGGGCGCCCAGCGTCGCCAGCTCCAGCATCTCATCATAGGTGATCTCTTCCAGCTTATGGGCGGTGGGCACCAGGCGGGGATCGGCGGTGTATACGCCGTCCACGTCGGTGAATATCTGGCACAGGTCGGCGTTCAGCGCCGCGGCGATGGCCACTGCCGACGTGTCCGACCCGCCCCGGCCCAGAGTGGTGATGTCGTCGAACTTGTTCAGCCCCTGGAAACCGGTGACGATGACGATGCGCCGCTTGTCCAGCTCCGCCCGGATGCGCTCCCCCTGCACCCGCTTGATGCGGGCGTTGCCATAGCCGGAGTTGGTGCGGAAGCCCGCCTGCCAGCCCGTCAGGGACACCACCGGGAACCCCATGCCTTCGATGGCCATGGCGCACAGGGCGCAGGAGATCTGCTCGCCGGTGGACAGCAGCATGTCAAGCTCCCGCTTGGAGGCGGATGGGTTGATCTCCGCCGCCTTCTCGATCAGGTCGTCGGTGGTGTCCCCCTGGGCGGACAGCACCGCCACCACCTGGTTCCCCTTTTGATAAGTATCGGTGATGATGCGGGCCACGTTGCGGATCTTGTCCGCGTCCGCCACGGAGGACCCGCCGAATTTCTGTACAATCAATGACATGGTTCTTTCATCCTTCCACGGATCATTTCATATCGCTCATGGGCGCCGGGCAAAGGCCCGACGCTCTATTTTATGCCGCTGCGAGAAATCAGTCCAACACCCGTAACATATTGGACACGCTCAGCCCCGCCAGCTTCGTCTCCAGCTCCGCACGGGTCAGCTCGCCCTCGGTGAGGCAGGCGGACTCGGCCCCGCCGCTCTCCCGGCGGGCCAGCAGCTTGCAGCCCAGTAGCGCTGTGCGCAGCGCGTCGGCGGACCCGGCGGCCCGGACATACCAGCGGCTCTTGAGCCCGTCCGTGCCACAGGCGGCGTCCTCGCCGCCCGGCTCCCAGCTCAGCGCCTTGCGGTGGCCCATGTTCCGGGCCACGTCGATGACGTCCGCCACCACGGCGGAGGCGGTGGGCAGCTTGCCCGCGCCCCGGCCGTAGAACATCACGTCGCCGATGGCGTCGCCCCGGACGGAGATGGCGTTGAACACGTCCTCCACCCCGGCCAGCGGGTCGGACTGGTCCACCAGGTGGGGGGCCACATAGGCGCACACCTTGCCGTCCTCGCCGCGGATCGCCCGGCCCAGCAGCTTGATCTTCTTGCCCGCGCTCTCGGCGTAGTCCACGTCCGCCAGGGTTACCCCGGCAATGCCCTGGGTGGGCACCTGGCTGGGGCTGATATGCCGGCCGAAGGCGATGTCCGCCAGGATGCAGATTTTCCGGCAGGCGTCGTGGCCATCCACGTCGGCGGAGGGGTCCCGCTCGGCGTAGCCGTTGGCCTGGGCCTCCGCCAGCGCCGCATCGAAGGTCAGTCCCGCCCGGATCATCCGGGTCAGGATATAGTTGGTGGTACCGTTGAGGATGCCGTAGATTTCCAAAATCTCGTTGGCGGCCAGACACTGGGACAGGGGCCGGATAATGGGGATGCCGCCGCCCACGCTGGCCTCAAACAGGTAGCACACACCCTTCTCGCGGGCAAGCTGGGTCAGCTCGTAGCCGCAGGTGGCCACCAGCTCCTTGTTGGAGGTGACCACGCTCTTGCCCGCCTTCAAGGCGCGGCGGGTGAAGTCCTGGGCGATGGTGGCCCCGCCGATGGTCTCCACCACGATGTCCACCTCGGGGTCGTTCTCAATGACGCCGAAGTCCTTCACGAGCCGGTCCGCAAAGGGGCTGCCGGGGAAGTCCCGCACGTCCAGGATGTATTTCAATTGGATCAACCCGTCCGCTTTGCGCTCGATGCTACTCTCATGGCCGGTGAGCACCTCGGCCACGCCGGAGCCCACGGTGCCAAAACCTAAAATCGCCACATTTACCATTGCGCAGTCATTCCTTCCTTGGGGGCCATGACCGCACTGCGGTCATTTGGGCCCTCTCACTGAAAAAAACCACTATTTCCAAACTTATTAAGACTATATCACATCTTTCCGCCGTTGGCAATCGCCATCCTCCCTGCTTTTTCACCAAACCTTTTTTGCCCCGCGCCCATTTCTTTAGCGGATTGAAGCAACAAATCCCTGAAAACCGTCAAAACCGCCCGGCGGATATGCGCCGGGCGGTTTTGATGCTTCTCGGATGCAGTCCGCGGACTCTACGGGGAAATGGGGTTCCCCCAGTCGTCCACCGCCGGGATATAGGGCGCGTCGCCGTTGCCAGGGTCGATGGGCTCAATCGGGAGGATGGGCTCAAAGCTGGGCTCGGGCGGCTCGACGACGGGCCCGGGGTCCTGGGTGGGCGGAATGATGGGCTGGTCCGACACGTCCGGGCCGGGGCCGGGCCAGTCCGACGGCCATACGCCGGGATCCATAGACTCGGTGGGCGGCGGCGTGGGCTCCTCCCAGCCCTCTACATGCACGTTACAATACCGCTCATCCTCCGGGATGGAGTCGTACCAGCTCAGCAGGCCGTTCTCGTCTCCGATGTGGAGTCCGGGCTTGGCCAGCTCCCGCTCGTACTCCACCATATACACCGTCTTGACGGTCTCCTCCGGGCACAGCTTCCCTGCCAGGTGATACCGCCCGGTGGCCTCGCCGTTGCCGTCCAGGATGGGGCTGTCCACGCAGATCTGCACCGGCACGTGACAGGTACACTGCTCGGTGGGGGCGTCGGCGGCGAACAGCCGGAAGGTCTGGGTCCGGTTGCCCCGGATGTCCATGGTGCAGTTGGCGTTGGCCTGCTTGCCGCAGTCCAGGCAGATGGAGTACGAGTTCAGCGTGCCGGGCACGTCGAAGGGCGCGTTCTCCTTCCCCTCGTGGAGGATGGACATCACCTTCTGCCACAGGGGGACGGTGGGATTGGCGTGGGTATAATTGATGACCTCGCTGTTGGAGTAGCCCGCCCACACCGCGGCGGTGTAATAGTTGGTGTAACCGCAGAACCAGTAGTCAAACACGTCGTTGGTGGTGCCCGTCTTGCCCGCCACGGTCTGGCCGGCGATGCGGGCGCCGGTGCCGGTGCCCGAACTCACCACGTTGGTGAGCATCGAGTTGATATAATAGGCGGTAGTCTCTTTGAGGATAAAACTGCTGACGGGCCGGTTGTCCACGATGACGTTGCCGTTGGCATCCCTGATCTCCAGCACGGTGGTGGCCTTGGTGAACTCGCCGTTGCGGGGGAAGGTGGCGTAGGCCGCCGCCATCTCGAAGGTGGAGACGCCGTCGGTGAGGCCGCCCATGGACAACGGGCTGCGGTCAATGTCCGACAGCACCTTGCCGGTGCTGGTCTCCCGGTAGGCCTCCAGGGAGGTGAAGCCGAATTTGTTGACCATAAAGTCATAGGACGCATCGGGGGTGACCTGCTCCACCACCCGCAGAGCCACGGTGTTCAGCGACACCTGCACGGCGTACTGCACCGTGGTCAACCCCCGGTAGTTGGCCGACACGTTTAGCGGCCAGACGGAGCCGTTGAGCAAATAGGGGTTGTCGTCGATTACGGAGGCGGGGGTGATGAGCCCCATGTCAATGGCCGGGCCGTAGACGGACAGGGGCTTGATGGAGGAGCCGGGCTGGCGCACGGTATCCACCGGGGTGTTCCAGCCCCGGTTCACCGTCTTATCCTCCGTGCTGCCCATGGCTACCACCAGGCCGCTGGAGTTGTCCACCAGGGAGATGGCGGCCATAAGCCGCTGCCCGGTGCGGGAGGACACCTGGTCCAGATTGGAACGGTTGTTGAACACCGTGTCCACCGCCGCCTGGGCCTCCGGGTCGTAAGCGCACACAATGGTCAGGCCGCCGCTGAACACCCGGTCCTTACAAGTTTTATAGCTCATCCCGGTGTGCTCCTGGAGCACCTCGATGGCCTCGTTAATCACCGCCTCGGTATACCAGGAGTAGACGCCGGACGGCGCGCTGTCCTCCGTGTCCTCGCCGTTCTCCTCGCCGTCTTCCCCACCCTGCCGGTCCCAGGCGAACACCAGGGGCTCGGCGATGGCGGCGTCCCGCTCCGCCTCGGTGATATACGCCTTGTTGTCCCTGGCCTCATCCTCTCTGGCCATTTCGTTCAGGATCAGCTCCTGTCGGGCCTTGTTGTACTCCCGGTTGGTCCACAGCACGCCGTCGTCAAAGGAATCCTTCCCGCAGGTCTCGCACACGTCCGGCTTTTCATTCAGGTAGTAATCCCCGCACTCCTGACAGGTGTAGCGCATCACCTCCACCACGCCCCTGGGGGCGTAGAGGGACGGGTTGTTGGTGATGCCGGCCAGACTGGCGCACTCGGCCAGGTCCAGCTCCCACACGTTCTTGCCGAAGTAGTACCGGGACGCGGCCTGGATGCCGTCGCAGCCGTTGCCCAGATATATCTTGTTGAGGTAGGTGGTGAGGATGACCTCCTTTTGGTAGTTGTTTTCCAACTCCAGGGCTTTGAAAATCTCCATAATCTTCCGGGTGACGGTGACATCCTTGTCCCCGGTCAGGTTCTTGATGAGCTGCTGGTCGATGGTGGAGCCGCCCCGGATGCTGCCTCCGGTGAACAGCTTGGACAGGCCTGCCGCCGTCCCCCGCCAGTCCACGCCCTGGTGGTTCCAGAAGCGTTTGTCCTCAATGGCGATAAAGGCGTTAATCAGGTCCTCGGGAATCTGGTCGTACTCCACCAGCTCCCGGTTCTCGTTGCCCTTCAGGGTCTGGAGCTCCCTCAGCTCCTGGGTATCCCTGTCCACGTACACGATGATCGAGTTCTCGTCCATAGTGTAGTCGTCCAGATTCAGATAGGCCTTGGGCAGCACCGACGTCCTCACATAGACCACGGCAAAGCATATCATGAAGCAGCCGGTGACGACCCCCATCAGCAGCAGGGTGCCGATGACCTGGAAGATGCGGATGAGGATGGTCAGCGCAACGGGGCGGCGGCGTTTGCGCGTTTTGGAACGGGGCGCCTGGCGCTTGCCGCCGCCCTGAGACGGAGACTCCTGCCGCCGGGCGCCGCCCTGAGACTGGGCGGGCCGGCGCTCAGGGGTACGGTTTTGGTTGGTGTCTGGCATATTGAGATCCCTCCGATGTATTCAAGCCGTCCCACGCCGCGGCGGGACGTCCGGGTTCCCTCTCTCCGGGCCCTCCGGTCCGTATTGGGGTATTATACCACGATCAAAACAATTTGTCCACCCTGTGCGAAACGACGGGATTTGACTCCGGCCCGCGCCGTTTCCTCGTGGAAATTTTATGTTCCCTCTTGCTTTTTTCTCTCGCAACCGTTACAATAGGGGCATAGGCAGCAGAATCGCAAAAGGAGGACCAAAGCCATGAGCGAAGAATACGGCCCGGATTTCGTGTCGATCACCGACGACGAGGGTAATGAATTTGAACTGGAGCATCTGGGCACCCTGGAACATAACGGGGCGGAATACATGGCCTTTGTCCCGGCGGACATGGACGAGGACAACGAGGATTTCGGCCTAATCCTGCTGAAGGTCATCGAACAGGACGGCGAGCAACTTTTGGCGGATATCGACGACGAGGCGGAGCTCAACGCCGTCTACGAGCAGTTCATGGAAGAGCTGTTCGAGGACGAGGAGGAGTAACCGCCGCTTACGGCGGCTGGGCTTCCGCCCTCGCTCCGCTCCATCCGCGCTGCTCACGACGGCTCGGACGCGTCTGTTTCTACGCCTCGCCTGTTCGCGACGCGCGGCTTCGCTGCGACTCGGGCAAAACCCGCCCCCGTTTCCCGGCGGCTGGGCTTCTGCCCTCGCTCCGCTCCATCCGCGCTGCTCACGACGGCTCGGACGCAATTATTTCACCCCTGCCGGGTTCTAACTACGTGAACCTGCCCTGTTAAAACCCACATTTCTAAAACGGGACGCCCCACTCGCGCGGCGGTTCGCAGACCTCCCGGCCCTCTTCGGAGGTACCTGGACGTTGGGAGCGGTAAAGCCAAGCGGAGGCGACCCACCTGCATGCTCGTGCAGGTTTTTAATGGGGCGGCACGGCCACGGCGGGGGTTCCGGCGATCCCGGCGGAAGGGTTCAATCCCTTCCGCCGTTCTTTTTTCCGTCAAAAAATCGTTTCTCATTTGTGAATTTTCATTGGGGCATGAATTTATCCTTGCAACGGCTGTTTTCACATGCTATAATGTTGGGAGCGCCGCGGGGTTCTCGTCCTTTTTGGGCAAAATAAGCCCATCTCCCACGGCCGCGGACGGGCCTGACCGCCCGCCGCCACACACGAAATACTTGAGAGGATTGATATACCATGAGCGCATCCAGAGAGAAAAAGCAGCGCCAGAGCGCTGGTCCTGACCAAAAGGCCGTCAAGGCCCAGCAGGAGCAGGCCGCCCGCAGGCGCCAAACCATCATCTATTCCGTTGTCGGCGGCGTCATCGCCGTGCTGGTCATCGCGCTGCTGGTGTGGCGCACCGGCTTCTTCCAGGCCAGGACCGCCGCCGCCCAGGTGGGCGGCGAGACCCTCACCGCCGCCGAGCTGAGCTACTATTATAACGGTGTGCGCAGCTCCTTTGTCAGCTACGGCATCATCGACACCACCAAGGCCGACGACGAGCAGATTTACAACGCCGAGGAGGGCGCCTCCTACCGGGACTACTTCATGGAGGAGGCCCTCACCAGCGCCCAGCAGTACCTGGCCCTGGCCCAGGAGGCCGTGAACGCCGGGCACACCGAGGCCGAGGTCAAGGAGGACCTGGACGCCCAGATCGACTCCGCCAAGGCCGCCGCCACCGCCAACGGCCTGAGCTACAGCGCTTACCTCAAGGCCCTGTACGGCGAGTATATGACCGCCTCCATCTTCGAGAAGCTCACCACCCGTTCCCTGATGGCCAACCTGGTGGCCGGCGACAAGTATTCCGAGCTGTACGACAGCTACGCCCAGTCCGAGCTGGACGCCTACTATGAGGAGCACAAGGACAATCTGGACACCGTGGAGTACTCCTACCTCTACTTTGCCATTGCCAGCGTGGACACCAAGGACGCCGAGGGCAACGAGCTGGACGAGGACGCGGTACAGAAGCTGAAAGACGAGGCCCAGGCCGACGCCAAGGGCAAGGCCGAGGAGGCTCTGAAAGCGGTGGAGGGCGGCGCCTCTTTTGAAGCCCAGGCCGCCAAGTATGAGCTGACCACCGCCACCAACCACGGCGACCACGTCACGGTGGTGGGCACCGGCAGCCTCAATAGCGCTTACAGCGAGCAGCTCCTGGCCCTGGACAAGGACGAATGCGACCTGGTGGAGACGGACAACGGCTACTACGTCTTCTCCTTCCATGACCGCTACCGGAACGACGAACCCACCCGGGACGTGCGCCACATCGCCATCCTGGCCGACACCACCACCGACGACGAGGACAACGTGGTCGCCCCCACCGAGGAGGCCTGGGCCGCCGCCAAGGAGAAGATGGACGCCATTGAGGCGGAATGGAACGCCGGGGAGAAAACCGAGGACGCTTTCGCCACCCTGGCGGAGAAGTATAACACCGACGAGGTGGGCAGCGACTTGGTGACCCGCATTCCCAGCGACAACACCTCCCTGGTCCCCGAGTTCAAGGACTGGGTTTTTGAGGACCACCAGCCCGGCGACTCCGGCGTCATCCAGCACAGCGCCGGCGACTCTGACCGCAACAAATTCTGGTCTTATCACCTGATGTTCTACGTGGGCGAGAACGAGCCGGTTTGGAAGGGCACCGTCCGCAGCACCCTGGCCAGCGAGGCTCAGACCGCCTGGATCGAGGAGCTGGCCGAGGCCTTCCCCACCACCGAGCTGAGCGGCGCCAACTATTTCGGAAAATAACAGTACAAAACAAACGCCGGACGGGTTGTCCGGCGTTTGTTTTCAGGAGTTGATTGAAATGGACGAGCAATTCATCCGCACCCAAATGCTGCTGGGCGCCCCCGCCATGGAACGGCTGCAAAACAGCCACGTGGCGGTGCTGGGCCTGGGGGGCGTGGGCGGCTGGTGCGCCGAGGCGCTGTGCCGCTCCGGCGTGGGGGAACTGACCCTGGCGGATCAGGACACGGTGTCGGTGAGCAACATCAACCGTCAGGACGCCGCCCTTTGGTCCACCGTGGGCATGGAAAAGGCGCGGGCCACCGCCCTGCGCCTATCCGATATCGCGCCAAGCTGCACCCTCCACCCTCTGGCCATCCGGTACGAGGCAGACCGGCGGGAGGAGTTTTTTGCCGCAAAATACGACTACATCGTGGACGCCATCGACCTGGTGAGCTGCAAGCTGGACCTGATCGAGACCGCCCACCGGCGCGCCATCCCCATCATCTCCGCCTTGGGCACCGGCAACAAGCGGGACGCTCAGCAGCTTCGCATCGCCGACATCTCCCAGACCGAGGGTTGCCCTCTGGCAAGGGTGGTGCGCAAGGAGCTGCGGAAACGGGGCATCCTCCACCACAAGGTGGTGTTTTCCCCGGAACCCGCCCGCTCCGCCGGGGAGGGGAACGAGGCCCCGCCTCCCGGACGGCGGTCCATCCCCGCCAGCGCCATGTGGGTGCCCGCCGCGGCGGGGCTGCTGCTGGCCCAGGCCGTTATTCTGGAGCTTGCGGGCGAACCCGGATACGCTCCCACGCCTTCCTGACCACCCACGCCCCCAAAAGTCCGCACAGGGAGCCGATGGCCGTCCCCGCCAGCACGTCGCTGGGGAAGTGGACCCCCACATACAGCCGGGACAGGCCCATGACCACCGCCATACACACCGCCGCAACCTTCATCCACCGCTTGGGCGCAGTCATGCACACCGCCAGGGCAAAGGCGAAGGCGGCGTTGGTGTGGCCGGACGGGAAGGAGTTGGGGTCGTGCTCCGGCACCAGGTTGACGAAATTTTCGATGACCAGCCAGGGCCGGTCCCGTGCCACCAAGGGCTTAATGGTGAAGTTCACCACCACCAGCCCGACGAGCATGGCGCACAGCGCCGAGGCCCCCGCCCTCCGGGTGGGCTTGAAAAACAGCAGCAGCACCCCCAGCGTGATGAACAGCATCCCGCTGTTTCCAAGCTGGGTATACAGCTTCATGAATGGGTCCAGCAGAACGCATCGCATGTTTTCCGCGATCCACACCAGAGCCTGCTCGTCAAATTGTTGAATGATACCCGGCACCCTTGTCCCTCCTGTCCTTGACCGGCCGGCCAAAAATATGTATAATAGCAAATATATGCTCTGTAATTTTAACCCATTCCTTGCTGCAAAGCAAGCAGTTTATGGGAGGTACAAATGAAAATCATCCATCTCATCAGCGGCGGCGACACCGGAGGAGCAAAAACCCACGTCCATTCCCTGCTCCAGGGCCTGAACCGGCACATCCAGGCCGACATGGTGTGCTTCACCGACGGCCCCTTCACCGAGGAGGCCCGGGTCCTGGGCATTCACGTGGACGTGATGGCAGGCCGCAACCCCCTGGCCGCTTTAAAGCCCCTGCGGGAAAAAATCGCCCAGGAGGGCTATGACATCATCCACTGCCACGGCGCCCGGGGCAACCTGATGGGGGCGCTGCTGCGCCGCTCCACCGGCCTGCCCGTGGTCACCACCGTCCACTCCGACCCCAAGCTGGACTACATGGGCCGCCCCCTGTCCGCGCTGACCTACGGCAACCTCAACGCCTGGGCCCTGCGACGCATTCCCTACCGCATCGGCGTATCCGACGCCATGAGCGACCTGCTCATCAGCCGGGGCTTCGACCCCCAGCAGATGTTCGCCATCTACAACGGCATTGACTTCACCCCCCGCACGCCCAGGCTGAACCGCCGGGAGTTCCTGGACAGCCTGGGCCTGGACTGGCCGGACGACGTAGTCATCGCGGGCATCGCCGCCCGACTCAACCCGGTAAAGGATATGGGCACCCTGCTGCGGGGCTTTGCAGCAGCCCACGCCCAGCAGCCCCAACTGCGCCTCATCATCGCCGGGGAGGGCCAGGACGAGGCCATGCTGAAACAGCTTGCCGCCGAGCTGGGCGTGACAGACCAGGTGTGCTTCGCCGGGTGGCTGTCCGACACCGACAGCTTTTACAACGCCCTGGACATCAACACCCTCACCTCCCTGTCCGAGACCTTCCCCTACGCCCTCACCGAAGGGGCCCGGTTCGCCCTGCCCACCGTGGCCAGCCAGGTGGGCGGCGTACCCTTCCTCATCCAAAGCCACGTCACCGGTCTGCTGTTCCAGCCCCGGGACCACGAGACCCTGGGCCGCCACCTGGCCGCCCTGGCCGCCGACCCGGACCTGCGCCGCCGCCTGGGCGAGCAGCTCTTGGAGAAGGGCCGGACCGAGTTCTCCATTGAGAGCACCATCTACCGCCAGCTCGCCATCTACAACTCCATCCTCCGCCGCCAAAAGCGGAAGGCCGAGCGCAAACGGGACGGCGTGGTAATCTGCGGGGCCTACGGCCGGGGCAACGCCGGGGACGAGGCCATTTTGCAGGCCCTGGTCACCGAGATGCGGACCATCGACCCCGACCTGCCCATCTGGATCATGACCCGCAAACCCAAGACCACCCGGCTGCGCCACCGGGTGGGGGCGGTGTATACCTTCAATGCCCCCGTTTTCTGTCATAAAATGGCAAAAAGCAGGCTGTACATCAACGGCGGCGGCTCCCTGGTCCAGGACGTCACCAGCCACCGCTCCCTGTGGTTCTACCTGTTCACCCTGTCCGCCGCACACCGGCTGGGGTGCCGGGTGATGATGTACGGCTGCGGCATCGGCCCTATCCGCACCCCCCGCAACCGCCGGAAAACCGGAAAGGTCATCAACCGCTCCGTGGACGTCATCACCACCCGGGACAGCGCCTCCATCGAGGAGCTTCAGGCCCTGGGCGTGAGCCGTCCCCAGGTCATTTTGGCGGCGGACCCCGCCGTCACCCTCCCCGCCGCGCCGCCCCAGGCGGCGGACGCCCTGCTGGAGGAGATCGGCCTCCACCCACGGAAGGGAGAGCGGTATCTGGGCGTCACCGTGCGGCCCTGGCCGGGATTCGACGACAAGGCCCCCGCCTTTGCCGCCGCCGTGGACTACGCCTATCAGCGCTATGACCTCATCCCCGTGTTCATCCCCATCGAGGGCAAGCCGGACGCCGCCGCCGCCCAAAAGGTGGCCGCGCTGCTCCAGTACGCCCCGGCCAACCTGCTCACCTCCTGCCCCAGCACGGAGCTGGCCATCGCCCTGTCCGCCCGGATGGACGTGGCGCTGTCCATGCGCCTGCACGCGCTGATTTTCGCCGCCGTCCGGGGGGTACCTCTGGTGGGGGTGGTGTACGACCCCAAAGTCAGCGCCTTTTTGGACGACGCGGGCCAGGACCTCTACGCCCGGCTGGACCAGGTGACGCCGGAACTGCTGTGCGCCCTGGTGGACGCCGCCGCCGCCCGCCGTCAGGACCGCCGGGCCCTGGAGGACAAGACCGCACGGCTGGTCCGGCTGGAGCGGGAGAACAGCCAGGCCGCCGCCCGGCTGCTGGCTGAATCAAAATAATTCCCGGACCCAGGAGGTGCCCCATGAAACAGATCGTCTGTCTGGCCCGCGCTCCCTGGCGGGCCCGGCCCGACCGCACACAGCAGCTTCTCGCCCGGCTCACCGACGCCCAGATTCTGCTTTTTGAGCCCGCCCCCAAAAAAGGCGCGCCCATGCCCGAGCAGGGCCGCCGGGTGCGGGCGCATATCACGGTTTACACCCTCCCCGCCCCCATCCCGGGTCCCTTTGAGACGTCGGTGCTCCATCGACGCAGGCTGGACAAGATCGCGGACTTTATCCAACAGGTGATGTCCAGGCGCCACTTCCGGGAGCCGGTGCTCTGGTGTACCTGCCCCGACCAGGCCCAGTTCCTGGATATGCTGGCCTACCGGGGGGTGGTGTATGACTGCGACCGCTTCTGGGACGAGTCCGCCGCCGATCTGGAGAGCGACCTGACCCGCAACGCCGAAGTGGTGTTCGCCGCCTCCTTCGGGCTGATCCGGCGGCTGTCTCCCTGCAACGACAACACCGCTTTGCTGCCCAACGGGGTGAACCCGGTGCTGTTCCAGCAAAAGGAGCGGGCCATCCCCCAGGCGCTGGAATATCTCCCCGGCCAGCGGGTGCTGGGCCGGGTGGGCAGCGTCAACAGCCAGGTGGACCTGGAGCCCCTGCTCTTCCTGGCCCGCCACCGGCCGGAGTGGACCTTCGTGCTCATGGGCCCGGTGACCAGATCCGCAGCGGCCCGCCTCCAGGGCGAGGAGAACATCCTGCTCACCGGCCCCATCAACCCCCTGGACGTACCCGACTATTTATACCGCTGCGACCTGCTGTTCGACCTGTTCCGCCGGGACCGGGCGGGCAGCGACGTGGCCTCCATCCGCATCTACGAGTACCTCGCCACCGGCAAGCCCATTGTGGCGGTGGTGGACCCGGACGTACCCGACCTGATTCCCGAGCTGGTGGACACCGCCTACGACGGCCCCGGCTTCCTGCGCCGGTGCAAGGCGGCCTTTGGGGAGGACCCCTCCCTCCCCCGGCGGAGGCGGGCGCTGGCCCGGGATTCCTCCTGGGCCAACCGGGCCGCCCAGGTGTCCGACATTCTGGAGGCCACCGGGCTGTTTTGAGGTTTTCGCCATGGACGGCCCTCCCCCGCCGCAAAGGATTGTATAAGCCTACGAAAATGGGAAAAGCCCTTGATTTCTTGCTCTTTTTTAGCTAAAATAGACTTGACTATTTGGAAATGAGGTGCCTGTCATGGAGCATTTCTGCCGTGTCCGTCCGGGTTTCCGTCTCCATGGCACCATTGCGTCCAAATCCTGAACCTGAGCAAAGCAGGCTGCCCGCATATGCGCGGCGGCCTGTTTCGTTTTTTCAAAGGAGGACTCAAGTATGAAAAAGGTCGCCGTCATTATGGGTTCCGACTCCGACTGGCCGGTGGTCAAGGGGGCGTGCGCCCAACTCCAGGAGCTCGGCATCCCCTATGAGGCCCACATCCTCAGCGCCCACCGCACCCCCGCCGCCGCCGCGGACTTTGCCAAAAAGGCCAGAGCCAACGGCTTCGGCGTGCTGATCTGCGCGGCGGGCATGGCCGCCCATCTGGCCGGGGCGTTTGCCGGGAACTCCACCCTGCCCGTCATCGGCATCCCCATGAAGGGGGGCGCCATGGACGGGCTGGACGCATTGCTTGCCACCGTGCAGATGCCCAGCGGCATCCCCGTGGCCACCGTAGCCATCAACGGGGCCAAAAACGCCGCCGTGCTGGCCGCCCAGATTCTGGCTGTCTCCGACGATGAGCTGGCGGCCAAGCTGGACGGGGCCCGGGAAAAGATGGCCGCGCAGATTGCGGAAAAGGAAGCAAAATTACAGGCGGAAATCGTTCCCTGAGCCGTTTTGTTCTCTTTCTTGAAAGAAAGAGAAGCCCCCGACACAGGTAATTCTTACAGAAGGGATGATAGAAATGAACAAGATCGAGCAGCTCTATGAGGGCAAAGCCAAGAAGGTATTTTCCACCGAGGACCCCAATGTGGTCATCGTGTCCTACAAGGACGACGCCACCGCCTTTGACGGGCTGAAAAAGGGCACCATCACCGGCAAGGGGGCCATCAACAACCAGATGACCAACTTCCTCATGCAGCAGTTGGAGAAGGCGGGCGTTCCCACCCACTTTGTGGAGGAACTCAGCGAGCGGGAGACCGCCGTGAAAAAGGTCACCATCGTCCCCCTGGAGGTCATCATCCGCAACATCTCCGCCGGGTCCTTCGCCAAGCGCTACGGCGTGGAGGAGGGCATCGTGTTCGACGCGCCCACCGTGGAATTCTCCTACAAAAACGACGACCTCCACGACCCGCTTATCAACGACCACCACGCCGTGGCCCTGAAGCTGGCCACCTGGGAGGAGATCGAGCTCATCAAAAAGTACGCCTTCCAGGTCAACGACTTTCTCAAGGCGGAGCTTCTCGCCTGTGGCGTGACGCTGGTGGATTTCAAGCTGGAGTTCGGCAAGACCTCCGACGGCGCCATCGTGCTGGCCGACGAGATCAGCCCGGACACCTGCCGCTTTTGGGACTCCAAGACCGGCGAGAAGCTGGACAAGGACCGTTTCCGCCGGGACCTGGGCAACGTAGAGGGGGCTTATCAGGAGATGAGCCGCCGTCTGATGGGGAAATAATCGATGGGCGGATTTTTTGGCGCGATCTCCAAGCGCGATGTCGCCCTGGACATCTTTTTCGGCGTGGACTACCACTCCCATCTGGGCACCCGCCGGGGCGGCATGATTATCTACGACCGGGAGGACGGCTTCCAGCGGCAGATTCACTCCATCGAGAACACCCCCTTCCGGACCAAGTTCGAGAAGGACCTGGAGAAGTTCCACGGCACCTCCGGCATCGGCTGCATCAGCGACACCGACCCCCAGCCCCTGCTGGTGCGCTCCCACCTGGGAGTATACGCCATCTCCACCGTGGGCATCATCAACAACGACGAGGAGCTGGTAGACGGGTATTTCAACGGCCACACCCGCCAGTTTATGGCCATGAGTTCCGGCAAGGTAAACGCCTCCGAGCTCACCGCCGCCCTCATCAACCAGAAGGACACCCTGGTGGAGGGCATCCGGTACGCCCAGGAGGTCATCGACGGCTCGTCCACCATCCTCATCCTCACCCCCGACGGCATCGTGGCCGCCCGGGACAAGCTGGGCCGTCTGCCCGTGCTCATCGGGAAGAACGACGAGGGCTGCTGCGTCTCCTTCGAGTCCTTCGCCTGCACCAAGCTGGGCTATGACAACGCCTACGAGCTGGGCCCCGGCGAAATCGTCCGGGTCACGGCGGACGGCTGGGAGACTCTTTCCCCCGCCGGGGATCAGATGCGCATCTGCGCCTTTTTGTGGACCTACTACGGCTACCCCAACTCCAATTACGAGGGGCTGAACGTGGAGGTCATGCGTTGCCGTAACGGCGAGATCATGGCCCGGGACGAGGTGGCCCGGGGCCTGCTGCCCAAGGTTGACTGGGTGGCGGGCGTGCCCGACTCCGGCGTGCCCCACGCCATCGGCTACGCCAACCGCAGCGGCAAGCCCTTTGCCCGGCCTTTCGTGAAGTATACCCCCACCTGGCCCCGGTCCTTTATGCCCGCCAGCCAGGAGGTGCGAAACCAGGTGGCGAAAATGAAGCAGATCCCCGTCCCTGAGCTGATCCAGGGCAAAAAACTGCTCTTTGTGGACGACTCCATCGTCCGAGGCACCCAGCTCCGGGAAACGGTGGACTTCCTGTACGGCGCGGGGGCGGAGGAGGTCCATATGCGCTCCGCCTGTCCGCCTATCATGTACGGCTGCAAGTACCTCAACTTCTCCCGGAGCAATTCCGATATGGAGCTGCTGGCCCGGAGCATCGTCCAGGAGCTGGAAGGGGACGAAGGGCAGGAGCATCTGGAGGAGTACGCCGACGGCACCACCGAGCGGGGCCAGTGCATGCTCAAGGCCATCTGCGAAAAGATGGGCTTCGACTCCCTGGGCTACCAGTCCCTGGACGGCCTGCTGGAGGCCATCGGCATCGACCGGGACAAGATTTGCACCTACTGCTGGACAGGAAAAGAATAACAGACAAGGAGAGGGAAATTATGATCGAATCCAGATGCGGCATCCTGTGCGGCCAGTGCCCCTACCGGGAGCAGACGGGCTGCGCCGGCTGCGTCAACATTGACAAACCTTTCTGGGGGGATGCCTGCCCCGTCAAATCCTGCGCCGAGGGCAAACAACACGCCCACTGCGGCCAGTGCGGGTCCTTCCCCTGCGATCTGCTCAAGCAGTTCGCCTACGACGAGAAACAGGGCGACGGCGGCAAGCGTATCGAGCAGTGCGCAAACTGGAGGGACAAGCTGGTATGAATAACTCCCATTCCGCGTCCTACGCCGCCGCCGGCGTGGACATTGAGGCCGGGTACAAGGGCGTACAGCTTATGAAGGAGCATGTGGCCCGCACCATGATCCCCGGCGTGGTCAGCGGCATCGGCGGCTTCGGCGGGCTGTTCGCCCCCGACCTGTCCGGTATGGAGGAGCCCATCCTGGTGTCCGGCACCGACGGCGTGGGCACCAAAATCCGGGTGGCCCAGTTGCTGGATAAGCACGACACCATCGGCATCGACTGCGTGGCCATGTGTGTCAACGACATTGTGTGTTGCGGCGCCAAGCCCCTGTTCTTCCTGGACTACATCGCCATCGGCAAGAACGAGCCGGAGAAGGTGGCCTCCATCGTGCGGGGCGTGGCGGAGGGTTGCGTCCAGGCGGGCTGCGCCCTCATCGGCGGCGAAACCGCTGAGCATCCCGGCGTGATGAACCCTGACGATTACGATTTGGCGGGTTTTTCCGTGGGCGTCGTGGACAAGGCGAAGATGATCGACAGCAGCAAGATGAAGGCCGGGGACGTGATCCTGGGCCTTGCCTCCACGGGGCTGCATTCCAACGGCTTCTCCCTGGTGCGCAAGGTGTTCGATATTGAGCGCGCCGACCTGTCCAAGCCCCTGGACGAGCTGGAAGGGAAATCCCTGGGGGAGGAGCTGCTCTCCCCCACCAAAATTTACGTCAAACCCGTGCTGGCCGCCATTCAGGCCGCCCGGGTACACGGCGTCAGCCACATCACCGGCGGCGGCTTTTACGAAAATATCCCCCGCTGCCTGCCCCAGGGACTCAGCGCCAAAATCGACAAATCCGCCCTCAATATCCCCCCCATCTTCTCCCTGCTCCAGGAAAAGGGCGGCATCCCGGAACGGGACATGTTCAACACCTTCAATATGGGCGTGGGCATGGCGCTCATTGTGGACAAGGAGGACGTGGTCAAGGCTGTCACCGCCCTGGACGCCGCAGGGCAGAGCGCCCGGGTCATCGGCGAGGTGGTCTCCGGCGGCGACGGCGTAGAGCTGTTATGAGGAGCAAGCGTATCGCCGTACTGGTGTCCGGCGGCGGGACCAACCTGCAAGCCCTCATCGACGCCCAACGCCGGGGGGACATCATCAACGGAGAGATTGCCGCCGTCATCGCCTCCAAGCCGGGCGTTTACGCCCTGGAGCGGGCCAAGCGGGCGGGCATCCCAGGCTATGTGGTGGCCCGGAAGGACTATCCCTCCAGCCAGGCCATGACCGCCGCCCTGGTGGACAAGCTGAAAAGCCTGGACATCGACCTGGTGGTGCTGGCCGGGTTCATGGTCATCCTCACGGAGGAGATGGTGAGGGCCTATCCCAACGCCATTTTGAACGTCCACCCCGCCCTGATCCCATCCTTCTGCGGGGAGGGGTACTACGGCCTCCACGTCCACGAGCGGGCGCTGGAATACGGGGTGAAGGTATCCGGGGCCACCGTCCATTTCGTCAGCGAGGAGTGCGACGGCGGACCCATTGTCCTGCAAAAGGCGGTGGCGGTGGAGGAAAACGACACCCCGGAGGCCCTCCAGCGCCGCGTTATGGAGCAGGCGGAGTGGGTCGTCCTGCCCCGGGCGGTGTCCCTGTTCTGCCAGGGGCGCTTGAAGGTGGAGGGCCGCACCGTCCGGATTTTGAAGCCGCTGAATCTTTCAAAGGAGTGTCTGCAATGATCGATTTGACCGAGTATTTACAGAATAACCCCTATCCCGGCCGGGGCATTATGGTCGGCCGCTCCGCCGACAACAAGAGCGCCGTCATCGCCTATTTCATCATGGGCCGCAGCGAGAACAGCCGCAACCGGGTCTTTGAGGAGACGGACGACGGCATCCGCACCAAGGCATTTGACGAGTCCAAAATGACCGACCCCTCCCTCATCATCTACCACCCCGTGCGAAAGATGGGCAACGGCGTCACCATTGTCACCAACGGCGACCAGACCGACACCATCCGGGACAACATTTTGCAGGGCCATTGCTACCGCCACGCCCTGAACACCCGCACCTTCGAGCCGGACGGCCCCAACTACACCCCCCGCATTTCCGGCGTGGTGAAGCCCAACGGCTCCTATGACCTGTCCATCCTCAAAAGCCTGGACGGCGACCCCTCCTGCGCCTGCCGGTACTTCTACGAGTACGACGCGCCCAAGGCCGGGGTGGGCCACTTCATCCACACCTATGAGAGCGACGGAAATCCCCTGCCCTCCTTCCAGGGCGAACCCCGCCGGGTGGCCGTCACCGCCCCCGACGCGGAGAGCCTGGCGGGCGATTTATGGCTGGCTCTGAACGACGACAACAAGGTGTCGCTGTTCGTGCGGTACATCGACCTGGAGACCGGGGACGACGAGACGTCCATCATCAACAAGCACTGGTAAGAAAAATTAAATTCTGGGAGGTTTGAACATGACCGAACTGGAACTGAAATACGGCTGCAACCCCAACCAAAAGCCCGCCCGCATTTTCATGGAAAACGGCGAGCTGCCCCTGGAGGTCCTCAACGGCAAGCCGGGGTACATCAACTTCATGGACGCGCTGAACTCCTGGCAACTGGTCAAGGCTTTGAAACAGTCCACCGGCCTGCCCGCCGCCGCCTCCTTCAAGCACGTCTCCCCCGCCGGGGCCGCCCTGGGCCTGCCCCTGAGCGATGTGGAGCGGCACATCTACTTTGCCCCCGAGGGAGAGCTGTCCCCCATCGCCTGCGCCTACATTCGGGCCAGGGGGGCGGACCGGCTGTGCTCCTTCGGCGACTGGGCGGCCCTGTCCGATGTGTGCGACGCCGACACCGCCGGGTTTCTGGCCCTGGAAGTGTCCGACGGCGTGATCGCCCCCGGCTATACCGATGAGGCGCTGGAAATCCTCAAGGCCAAGCGCAAGGGCGGCTACAACGTGGTCAAAATTGACCCGGACTACACCCCCGCCTCCATCGAACGGCGCAACATCTTCGGCATCACCTTCGAGCAGGGGTACAACGACTTGGCCATCGACGAAAAAATGCTGGAGAACATCGTCACCAAAAACCGCGGCCTGCCCCAGCAGGCCAAGCACGATATGATTTTGTCCCTCATCACGCTGAAGTACACCCAGTCCAACTCGGTGTGCTACGTGAAGGACGGCATGACCATCGGCGTGGGCGCGGGCCAGCAGAGCCGCATCCACTGCACCCGCCTGGCGGGGAACAAGGCGGACATCTGGTGGCTGCGGCAGCACCCGAAGGTGGCGGGCCTCCAGTTTGTGGACGGCATCCGCCGCCCCGACCGGGACAACGCCATCGACCTGTATATTTCCGAGGAGCACGACGACGTGCTGGCCGAGGGCGTGTGGCAGAACACCTTTAAGGTGAAGCCGGAAGTGCTCACCGAGGCGGAAAAAAAGGATTGGATTGCCAAGCTGTCCGGCGTGACCGTGGGTTCCGACGCCTTCTTCCCCTTCGGCGACAACGTGGAGCGGGCCTTCAAGTCCGGCGCTAAGTACATCGCCCAGCCCGGCGGCTCCATCCGGGACGACCAGGTCATCGCCACCGCCGACAAACACGACATGGTGATGGCCTTCACCGGCATCCGTTTGTTCCACCATTGAGCATGAGCGATCAGGAACGCCTGGAGGCCTTTGAGCGGATGCTGGCGGATGTGCAAAAGAATTACCAAGAGTTCTCCACCCGCATGGAGAAGCTGAAAGCGGAAAAAAAGGAGAAATCCGCCACCTTCCGCCAGTATTGGAGCAATAAAATGACCTGCCAGTACATGCTGTCCATGTACAAGGATTACGGGCTGATCGACGGTTCAGCCCTGGAAAACGGGGGTAAAAACCGATGAAAGTTTTAGTTGTGGGCTCCGGCGGGCGGGAGCACGCCATCTGCTGGAAGCTGGCCCAGTCGCCCAAGGTGACGGAGCTGTACTGCGCCCCCGGCAACGCGGGCATCGCCCAGGCGGCCAGGTGCGTGGATATCAAGGCCACTGACGTGGACGGCATGGTGAAGTGGGCAAAGGACAACGCCATGGACTTTGTGGTGGTGGCCCCCGACGACCCCCTGGCCCTGGGCATGGTGAACGCGCTGGAGGCCGCGCACATCCCCGCTTTCGGGCCGAGGGCCAACGCTGCCGTCATCGAGGCCAGCAAAGCGTTCTCCAAGGATCTGATGAAGAAGTACCGCATCCCCACCGCCAAGTACGAGACCTTCGGCCAACGCCGGGCCTTCGGCGGACACGACGCCCCCTCCGAGCTGGACAGAGCCCTGCGCTACATCGAGGAGCAGGGCGCGCCCATCGTGGTCAAGGCGGACGGGCTGGCTTTGGGCAAGGGCGTGGTGGTAGCCTCCACCGTGGACGAGGCCAAAACCGCCGCGACCGAGATGATGGAGGGCAAAAAGTTCGGCGAATCCGGCTCCACCGTGGTCATCGAAGAGTGCATGACGGGGCCGGAGGTCACCGTACTGGCCTTTGCCGACGGGGAGCACGTGCGCCCCATGCCCGCCAGCCAGGACCACAAGCGGGCCTATGACGGCAACCAGGGCCCCAACACCGGCGGCATGGGGGCCGTCTCCCCCCCGCCCCAGTACACGCCCGAGATTGCCCAGCGGTGCATGGAGGAGATTTTCCTGCCCACTATCCGGGCGCTGAAGGAGGAAAAACGGCCCTTCCACGGCGTCATCTACTTCGGGCTGATGCTCACCCCCGACGGCCCCCGCGTGGTGGAGTACAACGCCCGCTTTGGCGACCCGGAGTGTCAGGCGGTGCTGTCCCTGCTGGACAGCGACCTGATGGATATCTTCCTCGCCTGCCGGGAGGGGACCCTGGATCAGGCGGATATCCGCTGGAAGGACCAGGCCGCCTGCTGTCTGGTACTGGCCTCCGGGGGCTACCCGCTGGACTACAAGAAGGGCTATCCCATCTCCGGGCTGGAGGAGGCGGGCAAGAGCGCCGTGGTATTCCACGCCGGGACCGCCGAGCAGGATGGCCAAATCGTCACCAACGGCGGACGGGTGCTGGGCGTCACCGCCCTGGGGGACACCCTGGACGGGGCCATCGCCAACGCCTACGCCGCGGCCAAGCCCATCTCTTTCCAGAATATGCACTATCGCCGCGACATCGGGCACGCATTCTAAGCCGCAGGGTGCGGGGCGGGAAGCCCCTGCCCCCTTCGGGGACGGCTCCAGGCAGGAGGCGCAGACGTTCAAGGGTCAGCGCCTCGTTGGTCTGAACTGTCCCCGCAGAGGGGCAGGGGCTTCCCGCCTGTACGCCGCTTGCGGTAAAACGAGCTGAAAGGGAGCGTTTCCAATGCCCCATATCCTGGTAGTGGACGACGAGACCGCCATCGCCGACCTGGTAGAGGTCTACTTGCAAAACGAGGGCTTCGCCGTCTATAAATTTGATAACGCCAACGACGCCCTGGCCTGTGTGCAGTCCACGCCCCTGGACCTGGCCATTCTGGACGTGATGCTCCCCGACATGGACGGCTTCGCCCTGTGCCGCCGCATCCGGGAAAACCACCTGTTCCCCATCCTCATGCTCACCGCCAAGGTGGAGGACATGGACAAGATCACCGGCCTCACCCTGGGCGCGGACGACTACGTCACCAAGCCCTTCAACCCTTTGGAGCTGATGGCCCGGGTCAAAACCCAGCTCCGGCGCTACACCCGGTACAATCAGGGCGTCCCCGCCCCGGCGGAACCGGAGGAGCTCGACATACGGGGGCTGCTGATCTCCAAAGCCACCCACCGGTGCGTGCTGTTCGGCGAGGAGCTGTCCCTGACGCCGCTGGAGTTCTCCATCCTGTGGTACCTGTGCCGGCGCCGGGGGCGGGTGGTATCCAGCGAGGAGCTGTTCGAGGCTGTCTGGAGCGAAAAATACCTGGACAGCAACAACACCGTCATGAGCCACATCGCCCGGCTGCGGGAGAAGATGCACGAGCCAAGCCGGAGGCCCAGGTTCATCAAGACCGTGTGGGGGGTGGGTTACACCATTGAATAGCACAAAGCGCAAGCGGCTGTCTTTGCAGGTGTGGGTGCAATACGTCCTGTCCCTGCTGGGCTGGGCTTTTGGGGTGGTCTTCCTCGCCTATCTGGCCTTTCTCCTGTGCCGGATGCGGACCTGGAACGGCACCGAATGGCTCTACCCCATCCTTCACGTACTGGCCCAATATATTGTTTTCACCTATGCCATCGTGACCGGGCTGGGCTGGCTGGTCATCAGCTATGTGTTCATCTCCCGCCCCATGCAGTATCTGGATGCCCTGGCCCAGGCCGCTCAGGCCCTGGCCCATCCCACCGGAGACCCTATCACCCTGCCATCCGGCCTGGAGCAGACGGAGACACAGCTCAACCTGGTCCGGGAAAAGGCCCTCCGGGACGCCATGGCGGCAAAAGAAGCGGAGCAGCGGAAAAACGACCTCATCGTCTACCTGGCCCACGACTTGAAAACCCCGCTGACCAGCGTCATCGGCTACCTCACCCTCCTGCGGGACGAGCCGGACCTGTCCCAGGAGTTCCGGGCCCGGTACACCGGGGTGGCCCTGGACAAGGCGGAGCGGGTGGAGGAACTTATCAACGAGTTCTTCGACATCACCCGCTTCAACCTCACCCATCTGGAGCTGGAAAAGCGGCCCGTGGACCTGAGCCGGATGCTCCAGCAGGTCGCCAGCGAGTTTGGACCCCAGTTTGCGGAACACGGCCTCACCTGCGCCCTGGACCTGCCCCCCGCGCTGGAGTACAACTGCGACCCGGACAAGCTGGCGCGGGTATTTGACAACCTGCTGCGCAACGCCTGCCATTACAGCACGGCGGGAACGGCGGTCAAAATCGCCGCCTTGGTGGAGGAAACGGGGATCATCCTCACCTTTGCCAACTCCGGAACCACCATCCCGGAGGAAAAGCTGGGCCGTATTTTTGAGCAGTTTTTCAGGCTGGATTCCTCCCGCGCCAGCCGGACGGGCGGCGCGGGCCTTGGCTTGGCCATAGCCAAGGAAATCGTGGAGCTCCACGGCGGCACCATCTCCGCCCGGAGCGCGGACGGGGTGACCACCTTTACCGTGGTTCTGCCGAAATCGTAAGAAAATTGCAAGATTTTCGTGGGGAATCCTCCAGGACATCCTGCGTTCCCTTTTGGTATCATTGGGGCAGACACAAAGGAGGCGCAGCCACGATGCACAGTTTTATCTCGCTGATCTACTACATGTTCAAGGAGGCCGTCGCGCCCGCGCTGGCCGGAGCGGCAATTGGAGGCGTGCTTCTGGCCCTGCTCCGGCAAAAGCGGCGCCGTGAGGGTGCGGGATTTTCTCCCCTGCAGGGGGCGGCCATCGTCCTGCTGTTCTGTTACCTGGGCGGGCTGTCGGCGGTGACGGTGCTCCACCGCACCGTCGGGACTCCCTGGGTGCAGGCACACCTGTTCCGGGCCTTTTGGGAGGCGTGGAATACTTTTACCCTCCAAATCTGGCTGAATCCTCTGCTGAACATTGCCATGTTCCTGCCGCTGGGCGTGCTGCTGCCTCTAGCGGCGCGGCCCTTCCGGCGGTGGTACTGGACGCTGGCGGCGGGGGCGGGCGGCTCGTTTGTGATCGAGGCGCTCCAGTACATCCTCCAGCGGGGCGCCGCCGACGTGGACGATCTGTTCTGCAACACGCTGGGGGCTATGCTTGGGTACTGCCTGTGTATGTTCGTGGTGTGCCTGGCGGAGAAGCGCTGGAAACCGGCCGGAGGCTGTGCGGTTCTGCCGGTGCTGTCCGCCGCCTTTCTGGCGGGGGTATTCCTCGTCTACCAGTTCCAGCCCTACGGCAACCTGGCCGGCGCCCCGGCCTTTGCCGCCGACACCAGCAGCACAAAATGGGTGCTGGTGTGCGAATTGTCCGATGAGCCGGGGCCCGAGGGGGTCTATTGGGCGGAGCCCTTCACCAAGGAGTCCTGCGATGAGTTCGCCTTGGCCTTCGCCCGGCGGCAGGGGGTGGATGTCGAGGACGAGTATTTCGACATTGACTACTACGACAACACCGCCTACTACTCCAACCACCGCACATTTTCCCTCATTGTAGATTACAATGACCGCTCCTACAGTTACAGCACAAGCTCAGAGGGCTTTTCCTACGACGACGCCGGGACAGCCACGGAGGAGGAGCTGCGGACCGCGCTGAAAGCGCTGGACATTGAGGTCCCGGAGACGGCTCAATTTTTTGACCTGGGACGCAGCGCATACGCCTTTCGCGCGGACCGGATCGAGGGTGACGGAACGCTGACCGACGGCGAGCTGGAGTGCTGGGTCAAGAAGGATGGCACGATCTATCAGGTGGACAACGCCCTCAGCACCAGCACCCTCCACGGGGACGCCGCCGTGATCTCGGAGGCGGAGGCGTACAACCGCCTGCGCGCGGGCCGGTTCTCCGCGGCGGAGGCCTTTGAATATTTTGACCCGGCGGAGGTCCACGTCACCTCCTGCCGGCTGCAATACCTCATCGACACCAAGGGCTTCCGCCAGCCCGTGTACGTATTTGATATGAAGGAGTTCGACCCGGTGTTCGTCCCCGCCCTGGCGGGCTGAACGCCAAGCAGCGCAAGAATCCCCCCGGCGGCAGCCGGGGGGATTTTCATGGCAGCGCCCTGATCCGGTCCGCCGTGAGATACCCGCCCCGCACCGGGAAGGGCTGTCCCACCGGGTCGCCGGGGACCACGCGGCCTCCGATCAGCTCCGTTTTCCGCGCCCCATCCCGGTAGACACACTCATAGCCGTAAAAGGCCCGGAGAATCCGGTCCGCCCGGGCGGCGTCCATGTCCGGGGTCACCGTCCAGTCCTCCTCAGCGGGCAAGGGCCAATACTCCCCCGCCCCCTGGGGACGGGCGGCGGCCAGCACGCCGGGCAGGTCGCTCACCAGGGCGCGGACCATGCCCGGTATCGCTTCATACACCTTCTCCATATAGGTTTGGTGGTCCTCCCGCTCGTCCAGGGGGAAGCGCTCTTGCAGCAAAACCTCCCCGGTATCAAACTCCGCCGCCATCTTGTGGGCGGTGACGCCGCCAAGCTCCGCCCCCTCCAGAATGAGCCGGGGCATGGGCCAGGACCCCCGGCCAACGGGCAGCGGGGTGGGGTGGAAGTTCACCATGGGAAAGGCATCCGTCACCGGCACGCGGTAGTAGTACCCCGCGCACACCAGCAGCTCGCAGCCCTGGGCCGCCAGCTCGTCCAGATCGGCGGCGGTGATCCGCTCCCGCGTATAGGGGATCCCCCGCTCCCGCGCCGTTTGAAGCGCGGCTGTATTGAACTCCGTCACGTTGTCCACCGGGCAGGTGAACAGCTTCAGCACCCGGCAACCCTCCCGGAGCAGCGCGTCCAGCACGGGCTTTAACAGGTCGATGCCCAGATAGGCGATTCTCATAGACCCCCTCCCCCTTTCTCGGCGTGATTACCGTTTCATTTTACCACGGCCCCCGCCCAAAAGCTACCAAAAAATAATGTCCCCTTTTTCTGATAAATTTCCCCAAAAAAGATTGACAAAACAGGGTCAACCAGTTATAGTGTATCTCGCTATCCGTGAAACCCTGACAAGCGCGGGCGTGACAGCGCCAAGCGCATTTCAGGGAATATAAAGAGGGAGCTGACAAAACACTCATCACTAGAAATGGGGGAGGATAAATGTCCAAGGAGCTGATCCGCCTGCGGGACTGTGTCATGTCCTACGGCGACGAGGTCGTGCTCGACCACATCAATCTGTATATCAACGATAAGGAATTCCTCACGCTGCTGGGCCCCAGCGGGTGCGGCAAAACAACCACGCTTCGTATCATAGGCGGGTTTTTGTCGCCGACCGCCGGGGACGTTTTGTTTGACGGCGTGAGGATCAATGATGTCCCGCCCCATCAGCGGGCGGTGAACACGGTGTTCCAGCGGTACGCGCTGTTCCCCCATCTCAACGTGTTTGAGAACGTGGCCTTCGGCCTGCGCATCCCCAAAAAGGACCGGGACGGCCAGAAGGTGAAAGTTTCCGAGCGGGAAATCCACGAGCGCGTCATGGAGATGCTGGAGGTCGTCAACCTAAAGGGCTTTGAAAAGCGCCCGGTGTCCGCCCTGTCCGGCGGGCAGCAGCAGCGGGTGGCCATCGCCCGGGCCCTGGTGAACCGGCCCAAGGTGCTGCTGCTGGACGAGCCGCTGGGCGCGCTGGACATGCGCCTGCGCAAGGATATGCAGAACGAGCTGAAGCGGATTCAGCAGGAGATGGAGATCACCTTCATCTATGTGACCCACGATCAGGAGGAGGCGCTGGCCATGTCCGACACCGTAGTGGTGATGGATGGCGGGCGCATCCAGCAGATCGGCACACCCACGGACATTTACAACGAACCGAAAAACGCCTTCGTGGCCGACTTCATCGGCGAGTCCAACATCATCGACGGCATCATGCGCGCCGACGGCGTGGTGGAGATTTTCAACCGCAGATTCCAGTGTCTGGACAAGGGTTTTGCCAAGGACGAGCCAGTGGACGTGGTCATCCGCCCCGAGGATGTGGACATTGTGGACGAGTCGGTGGGCCAGTTGAAGGGCACCGTCACCGCCGTCACCTTCAAGGGGGCCCAATACGACACCATCGTGGATTTCTACGGCTTCAAGTGGCTGATCCAGACCACCGACTTCTGCCCGGTGGACAGCCACATCGGCATTAAAATCGACCCGGACGGCATCCATGTGATGAAAAAGAGCCACTACTCCGGGATGTTCGGCGACTACTCCTCCTACTCCGAGGAGTATGAGGAGCTGGACGTGGTGGAGCCGGACGGCGAGGACGGGGAGGAGCGCGACTCCCAGGAGGGCGGCTATGAAGAATAAACGCGCCTGGTTCTCCGTCCCCTATGTGGTCTGGATGGCGCTGTTTGTGGTCATCCCCATCCTCATCATGGCGGTGTACGCCTTCACCGCCGCCGACCCCGCCACCAACGCCACCTATGCCACGGCGGCAAACTTCACCGGCATGGGCGTCTACCTGTCCGTGTTCCTGCGCTCCTTCTGGCTGGCGGTGGTCGCCACCCTGGTGTGCCTGCTCATCGGCTACCCGGTATCCTACTGGATGGCCAAGGAGGGCCCCCGGTTCCAGCGGGTGGCCATGGCGCTGATTATGCTGCCCATGTGGATGAACTTCCTGCTGCGCACCTACTCGTGGATGTCCATTCTGGAGAACAACGGCCTCTTGAACCAACTGTTCCAGAGCATCGGGGTGATCGACCTCCATAACAGCGTTGGCGCCTGGCTGACCGACCTGCGCAACAGCATCGCCATCCGCTTCGCCGAGGACCCCGACAGCTTCATCCCCGCAGTCTATCATCCCATCCGCTACTTCCAGATGATCGGCACCCCCGGCGCGGTGGTGCTGGGCATGGTGTACAACTACCTGCCCTTCATGATCCTGCCCATTTACTCCGTCATCGTCAAGCTGGACGGCTCCCTCATCGAGGCCGCCCGGGACCTGGGAGCGGATTCGGCGCGGGTGTTTTCCAAGGTGATCTTCCCCCTGTCCCTGCCGGGCATCCTGTCCGGGGTGACCATGGTGTTCGTCCCCGCGGTGTCCACCTTCGCCATCTCCCAGTTGTTGGGCGGCGGCACCCAGATGATGCTGGGCGACCTCATTGAGGCCCAGTTCCTGGGCGGGGCCTACAACCCCCACTTGGGCGCGGCCATCTCCATGGTGATGATGGTGGTCGTCGTGGTGTGCATGGTGGTCATGAACCACTTCGGTGAGGGCGAAGAACAGGCGGTGATGCTGTAATGAGAAAATCAAACCGCTTTGGAAGCCGCCTATTCATCGGCCTGACTTTCCTGTTTTTGTACCTGCCCATCTTCCTGCTGATCGTATTCTCCTTCAACGCCGGGGAATCCAGCGCCGTGTGGCAGGGCTTCTCCCTGGACTGGTATGTCTCCCTGTTCCGGAACCGGCTCATCATGGAAAGCCTGTACACCACCCTGCTGGTGTCCCTGCTGGCCACCGCCATCGCCACCGTGGCGGGCACATTCGCCGCAATCGGCCTGTACGCCCTGCCGCGCCGGAAGCGGGACGCCCTGCTGGTGGTCAACGACATCCCCATGATGAACGCGGACATTGTCACCGGCGTGTCCCTGTGCCTGTTCTTCGTGGCCTTCTTCCAGGGCTGGGGCTCCTTTGCCCAGTGGTTCAACAGCGTACAGGGCGCCGTCGAGCTGCCCGAGCGGCTCACCCTGGGCTTCGGCACCATGCTGCTGGCCCACATTTCCTTTAATATCCCTTATGTCATCCTGAACGTGGCCCCCAAGCTGCGGCAGATGGACAAGAACCTGGTGGACGCCGCCCAGGACCTGGGCTGTACCTGGATGCAGGCGTTCTGGAAGGTGATCCTCCCCGAGATTAAGCCGGGTATCGTGTCCGGGGCGCTCATCGCCTTCACCATGTCCATCGACGACTTCGTCATCTCCTACTTTACCGCCGGCTCGTCCACCTCCACCTTGGCCATGCGCATTTACAGCATGACCAAAAAGCGCATTACCCCGGAGGTCAACGCCGTGTCCACCCTGCTGTTTTTGTCGGTGCTGGCGCTGCTGGTGCTCAACAACGTCCGGGAGGTCCGCCAGGAGCGCCGGGCGGAGCGGCAGGAGATCCGGGAGCCGTCGTTCTTTGAAAAGCTGTCTATGCGCTTCCACCAGCCCTCCTACAAGTGGGTGCGCCGGGGCGTGACGGTGGTCATGGCCTGCTCCTTTATCGTGGTGACCGCCCTGCTCACCGGGGCCGCCTACTCCCAGCCGGTGGTCAACGTGTGCTCCTGGGGCGAATATATCGACGAGGAGCTCATCACCCGGTTCGAGGACGCAACCGGCATCCGGGTGAATTACCAGACCGCCGAGAGCAACGAGGCGCTGTACTCCCTGCTGAAAAGCGGCGGCGCGGACTACGACGTGATCGTCCCCTCCGACTACATGATCTCCCAGCTCATTGAGGAGGGCATGCTGGAGGAGCTGGACTACAGCCAGATTCCCAACTTTGAGCTCATTGACCCCCGCTTCCGCAACCTGTCCTACGACCCGGAAAACAGGTACACCGTCCCCTACGCCTGGGGCACCCTGGGCATTATCTACAACGCCAATATGGTGGATGGGGAGATCGACAGTTGGAGCGCACTGTACGACGACCAATACGCCGGGAACGTACTGCTCATCAACAACTCCCGGGACGCGCTGGGCGAGGCCCTGCTCTACCTGGGCTATTCGGTGAACACCACCGATGAGGCGGAAATCCGCGAAGCCTTTGCCCTCATCGCCGGCGCCAACAGCCGGGGCGTGTACCAGGGCAAGGTCATGGACCAGGTATTCCAGAAGATGGAGGGGGGCAACGCCGCCATCGCCACCTACTACGCCGGGGATTACCTGTCCATGCTGGAAAACCAGGCGGACGGGGTGGACCTGCGCTATGTCATCCCCAAGGAGGGGGCCAACTGGTTTGTGGACGCCATGTGCGTGCTGAAGGATGCCCCCCACTATGACGCCGCCATGGAGTGGATCAACTTCATCGCCTCCACCGAGGCCAACCTGGCCAACATGGACTATATCTGGTACGCCTCCCCCAACACCGAGGCGCTGGAACAGTACCCCGCCTACTATGAGGAAAACAGCGAGGACGGCGAGCCGCTGGACCCGGAGCTGTACGAGATCATGGCCCCGCCAGCCGAGGTGCTGGAGCGGTGCGAGAGCTACGTGGTGCTGCCCCAGGCCACCCGGAAGCTGTACAACGATCTTTGGATCGAGCTGGGCGCCTAAAATATGGAAAACCGCCGGAGGACTCATGCCCTCCGGCGGTTTTTTCTTCCGATTCGCTTAGGATTTGACTATTGATTGCCGATGTTGTATAATAACATGATTTTAGATGCGAGGGGGTGGACTCGATGTGGCTGGCGGACCAATGGACCGATTATGAGCTGTTGGACTGCGGCCGGGGCGAAAAGCTGGAGCGCTGGGGAGATAAGCTTCTGGTGCGGCCCGACCCCCAGGCCATCTGGAACACCCCCAGAAACCACCGGGGCTGGAGAAAGCCGGACGCCCGGTATTCCCGGTCCAGCACCGGCGGCGGCCAGTGGGCGGACAAGAGCGTCCCCCAGCGGTGGCAGGTAAATTATCAGGACCTTACATTTAATGTGGGGCTGATGAACTTCAAGCACACCGGGGTGTTCCCCGAGCAGGGGGCCAACTGGGACTTTGCCAGGGAGCAGATCAAACACGCCGGACGGCCCGTCAGCGTGCTCAACCTGTTTGCCTACACCGGCGGGGCCACCATCGCCTGCGCGGCGGCGGGGGCTTCTGTCTGCCACGTGGACGCGGCAAAGGGCATGGTGCAGTGGGCCCGGGACAACGCCAGATCCTCCGGGCTGGAGGACAAACCCATCCGCTGGATCGTGGACGACTGCGCCAAGTTCGTGGAGCGGGAAATCCGCCGGGGGCGGAAGTACGACGCCGTTATCATGGACCCGCCCTCCTATGGGCGCGGGCCCTCCGGCGAGGTATGGAAGCTGGAGGAGAACCTGTACCCCTTTGTGGAGCTGGTGGCGGGCGTGCTGTCCGACGAGCCGCTGTTTGTGATTCTAAACTCCTACACCACGGGGCTTTCCCCCTCGGTACTCACCTATATCCTGCAAACCGTTGTGGGCGGAAGGTTCGGCGGGCGCACTGTGTCCGATGAGCTGGGGCTGCCTGTCACCGCCACGGGGCTGGCCCTGCCCTGCGGGGCCACCGGGCGGTGGACCAGACACTGATATGGAACGCACCCTTCGCTATCTGTTCGCCATGCTCTGCGGCGCACTCCCGGCGCTGCTGCTGTTTTTCAGCCTGCGTCCCCTGCGCCTGCGGCGGCTGAAACGGAACGGATTGTACACTCCCTCTCACAGGGAAGCCGCCCTGGCCCTTTTCTGGATGTACTGCGGCGGGGCCGTAATTCTGGGCCTGACCCCCAGATGGGTCGTCCGCTCCCTGGCGGGCCTGCCGCTGGGAATGCCGTGGAATGCGGACAGCCTCCCCTTTTTCAGCCCGGGGAACGTCAACCTGATCCCATTTGACACCTTTTCTCAGTCCATTTACATTTTAGTGGCCAATGTCATTCTATTCATGCCCTTCGGCCTGTTTTCCGCCCTCCTGTGGCGGGGCTTCGGCTGGAAACGGGCGCTGTTGGCCGGGGGCTGCATCACCCTTTTCATCGAATCCTGCCAGCTTTTCATCGGGCGGACCTTTGACATCGACGACTTAATGCTCAACACCCTGGGCGTGTTCTGCGGCTTCCTGCTGACCCCGGCGGTACGGCGGCTGTGCCCCCGGCTTGCCGCGAAGCTGCTGGTTTTTCCTATTACTTCTTCCTGATTGAGGTATTTTTCCATGTCCCAGTTCATCATCCAAACTGAAAACCTCACCTTCCGCTACACCACCGAAGAAGGCGTGGCCCCCACCGTGCTGGACGGAGTCTCCCTGTCCGTCAGACCAGGGGAATTTGTGGCGGTGCTGGGTCACAACGGCTCGGGCAAGTCCACCCTGGCCAAGCATTTCAACGCCATCCTCCTGCCCTCCGGGGGCAAGGTGTACGTGGACGGCCTGGACACCTGCGACGAGGAAAAGCTGCTGGATATCCGCCGTCAGGTGGGCATGGTGTTCCAGAACCCGGACAACCAGATCGTCGCCAGCGTGGTGGAGGAGGACGTGGCTTTCGGCCCGGAGAATTTAGGCGTACCCTCCGCCGAAATCCGGGAGCGGGTGGACAGCGCCCTGGCCGCCGTGGGCATGAGCGAATACGCCCGCCACGCTCCCCATCTTCTGTCCGGCGGGCAGAAGCAGCGGGTGGCCATCGCGGGCGTGCTGGCCATGCGCCCCCGGTGCATCGTACTGGACGAGCCTACCGCCATGCTGGACCCGGTGGGCCGGAAAGAGGTGATTGACACCGTGAAGCGGCTCAACCGGGAGCAGGGGATCACCGTGGTGCTCATCACCCACCACATGGACGAGGCCGCCCAGGCGGACCGGCTGGTGGTCATGCACGACGGCCACATCGTGGCGGACGACAGCCCCGCACTGGTGTTCCAGAACGTGGACGGCCTGCGCTCCCTGGGGCTGGAGGTGCCCGAGCCGGTGGCCCTGCTGTATGAGCTGCGGCAGAGCGGCGTGGACGTGCCCCTCACCGCCTTGACGGTGGACGAGTGCGCGGCGGCGCTGAAGGCCCTGCTGGACAGTGCAACATAAGGGAAGAACGCATATGGAGCTGGATTTTCTGGGCGACGCGCGAATCATCTCCGTTGACAGGGGCGGGCGGGCGCTGGTCCTCGCGCTGGACTGCGCCAACGCTGACCATCTCCCTGCTCCCATCCGGGAACTTCGCTTTTTTGACTATTCCATCATCCAGGATGTCGACTTAACCGGCTGTACCTGGCACCGGCATCGGCTGATTGGCAGTCCTGCATTCCAAACCCTTGAACTGACGGTATATGCCCCCTCGGCAAAGCGCAAGCCTCCGCAGCGGCGGTTCGCCCTACAATTCAAGCGTATGGAAATCATTCCCCAGTAAGGAGTTCCATCAATGGGAGCTATCATTGAGACAAAACAACTCACCCACACCTACAGCCAGGGCACGCCCTTCGAGCACACCGCCCTGGACAGCGTGGACTTTTCCGCCCAGCCCGGGGAGTATCTGGCCATCATCGGCCGCACCGGGTCTGGGAAGTCCACCCTGATCCAGCACCTCAACGGCCTGCTGAAGCCCACCTCCGGCCAGGTGCTCTTTGACGGCACGGACATCTGGGAGTCCAAGGACCGCACCCGGCAGGTCCGCTGCCAGGTGGGGCTGGTGTTCCAGTACCCGGAGTACCAGCTCTTTGAGGAGACGGTGTACCAGGATATCGCCTTCGGCCCCAAGAACATGGGGCTGGACAAGGACGAGATTGACCGCCGGGTACGCCAGTCCGCCCGGTTCGTGGGGCTGGAGCCCGGCGTTTTGGAAAAATCCCCTTTCGACCTGTCCGGCGGGCAAAAGCGCCGGGTAGCCATCGCGGGGGTCATCGCCATGGAACCCCAGGTGCTGGTGCTGGACGAGCCCACGGCAGGCCTGGACCCCTCCGGCTCCGCCCGGATTCTGGACAATATCCGCACCTACCACCAGGAAAAGAACGCCTGCATCATCCTGGTGTCCCACTCCATGGAGGAGGTGGCCCGGGAGGCCGAGCGTCTGGTGGTCATCCACCAGGGCGTCATTCCCTTCTCCGGCCCCCCCGCTCAGGTGTTCGCCCACGGGGAGGAGCTGGAGGCCATGGGCCTGGGCGTACCCGCCATGACGCGGGTCTTCGCCCGCCTGCGGTCCATGGGGGTGGACGTGCCCGCATCCGTGTACACCATCCCCCAGGCCAGAGAGGTCATTTTAGCGGCCCTCCACCGAAGGGAGGAACGATAATGGCTCTGCGCGATATCACTCTGGGGCAGTTTTTCCCCGGAAACTCCCCCATCCACAACCTGGATCCACGGGCCAAGCTGGTGGCGATGATCTGCTATATCGTGGCCCTGTTCATGGGCCAGTGGTTCGTCACCTATGCCATTTTGCTGGTGGTGCTCATCGCCGTGGTGGCGGTGTCCACCGTGAAGCCCAAGGCTCTGGTGCGGGGGCTGAAGCCGGTGGTGTTCATTTTGGTGTTCACCGCCGTGCTCAACATCTTCTATACCCCCGGAGAACCGCTGGTGTCTTTCTGGATCTTTACGATCACCCGGGAGGGCATCCTCCACGCCTTTTTCATGGTGGTGCGCATCATCATGCTCATCACCTGCACCTTCCTGCTGACTTACACCACCTCTCCCCTGGCCCTCACCGACGGTCTGGAGAGCCTGATGGGGCCGCTGAAAAAGCTCCACGTCCCCGTCCACGAGCTGTCCATGATGATGTCCATCGCCCTGCGGTTCATCCCCACCCTCATTGAGGAGACGGATAAGATCATGTCCGCCCAGCGGGCCCGGGGTGCGGACTTCGACTCGGGGAACCTCATCCAAAAGGCCAAGGCCCTCATTCCCCTACTGGTGCCGCTGTTCATCTCCGCCTTCCGGCGGGCGGACGAGCTGGCCACCGCCATGGAGTGCCGCTGCTACCACGGCGGCGAGGGCCGCACCCGGATGAAACAGCTCCACTACCGGCCCGGCGATATTTGTTTTATGCTCGGAGCTCTGCTTCTGGCAGTGTTCATCGGCATTTTGGGCCACTTCGGCCTGTAACGCAGGACCCTCCTTTTTTCTTTGAAAAGAAAAAAGGAGGCGAAAGATGAAACTTTTAAGCTTTGTCTATTACGAGGAGCCAAAATCACTCGTGTCAATCCTGTTTATCTTAAAATTTTAAACATTTTTAGAAATCGTCTAAAAGTCTTTCTTTTTGCTTCTTTTTCTTTCTACAGAAAGAAAAAGAATACCCTTGACCTTCAAACGAAAGGCGGCCCATCCATGGAACAGCGCAATATCGCCCTTCGGCTAAGCTACACCGGCACCGCCTACCACGGCTGGCAGGTGCAGAAAAACGCCGTATCCGTGGCGGAAACCCTGGAAAAAGCCCTGGCCGATCTGGTGTGCCATCCGGTGAAGGTCACCGGGGCGGGCCGCACCGACGCGGGAGTCCATGCCCAGGTATATATCGCCAATTTCCGCACCACCTCCGGCATTCCTGTAGAGCGGCTGCCGCTGGCGGTGAACACCCGTCTGCCCGACGACATCTCCGTATTCAAGGCCACAGTGGTGCCCGACGGGTTCAACGCCATCGGCTCCTGTTTGAAGAAGGAATACACCTATAAAATTTACAACTCCCGCATCCGGGACCCGTTCTATGTCAACCGGGTGTGGTTCTACCCCAAACCGTTGGATGAAACGGTCATGGCCGAGGCCGCAAAGCAGTTTGTGGGCACCCACGACTTCGCCGCCGTCCGCTCGGTGGGCACCGAAACCCGCACCACCGTGCGCACCGTCCACTATTTCGATGTCCAACGGCACGGCTCCATCATTGACTGCCGGGTGTGCGCCGACGGCTTCCTCTACAACATGGCGCGGGCCATGGTAGGCACCTGCATCTACGCCGCCGAGGGCAAGCTGAACCCGGCGGAAATCCCCGCCATTCTGGAATCCCGCAACCGCACCTTGGCGGGTCCCACCGCGCCCCCCGACGGTTTATACATGACTAATTTGTGGTACCACGAAAACGTTCTCTGACGACGGAGATTCCTATGGACGAACAACAGCAGCCCCAACAAGAAAAAAAGCCCCGCAAGCTCCCCCGCTTCCTGCTGCGCGTCATCGCCACCCTCGTGATCCTGGCTGTGGGCCTGGCGCTGGTGGCCGTGGTAGCCTTCCGGGACAGCGTGAACCTGGACAGCATCAAGCGCTGGTTCGCCTACCGCTCCCTCACCCGCAGCGACAGCGGACGGGCGGAATCCTTCTCCTATGACGGCGACCTCAACGACACCTTCGCCGTGCTGGACGGGGATTTGTTGGTGTGCTCCCGGAACGCCATCGGCCTCTACTCCGGCAGCGGCACCCAGTATATCAACCAGCAGGTCGGCATGGAAACCCCGGTGGTGAGCACCAACGGCTCCCTGGCGGTGGTATACGACGCGGGAGGCTCCTCCCTGTACATATTGGGCCAGCGGGCGCTGGTGTGGTCGGCAGACGACTTTGAGCCCATCCTGTCCGCCCGGCTGAACCGGAACGGCCAGCTCACCGTGGCCACTCAATCCAGCGGCTACCGGGGAACGGTGACGGTTTATGACGCCGCCTATTCCCCCGTTATGGTTCTGAACCTGACCTCCGCCTTTGTGATGGATGCGGCGCTGTCCGACGACGGTCACACCCTGGCCATCCTCACCGTGGGCCAAACCAACGGGGCCTTTTCCACCAACCTGGAGCTGTACGACATGGACTACGTGAGCGGTGAGTACAAACCCGACTTTACCTGTCAACTCGGGGGAGGCGTGGTATTGGAGACCCGGCACACCTCCACCAGCCTATGGACCCTGGGGGACCGGGGCCTCACCGTCACCGATCACGAGGGCAACTCCTCCAGCGTGAGCTGGGCGGACAAGTACCTGCGGCGGTACACCCTCAGCGGAGACGGCTTCGCCGCCGCCCTGCTGGGCAAATACCGGGCGGGCAGCCAGGCGGAGCTGTGGGTGGTGGACGATCAGGGCCAGCAGCGCACGCTGAACCTTAACGAGCAGGTCATGTCTATCTCCGCCGCCGGACGGTATCTGGCGGTGCTCACCAGCGACCGACTGGATATCTACACCGACCAGTTGGAGCTGTACGACAGCCTGGAAGGTACCCAGGGCGTACGGAACGTCCTGCTGATGCCGGACGGGTCCGCCATCTTGATCTCGACGGGCAGCGCCGGATTCTATGTCCCCTGAGACAGCGTCCCGCGCATTGAAGACGGTTAGGAGGAGCTTATGGGAAACTACTTATTCGATATCTTGATTGTTGCCCTGCTGGCGCTGTTCGCGTGGCGGGGGGCGGTCAAAGGACTGATCCTGTCGCTATGTGGGCTGGCGGCGGTATTTGTAGCCTTTTTCGCCGCTCAGTTTGTCTCGGAACAGTTCTGTGCGCCGGTGTCCAACATCATCCGGCCCATCATCATCCAGACGGTCCGGGGGGCGGACGCCGAGCCGGAGTTGGACCCGGAGGACCCAGAGGCTACCTACACCGTGGACCAGCTTCTGGCTTCCATCCAGAAGGAGGGCCTGTTCGGGGGCTTCAACCAGTTCCTGGAGCAGGGTGTATCCGACCGGGAGATCCGCACCAACGCCCACCTCACCCCCCTGGACGCCCTGGCCGGTTATCTGGCCACGGGGGTCGCCCGGGCGGCGCTGTTTGCCATCGTCTTTTTCGGCGGGCTGCTGGTCTGGTTCCTCTTCAGCCACGCCCTTGACCTGGCCTTCAAATTGCCCATCCTGGCCGAGGTCAACCTGGCGGGCGGGCTGCTGGCGGGCCTGGTAAAAGGCGGGCTGCTGGCCGTGGTGCTGGTGTGGCTGGGACAACTGGCGGGCGTCGTCCCCAGCCAGCCGGATACGCCGGTTCTATCCCTGTTCACCGTGGAAAAGCTGGGCGAGCTGCTGGATAACTTGCCGGCCTGAACCTCCTGTTTCCAGCGGGCTTCCAGACAGGCGATGATTTCCCTGCAAGTCGCAAAATTACCACTCTAAAATTCATGACATGTTCATATTTATCTGATATGGTACTGCAAACTGCAAATATAAGCGTGAGAATGACTTCTCCCTGAAAGGAGCGACACAATGCGTCCTACTCTATGTACCCGCTGCAAAAAAAACGTAGCGGTGATCTTCATAACCAAGATCGAGGGCAGCGAGACCAGAAACGAAGGCTTGTGCCTGAAATGCGCCCGGGAGCTGGGCATCAAACCGGTAGACGACATGATGAAAAAGATGGGCATCTCCGATGAGGACCTGGAGTCCATCTCCACCGAGATGATGTCCGCCTTTGGCGGCGCGGAGGAACCCGACGGCTTGGCCTCTACCTCCGACGACAGCGAGGAGGACGAGGAGGACGAGGGCCGCACCGCCACCTTCCCCTTCCTGAACAAGCTGTTCGGCAGCCAGTCGGACAGCGCCCCCGACCGGGACCCCATCCAGCGGGGCGGGGCCGCCAAAGAGGACAAAACCGCCGCTAAGACGGAGCGAAACCAGGGGCAGAAGCGGAAATTTTTGGAGAACTACTGCATCTCCCTGACTCGTAAGGCCCACGAGGGCAAGCTGGACCGCATCGTGGGGCGCTCCAACGAGATTGAGCGGACCATCCAGATTCTGAACCGGCGGCAGAAAAACAACCCCTGCCTCATCGGCGACCCCGGCGTGGGCAAAACCGCCATCGCCGAGGGGCTGGCCCAGCGCATTTACAACCGGGATGTGCCCTATAAGCTGCTGGACAAAGAGGTCTACCTGCTGGACCTGACCGCGCTGGTGGCGGGCACCCAGTTCCGCGGCCAGTTCGAGAGCCGCATGAAGGGCCTCATCGACGAGGTGAAGAAGCTGGGCAACATCATCCTGGTCATCGACGAGGTCCACTCCATCGTGGGCGCGGGGGATGCGGAGGGCTCCATGAACGCCGCCAACATCCTCAAGCCCGCCCTGAGCCGGGGCGAGATTCAGGTCATCGGCGCCACCACCCTCACCGAGTACCGCAAGTACATCGAGAAGGATTCCGCCCTGGAGCGCCGGTTCCAACCCGTCATTGTAGAGGAGCCCTCCATCGACGACTCCGTTGAAATCCTCAAGGGTATCGCGCCCTATTACGAGTCCTTCCACCATGTGGTCATCAGCCCGGACATCTGCCGTCAGGCGGTGACCATGAGCGAGCGGTACATCACCGACCGCTACCTGCCCGACAAGGCCATCGACCTTATTGACGAGGCCTCCTCCGACGTAAACCTCCACAACAAGGACTTGGCACGGCTGGCTGAGATCGGCAAGGAGCTGGCCGATTACGCCAAGGAGATGGAAGTGGTGCTGGCCTCCACCGGCGGACAGAACGACCCCAAGCTCCAGGAGCTGCAAAAGCAGGAGCAGAAGCTCCAGCGCCAGCGGGACACCCTGGAGATGGCGGTGAGCCGGGACGATGCCGAGGCTCCCAACCGGGACGATCCCGCCTTCCACGAGCGCCAGAAGGACCGCAGGAAGCAGATCGCCGAGCTCCAGGATAAAATTTCCACCATCTCCGCCGAAAAGCAGGCGGTGCAGGCCGCCGCCAACGACAAGGCATACCAGCGCCTGGCCGAGCTGAAAAGCCGTCAGGCCCAGCTTACCGGAGAGCGGGACGCTATCGCCGCCAAGGGCGATCCCCCG
Source organism: uncultured bacterium (assembly GCA_947571605.1). GTDB lineage: Bacteria > Bacillota > Clostridia > Oscillospirales > Oscillospiraceae > Enterenecus. Next base: position 27,258 of record CANOYV010000009.1, on the reverse strand, counting down.
CTGACCGCGGCGCACTTGGCCAGGGTCATCGAGCTGTGGACCAAAATCCCCGCCTCCTCCATCCAGGAGCAGGAGTTCGAGCGGCTGGCCAAGCTGGATGAACGGCTGAGGGCCCACATCGTGGGCCAGGACGACGCGGTGGACGCGGTATCCAACGCCATCCGCCGGGGCCGGGTGGGCATCTCCGCCAAGCACAAGCCGGTAAGCTTCATTTTCGTGGGCTCCACCGGCGTGGGCAAGACGGAGTTGGTCAAGCAGCTCGCCGCCGACCTGTTCTCCTCGCCGGAATCCCTGATCCGGCTGGACATGAGTGAATTTATGGAAAAACACTCCGTGTCCCGGATCATCGGCTCCCCCCCGGGATATGTCGGCTACGACGACGCGGGGCAGCTCACCGAGAAAATCCGCCGGAAGCCCTATACCGTGGTGCTCTTTGACGAGATCGAAAAGGCCCATCCCGACGTGCTCAACGTACTGCTGCAAATCCTGGACGACGGCCACATCTCCGACGCCCACGGCAAGGTGGTCAACTTTGAGAACACCGTCATCGTCATGACCTCCAACGCAGGCAGCGACATCAAGGGCGGCTCCATGGGCTTTGACCGCTCCGCCAACCAGCTTGGCAAGGAGAAGGCCATGAAGGGGCTGGAGGCCTTCCTGCGGCCCGAATTCATCAACCGGGTGGACGAGATCGTCTACTTCAACCAGCTCACCGAGGACAACTTCAAGGCCATTGCCCGGATTATGCTGTCCGAGCTGGACGCCGTTATGAAGGAGAAAAACATCGCCTTCTCCTATGACGACTCCGTGCTGGACTACCTGGTGAAGAAGTCCTACTCCGCCGCCTACGGGGCAAGGAACCTGCGCCGCCAGATTCAGAAGGACCTGGAGGACCCCATCGCCGCCAAGCTGATCCAGCGCTACGCCGACCCCATCTCCGTGGTCAGCTTATCCGCTGACGGGGAGGCGCTGAATATTGCCACCGACTAAAATAGAAGGGCCCGGGCGTTTGCCCAGCCCCTTGGGAGCAAGCCGTTGTGACTCATATATACTTTGTCCGCCATGCACAGCCAAATTTTGAAAACCACGACGATTTTTCCCGCGAGCTGTCGCCCAAGGGATTGGCGGACCGGACACTGGTTACAGACTACCTCCAGGACAAGGGGGTAACCGCAGTGCTGTCCAGTCCCTACCGGCGGGCGGTAGACACCGTGGCCCCGCTTGCAGAGGAGCTTGGGCTGATCGTTGTGACCAGAGAAGATTTCCGGGAACGGAAGGTGGACAGCGCGTGGATCGAGGACTTTGACGGCTTTACCCGCCGCCAGTGGGCAGATTTCGACTACAAGCTGTCCGACGGCGAGTCCTTGCGGGAGGCACAGGAGCGAAACCTCCGGGCGCTGCGCGAAGTCTTGGAACAGTTTGCGGACAAGACAGTGGCGATCGGTTCCCACGGGACGGCGCTGTCCACCATCATACACCATTTCCGGCCCACGTTCGCCCTTACGGAGTTTGAGCGCATCCGTCCCCTCATGCCGTGGATCGTTCACTTTGCATTTGACGGCCGGCAGTGCGCCAGTGTGGAAGAATACAATGTTTTTACCAGGGAAGTGGACAAAATTTGAGACCCTGGGGCCGCCAAACGGCCCCAGGGTCTTTTTCACAGTATGATTGTTTCATTTTCCCGGCTGATCTGCCGGATGGAGCCGTCCTCAATGAGGTACGCCTCCCCTCGCAGCTCCTCCCTGCCGTCCCGGCCCAAGATGTAGCTGCCGTCCACCAGGACGTAAAACTGATGGCCCATGCTGTCGGAATAGGTGATGTCCTCATAGAGGCGCATACCGTCCAGCATCCAGTCCTTATCCTGATTGTAATGCGGGATAGTCATGCGCTTGGTCAGCCCAAGCCCCGGCAGGAACCGCCGGTACTCCGGGTCAACGGCCTCCCCCGGTTCCTCCGGCTGGGCGTACACCAGATCGGCGGCATTCATGCTGCCCGCGCTGACGCCCACGAGAACGCCGTCCCAGCCTCTGAGCTTTTCCCGCAGGGCGATCTCCTGGAAAAAGCGGTTCTGCGTAGGGACGTGGCCGCCGCACAGGAAGACCACGTCGGAGTGGGCGAGCAGATAACCGCACTCGTCCTGGGTTTCCCGGAACAACAGGGAGAGCTCCGAAAACCGGATACCGATTCCAGCAAAGCCGTACTCCATAGCCTCCGCAAACCGACGGAGCTTGGCGTCATCGTCCGGGTCGGAGGCGATGAACAGGGCGCGGCAGGTTGTGGGCAGGGCACGCCGCAGCTCGTCCGCAAAGCCGTTAGCCGGGTTCAGCGACGGGGAGTCGGGTAAACATGAACTGCTGGTTAAAAAATAAATCATATATATCCTCCTAGAAGTTCCCGTTTCGTCACCGTCGCATCAGGTTGTCATTTGCCTACGGTGGAGGCGGACTAAAAGTTCTTTTTCGGTTCCTTTTTCTTGAAAGAAAAAGGAACAACCTCACAACCGGGAGCGGATGGCCCGGAGGAATTCCAGCCCCGTCACCTTCTGGGCCTTGGCCTCCCCCTCCCACAGGCCCACCAGGTCGCCGGTCATCACGCCGCTCTCAATGGTGTCGATGGCGGCCTGCTCCAGCTTCCGGGCAAAGGTGGTCAGCTCGGGCAGAGCGTCCAGCTCGCCCCGCTTGGCCAGGGCGCCCGTCCAGGCAAACAGGGTGGCCATGGGGTTGGTGGACACCTGCTCTCCCTTCAAGTGTCGGTAGTAGTGCTGGGTGACAGTGCCGTGGGCGGCCTCGTACTCGTAATTGCCGTCGGGGGACACCAGCACGGAGGTCATCATCGCCAAAGAGCCGAAGGCGGTGGACACCATGTCGCTCATCACATCGCCGTCGTAGTTCTTGCAGGCCCAAATGAAGCCGCCCTTGGAGCGGATGACCCGGGCCACCGCATCGTCGATCAGGGTGTAGAAGTAGGTGATGCCCGCCTGTTCAAATTTCTCCCGATATTCCGCTTCGTATACCTGGTTGAAGATATCCTTGAAGGTGTGGTCGTACTGCTTGGAGATGGTGTCCTTGGTGGAAAACCACAAATCCTGCTTGGTGTCCAGGGCGAACTGGAAGCAGGAGTGGGCGAACGAGGTAATGGATTGGTTCACGTTAAACTGCCCCTGGAGCACGCCGGGGCCGTCGAACTGATGAATAGGCTGGCGGATCTCCTTCCCGTCCGCGCCGGTGAACACCAGCTCCGCCGTGCCGGGGCCAGGCACTTTGTACTCTGCCGCCTTGTACACGTCCCCAAAGGCGTGGCGGGCGATGGTGATGGGCTGCTCCCAGTTCTTCACCACCGGATTCAGGCCCTTCACCATAATGGGGGCGCGGAACACGGTGCCGTCCAGAATCGCCCGGATGGTGCCGTTGGGGGACTTCCACATCTGGGACAGCTTATACTCCTCCACCCGCTGGGCGTTGGGGGTGATGGTGGCGCACTTCACCGCCACGCCGTACTTCTTATTCGCTTCCGCCGCGTCAATGGTCACCTGGTCGCCGGTGCGCTCCCGCTCGGGCAGGCCCAGGTCGTAATACTCGGTCTTGAGGTCGATATACGGCTCCAGCAGCTCCTCCTTAATCTGCTGCCAGAGGATGCGGGTCATTTCGTCGCCGTCCATCTCCACCAGGGGGGTCTTCATTTGCAATTTATCCATGGTTTATCTCTCCTTTTACTATGAGACGGCGGGGGCAGAAAACCGCCTCCGCCTTTGGGGCGCCGCTCAGTCCCAGGGATCGTCCTGGGGCGGCTTGGGCGGCCGGGGCGCGGAGCCCCCGCTGCCGTTGCCGCCGCCGGTCCCGGTTCCGCCGCCAATGGCGGGGCCGCCGCTCCCAATCCCCGAGGTGGGGCCGGTGGTCCAGGTGTAGCCGGTGGGCTGTCCCCAGCCGCCGGAGCCCGGACCCGGGCCAAAGCCCGGACCGCTGATCCGCCCGGCCGCCCGGCCGTCGGCCCAGTCATAGAACCGGGCCATGCACCCGGTGGTGTAGGGCCGCAGCCATACGGACAGGGCGATGAAGCCCACCAGCGTCAGCCCTCCGATGCCCAGCATCATCAGGACGGACACCACCACCCCTCCGGCACCGCCGCCTATGCTCATCTGTAATATAAGCGGGAACAGGGCCAGGAAAAATCCGATGTAGATCATCACAATCAGCAGGAGATACCAGCCGATAAAGGACAACTGGAGCAGAAACGCGTCCTTCATCCTGCCCTTCATCAGGCGCTTGCTCTCCCGGATGGCGTCCATGCCGGACAGGCCCTTGTCCAGCAGCACATAGTCCACCAGGGCATATCGCAGCTCAACCCAGACGATGCCCAGCCAGAGCGCCACCATCAACGCCAGCAGAAACAGGACCATCAGTATCTCAAGGCCAATGGCCACACTCACCAGCATCGCCCCGACGGCCAGTACAAACCAGCCCACGCTCAGCAGCAGCGACCACAGGAAGATAAATACCCCCGTGAGAATCCGGGTAATCAGCGCCGGGACAACGATGGGAAAGGAGCAGAACAGCCGCTCCAGGGGCGGGTTCTCCCCCCGGGACATGGACAGGGCATAGCCCGTATATCCCACGTTCAGCAGCCCCTGCCACAGGGCGACAACAGCGGACAGCACCATGCCGCCTACCACCATGCCGAAAATGAACCCCGGGCCACGGCTGACCATCTCCAGCATCGCCCGCTCCATGGCCTCCTCTATCTCATAGCCCCGATACATGTAATTCACCAGCAGACCGGAAAAATCCCCGGCGCCCCCGGTGAGCGCCATACCAAGTACGCCGTTGAGGACACCGGTGCTCATGGACGCCATCAACGTAAACAGCAACGTCACCAGCATGGGCCGGGGCCGGGTCATCCGCATGGCCTGCCTCACACTGCGCTTGGCCTGCGCGCGATCAAATTCCATGGTAATACCTCCTTCTCTCCGGGGCGGAGCCCGCCCACAAAACTGCTGCGTCAAACAGTTGAAGGTATTATATCGTAAGCCGGGAAAAATTGCAACAGGAAGCGGGCCCGGCCACGGCTTCAATCCAGGCGTGACAACGCTCCTGAATTGTGATATGATATTTTTACCGCCCCATCGGCGGGCAATTTACAACAAGCGAGGGATATCCCATGAATACGAAAGAGCTGAGCGAGCTGCGCCGCCGCTTCCGCCCCAATAAAAACGCCATCAGCCATATTTACGGCTGCTACGTGGGCGCGACAAAAGAGATCATCGCCGAGATCGACCAGTCCCTGGCCCTGCTCAGCGAGGACGATGCCGAGGGCTGCCTGGGGCTGCTGAAAAAAGCCCTGTCCGGCTCTCTGGGCCGCAACCTCATCGACGTGGGCTTCACCACCCAGCAGGTGGCCGAGGGCGTGGAGCACAAGCTGCTGCGGGACCTGCGGGACTGCAAGCTGAAGGATAAGGACCTGCGCCGCCAATTCTATGAGACCGTCATTCAGAACGTGGACATGGGGGAGGAGAACTTCCTCATCCTGCTGGCCCACGACACCTACGACGTGCCCTTCCGCTCCAAGAACGATGATTTGCTGGACGACTCCTCCGACACCGTATACTCCTATCTGGTGTGCGCCCTCTGTCCTATGCGGGAGGGCAGGCCGGGACTGGGCTATATCCCTGCGGACAACGTGCTGCACATGAAAACCGCCGGGCAGCTCGCCGCCCCCCCGGAGATCGGCTTCCTCTTCCCCGCCTTCGACGACCGGTGCGCCAACCTGTACAACGCCCTGTACTACGCCCACAAGCCGGAGCTTCTCCACGGCGAGTTCATCGAAGGGGTATTCGGCGTCCAGCCCCCCCTGTCCGCCCCGGAACAGAAGGAGGCGTTCGAGTCCGCCCTGTCCGACGCGCTGGGGGTGGAATGCAGCATGGAGCTGGTCCAGGCCGTCCACGAGCAGATGCGGGAGCGGATGGAGCTGCACAAGGAGAGCCAGAACCCGGACCCCCTCACCGTCACGGCGAAAGACGTGGGCGGGATGCTGCGGGAGTGCGGCATTGAGGAGGAGCGGGTGTCCGCCTTCCAGGACTACTGCGGCCAGCGGCTGGGGGAGGACGCCGCTATGGACCCGGCCAACCTCATCGACAGCAAGCGCTTCCAGATCAAGGCCGGGGAGATCACCATCACCGTCAAACCGGAGCTCAGCGGCCAGGTGGAGGCCCGGGTGCTGGAGGGCCGCAAGTACATCCTCATCCCCGCCGGGGACGGCGTGGAGGTCAACGGCCTGGCCGTGGAGCTGGAGGCGGAGCCCGCTGCAAAAATCTAGCGCGGAACATTTAATACTTTTGTAACAGTTTGGCTTGAACTTTCGTAACGACTTTCCTTTATTCTATTTCTTGCAAGAGATATCCTTTCTTTTTCATTCTATCCTCCATCCTCAAAAGAAGAACCGGGGCCAAAGGCCCCGGTTCTTTGCGTCTTATTCCAGGTATTTCTTCCGGATCAAGGCAGAGACGCCCCGCAGACCGCAGACCAGCGCCGACCTCTCCTCTTCGGTCAGCGCCTGCACGGCGGCCTCCACCAGCTCCCGGTGAAAATCGCTGTGGCGGCGGTCGGCCTCCCGGCCCTTCTCCGTGGGGCGCAGTCGGACGGAGCGCTTATCGCTGCCGTCCCGCACCCGCTCCAGATAGCCCTTGACCTCCAACTGGTTCACCGCCACGGTAAGGGTGCCCGCCGTCACGCGCTGGGCGGCAGCGATGGCGGAGGAGCGGTTGTCCCGCCCCTGGTCCACTGCGCGGCACACCTCCTCGATGAGGTGCATCTCCCGTACGGACAGATCGGCGTAGCTCTTAGCCACGTAGAGTTCCTCCGTTTTCAGAACGTCGTTGAACGCCTCCACCAAAAAGGCGTTCAACTCTTTTTGATAGCGGTCGTTTTCCATGGCGCGCTCCTTACTCCGCCGCGATGTACGCCACACCAACCGCACCGGGGCCCACATGGGTGCCGATCACCGCGCCGATGGAACCCATCACCGGGGGCCGGTCCTGGGGCAGCACGTCCTTCAGCGCCTCCATGCACACGGGCACCCGCTCGGGGGAGTTGGAGTGGCCGTAGCCCACCGGATGGTCCGGGTCCGCAGGCTCCTTTTGGATCCGCCGGGCGATCCACTCCAGGCCGGAGGCCATGGACCTGGCCTTGCCCAGGGCCTCCACCGTCCCGCGGCCGTCCACCCCCACGATGGGCTTGATGCCCAGCAGTCCACCCACGGCGGCGGTGGCCGCGGAGATACGTCCGCCCCGTTTCAGGTAGGTCAGAGTGTCCACGATGGCCAGCAGCCTGGTGCGCCGGGCCAGCTCCTCCACACCGGCGGCGACATCGGCGGCAGACAGTCCCCGATCCCGCAGCCGGGCCGCCTCCTCCACCAGCAGAGCCAGGGCGAAGGTAGCGGTGCGGGAGTCCACGATGTGTATCTCTCCGCCCTCCACCATATCCCGGGCGATACAGGCGGACTGGCAGGTGCCGCTCAGCTCCGCCGACACGAAAATGCCCACGATCTGGTCTCCCTGGTCTGCGTACTTCTGGAACAGCTCCAGGAAATCGTCGGGATTGAGCTGGGAGGTGGTGGGCAGCTCCCGGCTGGAAGCAAGGCGGGCAAAAAACTCCTCCCGGGTGATGTCCACCCCGTCCCGGAAACTCTCCTCGCCAAAAAATACCCGCATGGGGATAACGTCAACGTTCAGCTCCGCCCCCCGCTGGAGGCTCATGTCGCTGGTGCCGTCGGTGATGATGCGTACCATATCCATCAATTCCTTTCAAGTACTTTGATGCTCAAATATTTTGATTTTCAAAATATCATATACGCGCCGGCGGCTTTTGTCAATTCCCGCTTCTCCAAAAAAGCGGCTAGAAAACCCGCGCAATTGTGAGTTTTCACCATCCGGAGCGGTTCATTTCCGTCCCACCCCGTCCCCCCTGCCGGGGCTCCGCCCTTCAAAATATTCCCCATGATATCCCCCCGATTCCCCCACACAGCCATTGACAAACCAGGGGAGAAACAGTTAAACTATAGCTGGTTTGATATGCCCGTATACTTCGAGAACCTGGCTCCGGCAAAACATAACCGGAGTCCTGGGAGGTAATTCCAATGATTGAAGCGGTTCTTTTATTTGCTGTGGGCTTGGTCTTTCTCATCAAGGGGGGCGACTGGTTCGTGGACGGCGCCACCGGGATCGCCCGGCGGTTCCGCCTGCCCGAGCTGCTCATCGGCGCCACGGTGGTGTCCATCGGCACCACCCTGCCCGAGGTGATGGTGTCCACCACCTCCGCCGTCAGCGGACACGGCGAGATCGCCTACGGAAACGCCATCGGCTCCGTCATCTGCAACACCGCCCTCATCGCCGCCATCACCGTGGCCGTCCGCCCCGGCAAGGTGGACCCCAAGTCCCTGCGCCTGCCGGTGGCCTTTTTCTTCACCGCCGCCGCCATTTACGCCGGCGTGGCCTATACCACCGGGTATTTCAGCCGGGTTACCGGCTTCATCCTCCTGTCCATGTTCGTGGCGTATATGGCCGCCACGGTGTGGCAGATGAAAACGGACGCCGGCTCCAAACCCCGCTCCCACCCCGAGTCCCAGGCCGAAGAGGGCTCCACCGGGAAGGATATCGGAATGATTGTCGTCGGCGCCGCCCTGATCGCCGTGGGCGCCAACCTGCTGGTGGACAACGGCACCAAAATCGCCCAGGCTCTGGGTGTGCCCGAATCGGTGATCGCCCTCACCTTCGTGGCCCTGGGCACCTCCCTGCCCGAGCTGGTCACCGCCGTCACCTCCCTGGCCAAGGGCCACGGGGCGCTGTCCCTGGGCAACGTCGTCGGCGCCAACCTGTTCAATCTGGTGCTGGTGTCCGGCGTGTCGGTGGCCCTGGCCCCCTTTGAAATCCCTCAAAATTCCACCATCGCGGGCCATAACGCCTCCTTGGTCATGGACATCCCGGTGATGTTCTTTGTTATGGCCTTCCTCACCCTCCCCGCCCTCAAGCGGGGACGGCTCAGCCGCATTCAGGGCATCGTTTTGCTGGCAGTATATGCCGCGTTCTGCGTGGTACAATTCACCATCTGACCGGGGCGTGCGCGCCCCTTTGAAGGAGGTTCTTTCCATGAAGAAGCCGGTCCTCGTCATCATGGCCGCGGGCATGGGCAGCCGCTACGGCGGTTGTAAGCAGATGGACCCCGTGGGCAGCCACGACCAGGTCATTTTGGACTACTCGATCTATGACGCCCGCCGGGCGGGCTTCGAGACGGTGATTTTTGTCATCAAGCACGAGATCGAGGCGGATTTTAAGGAGCGCATCGGCTCCCGTGTGGCGCGGCATATGGACGTGCGGTACGCTTTCCAGCGCATGGACGACCTGCCGGATGGGTATTCCATCCCACAAGGCCGCACCAAGCCCTGGGGCACCGCCCAGGCTGCGCTGGCCGCCCAGCCCCTCATCGACGGCCCCTTCGCCATTATCAACGCCGACGACTACTATGGCCGGTCGGCGTTCCAGACCATTTACGACTACCTGTGCGCCCACCCTGACGGGGACGAGTACGCCATGGTGGCCTACCGCCTGGAGAACACCGTCACCGACTACGGCCACGTGGCCCGGGGAGTGTGCCGGGTGGGGGCGGACGGCTACCTCACCGGCATCGTGGAGCGCACCCGTATCGAGAAGGGCCCGCCCCCCCGGTTCACCGAGGACGAGGGGAATACCTGGACCGAGCTGCCCGGGGACACCATGGTGTCCATGAACTTCTGGGGCTTCACCCCTTCCCTGTTAGACCGGGCCCGGCGGCGGTTCCCCGATTTCCTGGACCAGGCGCTGGCAGAAAACCCCATGAAGGCGGAGTATCTCCTGCCCACCCTGGTGGGGCAACTGATCGACCAAGGCGAGGTCACCGTGCGGGCCCTGTCCTCGGGGGACAAGTGGTACGGCGTCACCTACAAGGAGGATAAGCCCGCCGTATCCGGCGCCATCGCCGGGATGACGGCCCAGGGACTGTACCCCGAACAGCTCTGGCCCTGAATCACAGAGAAAACAAGGAGGCGTGTTCCACTATGAAAGAGCAGGCTGTGGCGTCCGCGCCCGGCGCCAACCCATGCTACGTCAACCGGGAGCTCTCCTGGCTTCAATTCAACCAGCGCGTGCTGGAGGAGGCGGAGGACCCCGCCAATCCCCTGTGCGAACGGCTGAACTTCGCCGCCATCTTCCAGAGCAATCTGGATGAGTTCTACATGGTCCGGGTGGGCACGCTCCTGGACACGGCCAAGCTCACCGCCACCGACGACAAAACCGGCATGACCAGCGCGGAGCAGACCGCCGCCGTGCTGGATAAGACCCGGGAGCTGTTGGGGACGCGGGACCGGATCTGCAAAGAGCTGCTGGCCGAGCTGTCCGCCCAGGGGGTGGAAATCTGCCGCTTCGGCGCCCTGCCCGACAAAGCCCAGTCCTTCCTGGAAAAATATTTTACCTCCAACGTGCTGCCCCTGCTGTCCCCCCAGATCATCGGACGCAAGCAGCCTTTCCCCTTCCTGAAAAATAAAGAGATATACGCCGTGGCCATGCTCAAAACAAAGAACGGCGGCGAGCGCATGGGCATCGTCCCCTGCGGGGAGGGCGTTCTCCGCCGCCTGGTCCCCCTGCCCGGGGAGGACCGACGCTTTGTGCTGGTGGAGGAGCTCATCGCCAACTTCCTGCCCAAGCTGTTTGTCCACTACAAGGTGGAGGACACGGTGCTTATCCGCCTGGTACGCAGCGCGGACATCCATGTGGACGACTCCTCCGACCAGGTGGACGACATGCTGTCCGAGGAATACCGCCGCACCATGGAGAAAATGATCCGCCGCCGCAAGCGCCTGCGTCCGGTCAAGCTGGACTACCAGGGCAAGCTCACCGACGTGGTCCGGGACGGCCTGTGCCGCTGCCTGAACCTGTCCAAAAAGCACCTGTTCGCCAGCGGCATCCCCCTGGACCTGACCTTTATGGGGACGCTGCGGGACATGCTGCGGGACAGGACGGAGCTGTTCTATCCCCGCCGGGTGCCCCAGAACTCCCCCAACGTGGACCCCCTGGTTCCCATGACCGAACAGATTCGGAAGCGGGACGTTATGCTCACCTATCCCTACGAGAGCATCCGGCCCCTGCTGCGTCTGCTCCAGGAGGCGGGACAGGACCCGGAGGTGGTGTCCATCAAGATGACCCTCTACCGGGTGGCCCACAACAGCAAAATCGTGGAGGCTCTGGTGGACGCCGCAGAGAACGGCAAGGAGGTCGTGGCCCTGGTGGAGCTGCGGGCCCGGTTCGATGAGGAGAACAACATCGGCTGGTCCCGGGTGCTGGAGCGGGCGGGCTGCCGGGTGATCTATGGCCTGGACGGGCTGAAGGTCCACTCCAAGCTGCTGCTCATTACCCGGATGCACGGCGAACAGGTGGAGTATACCACCCAGATCGGCACCGGAAATTACAACGAGGACACCGTGCGGCTATACACCGACTATGCCCTCATGACCGCCTCCCCCGAGATCGGGGCGGAGGCGGCCCAGGTGTTCAACTGCCTGTCCATCGGCGAGGTGGTGGAGAAGAGCCGCCATCTCATGGTGGCCCCCGCCTGCCTGCGGGATAAGGCCGTCGCCCTGATCGACGAGGAGATCGCCCAGGCCGGGCAGGGCCATCCCGCCTATCTGGGCTTCAAGCTCAACGGCCTCACCGACAAGCTGCTCATCGACAAGCTCATTGAGGCGTCCCAGGCCGGGGTGAAAATCGACCTGGTGGTCCGGGGCATCTGCTGCCTGGTGGGCGGCGTGCCCGGCATGACGGACAACATCCACGTGTCCAGCATTGTGGGCAGGTATCTGGAGCACGCCCGCATCTATCTCTTCGGCCAGGGGGAGCGCCGCCGCGTATATATCTCCTCCGCCGATTTCATGACCCGCAACACCACCCGCCGGGTGGAGGTGGCAGTCCCCGTCTATGACAGCGACCTGCGCGCCCACCTGGAGCAGATGTTCCATGACCAGCTCCGCGACACCGCCAAGGGCCGGGTGCAACAGCCGGACGGCGCGTACCGCCGCCGGGAGGGCGAGCCCTTCAACTCCCAGGAGTTTTTCTGCGGGCAGGCGTACAGCGGCGCGTGGGCCCTGCCCGGGCGGCCGCCGGCTCCGCAGGCCCACGCTGCCCGACCCGCTAAAAAATTGCCCGCCGCCAAGACGGCCCCCGCCGGCCCCCAGAAGCCTTCGGGCAAGGCGGCCCCGGCCCCCAAAAAACTGCCCGCCGCCGTACCCAAGGCCCAGCAGCCCAAGGGCGCCAAACAGCCCTCCGGCTTCCTCCGGCGCATATTGGGCCGGTAACAGCGCATCCTGTTTTCAGTTTTGTTTTCCCAGCCGGAACGGCTAGCGAAATTTCAAATCCATCAAACATTTGAAAAGGAGCGAAGTTTATGAAACGCATCGGAATGCTCACCAGCGGAGGAGACTGCCAGGCGCTCAACGCCACCATGCGCGGCGTGGCCAAGGGTCTGTACAACATCTACGGCAACGAGGTCGAGATTGTCGGCTTCATCGACGGCTACAAGGGCCTGATGTACGAGGACTACCAGAAGCTGACCCCTGTGGACTTCACCGGCCTGCTCACCCGGGGCGGCACCTTCCTGGGTTCCAGCCGCCAGCCCTTCAAGCTGATGCGGGAGCCGGACCCCAACGGCCTGGACAAGGTGGAGGCCATGAAGTACACCTACCGCCGCCTGCGGTTGGATTGCCTGGTGGTGCTGGGCGGCAACGGCAGCCAGAAAACCGCCAACCTTCTTAGCGAGGAGGGGCTGAACGTCATCGGCCTGCCCAAGACCATCGACAACGACCTGTGGGGCACCGACATGACCTTCGGCTTCCAGAGCGCCGTGGACATCGCCACCAACGTCATCGACTGCATCCACACCACCGCCGCCTCCCACAACCGGGTGTTCATGGTGGAGATCATGGGCCACAAGGCAGGCTGGCTCACCCTCAACGCAGGGATTGCCGGCGGCGCGGACATTATCCTGATCCCTGAAATTCCTTACGACATCGACTCGGTCATTGCCAAGATCAAGCAACGCGCCGCCTCGGGCAACGGCTTCACCATTCTGGCCGTGGCGGAGGGCGCCATCTCCAAAAAAGAGGCTGAAATGTCCAAAAAGGAGTACAAAAAGCACATGGAGGAGGTTTTGGAAAAGTACCCCTCCGTCTCCTACGCCATCGCTGACAAGATCCTCAAAAAAACCGGCAAGGAAGTGCGCGTCACCGTCCCCGGCCACATGCAGCGGGGCGGCAACCCCTGCGCCTACGACCGCGTCCTGTCCTCCCGGCTGGGCGCCACCGCCGCGCAGATGATCGCCAAGGGCGAATTCGGCAACATGGTGTCCATTCGCGACCGCGTCATTACCTCCGTGCCCCTGAAGGACGTGGCGGGCAAGCTCAAGACCATCGACCCCAAATCCGATATCATTGCCGAGGCCCGTCTGCTGGGCATCAGCTTTGGCGACGACTAAGGAAAGGCTGCGCAAACATCATGAATGAATGGACCCATACGTTCCACCAGGAGATCGACCGTTTGAAAGACGCCATCGCCGCCTTCGACCGGGGTGAGCTGGACCGGAAGGCCTACAAGGGCATCTCCGGCAGCCTGGGTTCCTACGCTCAGCGGGAGGACGGCAAGCATATGCTCCGCCTGCGCATCACCGCCGGGCGCATGAACCTGGAGCAGTTACAATTTCTCGCCGATATCATCGAGCGGGAGCAGGTGCAAAGGCTCAAGCTCACCACCTGCCAGACCGTCCAGCTCCACGACCTGGCCCCCCGCCAGGTGCCCGTTATCATGGAGGACGCCATCGGCTGCGAGATCTACACCAAGGGCGGCGGCGGGGACAACCCCCGGAACGTGATGTGCAGCCCCCTGTCCGGCGTCCAGCCCGGGGAGTATCTGGACGCGGCCCCCTGGGCCCAGGCGGTGGGGACCTACCTGCTGTCCATCTGCCGGGACATCCACATGCCCCGGAAATTGAAGGTGGCCTTCTCCAACGGCGTGGACGACTGCGTGCACACCGCCTTCCGGGACATGGGCTTCCAGGCCAACCCGGACGGGAAAACCTTCGCCCTGCGCATCGCGGGGGGGCTGGGGGCGCTGAACCCCGCCATGGGCGTATTGGTTCGGGAGGACCTCCCCGCCGGGGATGTGCTGTACGCCGTCCGGGCCATGATCGACACCTTCTGTCAACACGGCAACTATGACAACCGGGTCAAGGCCCGCACCCGCCACATGCAGGACGCCCTGGGGGCCGACGGCCTCCGGGATGTCTGGCTAGCCAACTTTGCCAAGGTCAAGGAGCTGGGCGGATTGGACCTGGCCCTCTCCCCCGCCCCGGTGGACAAGGCCGGGGACGGCGAGATCACCGACCCCCGGGCCATCCCCCAGAAGCAGCCGGGGCTGTACGCGGTGAAGTACCACCCCATCGGCGGCCTGCTGCCGGTGGAAAAGCCTCGCCAGCTCTATGATCTGTTGAAGGATATGCCTCAGACGGAGCTTCGGCTCGCCCCCGACGAGACACTGTATGTCGTCAACCTCACCGCCGCAGAGGCGGCTAAGGTTCTGGAGGCCACCACTGACGGGGCCCGGACCCAGTTTGAGTACAGCACCGCCTGCATCGGCGCGTCCGTGTGCCAGCAGGGCGTGCGGGACAGCCAGTCCGCCCTCCGGGCCATGGTGGACGCCGTCCGGGCGGCGGACCTGCCAGACGGCGCCCTGCCCCGGATCTGCGTGTCCGGCTGTCCGTCCAGCTGCGCCGCCCACCAGGCGGGGGCCATCGGCCTCCAGGGTGGGGTAAAGCCGGTGGATAAGGTCCCCCAGCCCGCCTTCCGCCTGTTCCTGGGCGGCAGCGACGGGGTGGGTAAGGCCCGCTTCGGCGAGCTTGCCGCCACGGTCCTGGAGCAGGACCTTCCCGCCCTGATGGTAGAGCTGGGCCGGACCGCCGCCGCTGCGGGGCAGGACTGGAACACCTGGTCCCAGACCCACGCCCAGGAGCGGGACGCCATCATCGCCAAGTACAACTGACCGGAACGCAACAAAGGGCCGTGGACAGTTTCGTCCACGGCCCTTTTGTTCGTTTACTGGATGGTGTTCAGGAAGTTCAAAAACTGCTCCTTGCCCTCCGGCGTGCGATCATAGACGCCGCAGTGCTCCAACACCTTCGCAAACACCTTGCCCGTCTCCCGCTTCACCAGGTCCAACGCCGCTTCTCTGCTCACCGGGCTCTTGGGCGCGAAGTTCTCCGCCCAGTCGGCGTGTTTTTCCGTCAGCTCATGGCCGCGAAGGTCTGTTCCATTGGCCAACGCGTCCGCTACGGCAGTGAGTTCCTCCTTCAGCCGCGCCGGGAGCACCGCCAGCCCCATCACCTCGATGAGGCCGATGTTCTCCTTCTTGATGTGGTGCAGCTCCGCATGGGGGTGGTACACGCCCAGAGGGTGCTCCTCGGTGGTGATGTTGTTGCGCAACACCAAGTCCAGCTCGAACTTGCCCCCCCGCTTCCGGGCAATGGGGGTGATGGTGTTGTGGGGTTCGCCGCCGGTCTCTGCAAAGATGAAGGCGCTCTCGTCGGTGTAACCCCGCCAGGCGGTGAGGATTTTGTCCGCCAGGTCGATGAGGCGCTCCGCCTTTTCAGAGGCAATGCGCACCACCGACATGGGCCACTTCACAATGCCCGCCTCCACGTCCTCAAAGCCGGGGAAGGCGAAGGGTGTCTCCACCGGGGCCTTGGCCATGGCAAACTCGTACCGCCCGCCCTGGAAGTGGTCGTGGGCCAGGATGGAGCCGCCCACGATGGGCAGGTCCGCGTTGGAGCCCACGAAGTAGTGGGGGAACTGCCGCACAAAGTCCAGCAGCTTGCCGAAGCAGGCCCGGTCGATCTTCATGGGCACGTGCCGGCTGTTGAAGCAGATGCAGTGCTCGTTGTAGTAGACGTAAGGGGAATATTGCAGGAACCAGGGAGACCCATTGATGGTGATGGGCACGATGCGGTGGTTCTGCCGCGCGGGGTGGTTCACCCGTCCCGCGTAGCCCTCATTTTCCACGCACAGCAGACACCGGGGATAGGCGGAGGCCGGGAGGTTTTTCGCCGCCGCAATGGCCTTGGGGTCCTTCTCCGGCTTGGACAGATTGATGGTCACGTCCAGCTCGCCGTAGGGCGTGGCCGCCTTCCATTGGATGTCCTTCGCGATGCGCTCACGGCGGATGTAGTTGGTGTCCTGGCTGAACTCATAATACCAGTCGGTGGCCTTTTGAGGGTCCTCCCGGTACAGCGCCTGGAATTTCTCAATGACCTGGGCGGGCCGGGGCGTCAGCCGCCCCATAAGCTCGGTGTCAAACAGGTCGCGGTAGACCACCGAATTTTCCGCCAGCACGCCGCGGGCATAGGCGTCGTCCAGCAGCTCCTCCAGCACCGGGGCCAGCTCCACCCGGCCCCAGTCCTGGCCGGGGTCGGTGTAACTGTCGATTTTCAGGACATCCAGGATGGCGTTCACCGCCCAGTCCTTCTCACAGGGCTGGATCAGGCCCGTTTGCAGGGCATACGCGGCCAGCTTGGAAACAGCGTTGTCAACCATAACAATTCGCTCCCTTCCTCATTCCGCCACCACACAGCCGCCCTGGGGACGGATGTGGAGGATGTGGCACTTGCCTTCCCCCAGCAGGGCCTCCATGCCCGCCTTGAAGCCGTCCAGCTTTTCGTTGGGCACAAACGCCTGGATGGTGCCCGCGAAGCCGCCGCCGTGGACTCGAATTGCTCCGGTCCCCTCCAGCAGCTCCCGCCCCACGGCCAGCGCCATGGGGATGGCCTGCTGCTTCGGGTCGGCGGTGGACCAGGTATTTTGCAGGTGGAGCGAGGAGGACAGGCCGGATTCGTTCACGATGAGCAGGAAGCGGTCAAAGTCTCCGTCCTTCAACGCCTGGGCCTCTTGGGCCGCCCGCTGGTCGTCCTCATAGAAGTGCATGGCCCGGAGCACCGCCCGGTCGCCGCACTCCTTCCGCAGGACGGGAATGGCGGCGCGGAAATCCTGCTGAGGCACCTCCCGCAGCACCTTCTTACCAAAATGGGCCGCAACAGAACACATTTCCCGTGTGATATCGGAATAATCCTCCGTCAGGTGCTTGGCGCTGTGGTCGGAGCCGGTATCCACGATGCACAGGGCATGGCCGGACCGGCTGAAATCATAGTCCACCCGCTCCACCACCGGATCAGCAGGGTCCTTAAAGTCAATGGCCACGCAGGCGCCCACCGACGAGCCCATCTGGTCCATCAGCCCGCTGAGCTTGCCAAAATGGACATTCTCGGCGTATTGGCCGATTTTGGCGATGGAGACGGGGTCCAGCTTGTCCCCGCAGCAGCAATGGTTAAAGATATTACCCACCAGCGTCTCATAGGCGGCGGAGGAGGACAGCCCGGAACCGGACAGCACCGTGGAATTGGCGCAGGCGTCGAAGCCGGACAGAGGATAGCCCAGCTCGGCAATTTTGGCCGCCACCCCCCGCACCAGGGCGGCGGAGGTGTTCTCCTCCTCCTTTTTTGGCGTCAGGTCGTCCAGGGAAATCTCCAGCGCGGGATAGCCCTCGGACCGGATGCGCACCAGCCGCGTGCCGTTGGGGGCGGCGCAGGCCAGCATGTCCAGATCCACGCTGCCGCACAGCACCCGGCCGTGCTGGTGGTCGGTGTGGTTGCCCCCGATCTCGGTGCGGCCGGGACCGCTGAACAGCGCTGCGTTCGGGGCATCGCCGAACGCAGCGGCAAACGCCTCCACCGTACGGACAGCCCGGGCCCGGGCCTCGTCCAGTCTCCGGGGGGCGCCGTCCAGAGCGTAAAGGGCGGACAGGGCCTTGTCATGGCCCCCGTTTTTCAAAGCGGTCAAAAGCTGGGAACAGTCAGACATCGCTCTCACCTCAATTTTTAAATATGCGCGAATCGAAAGCTTGAACTATCTTTTTAACTGTAACACATCCGGCACTTTTTGGCAAGGCCGCGTTCAGGAAAAATGGCGGAGCCGCCCCCGTTTGGGGACGGCTCCGCCGGTTATTTCGGTCCTTGTGGGGAATCCTTACTTCAGGCCGTTCTCGTAGGCCTCGATCATCTTCTTGAACATGTGGCCCGTACGACGCTGGAGCTTCTCCAAATGCCTCTGGGTGGTCTCCCCCGTGAAAATCTTCACGTCCAGCCGCAGCGCGCCCCCCTCCTCCGGGGTGACGTAGATTTTGTCGATGTACCGGTCCACAAATTCCTTACTGACGAGGCCGTGGGCCGCGTCCTCCTGGGCGGATTTCAACGTGCGGCGGATGTCCTCGATGTGCCGGTGGAAGTCCTCGCTGGACTCCAGTTGTTCCTCCAGCTCCCGGACGGCCTGCTCCGCCGCCTCGATCTCGGCATTGCACCCGGCGGTCATGGACAGGAAGTCCGCGTCGCTGATCCGGCCCGTCACGTTGTACTCCAGCAGCTTGGCCTTTTTGCGCTGGGCCAGCTCCACCGCCCTCTTGTGCTCTTCAACCCGGCGGGGCAGCTCCCCGTTGCCGGACAGCTCCCGGTACATCCGCACGTACTCCTCCACCATGGCGTCCGCGTCCGCCTTTGTCTCCTTAAACACGTCGAACAGCAGCGGCTTCAACTCCTCCTCATAGATGGCGAAGGAGGGGCACGAATCCGCCCCCGCCTTGATTTTGCCGGAGCACACCCATTTGCTGTTTTTATTCCCCTGGCGGTCCTTGGACTCCCGGCGGTAATAGGGCGCGCCGCAGCGGGTGCAAAACAGCTTTCCCGTCAGCAGGTTGTCGTGGTTGCAGATGCCCTGGCGGGCCTTCACGTCCTCGCTGCGGCGGCGGAGCACGGCGTTTGCCTGCTCCCACAGCTCCTCGGACACGATGGCGGGAACGATCTCCCCCGTCTCGTCCCTGAACATCACCCATTCCTCCGGGGGGAGGAATTTCTGCTTCTTGGTGAACATGTCCACCACCCGCACCTTGTTGCCCACGTACCAGCCCTTATACTTGGGATTGGCGATCATATTGGACATGGTGGAATGGGCGATCTTGTTGCCGTTCAAATTGCGGTAGCCCTTGTCCCAAAAAATGGTTTCAATCTGCTTCATGGAATACCCGCCGGTGGCGTACAGCTCAAACAGCTCCCGCACCATGGCGGCCTGCCCCTCGTCCACGGCCAGCCGCTTGTTCTCCTTGCGGTAGCCGAAGATGCGGTCGTTGCCCAGCACCACACTCTGTTTGATGGCCTGCTGGTGGCCGAACTTCACCCGGCTGGACAGCTTGCGCAGCTCGTCCTGGGCGATGGACGACATGATGGACAGGCGCAGCTCGCTGTCCTCGTCGAAGGTATTGATGTTGTCGTTCTGGAAGAACACCCCCACCCCGCAGCCCAGCAGTTGGCGGGTATACCGGATGGAGTCCAGCGTGTTGCGGGCGAAGCGGGAAATCTCTTTGGTAATCACCAGGTCGAACTTGTCCGCCCCGGCGTCGTCGATCATGCGGTTGAAGTTTTCCCGCTTTTTGGTGGAGATGCCGGACAGGCCCTCGTCGATATAGCCGGGGACAAAGGTCCAGGATTTGTTTTTCCGGATCAGGTCCTCATAGTATGAGATCTGGTTGCCCAGGGAGTTGAGCTGTTCGTCGCTCTCGGAGGACACCCGGGCGTAGTAGGTCACCCGCAAGGGCACGTCGTAGACGGCCCGGGTGCGCAGCTCCCGGCGGATGGTGTGCAGGTCCATGGCGCTCCCTCCTTAAAGTTTCGTAAAATCATGTTCTGTTACCCATTATATCATCCCAAACGAAAAAAGCAAGGCCTGGGAAAACTTCACAGCCCTTGCTCCGCCCGGGGGGCCGGCCCCGGCCAGCCGTCGATCTTCAGCGCCATCCGGTCCCGGTCCCGCCGGGTGATGAGCCCCCGCTCATACAGCACCCGGTTATAATAGGCCAGCCAGAGGCGGCAGGCCAGCTCCCGCTCCTTATGCGCCTGCGGCGCTTCCCTTCGCTTTGCCATGGACGGACCGCCTCCCTTCCATCCAATGATTTCCAGCTCCGGCCTCCGCTATACCCTTACAGGCCGCGCATTTGCTGAAAACCGCAGGAGAGGGACGTCCCGGCGGTCAGGAGCGCCCCTTATCCGCCCTCGGTCTCAAATGCCGTCATCTCCTCCTCCAACGCGGCGTAGAATGCCGCGATGTGTACCCCGTCCGCCAGGGCGTGGTTGACCAGCAGGGTGACGGGCATGACCATCCGCTCCCCCCGCTCTACGTACCGCCCCCAGGTAATGCGCGGGTTGCTGTCCGCCGGGGAGGGCACGGGCTGCCGGATGGCGGTGTACGAAATCCACGGCAGGGTGGACACAAAGAACAGGCTCAGCCCGTCCTCCCCATCGTCCAGATCCCCGTCGGCCCTGGCCTTCTCCTGGAGGGCCCGGGCGGCGGGCAGGTAGCCGGCGAAGGGCTGCATGCAGTCCAACCGGCAGTAGCTGTAAGTCCCGTCCGCCCGCATCACCGTGTGGGAGGTGTCGCAGGACACAAATTCCACCGGCCTGCCGTCCACGATCCGCCGGCGCAGCTCCGGCACGGCGTTGGCCGCCCGTCCGGCGCAGTACAGGAAGCTGAGGAAAAAGGGCAGCGCCCGCACCCGGCATAATTCCAGAAACCGGGTCACGTCCACCTCCGCTGTCACCCCGGCGTAAGGGTCCGCCATGGCGTTAAAATACTCAAAATGCGCCTTGCGCGGGTAGCTCTCCCAGTCAATGATCCGGTAATCCATGCTCATTCCTCCCATTTTTTGTTTCCGTGATGATGCCATAGCGGCAAACCGCAAAGCGGGCCGCCGCGCTTATGCGCGGTGATTGCTGATATCATACCACAGCTACGGTTCAATGGCAAATCAGCCGAGCCTGCGGTCCCTTTTATCCCTGTTCCGAAAATTCCCTCCAAACCGTCAATATCACTATGGACGCGCCGTACGGAGTGTGGTACACTGTAAGGACTTCTCAACGGGAAAGAGAGGGAATCGCAGCGTGATCTTCGGAAAACACATCAACAAGTATTACCTCAAATACGCGCCCTGGCTTCTGCTGGGCCTGGCCGCGCTGGTCCTGGTGGACTACATGCAGCTCGTCATCCCCAACCTGTACCAGCAGGTCATCAACGGCATGAACATGGGCTATGTGGAGGTGGACGGGACCAACGTCCCCTTCGACATGGACTTCCTGCTGGACCGCATCTGCCTGCCCATGGTATGGATCGTGGTGGCCATGGTTGTTGGCCGCTTTTTGTGGCGCATGTGCATTTTCGGCGCGGCCATCAAGGTGGAGACCGGCCTGCGCAACGAGATGTTCGACCACGCCAAGGACCTGGACCGGCAGTTCTACCAGGAGAACAAGGTGGGCAACCTGATGAGCCTGTTCACCAACGACCTGGAGACGGTGCAGGACTGCTACGGCTCCGGCTTTCTGATGTTCTTCGACGCGCTGCTGCTGGGCGGGCTGTCCATCCACCACATGTGGCGGATGGACCCCTTCATGACCGCCCTGACCCTGATCCCCATGGGGCTGCTGCTGGCGTCCAGCGCGGTGGTGGGCAAATACATGATGAAGAAATGGGACATCCGTCAGGCGGCGTTCTCCAAGCTATCCGACTTCTCCCAGGAGAGCTTTTCCGGCATCGCCGTCATCAAGGCGTTCGTGAAGGAGGCCAAGGAACTGATGGCCTTCCAGAAGCTCAACGTGGAGAACGAGAAGGCCAACGTGGACTTCACCCGCGCCTCGGTGCTGCTGCGCATTCTGGTGACCCTGTTTGTGGAGTCGGTGGTCTGTATCATCCTGGGCTACGGAGGATATCTGGTGTGGAAGGGCAGCTTCAACGCCGGGGAGCTGATGGAGTTCATCGGCTACTTTGAGGCCATCATCTGGCCCATCATGGCCGTCTCGGAGCTGATCGACATGACCAGCCGGGGCAAAGCCTCCCTCAAGCGCATCGGCGGACTGCTGGACGCCCCCCGGAACGTGGCCGACCGCCCGGACGTGACGCCCCTGGGCGAGGTGAGGGGAGACGTGGAATTCCGCCACCTCACCTTCCGCTACCCCGACGGAGAATACGACGCCCTGCGGGACGTGTCCTTCTCCATCCGCGCCGGGGAGAACATCGGCCTGGTGGGCCGCACCGGCTCGGGCAAGACCACGGTGGTGGACCTGATCCTGCGCACCTGCAACGTGCCCGACGGCACGTTGTTCGTGGACGGCCGCGACGTGAACACCGTCCCCATCCGGGACGTGCGCCGGGCCGCGGCCTACGTGCCCCAGGACAATTTCCTGTTCAGCGACACCATCGCCCGGAATATTGATTTCACCCACAACAGCCCGGACCAGAACCGGGTGGTGTTCGCCTCCGGACTGTCCGACGTGGACCGGGACGTGCGGAACTTCCCCCTGGGCTACGACACCGTGCTGGGGGAGCGGGGCGTTACCGTGTCCGGCGGGCAGAAGCAGCGCATCTCCATCGCCCGGGCCCTCATCAAAGACGCGCCCATCCTTATCCTGGACGACTCCGTGTCCGCCGTGGACACCCAGACGGAGCGGGCCATCCTGGACAACCTGAAAAGCACCCGGCAGGGCCGCACCACCATCCTCATCGCCCACCGAATCTCCACCGTCGAGCGGATGGACCGCATCATCTTCCTGGAGGACGGCACGGTCACCGCCGTCGGCGCCCACCAGGAACTTTACGACAACTGCCCGGCTTACCACCGCATGGTGGAGCTGCAAAAACTGGAGGAGGAGGGATCTAAACACAATGCCTGATCCAATGCGCGAATATCTGCCCATCCTCTTTGTAGGAGCCGTTATCGGTGTGTTTTCCTTGATCTTCCTCCTGGCCTGGCGGCGGGAGAAAAACAATCAGTCCGCCCCGGACTTTGACCGCCATATCCCCGACCGCGAGATTTTCCGGCGGCTGGCAAAATATGCCGTCCCCTACCAAAAGCAGTTCGCCCTGGTGCTGGCGGTCATGCTGGCGTCCATCACCTACGACCTGGCCGCCCCCCTCATCGTGGGCCGGGTGGAGGGGCTCATCAAGGACCGCTTCGAGCCCCCGGTCCTCCTGCGCTGGGTGGCACTGTACGCGGGCATCCTGATTGTGGCCCTGGTGTGCACCTACGTCCAGTCCATCATCCTGCAAAAGACAGGGCAGAAAATCCTCTCCGCCCTGCGGCAGGACCTGTTCACCCACATTGAGAGCCTTTCCCACAACCAACTCAACAGCATCCCCGTGGGCAAGCTGGTCACCCGGGTGGCCAACGACACCAACGCCATCTCCCAGATGTTCACCAATGTCCTGGTGTCCATGGCAAAAAACATGTTTGTGGTAGTGGGCGTGCTGGCGGCTATGTTGGCGCTGAACCTGTCCCTCACCCTGGCGTTTTTGTGCTTCGCCCCCTTCCTGGTACTGTTCACCGTCATCTTCCGCAAGTTCACCCGGAAAGTATTCCGGGTGGTAAAGGACCGCACCACCGACATCAACACCTACCTGTCGGAAAACCTGTCCGGCATCAAAATCACCCAGATTTTCAACCAGGAGGAGCGCAAGCGGGATGAGTTTTTCTCCAAGAGCGAGGAGCTGAAACGGGCCAAGCAGAACCAGATTTTCGTGTTCAGCATCTTCCGGCCCATGGTGTACATGCTCTACATCTCCTCGGTGCTGTGCCTGCTGTACCTAGGCGGCAAGGGCTATATCCGGGACACCGCCTTCCTGGGTCAGGTCATCACCAGCGAAACCCTGGTGGCCTTCTACCTCTATATTGAAAAGTTTTTCAACCCCATCCAGACCCTGGCGGAGCAGTTCAACCAGCTCCAGTCCGCCCTGGCCTCGGCGGAAAAAATTTTCTCCGTGTTCGACCTGGTCCCCGAGGTGGTGGACGGGCCGGACGCCATCGAGCTGGACCACATCCGGGGGGAGATCGAGTTCCAGAACGTGTGGTTCGCCTACGAGCCGGGCGAGTGGGTGCTCAAGGGCGTGTCCTTCCATGTGGATGCCAGACAGACCGCCGCCTTTGTGGGCGCCACCGGCTCGGGCAAGACCACCATTCTGTCCCTCATCTGCCGGAACTACGACATCCAGAGGGGCCAAATTCTTATCGACGGCGTGGATATCAAGCGCATCAAGATTTCCTCCCTCCGCCGCCGTTTCGGACAGATGCTCCAGGATGTGTTCCTGTTCTCCGGCACCATCCGCAGCAACATCGTGCTCCGGGAGGAGGGCTTCACCGACGCCGAGATCTGGGACGCCTGCCGCTACGTCAACGCCGACTCCTTCATCGGCAAGCTGGAGAAGGGGCTGGACGAGGAGGTCCGGGAACGGGGCGGCAACTTCTCCGCCGGACAGCGTCAGCTTTTGAGCTTCGTGCGCACCATCCTCCACAAGCCCGCCGTCATGATTCTGGACGAGGCCACCGCCAACATCGACACCGAGACGGAGCTGCTGATTCAGGACTCCCTGGAAAAGATGAAGAACATCGGCACCATGCTCATCGTGGCCCATCGCCTGTCCACCATCCAGCACGCGGACCAGATCATCGTGCTCTCCCACGGGGAGATTCTGGAACAGGGCACCCATCAGGAGCTGCTGGCCCTCAAGGGGCGGTACTTTCAGCTCTACACCTTTCAATTCAATAAGGAAAAGCTGCTGGGGGCGTAACGCCTCCGGCAGCTTCCTTTTTCTTTGAAAAGAAAAAGGAACTTTTAGACTTCTTCACCTTGACAAGGCTCTTCGTCTCTGCTATTATATTTTTAGCAATAGCAAAAAATACAGTAGCAAAATATATAGTAGTGAAAGGAGAACCGCCCCATGAAACCAGATTACATAACCCGGCTGGAGCGCTGGGCCCGGTGGATGCTTCCCCGCCGGGAGGCGGACGACGTCGTCGCTGACTACCGCGACATCATAGACGCCCCGCCCCGGCGGTCGGAGAGCGAGCTGCTCCAGGACCTGGGCAAACCACGGGACGTGGTAAAGCCCCTGGCCCCCAAAAAGCAGTACCGGACCTGGCTGGCGCAGTTCGCCGTGATGGCGGCGTGCATTGTTATCCCCGGTGTCAGCCCCCTTGGGCCTTCGGTGGTCTGGAACGGCCTGTTCTGGTCCGAGGGGTTCCTCATCCCAAAAGTCCCCCTGTTCCGCTCCGCCATGATTTTGGCGCTGATCCTGTCCCTGGTTTGGTTCCGGCCCCGTCCGGGAGAGCCGAAAGCCCCCCTCCCCCGCGCCGTCCCCATCGCGCTGGCGGCGCTGCTGGCGGGCATGGGTCTGGTGTGGTGGACATTCTGGCAACTGACCCTGTACCCCGAGGGCGCGCTGGTAAATCCGATCTTCCACCTTCCTTTTGGGTTCTGGTGGCCTCTGAGCGACGTCTATGTGGGTGGGAACCTCCTCATGCTCCTGCTGGAGTGCGCCGCCGTCCCGCTGATGATCCTGGGCGTCGCCGCCCTGGTGAAGGCCCGCGTCCGGGACCGCCGCTGGCGGGCGGTGTATTTCCTCAGCCTGTCGGCGATGATGCTGTCATTCGCCGTGCTGGCCCTGCTGTCCAGCATGGACGTCAGCTCAGCGCCGGATACCTGGCACCTAGCCACCCGGCAGCTCTGTATTGAGATCACAATCACCGGCCTCATCGGCACGGGGCTTTCCCTGTGCTGAATGCGGCTATGCGGAGAAAGGAGCGCTCTATGAAAAAAGACTACATGGCCCGGCTGGAAAAGGCCGCCCGCTGGCGGCTCCCGCCCCAGGAGGCGGAGGAGGTCATTTCCGACTACCGCGACATGTTCGACACCCCGCCCCGTCCGGAGGAGGAATTGTACCGGGACGTGGGCGATCCCGAGAAGGTGGTCAAGCTGCTGGTGTCCCCGCCTGAAACATACCGCGTCTGGCTGACGGCGTTCCTCGTGATGGCCGCCTGCATCCTGACCCTGGGCATCAGCCCCACGGCGCTGGGCTTCCCGCTCTGGCTGCTGTACTTCCACATTTGGACCGAACACCCCATCGGCCCCGTGATCGCCGTCCTGGGCGCGGCGACCGCCCTGGTATGGTTCCGCCGGCAGGGGCGGAAGGAGGCGCGGCTCTCGAAGGCCGTCCCCATCCTGCTGGCGGTGTGTCTGGCCTTTCTGGGCATGGTGCTGTGGTTCTGCTGGGCTTGTGCCCGGGATTTTGAGGGCTTCCTCGCCATGTGGGGAACGGTCAAGCCCTGGATCGGCCCCAACACGTCCCAGGCCGCGTCCTACTACCTGCTGCGCGTCGCCATGGCGGACGGCTCCGCCCTCATCGCCCTGGTGGGGGTGTTCGCGCTGGTGAGGGCCCGGACCGGGGACCGCCGATGGGCGGCGGTGTACGTGCTGGCCCTAGCCGCCATACTGACCGCCCTGCTGGTCCTGTACTGGACGAACAGCCTGGACTGGACGGAGGTTCCCCCTGCGGAAGCCTTCCGGCAGATGCTGCTCCGGTGCGCCGGCATCACCGCCGCGGG
This sequence comes from uncultured bacterium, assembly GCA_947571605.1. Classification (GTDB taxonomy): domain Bacteria; phylum Bacillota; class Clostridia; order Oscillospirales; family Oscillospiraceae; genus Enterenecus. The sequence goes on along the minus strand of CANOYV010000009.1, from coordinate 680 downwards.
CCTGGTGGGCGCGGGGGTGGCCCTATGCTGAAAAAGGACCTCATCGAGCTGTGCCTGCTCCACCTGCTCTCCAAGGGGGACCAGTACGGCTACGAGCTGCTCCGCCGCCTCCACGCCGTCTTCCCAGACACCCAGGAGAGCGCCATTTACGCCCTCCTCCGGGGGCTTTGCAAGGACGGCTGCTCAGAGCAATACCTGGGCGCGGTGTCCGACGGCCCCGCTCGGAAATACTACCGCCTCACCGACCACGGCCTGGCCCAATACGGCGAGCGGCTGAAACAGTGGCGGACCCTCACGGGCGCGCTGGCGGAACTGGGCATCCAGTAAGCCGCCGGGACAATTTACGCCGGGAACAAGGGGCGGAGTATCCTTTCCCTACGGGGACAACTGGGCCTGGAGGTAGGGGCGGAATTCCCTCCTCCTGCGGGGACAGTTCAGACCGGGTCGGGCAAAAACCTGATTCTTTTTGTACGTCCTATTCGAGTCGTCCCCGCAGGAGGAGGGAATTCCGCCCCCGCAACCCGAGCAACTTGAACGGTCCCCACAGGGGAGGGAATTTGCCCTCCCTTCATGGGGACTGATTTTTTCGATTTTCGCATAACCGTTTTCTCTCCCGCTCGTATATACTATAGCAACCTTCAAAAAAGCTAACAATAAGCAGAAGCGGCAAACCAATGCCG
>CANOYV010000008.1:0-72924 GCA_947571605.1 uncultured bacterium | reverse complement strand
GGCTTTTGCCCTCGCTCCGCTCCATCCGCGCTGCTCTCGACGGCTCCGCGCTTCTTCGTTGTCACGCTGCGCCTGTTCGCGGCGCGCGGCTTCGCTCCGACTCGGGCAAAACCCGCCTCCGCTTCGCGGCGGCTGGGCTTTTGCCCTCGCTCCGCTCCATCCGCGCTGCTCTCGACGGCTCCGCGCTTCTATCTGAAATACAACGCGCCGGAATCAAAAATCGGCTGGAGCTTTTCGCCTGGGATGTTTTTCGCCACGAACTCACCCCGCCGCTCGGAGTGGCCCATTTTCCCGAACACCCGGCCATCGGGGGAGAAGACGCCCTCAATGGCGCACATGGAGCCGTTTGGGTTCACAGAGACGTCCATAGACGGCACGCCATGCCCGTCTACGTACTGGGTGGCCACCTGCCCGTTGGCGACGAGCTGGTCCGCCACCGACCGGGGGGCCACAAAGCGGCCCTCTCCGTGGGACACGGGGATGGCATGGAGGTCGCCCACATGGCTGAGCAGCATCCAGGGGGACTTCACCGAACACACCCGGGTGGTGACATACCGGCTCTGGTGCCGCCCGATCAGGTTATAGGTCAGGGTGGGGCTGTTCTCGTCCACCGGCGTGATCTCGCCCCGGGGCAGCAGGCCCAGCTTCAGCAGCGCCTGGAAGCCGTTGCAGATACCCAGCATCAGGCCGTCCCGGTGCTTCAAGAGGTCGTGGACCGCGTCGGTAAGGCGGGGATTGCGGAAAAAGGACACGATGAGCTTGGCGGAGCCCTCCGGCTCGTCGCCGCCGGAGAAGCCGCCGGGCAGGAACACAATCTGGGCCTTTTTGATGGCCCGCTCCAGCTCCAGGGCGGACTGGGCCAGCCCGTCGGGGGTCAGATTGCGGATCACCACGGTCTCCGCGTCCATCCCCGCCCGCAGGCAGGCCCGGACGGAATCGTACTCGCAGTTGGTGCCGGGGAACACGGGGATGACCACCTTCGGCCGGGCAATCTCGCCGTCGAACACGGCGGGGGAGCGCCGCTCCCAGGTGATCGTCTCCACCGGCTCAGAGGTGCCGGCCCGGGTGGGGTAGACCTCCTCCAAGGTCCGCTCGTTGAGTTTGAGCAGCTCGTCGATGGGGGCGGAGTCCTCGCCTTTGAGGTGCTGGGGAGGCAGATCCCCGTTGTGATAAAGGGTGACAACAGGCTCTTCCGTGGTAACGCCTAGCCGGACGGTGTTGGGAATATCCACGTCCTCCGTCAGCTCGGCGACGATGGAACCCTGGGCGGGGGCGTACCAGAGCAGTTCCAGCTCGGGGTCGGCAGTAAAACCGATGCGGTTGCCGAAGGACATCTTCATCAGGCCCTCGGCCACACTGTGCTCCACCGCCCAAGCCGCCTTTACCTTCCCGCCCTGAGCCAGCTTATGGAAGGCGTCCCAAGCGGTCTGATCCTTCTGACTGCCCGCGAACACATACACCGGGCGCCCCGCCTCCTTGAACTCGGGGGAGAGCACGTCCCCGGCCTTCACGGGGGCGATGGCGAAAGAAATGAGGGTGGGGGGCACGTCCATATCCAGGAAGGAGCCGGACATGGAATCCTTGCCGCCGATGGCGGCGCAGCCATAGGAAAGCTGAGCGTCCAACGCTCCCAACAGCGCCGAGAAGGGCTTGCCCCAGCGCTCCGGCTCGTTTCTCAGCTTCTCGAAAAACTCCTGGAGGGTGAGATAAGCGTCCTTGTAATCCGCGCCCGCCGCCACCAGCTTGGCCAGGGAGAGGGTGACGCTGGCCCGCGCCCCCGCAAAGGGGTCAGCGGACAGCCACTCCGGGTTGCAGCCATAGGCCATGACGCTGGCCTGGTCCGTCTCCTCCCCGGGCATGGTGGGCAGCAGCGCCGCCATGGCCTGGGCGGGGGTGGTCTGGGTCTTGCCACCAAAGGGCATGAGCACCGAGCCCGCGCCGATGGAGCCGTCAAACCGCTCCACCAGCCCCCGGCGGGAGGCGCATTTCAAACTGGCCGCCATCTCCCGCAGGTTGGAAAAATCGTGCCCGACCACAGAGTAATTTCGCTCCGGCACAGACACCTTGGCCCGCTTCACCGCGCCGTTGGTGTTCAAAAACTCCCGGCTCAAATCAGCGATGGTCTGGCCCTTCCAGGTCATGACCATCCGGGGCGATTCCGTGACCACGGCCACCCGGTAGGCCTCCAGGTTTTCCGCCTCCGCCATGGCAATGAACTGCTCCTCGTCCTCGGCGGCGACCACCACCGCCATGCGCTCCTGGCTTTCGGAGATGGCAAGCTCCGTGCCGTCCAGGCCGTCGTATTTTTTGCGCACCGCGTCCAGGTCGATCTCCAGCCCGTCGGCCAGCTCGCCGATGGCCACGGACACGCCCCCCGCGCCGAAGTCGTTGCACCGCTTAATCATCCGCGTCACGTCCCCGTTGCGGAACAGCCGCTGAAGCTTGCGCTCCTCGGGGGCGTTGCCCTTCTGCACCTCGCTGGCCATGGTGGCCAGCGACTTTTTGTTGTGGCTCTTGGAGGACCCGGTGGCCCCGCCGATGCCGTCCCGGCCCGTGCGACCGCCCAGCAGGATGACCACATCCCCGGGGGCGGGGCGCTCCCGGCGCACATGTCCGGCGGGGGCGGCGGCCACCACCGCGCCGCACTCCAGCCGCTTGGCGATGTAGCCGGGGTGGTACAGCTCGGCCACGTGCCCCGTGGCCAGGCCGATCTGGTTGCCGTAGGAGGAATAGCCCGCGGCGGCGGTCTGGGCGATCTTCCGCTGGGGCAGCTTGCCCTCCAGGGTGTCGCTCAACGGCACGGTGGGGTCGCCGCCTCCGGTGACCCGCATGGCCTGGTGGACGTAAGCCCGCCCGGACAGGGGGTCCCGGATGCAGCCGCCGATGCAGGTGGCCGCGCCGCCGAAGGGCTCGATCTCGGTGGGGTGGTTGTGGGTCTCGTTTTTGAACATGAGCAGCCAGTCCTGCTCCTCGCCGTCCACCACGGCGGGGACGTGGATGGAGCAGGCGTTGATCTCCTCGCTCTCGTCCAGCTCGGGCAGGAGGCCCCGTTTTTTCAGCGTTTTCGTACCAATCGTGGCAATATCCATCAGGGTCTGGGGTCGCTTTTTCGCCTTCTCCTCGCCGTACACCTCCACCCGGGCGGCCAGGTAGCGCTCATAGGCGGCCTTGACCCGGGGGTCGTCGATTTGAATCCCCTTCAAATGGGTGGAAAAGGTGGTGTGGCGGCAGTGGTCGGACCAGTAGGTATCCACCACCCGCACCTCGGTGATGGTGGGGTCCCGGCGCTCCCAGTCCCGGAAGTAGCCTTGCAGGAACTTCAAATCGTCCAAATCCATAGCCAGCCCCAGCCGGTCCAGCTCAGCGGCCAGCTCCGTCTCGTCCAGCTCCGTAAAGCCGTCCAGGGCGGCCACCTTATCGGGGGTGGCATAGCTGCGCGCCAGGGTGTCCGGCTTGTCCATGGACGCCTCCCGGCTCTCCACCGGGTTGATGAGGTAGCCCTTCACCCGGTCCAGCTCAGCCTGGGACAGCGCCCCCTCCAGCACGTACACCTTGGCGTAGGCGACGAGGGGCCGGACCTGGCCGGTCATGAGCTGGACGCACTGGGCGGCGGAGTCCGCCCGCTGGTCGAACTGCCCCGGCAGGGCCTCCACCGCCAGCAGGGTATGGGGTCCCTGGGGGGTAGGGAAGTCCTCGTCGTACACCGCGTCCACCTGGGGTTCGGAGAACACCGTCCCCTTGGCCTGCTCATAGACGGCCTCGCCGATGCCCTCCACGTCGTAGCGGTTCAGGATGGTCACCCCGCTCAGGCCCCCGATTCCAAGCTGTTCCCGCAAGTCGCGGCACAGCCCTTGTGCCTCCACGTCGAAGCCGGGGCGCTTGTAGACATAGCAGCGAAACACTTGGTTTTTGCTCTGCTTCATGGTTTATTTCTCCTTCTCTAGGCGAACACTCCGCCAAACAGGCCGAAGCCCAAAAATTAACGATTTGAGGTGGTGCTCCACTCCTCCATGCGGTAGAAGGGGTTGGCCCGGGTGGGCTGGAGGTCGGACACCATCCCCCACCGCACCAGCAGCGACCCCCGCTTGAAGCACAGCGGGGCGAAGGGCGCGTCCTGGGCGAACTGTTCCCACAGCGCCCGGGCGGCCTGAGACCGCTCCTCGCCCTGAGCGGATTTCCAGGTCCCCAGGGCCTGGGTGAGCGCCCAATTCTCAAAACCGCCGTAGTTCAACGGTCCGGTGAGCAGGGAAGAGGGGTCGAAGTCCCCTGTCATGCGCACTTCGCCCAGGTAGAGGTCGAACTTCCCCGCGGCCAGCGCGGCAATGTAATCGTTCCAAGGCAAGCTGCTCACGGTAACGCTTACCCCCAGCCCCCGCAGGGCCTGGGCCAGCACGCCCGCCACGGCCTGCCGGGACTCGTTGTCGCTGTTCACCAGCAGCGTGACCTCCAGCGGCGCGCGGCGGCGGTAGAGCAGGCCGTCCTCCTCGTTGCGCTCATATCCCGCCTGGGCCAGCAGCTCCGCCGCCCCTTCGGGGTCGTAGCCCAGCAGGGCCGCGGCCTCCTCGTCATAGTCCCTGTGGACGGGGGAGATAGGCAAACCGGCCGGCTCCCCGTGGCCGGAGAACTGCGCCTGCACCAGGTCCTCCCGGTCAAAGGCTTTGGAGAACGCCTGCCGCACTGCGGCGGTCTGGCAAGCCCCCGACGTGGCCTTGAAGCCCACGTACAGCAACGAGGTGGTGGGGTAGTCGCAGGTCTCGTAGCTGCTGGAGTATCCCAAGGCGTAGGCGGAGGAAAACTCGGTGGTGACGGCGGTGACGGCCCCGCTGTCAAAGGCGGCGATGCGCTCGTCGGCGCCGGACACCGGGGTGAGCGGGATTGTGGCGTAGGGCAGGGCCGCCGCCCCGGCGTGGTGGGGGTTGGTCTGGAGGTACAGCCGCTCTCCGGCGGCCTCATATTGATAATACCCCGTCCCCAAGGGGGCCACGGCCCCCTCCTGCTCCAGCACCACCGGCACGTCCAGCAGGGCGGGAAGCTCCCCGTTGGGGGCGGACAGGTAGACCACCAGCGTCTCGTCGTCCGCCGCCGACACCCCGCTGACCCCCGCCAGCCGGGCGGCGTACAGCGGAGCGCTCCGGGCGGCGTTCAGCGACGCGGCGGCGTGCTGGGCGGTGACGGGGGTGCCGTCGGAGAACACCGCTCCCGCCGCCATGGTAAAGGTCCAACTGTACCCGTCCTCGCCGGGCGCGCCGGAAGCGGCCAGCACCGGCCGGGGGGTGAAGGTGTTGTCCAATTCATACAGCCCCTGGTACACCAGCCCCGTCAGGTCCTGATTGACCTGGCTGTCCCCGGAGATGGGGTGGAGGGAGGCGGAGGGGTCGTAGCCCAGGCTGAACCGCGCCGTCTCCAACCAACGGGTGGGAACAGGGGAGGGGGTGTCCGAGAGGGAGGGTTCCGGGTCCTCCACCTGCCCGCACCCCGTCAGGAACAGCCCCAGGCACAGGCACACCGCCGGCAGCAGGGCCAGGGCGCGCCTCATGTCAACTGAATGGCGGCGGCCATGGAGCCCCGGTTGGTGCCCAGCTTCCGGTGACTCCAGAACATCTCGGTATGGCAGGAGGTACACAGGTCGCTGACGGCGATGTGGTCCGGGTCCAGCCCGGCCTGTTCCAGGCGCATGGCGTTGATGTTTTTCAGGTCCACGGCGAACTTGCCGTTTTCCTTGATTCTGATGTGGCGCAGCACGGCGGTGGACAGCGCGGCAGTCATGGCGTTGGGCACGTCCTCGTGGGTCTCGAAGCAGTCGGGGCCGATGCCGGGGCCCACGGCGGCCAGGATATCCCGGGGACGGCAGCCATACACGTCTTGCATCCGCTCCACGGCGGCGGAGGCGACGCCTGCGGCGGTGCCCCGCCAGCCCGCGTGGACGGCGGCCGCCACCCGGCGCACAGGGTCATAGAACAGGATGGGGATACAGTCGGCGGAGTAGATAACCAGCGCCACCCCGGGCAGGTCGGTCATCAGGCCGTCCGCCTCATAGCTCACCTTGTCGTAGGGGTCGCCGCGCAGGTCGGCGGTGGTGACGCAGCGCACCACGCCGCCGTGGACCTGGTTGGATATGGCGATTTTCCCGCCGTCCACACCGATGGCGGAAAAGAAGCGGCGGTAGTTCTCCCGGACGTGGTCGGGGTCGTCCCCCCGGCTCACGCCAAGATTCAGCGACTCCCACATCCCCTGGGACACGCCGCCCAGCCGGGTGGAAAAGCCGTGGGCCACGCCTGCCGCGGCGTCGATGCCGTCGGAGGAGAAAAAGGTCACGCCGTTGCGGGTCTGCTCGATAATATTCATAAGCTCTCCCTTGGCGCGGGCATTTTTTGCGGAAAATGTCCGCGCCGTCCGGGGGGGACCGGCGCCATGCCTTCGGTTCGGTCGCGCCTGACGTGTGCCGGCGGCACACAGCGCCCCCCGGATATCCCCCTCCGCTCTCCGAGGGGACGAGAATTTTTTACTGCTGATGGTACTCGGGACAGGTGCATTTCTTCCACTTTAACCCGCTTCCGCAGGGGCAGGGGTCGTTGCGGCCGATTTTGACCACTTTTTTGGGCTGCTTTTTCACGGTGCCGTCGCTGCCGGCGGACTGGCCGGTGATTTTGGCCACCCGCTCGCGCTTCAGCTCCTCGTTGGTCTTGATCCGGACGGTGAACAGCCGCCGCACCGTCTCCTCCTGGATGGCGGCGATCATCTGCTCGAACATGTCGAAACCTTCCCGCTTGTACTCCACCACCGGGTCGGACTGGCCGTAGGCCCGCAGGCCGATGCCCTGGCGCAGCTCGGTCATGGCGTCGATGTGGTCCATCCAGTACTCGTCCACCACCCGGAGCAAAATGACCCGCTCCAGCTCCCGCATGGCGGACTTGCCCGGTTCCATGCGCCCGGCCATGGCCTGTTCGATGACCTGCTCCCGCTGGGCGTAATTTTGACGGGCGGCGGCCAGCATGTCCTCGGACAGTTTGTCCGGGGCGGCGCTCTCCGCCTCGGACTGGAACTGCTCCAACTGCCTGGGGGTGAACACCGACCCGGCCAGGTGGGCGGTGGCTGCCTGGAAGTCCTCGCCGCTGAGGTGGGTCTGTTCCCCGGCGTGGCCGGCCACCAGGCCGCCGACCGCAGCGCTCATCATGTTCTCGATAGCCTCGTGGATGTCCTCGCCGTCCAGCACCTGGCGGCGCTGCTTGTAGATGACCTCCCGCTGGGTGTTCATCACGTCGTCGTACTCCAGCACGTTTTTCCGGGTCTGGAAGTTCCGGGACTCCACCTGTTTCTGGGCGTTCTCAATGGCCCCGGACAGCATCTTCTGATCCAGGGGGGTGTCGTCGTCCACGCCCAGCCGTTCCATCATGCCCTGGATGCGCTCGGAGCCGAACAGCCGGAGGATATCGTCCTCCAGGGACAGGAAGAAGCGGCTCTCGCCGGGGTCGCCCTGACGTCCCGCGCGGCCCCGGAGCTGGTTGTCGATGCGCCGGGACTCGTGGCGCTCGGTGCCCAGGATGAACAGGCCGCCCGCCGCCCGCACCCGCTGGGCCTCCTCCTTGATCTCCTCCTTGTACCTGGCCTCCGCCTCGGCAAAGTCCCGCCGGGCGTCCAGGATTTCCTGGTTTTCGGTTTCGGCGTGGCCGGTGGCCTCGGCCAGCAGCTCGTCGCTTATGCCCTTCTTGCGCAGCTCCGCCTTGGCCATAAACTCGGCGTTGCCGCCCAGCATGATGTCGGTGCCGCGTCCCGCCATATTGGTGGCCACGGTGACCGCCCCGAATTTGCCCGCCTGGGCCACGATCTCCGCTTCCTTCTCGTGGTTCTTTGCGTTCAGAACGTTGTGCTTGACCCCCGCCCTGGTGAGCATTTTGCTCACCAGCTCGGAGATCTCGATGGACACGGTGCCCACCAGCACGGGTTGACCCTTTTCATGGCAGGCGCGGATCTGCTCCACCACCGCCCGGTACTTGCCCTCCTTGGTCTTATAGACGATGTCGGGCTGGTCCACTCGGGCCAGGGGGCGGTTGGTGGGGATTTCCACAATGTCCAGGTTGTAGATGGTGCCGAACTCCTCCTCCTCGGTCATGGCGGTGCCGGTCATGCCGGACAGCTTGTCGTAAAGGCGGAAGTAGTTCTGGAATGTGATGGTGGCCAGGGTCTTGGACTCCCGGGCCACGGTGACGTGCTCCTTGGCCTCGATGGCCTGATGCAGGCCCTCGTTATAGCGGCGGCCGTACATGAGGCGCCCGGTGAACTCATCCACGATGATGACCTCGCCGTCCTTCACCACGTAGTCGATGTCCCGCTTCATCACGCCCCGGGCCTTGATGGCCTGGTTGATGTGGTGGGACAGGGTGGTGTTCTCCGGGTCGGACAGGTTCTCGATATTGAACGCCTGCTCGGCCTTGGCTACGCCCTGGGAGGTGAGGGTGGCGGTGCGGGCCTTCTCGTCCACGACGTAGTCCGCGTCGTCCGACGTGTCCTCTTCCTCCTTGGCGTCCACAGCCTTGACCCGCTTGCACTTCAGCCGGGCCGCGAAGTTGTCCGCCAACTGGTAGAGCTGGGTGGACTGCTCCCCCTGGCCGGAGATGATGAGGGGGGTGCGGGCCTCGTCGATCAGGATGGAGTCCACCTCGTCCACGATGGCGAACGCGTGGCCCCGCTGGACCAGTTCGCCGGAGTAGATGGCCATGTTGTCCCGGAGGTAGTCGAAGCCGAACTCGTTGTTGGTGCCGTAGGTGATGTCGGCGGCATAAGCCCGCTGCTTCTCCGACTTGTCCACGCCGTGGATCACCAGGCCCACGGTGAGGCCCAGGTATTTGTACACCTTGCCCATCCACTCCGAGTCGCGCTTGGCCAAATAGTCGTTGACGGTGATGATGTGAACGCCCCGGCCGGTCAGGCCGTTAAGGTAGGCGGGGAGGGTGGCGACAAGGGTTTTGCCTTCACCGGTTTTCATCTCGGCGATGCGGCCCTGGTGGAGGATGATGCCGCCGATGAGCTGTACCCGGTAAGGGCGCAGCCCCAGCACCCGGTCCGCCGCCTCCCGGCAGGCGGCGAAGGCCTCGGGGAGGATATCGTCCAGGGTCTCCCCCTGGGCCAGGCGGGACCTGAACTCGTCGGTTTTGGCGCGCAGGTCGTGATCGCTGAGGGCGCGGTACTCGTCGCTGAGCGCCTCGATCTTGTCCACCGTGGCAGTGAGGGCTTTGACCTCCCGCTGGGAGCGGGTGCCGAATAATTTTGAAATCAGGCCCATATCTTGTGTGTCCTTTCTGTTCTGATTGTATATCGCCAATCACAACATGTAGTCGTGCTTCGCCTGTTCGCGACGCGCGGCTTCGCTCCGACCCGGGAAAAACCCAGCGCCGCTTCTCGGCCCCTGGGCTTTTCCCCTCGCTTCGCTCCATCCGCGCTGCTCACGACGGCTCCGCAACCTATAATAACCCAATTTAACTCGAACCAGTATATCACAACCCCCTGACAGAAAAAAGAGGAAATTGTAAATAATATACGGGCTGGAAATGATCCGTTTGTTGTGGTAGAATGTTAGAAAACGCTGTTGTCACGCTCCGCGCTTCTTTGAAAGGAGGTTGTCCCATGCCCCGTCCCGTCCGGATCATCCGGCCCGAGATCGAACCGGGCCGCCGGGTCGTCGCCGTCAGCGACGTCCACGGCAATCTCCCTTTCCTCAAGGGCATCCTGGACAAGGTCCGGTTTACCCAATCGGACGTGCTGGTCATCGTGGGCGACCTGCTGGAAAAGGGGGAGCAGAGCCTTGCCACCCTGCGGTACGTACTGGCGCTGCAAAAGACCCACACCGTCTACACCCTGTGCGGCAACTGCGACTACATCGACCACATGTTCCTGGAAGGCGGCGATCCCGGGGACGACGCCTTTTCCATCAAAATGAACCGGCGGCTCGGCCCCCCGGTGAAGTACGACGACGTGGATCAGGAGCTGTGGCCCATCCTGTCGAAATTCTGGCGGGAGCGGTCCGTCCTGATCCAGATGGCCATGGAGGCCGGCCTCCCCTTCCCGCAGAGTGTCAAGGACCTGCCCGCCCTGCGCGCCGCCCTGCTGGACGGCTTCCCGGAGGAGACGGAGTTTTTGCTGAGCCTGCCCCACATCCTGGAGGCGGGGAATTTCATTTTCGTCCACGGCGGCGTGCCCCGGGAGGACCGGCTGGAGGAGCTGAACGCCTACGACTGCATGAAGAACGACGACTTCCTGGGCCAGGGCCACAGCTTCCGCAAGTGGGTGGTGGTGGGCCACTGGCCGGTGACGCTGTACAATCCCCATATCCAGTGCTCCGCGCCCCTCATCGACTATGACCGCCATATCGCCTCCATCGACGGCGGCTGTGTGCTCAAGCTGGACGGCCAGCTCAACGCCCTGCTCATCCCGGACGTGTACGGAGACGCCATGGATTACACCTGGTACGACGGCTTGCCCGCCGTCGCCGCCCTGGACGGCCAGGAGCCGTCGGAGGACCCGCTGAATATCCGTTGGTCGGACAGCGTGGTGGAGGAGCTGGGAACGGAGGAGGACTGCGTCCTGATCCGCCACCCCGCCTCGGGCCGGGAGCTATGGCTGCCCCGGGACTTCGTCCGCGTCTGGCGGGACGGTAAAACCCACACCGAGGACGCCACCGACTACCGCTTGCCTGTGTCCCCCGGGGACGTGCTGGCCCTGGTGCGGGAAACCCGGCGGGGCAGTCTGGTCAAGAAGGACGGGATAACCGGTTGGTATTATGGGCGGATCAAATACGGTTTGGAGTCAATATAATCCCACAGCGCGCCGGAACCGCCTCCGGCGCGCTGTTTTTTTGCCCAATTCCGGCGGAGAGATTACAAAACAGAAACGGAAAAGTACCACTGGTTACAGATGGTTTACAATGTAGCACTACCCATTGACTTTCGACAGTATTCGACCTATACTGACTTTATCTGACAAAAGCAGGAGAGAAGTTTCATGGATCACGCCGACGACCGCGCCACCACCCCGGACCAGTCCGGGGGCACGACCCTCACCGAACTGCAAAAACCCGCGCCCAATCCCCCGCGCACCGCTTTCAAGCCCCTGTTTTTTATCGTCCTGGCCCTGGCCGCCGCGCTGGCCACCGCCTGTGTGATGCTGTACCTTCAGCGGCAGGCCGCGGTGGCCCGCGCCGGGGAGCTGGACCGCCGGGCCGCCGCGCTGGCCCAGGAGGCCGCGGACCTGCGCGCCCTGGCCGATCAGCGCGAGGCGGAGCTGGCCCGGCAGGAGGAGGAACTGGCCCAGGCCCGGGAGGCCATCGACTTGTTGGCGGAGTATTCCGTGGCCGCCCCGGACGGCACCGCGCCCGAATACACCGGGCTCTACCCGGATTTCTACGCCCCGGCCTGGGACGGGGAGACGGTGGACGGAGGCAAGGTGTGCTGCCTCACCTTTGACGACGGCCCGTCGGCCAACACCGACCGGGTGCTGGAAATTTTGGACCGCTACGGCGTCAAGGCCACCTTTTTTGTGGTCGGCAGCGCGGCCGCCAGCGCGGCCAACCAGCAACGGATGAAAAACATCGTGGCCGCCGGCCACACCCTGGCCATGCACAGTTGGAGCCACGATTACAAAACGGTCTACGCCTCGGTAGAATCCTTTCTGGATGAGTTCAACAGCCTGTACCAGTGGATTTACGAGGTCACCGGGGTGTACCCCTCGGTGTACCGTTTCCCCGGCGGCAGCATCAACGGCTACGACCGGGGGGTGTACCAGGAGATCATCGCCGAGATGACCCGCCGGGGGTTTGTCTACTTCGACTGGAACGCCTCCGCCCAGGACGCCACCGCCACCCCCCGGCCCGCCTGGGACATCGCCGCCGACTGCCTCAAGGGGGTGGGCCGGGACCTGGTGGTGGTCCTCAGCCACGACAGCGCCGCCCGTGGCACCACCGTGGACGCCCTGCCCGCCGTCATCGAGGGGTATCAGCGGGCGGGCTACACCTTCTCCGCCCTCCATCCCGGGGTGACGCCGGTGACCTTCGGCTATCCCGCCCCCAGGTGACGGCGGCCCGGAGGGGGCGCGCGCGGGGGGGCTCCCGGTTTTTCCCGGCTATTTTATAATAAGGTAGCGCCTTACCGCCCCGTCCGCCTTGTACAGGATATCAAAAAGCCGAAAAACAGGAAATTTTTCTTTACAAACCGGCAAAACTATGATATGCTTTGCCAGAACGTCCTAAGGGACGCCGCCCGCCTGCTTAGTTTTGGGACAAAGCTCGCTTTTTGCGGGGCTTCTGCCCGCCCACAACCCGGCGGCAGGGGAATTTTTTGAAAGGTGGAACCTCCCATGATCCGCAAAGACCAGAAGACCTCCGTGATCGAGGCCAACCGCACCCACGAGACCGACACCGGCTCCCCCGAGGTGCAGATCGCCATTCTCACCGCCCGCATTCAGGAGCTCACCGAGCACCTGCGGGTGCACATCCACGACAACCACAGCCGCCGCGGCCTGTACAAGATGATCGGCAAGCGCCGCAAGCTGCTGGACTACCTGGCGAAGAAGGACATTGAGCGCTACCGCGCCATCATCGCCAAGCTGGGCATCCGCAAGTAAGGTTTCAGCAGGGGCGGCGCGGGTCACCGCGCCGCCCTTGTCCCATGAGGAGGGATACACCCATGGAATTTTTGCTGGAAGTTTTGGCGGAAACTATCGGAGAGGTTTTTTTGAACTGCGGTATCGAGGCCTCCATCGACCATCGCCTTCCCAGGTGGCTGCGTGTCCTCATCCTGGCCGCCACCACACTGGTGTTCGCCGCCGTGTTCGGCATCCTCCTGATCGTAGGCATCGGCGCGCTCAGCCATACGCCGTGGATTTCCCTCCTCCTGTTCGCCCTGGACGGGGGCCTTGTTTTCCTATGTGCCTGCAAGGTCCGCAAGGTTCTGCACGCCCGCAAATAGTCCCATCCACCAAGAGCCGCGCTTTTAGCAGTTGAACATGGGTCCTGGCAACAGCCGGGGCTTATGTTCAAGTGCTAAGAGGAAGCGCGAGGATAGCCGCGCAGGGGTGCTTGGAGCGGAGTGAGGATGAAAAACCAGGATTTGCGCAGCAAATCTGTTTTTTATCCGAATCGAAGCGAAAGCGACCCGGCCGCGCGGCCAATCCGAGCGTGACAACGCGGCTCCAGCGTCATTCACAAAGTGAAAGGAGCAACACCCTAATGTCAACCGTCATCACCCATAAGCAATTCGCCAACGAGCGCACCTGGTCCATGGACCTGTGCGGCCGTCCTCTGACCATCAACATGGGCAAGGTGGCCGAGCTGGCCACCGCCTCCGCCCTGGTGACCTACGGCGAGACCACCGTGCTGGTGGCCGTCACCGTCTCCCCCCGTCCCCGGGACGGCATCGACTTCTTCCCCCTGTCCGTGGACTTTGAGGAGAAGCTGTACGCCGTGGGCCGCATTCCCGGCTCCTTCATGCGCCGCGAGGGCCAGCCCTCTCTGCCCGCCGTGCTGGCCAGCCGGGTCATCGACCGCTCCATCCGTCCCCTGTTCCCCTACGACTTCCGCAACGACGTGGTGTGTACCGCCACCGTCATGAGCGTGGACCGTGACTGCTCTCCCGAGGTCACCGCCATGATCGGCGTGTCCGCCTGCCTGGCTGTGTCCTGCATCCCCTGGGCGGGCCCCATCGGCTGTGTGGAGATGGGCTATGTGGACGGCCGGCTGGTCTACAACCCCACCACCGAGCAGAAGCACCGCTCTGACCTGGACCTGACCGTGGCCGCCACCGCCGGCAAGGTCATCATGATCGAGGCCGGCGCCAAGGAACTGCCCGACGCCATCATGTACGACGCCATCATCAAGGCCCACGAGGAGATTCAGAAGCAGGTGGCCCTCATCAATCAGATGGTGGCCGAGATCGGCAAGGAAAAGATGGCCTACGAGCACGCCGACTTCGACCAGGAGCTGTTCGACAAGATCACCGCCGACTTCATGGACGAGGCCCGCGCCGCCATGGACACCGACGACAAGAACGTCCGGGAGGACCGCTGGAACGCCATGATTGAGAAGTGGCACGAGAAGTATCTCGAGGACCACCCCGATATGGACCAGTTCCTGGAGGAGATCACCTACAAGTTCCAGAAGAAGATCGTCAAGGCCTGGCTGCTGGAGGGCCACCGGGTGGACGGCCGCGCCAGGAACGAGATCCGTCCCTTGGCCGCCCAGGTGGGCGTGCTGCCCCGTGTCCACGGCTCGGGCCTGTTCACCCGCGGTCAGACCCAGGTGCTCTCCATCTGCACCCTGAACACCCTCTCCGCTTCCCAGAAGCTGGACACCATCTGGGATGAGGAGGAGAAGCGGTATATGCACCACTACAACTTCCCCGCCTACTCCACCGGCGAGGCCCGGGCCGCCCGCTCCACCAACCGCCGGGAGAAGGGCCATGGTGCCCTGGCCGAGCGCGCTCTGGAGCCGGTTATCCCCTCCGCCGATGAATTCCCCTACGCCATCCGCGTGGTGTCTGAGGTCCTGAGCTCCAACGGCTCCACCTCTCAAGGCTCCATCTGCGGCTCCACTCTGGCCCTGATGGACGCGGGCGTGCCCATCTCCGCCCCCGTGGCCGGCATCTCCTGCGGCCTGATTCAGGACGACGACGGCGGCTTCACCACCTTCATCGACATCCAGGGCGTGGAGGACTTCCACGGCGAGATGGACTTCAAGGTGGCGGGCACCAAGAAGGGCATCACCGCCATCCAGATGGACATCAAGAACGACGGCCTGTCCCACGCCATCATCCAGGAGGCGCTGGACATCACCAAGGACGCCCGCTTCGCCATCCTGGACGAGATCATGCTGCCCTGCATCTCCACCCCCCGGGCTGAGGTCAGCGAGCACGCCCCCAAGATGATTACCGTGAAGATCGACCCGGACAAGATCCGCGAGGTCATCGGCAAGGGCGGTTCCGTGATCCAGAAGATCACCGCCGAGTCCGGCGCGCAGATCGACATCGAGGAGGACGGCACCATCCACATCGCCTCCCCCAACGCCGAGTCCTGCAACATCGCCAAGAAGATGATCGACACCATCGTGTTCGTCCCCGAGGTGGGTGCGCTGTACTACGGCAAGGTGGTGCGCATCCTCCAGTTCGGCGCTTTTGTGGAGCTGGCCCCCGGCAAGGACGGCATGGTCCACATCTCCAAGCTGGCCAACCACCGGGTGGCCAAGGTGGAGGACGTGATCAACATCGGCGACATGATCTGGGTGAAGGTCACCGACATCGACGAGAAGGGCCGGGTGAACCTGTCCTATAAGGACGCGCTCCGGGAGATCGAGGAGAAAAAGGCTCGCGGCGAAATCGTGAAGTAAAAGGCAAATAAAACGGCGGACAGGGTCTTGAACCCTGTCCGCTTTTATTTTTTAGGAGGTAAAAATCATGCTGTACCTACAAAAGGCCGCCGTCACCGACGGGCGGGATATATACGAAATGCTCCAGCGCATTCCGGACACGCCGTTTTTGGATGCCAGCTATCAGATGACGTGGGAAGATTTCCCCAACTGGGTGGCCCACCGGGTTGAGATGGCGGACGGCGTCGGACTGCCGGAGGGCTGGGTGCCCTCAACCACTTTTTGGCTGATGGATGACGGCATTCCCGTGGCCCTGAGTTGTCTTCGCTGCCGTCTCACCGACGCTTTGCGGAAGGGCGGCGGCCACATCGGCTACGCCGTGGACGGCACAAAGCGGGGCCGGGGCTATGGCAAGGCCCTGCTGGGGCTGATGATCCAAGAGGCCCGGCGCATGGGCATCACGGAGGAGCTGCTGGTAACGGTGCATCCGGACAACACCGCGTCCCGCAAGGTGGCGGAGGCCAACAGGGGAGAGCTGCGCCGGGAGACGCCGGAGCGGGTCTATTATTGGTTCGCGTAACTGCCGTTTGAAAATATTTTGAAAACCCCTTGACACCGGATGACTATTGTAGTAGTATTCCATTGGGGTTTACTATTGCAATAGTCATTTTGCGTTTTTCCCAGAGACGCAGGAGGAGGTCAAATTCCATGGAAAAGCTATTCGACTCTGAGCTAAAGGTGATGGAGCCCTTGTGGGAGGGCGGTCCCCAGACGGCGGGCGAGCTTGCCAAGCGGCTGGCGGCGGCCGTGGGCTGGAACCGGAACACCACCTACACCGTCATCAAGAAGCTCATTGACAAGGGGGCTGTATCCCGGAGCGATCCGGGCTTCCTGTGTACTCCGCTGGTTACTCGGGAAGAGGTTCAGCGGCAGGAGACGGACAGCCTCATCAGCCGGCTGTTCGGCGGGTCTGCCACCCAATTTCTCTCCGCCTTTCTCAGCGAACGCGACCTGACCCCGGCGGAGGCCGACCAGCTTCGGGAGCTGATTGGTTCTTTTTCTCGAGAGAAAGAGAACCAAAAAGAGCGTTAGACCGCCACCACCGCCGGCAATCCCGTTACGTTGCCGCACGGTCACGAAACGTGCTTCTCAATCGGAAATGATGTTATGAGGTGTGTCTCATGTCACAGTTATACCAAAACGCACTCTATGGCACGGTGATGGTCCTGGTGGTGGCCATTCTGCGCCGGGCGCTGAAGGACCGTCTGGTCCCCGGGGCCCGGCTGGCCCTGTGGGCGGCGTGCCTGTTCCGGCTGCTCACCCCCGCCGCGCCGGAGAGCGTGCTGTCCTTCTGGGGTCTGTCCCGGCTCTTTGCCGGGGAAGAACAGCCCGCGCCCATGCCCGTCATCACGAATTACGCGCCCATCGCGCCCGCCCCCGCGCCCCAGTCCCCCGGCCCGGTTATTTCCTGGGAAACGGCGGCTCTGGCGGTGTGGGCGGCGATAGGTGTGGCGCTGGCGGTACGCTATGCGCTGAGCTGGCGGCGCACCCGCCGGGCGGTGTCCTGCGCCATCCCCCTGGGGCGGGACGATCCCCGGTACGCGCCCCTGCCCAAATGCACCCGTCTGCGGGAGGGCCCCATGGAGGGCGCTCCGCTGACCTTTGGGGCCGTGCGCCCCACAGTGGTGCTGTCCCCCGGTCTGGGCGGCGTCGAGCTGGACTGCGTTCTGGCCCACGAGGGGGTCCATGCCGCCCGCCGGGACAACCTGTGGCACTACGCCATGGCGCTGGCCCTGACGATCTACTGGTGGAACCCGGCGGTGTGGCTGATGTCCCGCCTTCTGCGGCGGGATGTGGAGCTGTCCTGCGACCGGGCGGCGCTGAACAAGCTTGGCGCGGAGCGGCGGGCGGACTACGCCCAGGCTCTTGTCACCCTGGCAACCCAGGGCTCCGGCCCCGCGTTCTGCCAAACGTTCGGCCGGAAAGCGGCCGAGGAAAGGATCATATCGATTATGAAATTCAAGAAAATATCCATCATCGGGGTGATCTTCACCCTGACGCTGGTGCTGGCCGTCACCGCGGCCTTTGCCAGCGAGCCCAAAACGGACGACACCATTGTATTCCACGACCAGACCTTTTCCCGTTCCGAACTGTCCCAGGAGACCCTGGACTGGCTGGACTGGTATCTCGCCCTGCCCGAGGAGGAGCAGCTTGCCGTCAGCTATGTCCCGGCCGAGCTGAACCGCAGCCGGGACGCCGCCACCCAGGACGCCTACAACGGCCCGTTGGAGTTCAAAACCCTTGACGGCATCGTCTCCGTCCCCGACATTGAGGCGACTAGGGGCATCCAGTCCGACCTTCCCGTGGTGGACCCGGACAACGTGGACCTGTCCATGATGAAGGAGCTGTTGGCCAAAAAGGTGGCCGACGGCGAAATCACCCAGGAGGAAGCCGACCAGCGGCTGGCCGCCACAGAGGAGACGCTGGAGCAGGCCCGCCGTGGCGAGGTGAAAATAGTCATGACCGGGGACGGCACGTGCTACGGCCTGGGCGTCAGCCGTATGTACTACAGGGACGAGGACGGCAACCTGGTCCCCTTCAGCCCGGATACTGCGGCAACCGGCTACGTTGACGAGCCGCAGGCCATCAGCGACTACGCCGTCAAGTTTCCCGCCTTTGACGAGAACGGCAATCCGGTGTCGGCGGATGGCGGCGTTGTCGGGCGCATCGGCTCCCAGTTCTACGACTATAAGACGGTAGAGAACGACCCCGGCGTGTCCGGCGGCGCCGTGCGCACCTCCGATGGCCTCTACGACCTGTGCGAAGACAAAATCTGCAAGGTGTCCTACGACCATTGCCACATCGACGGCGCGGTGGTGCGGGTGTATTATGAGAACCCCGGCCTGCTGTGCGCCCACCCGGACTGTACCAATGAGAAACCCCATGAGCACGACGGCGTACAGTACGCGGGCAAGTACACCATCCTGAACCCGGATATGGAACCCGTGCCCTCCGCCATGCCCGTGTCCAGCGGGCATCACAGCGAAAGCCACCACAGCGACAGTCATCACAGCAGCGAACATCACTAAACAAACCCGGCCCCCGGCGAAAGCCGGGGGCCTTTTCCTGCCGTATTGTGCGCACGGGGCGGGCCGGGGAGAGAAGCGGGTCCTCCGAACGAGCGTCCGGGCCAGCTTCGGCGGTTGGGCGCGCGTGTGCGCTGGGGTTCAGGCACAGATAAAGGGGGGACTGGCCCGGACCGAGAGAGCGGGGACCCGCTTCTCTCCCCGAACCTACGGCAGCTCCAGCTCGGAGATGACCTCCCGGAGCTGCGCCGCGGAGGAATTCAGCGCGTCCCGCTCGTTGTCCGCCAGGGGGATCTCCAGGATCTGCTCCACCCCCCGCCGTCCCACGATGGACGGGATGGACAGCGCCAAATCCCGCAGCCCATACTGCCCCCCCAGCACCACCGACACGGGAAGAATCGCCCGCTCGTCCTTCATGACGCACTCCGCGATCCGGGCCACCGCCATGGCGATGCCGTAGTACGTGGCCCCCTTGCGCTTGATGATCTCATAAGCGCTGTCCCGCACGTCCTCATAGAGACGCTGTTCCGCTTCCCGGTGGTTGGTGTGCCCCCGCATGGCGCAGAAGTCGTCCAGCGGCACCCCGGACACGTTGGCTCCGCTCCACACCGCCAGCTCGCTGTCGCCGTGCTCGCCCACAATGACGGCGTGGATGGAACGGCTGTCCACATCCAAGTGCTCCCCCAGCAGGTAGCGCAGCCGGGCGGAGTCCAGCACCGTGCCGGACCCCATGACCCGGTGGGCGGGATAGCCGGAGATACGGAACGCGGCGTAGGTGAGCACGTCCACGGGGTTGGACACGATGAGCAAAATGCCCTCGAAGGGCCGGGCGGTGATCTGGGGGATGATGGAGTTTAAAATATTGACGTTCTGGCCGATGAGCTCCAGACGGGTCTGGCCGGGCTTCTGGTTGGCCCCGGCGGTGACCACGATGAGGGCGCAGTCGGACAGGTCGTCGTAGCTTCCGGCGTGTACGTCCATAGCGGCGATATAGGGCAGGCCGTGGCTCAGGTCCATGGCCTCGCCCACGGCTTTGTCCTGGTTGGCGTCGATGAGCACCAGCTCACTGAATAGGCCCCGCTGGATCAGGCTGAACGCGATGGAGGAACCTACGAAGCCGCAGCCGATGACGGCGGCCTTGCGGTGGTTGAGCATAAAAAAGTCCCCTTCCGTTTTTGAGGCTAGTTTGCCCAAAAGCGGAAGGATTATTTCAATTGCCTGCCGGCGACCTTCCTTTTTTCGTTGAAAAGAAAAAAGGAAGCGAAAAAAGAAACGTTTAGACTATGCTTCTATCATAAATCATTCAGCCTTTCACTCCAAACCGTAACGGCCCAACACCGCCTGGAACCACTCGGGCAGGGGGGCCTCCACCGTCATCCGCTCCCCGGTGGACGGGTGGGTAAAGGTGAGCCGGGCGGCGTGGAGACACTGCCCCGCCAGCCCCGGCACGGGCTTTTTGTTCCCGTACACGGTGTCCCCCAGCAGGGGGTGGCCCAGGTGGGCCATATGCACCCGGATTTGGTGGGTCCGCCCCGTCTCCAGTCGGCAGGTGATGTGAGAATGGCCGTTTTGACTGTCCACCACCTGCCAGTGTGTGACGGCCTCCCGGCCGCCGGGCGTAACCGCCATGCGCTTGCGGTCGGCCGGGTGCCGTCCGATGGGGGCGGAGACCGTGCCGGAGTCCTCCCGGAAGGCGCCCACCACCACCCCATGATACAGCCGGAACAGGGAGTGGTCCTGAAGCTGTTCCGCCAGCGACAGGTGCGCTTTGTCGTTTTTCGCCGCGATAATCAGGCCGGAGGTGTCCCGGTCGATGCGGTGGACGATGCCGGGGCGAAGCTCCCCGTTGATTCCGGAGAGGGAATTTTTACAGTGATATAACAGCGCGTTGACAAGGGTGCCGTCCGGGTGCCCCGGCGCGGGGTGGACCACCATGCCCACCGGCTTGTTCACCACGATCACGTCGCCGTCCTCGTACACCACGTCCAGGGGGATATCCTGGGGGATCAGGTCGATGGCCGCGGGCTGGGGCGGGGAGATGGCCAGCTCGTCCCCCGGCTGGAGTTTTGCGTTTTTCTTCAGCGCCTTCCCCCCCAGGGTAACCCGGCCCTCCTCCAGCCAGCGCTGGGCGGCGGAGCGGGTGAGGCCGTCCAGCGCTGCGGCCAGCACCGCGTCCGCCCGGCCCGGCTCACCGACCGTCAGGGGGAAGCTGACCGGTTCCATGTCCTCTCGTTCACTCCCCATCCGCTTCCCCGCTCTCCGCTTGTTGGGGTTCCCCCTGCTCCTCGTCCTTTTTCTCGTCCTTGCCCACGTACAGCCACACGTACAAAAACAGCAGGGGCACCCCGATGGTGATGCAGCAGTCGGCTACGTTGAACACGGCGAAGTTCATGAAGGTGGTCTTGAACATATCGGTGACAAAGCCGAACACGGCCCGGTCGATGAGGTTGCCCATCCCTCCCGCCAGCACCAGGGCGGCGGACCACAGCCCCAGGCGGTTTTTGAAGAAGCCCTTCACAATGAGGGCGCACACCGCCAGCACCACCACCGCAGAGGTGAGGGTGAGCACCCAGGTATGGGAGCGCAGCATGGAAAAGGCCGCGCCCGTATTTTGAACATAGGTCAAATCCAAAATGCAGGGGAGAAAGGGGACGGAGCCGCCCAACTCGATGTTGGCGCGGACCAGGTACTTCACGATCTGGTCGACCACCACCAGGGCGGCGGTGAGGATGGCGTAAAACATGGGATCAGCCTTTCTGTTCGTCAATTGGGACGCCTAATTCCCGGCACTTTTTCAAGGCCTGCGCGTGACTTTGTTTTGCAGCCTGCTGATACCAGTATTTTGCCAGTTCAGGATCAGCTTCCGCCCCCACGCCCTCTTCGTAGAACTCAGCCAGGTTGTACTGCGCGTCCCAGTCGCCGTGTTCGGCGGCCCGTTTCGTCCACTCGAACGCCTTGGACAGATCCTTTTCCACGCCAAGGCCCTCATAATAGAAATATCCCATCTGGCACTCCGCCAGGGGATAACCCGCCTCGGCCAGCGCCAGATGGCCCTGGAAGCACTCCTCATACCGCCCTGTTTTGAAATACTCCTCAATCAGGCGGCTGCACTCATCCAATTCCCTGCATGGTTGATAATAGCCCATTGCTTTCACCCGCAATCCGTCAAGTATAACTGCCGGGGCACAGACCCCGGCAGCCATTATATCACAGCTTTTCCTATTTGGAAAGGGCCCCGTTGACAACCCCGGCGGGCGGCTTCCGCTTGCCGTCGGAAAACGCCGCGGCCTCCCTGATCCAGCCCATCAGTTCGTCGTCGATCTCCGCCGGGTCGGAGATCAGCAGGTGGTGGGTCCAGCGATTGGGATACGGCTCCGTGGCCGCGTCCACCCGCGGGGAGTCCAGCCTCCGCCGGAGCCCGATGGTGACGGTAATCCAGGTCTCCGGCCGCTCCCTGGCCCGGCGGACGGGCAGGAAGGATACAAAGGCAAAATTGTGCCGGTTGGCAAAGGCAATCTGTGTCTTCTGCACCTTGACCGCGACGTTTTCGATCTCGGCCAGGATGCGTTCCTCCAGGGCTTCGTAAAGGGGCAGCGCCGCAGCCCTTTCCCCAAAGAAGAGCAAAATATCGGTGTTCACGGCCCCGTCCCCTTTCCGCTTGGATCAAACGACTGCCAAGGCGGCCGCCTCGGCAGTCATTATACCACAGCTTTTATTTCTTGGAAAGGGTCTCGTCGATGGCGCGGGCGGCGGTCTTACCCGCGCCCATGGCCAGGATCACCGTGGCCGCGCCGGTGACGGCATCGCCGCCGGCGTACACGTTCTCCCGGCTGGTGAGGCCGTTCTCATCCGCGATGATGCCGCCCCACTTCTCGGTGTCCAGCCCCTTGGTGGTGGACTTGATGAGCGGGTTGGGGCTGGTGCCCAGGGCCATGATCACGCAGTCCAGCTCAATGTCGAACTCGCTCCCGGCTTTCACGATGGGGCGGCGGCGGCCGGAGGCGTCCGGCTCGCCCAGGGTCATCTCCACGCAGCGGATACCCGCCACGGAGCCGTTCCTGGGGTCGCGGGGATCATCCGGGTTGTGGTAGCCCAGGATCTCGGTGGGGTTGGTGAGGGTCTTGAAGATAATGCCCTCCTCCTTGGCGTGCTCCACCTCCTCGGCGCGGGCGGGCAGCTCGGCCTCGGAACGGCGGTAGACGATGTACACCTCCGCGCCCAGGCGCTTGGCGCACCGGGCCGCGTCCATGGCCACGTTGCCGCCGCCGACAACCGCCACCCGGGTGGAGTGCTGGATGGGGGTGTCCGCGCCGTCCTTGTAGGCCTTCATCAGGTTGATCCGGGTGAGGAACTCGTTGGCGGAGTACACGCCCTTGAGATTCTCTCCGGGGATGTTCATAAACTTGGGCAGGCCCGCGCCGGAGCCGATGAACACCGCCTCAAAGCCGAACTCCTCCTTCAGCTCGTCGATGGTGATGGCCCGGCCGATGACCATATTGGTCTCCACCTTGACGCCCAGCTCCTTGAGGGTGTCCACTTCCTTCTGCACGATGGACTTGGGCAGGCGGAACTCGGGGATGCCGTACACCAGCACGCCGCCCGCCAGATGGAGGGCCTCGAACACGGTGACCTCGTAGCCCTTTTTCGCCAGATCGCCCGCACAGGTCAGGCCCGCCGGGCCGGAGCCGATGACGGCCACCTTGTGTCCGTTGGGGGCGGGGGCAACGGCCTTCTCGGCGGCGTTGGCGTTGTGCCAGTCGGCCACGAACCGCTCCAGGCGGCCGATGCCCACCGGTTCGGCCTTGATGCCGCGCACACACTTGGCCTCGCACTGGCTCTCCTGGGGGCACACGCGTCCACACACGGCGGGCAGGGCGGAGTCCCTGGAGATAATCTGGTAGGCCCCCTCGAAGTCGCCCTCGGCCACCTTGGCGATGAACTCGGGGATGTGAATCTGCACCGGGCACCCGGACACGCAGGGGCGGTGCTTGCAGTTCAGGCACCGCTGGGCCTCGTCGATGGCCTGTTCCCTGGTGTAGCCCAGGGCCACCTCGTTAAAGTTGCACGCCCGGACCTGGGGATCCTGGTGGGGCATGGGATTTTTATCCGGTCTCATATTGGCCATCTTACTTTACCTCCTGCTGGAACAGGTTGCACGCCTCTTCATAGGCGTGGCGTTCAAAGTCCTTGTACATGGCGCCCCGGGCCATGGCCTCGTCGAAGTCCACCTTGTGGCCGTCAAACTCCGGGCCGTCCACACAGGCGAACTTGGTCTCACCGCCCACGGACAGGCGGCAGCCGCCGCACATCCCGGTGCCGTCGATCATAGTGGGGTTCATGCTGACCACGGTGGGGATATCGTATTTCTTGGTGAGCTCGCACACGAATTTCATCATGATAACCGGGCCGATGGTGATCACCCGGTCGTACTTGGCCCCCGCCTCAATCTGCTCGCGCAGCAGGTCGGTGACCAGGGCCTTCTTCCCGTAGGAGCCATCGTCGGTGCCGATGATAAGGTTGGTGGAGGCGGCCTTGAACTCCTCCTCCAAAATCACCAGGTCTTTGCTGCGGAAGCCCACGATCAGGTCCACATGGCAGCCCACGTCGTGGAGTTTCTTGGCCACGGGGTAAGCGATGGCGGTGCCTACCCCGCCGCCCACCACCGCGACCCGCTTCAGGCCCTCGGTCTCGGTGGCTCGGCCCAGGGGGCCCACGAAGTCCTGGAGGAACCCGCCCTGCTCCTTGTGGTTGAGCTTCTCGGTGGTAGCGCCCACCACCTGATAGATGATGGTGACGGTGCCCTTCTCCCGGTCGAAGTCGGCGATGGTCAGGGGGATGCGCTCCCCCTCCTCGTCCACCCGGAGGATGATAAACTGGCCGGGTTCGGCCTTGCGGGCCACGGCGGGGGCCTCAATCTCCATCAGGGACACGGTGGGATTGAGCACCCGTTTTTTCACGATCCGATACATAGCGTCTCCTCTTTCCTATGGTTTCGGGTTATACCAATTCAGCGTTCCGGCTGGACAATCGTTACGATTATAACACGCCGCTCTCTCTCCGTCAATTTGATTCCGGTGGAAACCGGCCTGCAAATTGTCCCAGCCGCAAAAAAGGAGGACTGATGACCTCAGTCCTCCTTATAATGGCACGTCAAAACATCAGCACCCGAACAGCCAGCGCCACCGCCACCGCCACCGCGCTGAGGGTGGAGGCCAGCTCGGCGGTGACCATGGCCCGGCGGCTCTTGCGGAGCCGGGAGGCGGGAACCTCCGGCTCTGGCCCGTCCGCTTCCCATTGCGCCTGGTCGGCCCATTCCGCCTCGTCCGGCGCTTCCTTCTCCAGCATCGCCAGGTTGGCCGCCCGCCAGGCGTTCAGGTCGATGACCTTGTTTCCGCCGGCGCTCCGCGTCCGGCTTTCCGGGCGGCGCGCCGTCACCGTCTGCCGGGGCGGCCTATCTCCGTCAAACCCGGCGGCCATCGCGCCGTCATTCCAGGTAGCGAAGGTATCGTAAGCATTTTTCATGGCTTGACGCCTCCTTCTGTATCGGACGCGGCCAGTATACCGCAATCAAGGGCCTATAAACCGGCATATATTTCCTCAGCGGCGCGTTTCAATTGGCGTTTTGTTTGATTCGTCTTTATAATAATATGTTCGTTCGATCTTGTCAAGTAGTAATCGCAAATTTGTTCGTAAATTTTCCGCAAAAAAGCGCGGCATGACAAACGTCATGCCGCGCTCTATCCTTAAGGGGCCACACTGAGGCAAGTGGTAATCTCAAAGTTCCCGGCGCCGTGGTAGCTCTTGATCTGGTAATAGGCCGCCAGGTCGTTGAAGTGCCACCACTCGGAGGCAAGGGGGGTAAGCTTGGCCTGTGTACAGTACCGCTGGAGGGCCTTGGCGGGCTCGTTGGCGGCCATGGCAGGGGCCATCTCCGCATAGCGCCACGCGGTGGTGGAGAAGATGGCCACCGGCCTGGTATAAGTGGCCGCGGCCATGCTCAGCTCATGGATGTCGGTGGGCATGTCGTACTCCTGGTACTCGTCCACCTGAACCACATCATACCCGCCGATCTTGCCCACATGGGCGCGGATAACCTTGGCCAAACTCACGTCCATAGCGTAGCCCTCCTGGTGGTTGGAGGACCCGGTGGCGATGAACCAGGAGATGTTCCAGGGGGCGGTGGAGATGCCAGCCTTCACCTCGCTGTCCTTGTTGGCCAGGGCGCTGAGGTTTCGCACCACCGCCATCTGGGCGGTATAGGGGCGGTAGCCCTCATAGAGCACGATGGTGTTTCCCTCCGCCAAGGCGTTCTGCTGGGCCTGGGCCACGTTTTTGGCCATGGCGTACAGCACGGGCATCATAAATTCCTTATATCCCAACCTGGGGTTATCCTCCTTGCCGTGGTAAAGGGCCTTCCCGGTGATATTGGGAATGGTTTTTCCACTGCTGACGAATACGGAGGAATAGGCGTTGGTGGCGTTATAGACGATGGACGGCACCACGTCGGGCAAATTGATGAGACAGTAGCGGTGTTCCACCCAGCCCGTCTCTCCGCCCCTGGTCCGCACCTGCCACCAGTCCCCGGACTCCCGCAGGATTGTGAAGGCCGTCCCCGGCTCCAGCACCTTCAGCGCTCCCTCCATGGGGTCCGGCTCCGGCGTGGGTTCGGGGGGGGGTTCCGGAGTAGGTTCGGCGGTAGGCTCCGGGGCGGGCTCTGCCGTAATCTCCGCCGGGGGCTCCACCGTGACGAGCGGCTCCTCTTGCCCGGTCTCCGCCGGGGGCGCGTCCCCCTCCGTCCCCGGCTCCGAGGCCTCCGCCTGGGCGCCGGACCCGTCCACCGCCGGGCCGGGGGCCTCCTGCCCCTCCTCCGGCGCGGGGGTTATGTCCGCCGGGGGTTCCGGCACGGGGATCGTCTCCGCCGGGGGCTCCGGGGCAGGCTCCACACTAGGTTCCACGCTGGGCTCCGGGGCGGGCTCCGGGATAGGCTCCGGCGGGGCATAGATGGTGGCCAGCTTTCCCTCCTCCTCCTGGGGCCGCTCCTCCCATAGGGGCAGCTTCACCGTGGCGTACCCGGTGGCCCCGGACACAGGCAGTTCCAGCCCCTTGGCGGGGGTAAAGCTGATCTCCAACCGGTGCTCCGGGTCCCACAGGTCCGGCTCCGGCGTAGGCTCCAGGGACGGCTCCTCCGACACATCGGGGCCCTCCGGCCCGCTTAGCGTTTGACTCTGGGAGGGCTTGTCCGAGGCGTCCCCCGGCCCGTCGGTGATCTCCGCCGGGTCGGTGGCATGGCAGGCCGCCAGCAGGTTCAGCAGCAGGGCCGCCAGCGTCAGCACATACAGCTTATTGCGCAGCTTCATCACAGTCACGGCCTCCTCATGTTGGTCACATGACGTCCTGCACGGTCTCGGTGTCCCCTTCCCGGTATGTATACACCGTGAATCCGTTGTAGATCAGTTCTCCGTCCTCCCCACTGCCCAGGCAGCTCGGGGCGTAGCTTCGGGACAGGGGCTGCCCGATGGCGGCGATCAGGCTGGACACGCTCCGCCCGATGAAGGCCTGGGCGTCTCCCTTGGTGGCCGCCGGGGCGGACTCGGGAGTGGCCTCCGGCACAGGTGCGGGGGTGGGTTCCGCCACGGGCTGGGGCGCGGCGGACGGCTCGGGCGCGTCCACCGCCGCCGGGGCAGGCATATTCACTGCCGGGGCGGGCGTGCTCACCGCCGGTTTCGGCGTGTCCGCCACCGCGGGGGCGGCGGAGACAACGGCGGGCGTATCCGTGTTCTCCGCCTCTGGGAACGGCTCCCCGGAGGGCTCCTCCGTCGGTGCGCTCACTGCGGCGGAACGCGCCGGCACATCGGAATCCGGCGTGTCAGTTGCCGTCTCCACCAGCCCGGTGGAGGCGGCAGCCGGGGCGTCCGTGGGATCGGGGGCGGTCTCCGCCCCTGCGGACTCGCAGGCGGACAGCAGGATGGACAGGCTCATGGCCCCCGCCAGCAACAGGACAAGTTTCTTTCTCATAACGGCTTCCTTCCTTTTTCTAGTCTAGCACCGTCTGTCCGGCCTCAAAGAGCCGGCCGTCCATCAGATAGAGCACACAAGCGTCGTCCAGCCCCGGATCCTCCGGCACGTAGAGGGTGAACGGGCGCTCCCCCTTCGTCCCCACGGGGCTGGCCTCATAGAGCGCCTCCCCCAGCCGGACATAGACGGGCGAGTCCGTGTCCACCGGGCCGGACAGCGTCCCTTCCAGCCGGAGATACCCCGCCGCATTGCTGTCCGCCGACGCCGTCATCCCGGCGACGGCCTCTCCCTGGGGCGGCTGTCCGGTGAGCACCCGCTCCGGCGCGGGGAAGACAGGGGCCCGCCGGGCCAGATCGTCCAGGTTCCGCTCCACCAGCTCGATGACCACGGTATCCGCCCCGGTCTCCTCCAGCAGGGTCATCTGCCAGGGCATGGACCGGCTGAACACGGCGTGCCCGAAGGAATCGGCCAGAAAGGGGTAGAGCGTGTTGCCGAAGGAGTCCCGGAACATGAGCAGGCTCCCGGACTGCGCCCCGTTTTCCGTCTCAATGCGCTGGTCCCCCGGGCTGCGGATGGGCCGTACAGATGTAAAGGAAAACTCCCTGTCATATTCCGTTTCGCCCTCCAGCGCCGTGCCGGTGGGATAGAGCATCTCGTACAGGTCCCCCCGGTGGGTCCCGGTGATCCGTCCCGGCTGGGTGAACCACGCGGTCCAGCCCTCCTCCCCCAGCGCCTCCATCAGCGTATCGTGGGCCAGGGCCGCCCCCCGGTTGGTCCAGTGGGAGTCGGTGGCGTGGTAAAGCGCCTGTTCCTCCTCCCGGAAGGGGGCAAACAGGTCTGCGTAGGCCACCCCCTGTTCCTCCAGCAGGGGAACCAGGCGGTCAATGTCGTCCTGTCCCTCCAGGGGCGTGCCCACATAGGGCAAATACTCCGGATAAAGCGACGCCTTGTTTGGCGCCACGGTGAACACCAGCTTCGCCCCGTGGTGTCCGGCGTACTCCGTCAGCAGGGCCAGGGTCCGGGCCGCGCCGAACAGCTCCCGGTCGGTGAGCGGGTCGGTATGTAAGTAGTCGTCCACTGTCTCCCGGTAGAACAACCATCCGTCCTTTCCCAGCGTCACGCTGTCCTGGGCGGAGGTGCGGAATACCGCAGCCTCCAAAGCGGCGTTGGCAGTGATGAGCCGCTGGCGCAGGGCGAAGTGGTCGGCCACATAGTCGGTGACCTCGTCCAGCACCTCGGGGTTGAGCTTCCCCTCCCCAGTGGTGAGGGCGGGGGGCCGGGCCAGGGTCTGATTGGCCGCCGCCGGCTCCTCCGGGAGGAGCAGCATCCCCACCGACGGAACCAGGCTGGCGATCAAAAAGGCGCCCATGGCCAGGTTTGCTTTTGTTATCAGCTTCATCGGGTGGCCTCTCAGAATTGGAAGTAGATGAACGGGTTAAAAGCGGCGCTGGACAGATTCAGCACGCACAGCGCGTACAGCGCGGCGCACCCCCCCGCCCGCACCCACCCGCGGGCAACCTCCGGCACGGGCTTGGACATGCGCCCCGCCAGCCGCTGGGGCAGGCCGAAGGCCAGCAGGACGGCGGCGATGAGGAGGCACACGGTCCGGGCGTCCAGCAGGGAGATGAGGGCCAGGTCGTGGGCGGGGGCGAAGTTGACCCCGGCGAGCATCCGGGCGAACATCGCCCCGGCGGCGCTCAGGCTGTCCGCCCGGAACAGGGTGAAGCCCAGCGCCACCACCAGCATGGTGTACAGATGGGCAAAAGCAGACTCCCGGAAACGTTTTGGAATCACACCCGCGTCCTCCAGCGTGGCAAACAGCCCGTGCCACAGCCCCCACAGCACGAAGGTCCAGTTGGCTCCGTGCCACAGCCCGGTGGAGAAAAACACAATAAACTTGTTCACCATGGTGCGGCCCTTACCCTTCCGGCTGCCGCCCAAGGGGATGTACAGATAATCCCGGAACCAGGAGCTGAGGGAGATATGCCACCGCCGCCAGAACTCCTTGATGGATTTGGACGCGTAGGGCAGCTTGAAATTCTCCCCAAAAGAGAAGCCGAACATCCGCCCCATGCCGATGGCCATGTCGCTGTAGCCGGAGAAATCGAAGTAGATTTGCAGGGTGTAGCACACCGCCCCCAGCCAGGCCAGCCGCAGGTCCAGCGCCCCGGCCTCCATGGCGAACACCGCGTCCGCCACCTGCCCGGCGGTGTTGGCCAGCAGCAGCTTCTTGGCCATCCCCGTCATGAACCGTCCCAGCCCCGTCAGCGTCAGCTCCGGGGCGAGCGCCCGGTCACCGATCTGCCGGGCCACGTCGTGGTACTTGATGATGGGCCCCGCGATGAGCTGGGGGAAGAAGGAGATGTACAAAACCAGCTTGCCGAAGCTCTTTGTTCCGGAATCCGGGTCCCGGTATACGTCGATGGCGTAACTCAGCCCCTGGAAGGTGTAGAAGGAGATGCCGATGGGCAGCGCCAGCCCCGGCAAGGACAGCTCCAACCCGAACAGCCCGTTCAAGATCCCCGCGAAGAAATCCAAATACTTGAACGCCGCCAGTAGCGCCAGGTTCGCCGCCACCGCCCAGGCGGCGGGCCACCGCTTCCCCCGCCCTGCGGGGGACATCATCAGCCGCCCGAACAGGTAATTCATCCCCACGCTGAGCAGCAGCAGGGGCAGATACAACGGCTGCCCAAAGGCGTAGAATACCAAGCTGGCTACAGCCAGCCACCCGTTCCGTGCCCTGATCCCCGGCAGGATGCGGTAGATGATGTAGACAACAGGCAGGAAGCAAAACAAAAAGATCGGTGAACTGAAAACCATTTCTCTCTCATCCCCAGAACATACTCGGCCCCGTCCTATGACCTGGTGTATTGAAACGGCGTCTTGCTGGGGGACATTTTGAACAGGTCGTACCCCGTCTTTTTATACTGGTGAAGGTAGCGCCACTCCAATTGGGTGTCAAACATATAGACCTCGCCGTCCAGAACAATCTCCACCCATCCGTGGGGGCTGTTGAGCACCGAACCCACCACGGTATAGGCGGGCAGGCCCAGCTCCTGGCACAGCAGGCAGTAGGTGGCGGAGAAGTTGTAGCAGTTCCCCTTGCCGTTGGTCAAAAAGTACTTGGCATACTCTGCATGCCAGCCCGTCTGTCCCGTTTCGATGAGGGGCCGCTTCAGGTAGGTGAAGTTGTCCCGGACGTAATTGTAAAGCGCGCGCAGCTTTTCATCCCGGCTCATGGACTCGGCGGTAAGCCGGTCCACCAGCTCGTTGAGCATCCCGTCCAGCTCCTCGTCCCCGGTGGTGTACCAGCCGTTTTCGTTGAAGTAGAACCCGCCCATGTTCTGATTCCGGATAAACGTCCCGTCGGACACCCAGTAGAGATGCCCGTCGATGCGCTGGGGTCCGTTGGGGCGCCCGGCGGCCTCCGAGGGGGGCGGCGTGACGGCCACCGCCGGGGCCTCGCCCTCCGCCGGGAGCCAGCGCTCGCCGCTGCCGTCCACGGTATACCGGTGGGTCACCGTGGCCTCCATGATCTCGCCGTAGGCCCAGTGGGAGCCGGGCACGTCGGGGAAGGTACGCAGACCGTCCCACGCGGCCAGGGTCCCGATGTCCGGGGACCGGCCCAGCAGCCGGTTGAACACGGCCGCCGCCTCGCACCGGCGCAAGCTGTCGTCGGGGCGGAAATTACCCGTTCCGTCCCCGTAGAACAGCCCTTGGGCCACCGTCCGGCAAATGTCCTGATAGGCCCAGTATCCCGGCCACACGTCGGGGAACACATCCACCAGCGGCGCGTCCCCGGGCAAAAGCCGGGACAGGGCGTAAGCGCATTCCGCCCGCGTGGCGGGGTCGCCGGGGCGGAACATCCCGTAATCGTCGGTCATCAGCCCCAGCCCGATCACCGTCTCCGCCGCCGGGGCATACCAGGCGTCCCCGGGCACATCCTGGAGCACGGGCCTGACCGCCGGCCGGTCCGCCACAATCCCATAGAGGATCTGAGCCAGTTCCCCCCGGGTCAGCGCCTTCTCCGGCTGAAACAGCCCCTGGTCGTCTCCGTTCATATACCTGACGTGAGCGCCGTCCGTCTGGGATATCATCGCAACGGTGGCGGGGCTTTCTGCCGCCTTGCCGCTTCCGCTGCTCCCCGTGAACGGGGACGCCGTCACGACGGGGGACAGCTCCAGCGCCACCGCCAAGGCACATAGTAAGAGCACCCAGAATCGCCCCTTTTTCATCTTGATTCCCTCTCTCTTCAGCGCCGGACTCCGGGTTTGCATTCAGGCGGGCCCGCCCGGATCATTTTGCAAATTAAAGTAATTATATCATAACATTTCCATCATAGCAACCTGCAAATAAGCGAATTCCAATGCGCAAAAGCCGCCTCCGGCCAGGCCGGAGGCGGCTCAATACTGTAGGGATCAGGGCAGATAGTTCCGGGGATTGACGCTGGTGCCGTTGATGCGCACCTCAAAGTGGCAGTGGGGCCCGCTGACGTTGCCGGTGGCGCCCGACTTGGCGATGATCTGGCCCTGGTATACCTTCTGGCCCACGCTCACCAGCAGGGAGGAGTTGTGGGCGTAGTAGGTGACATAGCCGTTGTCGTGACGGATGGCCACCAGGTATCCGTAACTGCCGCTCCACCCCGCCTTGATGACGGTGCCGCCGTCTGCGGCCTTGATGGAGGTGCCGGTGCGGCACGCGATATCCAGGCCCAGGTGGAAGTCGTAACGGCCCCACAGGTTGCGCCCGCCGAAGTTGGAGGTGATGGTGCCCCGCACCGGCCAGATGAAGTAGCCGTTGGAGGCGGTGACGGGCCGCGGAGTGGTCCCGGTGTAGGAATAGGTGGTGGTGGCCTCCACCAGCGTCTCGGTGGACAGCACCTCCCGCTCCACCTCCACGCCGTTGACGTAGGTGACCCGGGCGTTGACCCGCTGGAGGCCGTCCTCGCCCTGCTCCTTCACCTTGGTCTCGCCCACGTAGAGGTCGGCGGTCTCGATATACTCCACCGGGCTGGGCACGGTCTCCTCATAGGTCTCATCGGTAAAGTTCTGCACGGACAGGAAGGGCACGGCCTCCTGGATGACCAGCTCCTGGTCCACCCAGATTTTATCCACGATGACGTCCGGGTTGAGCACGGACAACTCATAGGGCCACATATCCAGGGAGTAGGCGATGGCGTTGAAGGTGTCGCCCTTTTTCACCACGTAAGTGGCCTGCTCCACTTCGAACTGGGCCAGCACCTCCCGGATGGCGTTCAGGTCAAACTCGGTGTTGGCGGGCACTTCAACGGGGAGGACCTCCACCTTTTCCACAAACTCGTAGCTGACGGTATCCGGGCTGAGGTAGGGCTGGGCCGCCTCGTCCAGCAGGTTGTACAGGTCCGCCTCGCTGCGGGCGCGGCCGATCTCCACGCCGTCCACCACCAGGGTGTAGGCCTGGATCACGGCGCCCACGTTGTCGAACAGGATGTCCTCCACCTGTGCGGCGTCGCTCAGGTCTGCCGGGGTGGCATACACCTCGTCGATGGACACCTCTCCGTCGTAGTCGTAGCGCTCGCCCAGGATGTCGGTGGCCCTGGACTCCACGTTACTGATGATGGCCTGGACCTCTTCCTCGCTGGACACCACGCCCACAGGCTGCCCGTTCACATTGACGGCGTAGGCCCGGGTATAGGTGCTCCGGAAGAAGCCCGCGCCCACGATCAGCACCAGCAGCGTGACGTACATCAGCGGGGAGATGGGGTGGCGGTCCACCACCGCCCGGACCTTGGCCAGGGCCTCGCCCGCGCTCCCCCGCCCCCCGGCGGTGAGCTCGCGGACCCGCTTCCAGCCCCCGGCCGCGGCGGCGGCCACGGCTTTGGCGGCCTGTCCGGCCTTTTCCTTCACGGCCTCCTGCTCCGTCCGGCTCTCCTTCATCCGGGCCAGCGCGGCCCTGGCCTTGTCCTTCCAGGCGGAGACGCTGTGCTTCTCCTTTTTGATCTGGGCGGCCCGCTCCTTGGCGGCTTCCCGCTCGGCCTTTTTTTCAGCGGCCTCGGTCTCTTCAATATACTGCCGCCAGGACTGGGGCTTGTCGGCGGCGCTCTTCTGCCCCTTGCCCTGGCCGGCGCCAGCCTGTCCGGCCAGCTTTTCGGTATTGTCGTAGTCTCTCTCGGTCTGCTTCACGAAAAATACCTCCTGATTGGTCTTACTTGGTTATCCGGCAAACAAATCCGTAACAAAAAACTGAAAAGAGTTACAAAATGGTTACAGGCATATGTTACACCATTTTGTCCCGCCCGTCAACCCCGAATTTCCCGCCGCCCGTCCTCTTTTGTTGGATTGCAGCTCCACATCTTGTTGCCTTTTGCCGTTATTTGGGGAGGGCTGCCACATTTTATAGGACTCTTAGCAAAACCGCCAAAAATCCGTCCTTTTTTTCGTCCTTTTGCCCAGCCTCTTGACAGCGGCCCTTGGATCGAATACAATAAGCTCACCGCAAGTGAATGGAATATCACAGGGGCGCTGGGAGTTATTCCCGGCTGTGATGTGAGGCAAAGTGCAGCCTCCGGTCCCTCGTACCTGATCCGGGTAATGCCGGCGTAGGAAGTGTATTCGACAAGAGGGCCGTTGTCGTTTCTCTCGCTTACCGCATTGCACCGTTTGCATTGCGGTATACTTAATTTCAGGAGGAAACGACAATGACCAAACGACAAACCATCCGTATGCTGTGCGAGGGGGCTCTCATGGTCGCCCTGGCGCTGGTGCTGGGGCTGCTCAAGCCCTTCGAGCTGCCCCAGGGCGGCTCCATTTCCCTGGAAATGCTGCCCCTGTTCATTTTCATCGCCCGGTGGGGGCTGGGCAGCGGCCTCATCGGCTGCTTTGCCTTCGGCATTCTCCAGGTGTTCGTCCAGAGCGCGGTGAGCTATGGCTGGGTGTCCATCATCCTGGACTACATCGTGGCCTTCGGCGTCATGGGGCTGGGCGGCGTCGCCAAAGGGAAAATCTACATCTCCTCCGTCATCGCGTCCCTGGCCCGGTTCGTCGTCCACTTCATCAGCGGCATCACCGTGTACCGCATCCTGATGCCCACGGAGCTGTTCAACACCACCTTCACCAACCCGTACCTCTACTCCCTGGCCTACAACGGCAGCTATATAGTCATCGACCTGGCGCTGTGCCTGGCGGTCATCTCGGCGCTGATGGCCACGCCGCTGAAGAGGTACCTCAAGTGTGAGGACTTCGGCGTCATCGACCGCATCTGACTTTTACAAAGGGGGCCTCCACGTGGGCAAATTTGACGGCGTGCTGCTCTTCACGGACTACGATGACACCTTATATAATACCCATTGCGCCGTCTCCCCGGAAAACCGCGCCGCCATCCGCTATTTCATCGAAAACGGCGGATATTTTTCCATCGCCACCGGCCGGGCCCACCGCACCTTTACGCCCCAGATTGAGAAGGAGCGGCTCACCCTCAACGCCCCCGCGGTGCTGTCCAACGGCGCGGCCATCTATGACTACGCCGCAAACCGCTACCTGCTGGACAGCGGCTTGCCCGGCGACTCCCCCAAAATGCTGGCGGAGCTGTGCCGGGAGTTCCCCGACCTGGGCTTCGAGGCGTACCACGGCGAGGACATCTACGTCCACAACCCCAACGCCGTCACCCGGGAGCACCTGGCCAAGGTGGGGGGCGCCCAGATTCTCTGTCCCATTCCGGACATGCCCACCCCCTGGAGCAAGGTCATCCTCCAGCAGGACGAGTCCTATTTAAAGGAGGTCCAGGCCCGCCTCCTTTCCCGCTGGGGCGATCAATGCGAGGCTATTTTCTCCAACCGCTACCTGCTGGAGGTCACCGCCAAAGGGTGCGACAAGGGGGCCACGGTGGACCGGGTGGCAAAGCTGCTGGGCATCGCCCGTTCCAACCTCTACTGCATGGGGGACAACCTGAACGACATCCCCATGCTCGCCCTGTCGGCGATCCCTTTCGCCCCGGCCAACTGCACCCAGGCGGTAAAGGACTGGGGGGCCCGTGTGCTGGGCCACTGCGACGACCACGCCGTGGCCCAGGCCATCGAGATCCTGGACTCTGTTTATTAAGGGAAGCGCCCCTGTCGGTTGACGGGGGCGCTTTTTCCCGCCCAATTCAACATTCTCGAGAAAATTTCACGGGTCAAACCGGCTTATATTTTTCCCTCCCCCGCCGAATAAAAAAGTGTCCCCAGTCGGCGGACTTGATACATATTTATATAGTTTCAAACAAGTAAGGAGAGATTCCAAATGAGTATCATCAAGCGTATCACCCTGTTGGCGTTGTCCCTGGCCCTGCTGCTGGGCCTGACGGCCTGCTCCGCCGGGCCGGACATGCCCATGGAGGCCGTCGTTGACGGCTATACCATCACCCTGGGCAAGACCACCGTGGCGGACCTGACCGCCCTGGGCTATGAGCTGAGTTCCGCCGGGCGGCAGGACGTGGCCCACGACGGCGACAAGTACATCTATTTCATGTACATGCTGTCCAAGGGCGCGGGCTATTCCTTCTGGGTCAACGTCTACACCCCCTACTACGGCGGCTCCAACATCAATAAGGAAGCCTCGGAGGCCGCCACGTCGGGCATCGTCTATTCCGTGACTCTGAGCAAGTCCGCATTGGAGAAGATGTCCGCCAGCTACAACGGTATGGACATTCAGGACGTCACCTTCGACACTGCCCAGGAGTGGGGCGCCAAGCAGGACAAGGACGCTTCCAAGGTGACCTGGCGGCTCACCGCCGCCAAGGGCTCGCTCTCCTTCACCGCCGAGAACACATCCTCCGAGGAGATGCATTCCCTCCAGGTGAGCATGAACAGTAAAACCTTTGCGGATATGCAGAAATAAAAACGCCGCGGCCCCCGCCAACTGGCGGGGGCCGCGCTTTACTTTTTCGGCTCTTTTTCCAGGAAGTAAGACGCCTCCATGTCCGCGGTGGCCAGCGCGAACGCCAGAGGATACTGCATCAGCGCCTGTCCCACGGTCCGGGCATCCTCCGTGCCTGAGAAGCCCATATGCCAGCGGATGGCCATGGCCTCCTCCCGGGTTAGGCGCATGAACCCGGAGATAATGTACACCGATTTTTCCCCGTGTCCGTAGGGCAGTTTGTCCTCATAGTAGAAGGTGGGAACCTTCTCCCACTTGCCGGTGGCGTCGTCCTTCACGTTCCGGGTGCCCGCCCGGTAGCAGCCGATCTTGCACAGGTCATGGAGCAGGGCGGCGATGGCGACGGACTCCATAGGGTACTCCACCCCATACACCTCCCTGACCCTGTCCCGGGCCAGGTACGCCTCCAGGCAGCGGAACACGTTGACGCTGTGGTCGCACAGCCCTCCGGCGTAGGCCCCGTGGTATCGGGCGGAGGCGGGGGCGGTGAAAAAGTCGCTCTTGTTTTGCAGGTAGTCCAGCAGCTCCGCGGACCCCTCCCGATGGATGTGCTCGGTGTATATTTCGACGAATTCCTCTTTTCCCGGCATAGCAAGCCCTCCTTTTTTGCCTCCGGCGGGTTCCTTTTTCTTTGTAAAGAAAAAGGAACCAAAAAGAAACTTTTGGACTGGGCCTTCCCTTTTCGCCGGAAATTATTTCCGCTATTATAGCACAAAAAGGCGCCGGGGGCAACCCCGGCGCCTGGTTCAGTCTTCCAATGTCTTTTGCAGATTCTCCATGATCTCCGCCAGCTTGGCCGCTTTCTTTTCCGGGTCGCTCTCATTATTCATATCCCTGAGATCGCCCAGCAGGAAGCTCACCCAGCTCTGGAACTGCTTATCCGTCATGCCCATTGAAAGCACTCCCTTCTGCAACAATTATGTCACGGCTACAGCGGGAAGGCAAGGAGGTTTTTGCACCCCCTCCGCGCCCTCTTTATTTGACCCTTACAAATTCGGCGCCGCCGACGCGCAGGGTATCGCCCTTCCGCTCATACAGCACGCCCCAGGACACCTCCCCGCCGTCGTTCAGGGTCAGGGTGTCGTCGCTGGCGTAGTAGTGGAGCTGGATGTCCCTTCCGTCCACGGTCACGACGGCGCTCTCCTTCCCGTCGAACACCCATCGCTCCGCGCCGTCGAAGGGGGGCGGGGGGTCTGCCCCCTCCATCCCCGAGTCCAGGCTTCCGTCCCCCTGCCAGGTGCCCGCGATCCTGGACTCATAGCTGCCGCACGCGCACAGCGCCAGCAGAAGCAGCAGGCAGGCCGTTATTTTCACGCATGGTTTCATTTCAGCCACTCCTCAAATGCGTCCCGCAGGTACTCGTTGTCCAGATTCGCCTCCAGCCGGCCCAACTCCGTCAGGGTGCTGCTCGCCGTGTCCTGAAGGGCGATCTCCAGACTGTAGTTCAGCTCGCCGTTGACCGGGTCCACCACCCGGAAGACCAGGGTGTCCCTGGGGTTGTAGAAGTAGGAGTCCTCCGCCCCGGCCAGGGTGCGCACGCCGATGCGTCCGGCCCGCATATCCTCCTCCACCGCGTCCAGCAGGGCCCGGGCGTCGTCCCCGTAGCCCACCACGTCGCTGGCGCTGCCCCACTCCTCATCATAGTGGCCGAACTCCGCGCTGTCCAGCCGCCCGCCCCCGGCGATCTCCTCCTCCAGGACGTCGAAGCCGTACACCCTCCAATACAGGTCCGTGTTGTGGTAAAGCTGTTCCAGCGCCCAGGCGGCGGCGCCCTCCTGGTCCCGCTCCTGGGGCTCTATATTCACATAGTAGGACCGCCGCAGGGTGGAGCCGTCGTTCAGCGTATAGTCCAGCTCCAGCCGGCAGCCGACGGTATTTCCGTCGTGCCACTCATCGCTCCGGTCCTCCACCGCCGCCCGGTGCATGGCCGTCAGCAGCGCGATCTGCCCCGGGTCCTCGATGTCCAGGCACACCGTGTCGCCGCCGTCGGCGAACCGGACGGCGCTCAGGCCGTCCACGAACACCGATTTCACCCCGGCGGCGTCGGGCACCCGGGTCTCGTACCCGGTCAGGTCCAGCCCCACCACCAGGAACAGCGCCGCGAACACCCCGGCCACCGCCACCGCGCCCTTCCACTTTTTGAACACCCGGAAGGATTTGTCCAGCAGCATCCGGGCGGCGAAGTAACCGATGACACCCCAGACCAGGATGGCGGCCATCAGGACGTACTCGCCGCCGCCCACCATGGCGGTGGTGCCCGAGCCGAACACCATGCCCACGCAGAAGGCCATGCCGTATTGGAACACCGGGCGCATGGGCCGCACGGACACCACGTCCCCGGCGCTCTCCAGCCGCCGGGCGCGGTAGAGCAGGAAGGCGCACACCGCCAGCGCCAGGGCCACGGCGGCATAAATGCCCAGCGTGCCCATTCCCTGCATGGTCCGCCCCTGGAAGCCGTAGCCCGTAACCGGGCCGTCCAAGGTATCCGCCACATAGTCCCCGGCATACCACACCCGCTCATCCAGGGCAATCGCCGGGGTGAGCCATTCCACCAGCTCCTCCACCCAGGGACTGAACCCGGCGAAGCCGTAGTAAAAGGAGTCCAGCGTCAGATAGAGCAGGCCCGTCACCCCGTAGGCAAACATATTGACAATGGCGTAAAAGGCGGGCAGGGCCAGGATGTGCCCGGTGAACATGCCGCAGAACACCGCCAGGGTGTAGAAGAAGAAGCACTCCCCGCAGGTCACCGCCAGCCAGAACAGCAGCCCGTCCATGTAGACATAGCCGCCCGCGGCCTCCACAATCAGGGTGAGCAGGAAGGTCACCACATTGGGCACAATGGTGAAGGACAGCCCCGCCAGGTAGTGGCTGATAAACAGCCCCTCCCGCCGCACGGGCAGGGAGCCGAACAGGTTGGCCGAGCGGGCGTTGTACAGGTGGCTGAACACCGCCA
The DNA here is from genome assembly GCA_947571605.1 of uncultured bacterium. Classification (GTDB taxonomy): domain Bacteria; phylum Bacillota; class Clostridia; order Oscillospirales; family Oscillospiraceae; genus Enterenecus. The sequence continues at coordinate 33,633 of CANOYV010000008.1, read as the reverse complement.
TGGCCGCCAGCACGCCGAAGAGCATCGCCAGCATCAGTATGGTCTCGTTCCCCGCCCGGCTCGCCACCGTGTACCTGGCAAAGTTCTCCATATAGCTGCCGCCGAAGCCGTTCAGGTCGTTGGCGTCCATGCGCAGGTACATCAGCCCCTGCAAGGGCAGAAAAATGAGCCAAATGACAAAATATGCTGCCCACAGGGGCCAGAACCGCGCCACGGTCTTTTTATAAACCGTCCAGTTAAAGAACAATATCACGGACCGCATAGTCCTCACCTCCCATTTCATAGATAAAGATCTCCTCCAGGGTCAGGGGGAGCGCGTCGGCAAACAGGGGATTCAGCGGCTTGAATTTTGCCGCGGCCTCCTCCGCCGTTCCCCGGACGATGTAGGTATACACCCGGCCTACATTGCTGGTGTGGACCACCTGCAAGCCGGCGGGCAGCTCGGGAGGGGCCTCGCTCTCAAAGGCGATCTGCATCTTTACCGTGCCGCCCTGAAGCTCGGTGAGGGAGCGCTCCAGCGCCACCCTGCCGTGGCTGAGGATGCCCACATGGTCGCACACGTCCTCCAATTCGCGTAGATTGTGGGAGGACACCAGCACCGTGGTCCCCCGCTCCGCCACGTCCCCCATGAGCAGGGACCACACCTGCCGCCGCATCACCGGGTCCAGCCCGTCCACCGGCTCGTCCAGCAGCAGGTAGTCCGGCTTGCAGCTCAGGGCCAGCCAGAACGCGGACTGCTTCTGCATCCCCTTGGACAGGCGGCGGATGGCCCGTTTCTCGTCCACCTCGGGGAACGCCTCTTTCAGGCGCTGGTAGCGCTCCACATCGAAGCTGGGATAGATGCCCTCATAAAATTTCATCATATCCCGGGTAGAGGCCGACCCAAAATAATACAGCTCGTCGGGAATCACCGCCATCCGGGTCTTGACAGCGGGGTTTTCGTAGATGGGCGCGCCCTCCAGGGTGATCTCCCCGGAGTCCTGCCGGTAGGCCCCGCACAGGTGGCGCAGAATGGTGGACTTGCCCGCCCCGTTAGGTCCCACCAGTCCGTAAATGGCCCCCCGGGGCACCGTCATGGTCAGCCCGTCCAGGGCATGGAAGCCGTCAAAGCTCTTGGCCACGTTTTTGACTTCAATCATTTCGCATCCTCCTTCCACGCCGCGCACCGCGCGCCGATGTCCGCCGGAGCCATTCCCAGGTACACCAGCTCCTGCACAATGGCGTCCAGCTTTGCCAGCAGCTCCTCCCGGCGCTTGTCGGTGACGTCCTGGGGCAGGGCGGCAAAGCTGCCCTTGCCCGGCACCGAGTAGGCATACCCCTCCTGCTCCAGCGACTCGTAGGCCCGCTGGATGGTGTTGGGGTTGATGGCGAGCTGCGCCGCCATGGCCCGGACGGACGGGAGTTTGTCCCCCGCCGGAATAGCCCCTGTGATGATGAGCCGGCGTAGGCCGTCGCGCACCTGCTCGTAGATGGGGCGGCTGTCCCGGTAATTCAGGCTGAGCATAGCCCCGCCTCCTTTCGACAATTGTATTATACGTATTAGTACAGTTATGGTAACATACCGGCGGCGCATTGTCAAGCGCAAGAAAAATTTTCCAATTTTTGCACATTAAAATTTGCAAAAGACTGCTGACAAAACGGTCTTTGTCTGCTATAATGATTTCACAGCGTAAAACAAGCGCAAAATTCATAACATTTTGTAATAAAATGGTACTTTTTCATCCCCCAGTATATGGAAGGAGTTTTGTCCCATGTCCAAGCACGATTTGAATACCGCCGCCTTTCTCCAGTGTGTCAGCCCCCTGCTGAACACCTCTGAGGTCAACTCCATGAAGCAGTGGCGCCGCCATTTCTGCGCCACCTGTTACGACCACTGTCTGTTCGTATCCTACGTGGCTTTCCGGCTGGCCCGTTATTTCCGCTGGGACTACCGGGCCGCCGCCCGGGCGGGCCTGCTCCACGACCTCTACTTATACGACCCCACGGACAGCTCCGCCCACCCGGGGAACCAATGCCTGGACCATCCGGAGTTCGCCCTGCGCAACGCGATGGCCCTGTGCCCCGACCTGACCGAGAACGAGAAAAACGCCATTGTGTCCCATATGTTCCCTCTTGCGGTCCATCTGCCCCGGTGCCGGGAGGCTCTGGCGGTGAACATAGCGGACAAAATCTGTGCCACCATTGAGGTGGTCCACCTGTACCGCGTCCGGCGTATTCAGCGCTGGCTGCCCTCCGCCGTCGCCTGAGACGGGTTTCTACATTTTCACCGCTTTTTCCTTTTTTCCCTCCCGGCCTTTTGTCGGGATAATACAATATTTTTAGAAATATGAAAAATCCCTTCAAAAAATCCTGCTTTCTGGTATAATGTTCTTCAAGTCGCTACGCTTCCGGCTATGCGCCGGGAGTGAATATATGTATGGAAGTGAATCTTACGATTTAAGAGAGGAAGATGGGAAGCATGATCTCACACGGCAAGGATTTGAAAATCTTCTCCGGCAGCTCCAGCAAGGCTCTGGCCCGCGACATCTGCAAGGAATTGAGCATCCCCCTGGGGAACGCCGAGACCGGCGCGTTCTCCGACGGCGAAAACTTTGTGTCCATTTTTGAGACCGTCCGCGGCTCCGACGTGTTCGTCGTCCAATCCACCAGCTCTCCGGTCAACGACAACCTGATGGAGCTGCTCATTATGATCGACGCGCTGAAGCGGGCCTCCGCAGGCCGGATTACCGCCGTGATTCCCTACTTCGGCTACGCCCGGCAGGACCGCAAGACCAAGCCCCGCGACCCCATTTCCGCCAAGCTGGTGGCCAACCTGATTACCCGTGCGGGCGCCGACCGTGTGCTGACCATGGACCTCCACGCCAACCAGATTCAGGGTTTTTTTGACATTCCGGTGGACAATCTTTTGGGTTCCCCGGTGTTTGTGGATCATTTCTTCCGCCGCTTCGCCCCCGTGCATGACGAGACCATGGTGGTCTCTCCCGACGTGGGCAGCGTGGCCCGCGCCCGGGCGTTCGCCCAGAAGCTGGACATGCCCATGGCCATCGTGGACAAGCGCCGCCAGAAGGCCAACTCCTCCGAGGTCATGAACATCATCGGCGACGTCACCGGCAAAAATGTGATCCTGTTGGACGACATGGTGGATACCGGTGGCTCCCTGTGCCACGCCGCCCAGGCCCTGGTGGAGATCGGCCACGCCAAGTCCGTCTCCGCCTGCGCCAGCCACGGCGTGCTGTCCGGTCCCGCCATTGACCGGATCAACGCCTCCGCGCTGGACGAGATGGTGTTTCTGGACACCATCCAGCCCAAGGACAACATCGCGGAGGTATGCCCGAAGATCAAGTACCTGTCCGTGGCCCATCTGTTTGCCGAGGCCATTGAGCGCATCTATGAGGAGCGCTCCGTATCGAAGTTGTGGCAGTAAACGGCTGTGGAGCCGTCGCGAACAGGCGCAGCGCAACGGCGCCGGGGCAAGCTCCGCATCCTTCGCTTCCGCGCAGGCGCGAAAGCTCACTCGCCCCGCCGCCCCTCCTTTCCCCACAAAGCCAAAGGGCGGCTTTGCGCGGGTCCCGTTCGGGTCCCATACAACACAGATAGGAAAAACTCCGCTCCGGGGGCAAGGCTCCGGGGCGGTTGTTCCATTTGGGAGGTATCGACGTGTTTTTCCAAAAAAAAGCGCCCGTGTCCTGGCTCATCGTGGGCCTGGGCAATCCGGGCGACAAGTATGAAGGCACCCGCCACAACGTGGGTTTCATGGTGGCGGACGAGCTGGGGGAACGGGGCCGTTTTCCCATCCAGCGCTTGAAGTACAAGGCCCTGACCAACACCGCGGCAATCGGCGGCCAGGGCGCGCTGGTGATGAAGCCCACCACCTACATGAACCTGTCCGGCGAGGCGGTGGGGGAGGCGGCCAAATTCTATAAGATCGCGCCGGATCGCGTGCTGGTCATCTCCGACGACGTGGACCTGCCCCTGGGGAAGCTGCGCATCCGAACGGGCGGCTCCGCCGGGGGGCACAACGGGCTGAAAAGCATCATTCAGCACCTGGGAAGCGACCAGTTCCCCCGCCTCAAGGTGGGCGTGGGGGAAAAGCCCCATCCGGGCTACGACATGGCGGATTGGGTGCTGAGCAGGTTCCAGGGCGAGGACAGGAAGGTCATGGACGAAGCGGTGAAGCGGGCGGCGGACGCGGTGGAATGCTTTTTGCGGGACGGGCCGCAAAAAGCGATGAACCGCTACAACTAGCGGGGCCGTTGGCTCCGGCCCGTCCGTCTGTCCGTTGGGCGGCGGCACGCCAGGGTAACTCCCAACGCACCGCCCGCCCATCCGCAGCGGGAGGCGCGGGCCTCGCCGCCCCGGGCGCAGTTGCGCCTATACTTTCCAATTTTTTCAAACTTCGAGGTTACCCATGAAACTGCTGCTGAACATTTTGAACGAGGTGCCGGAGTTTCTCCGGCTGACCGCCGCCCTGGAGGGGGGCCGTTCGCCGGTGGAGGTGGCGGGCCTGTCCCCCATCCACCGGGCCCATTTCGCGGCGGGCCTGCTGGCCCGGCTGGACGTGCCCGTAGTACTGGTGTGCGCGGACGAGGGAGAGTGCGCCCGGCTGGCGGCGGACGTGACGGCGCTGACGGGGGTACCGGCCACCATGCTCGGCGCGCGGGAATTTCTGTTCCACGACGGGGCGGTGGCTTCCCGCCAGTGGGAGCATCAGCGCCTTGCCGCCTTCCATGCCATGGCCCAAGGCAAAATCAAGCTCGTCGCCGCCACGGTGGAGGGGCTGCTCCAGCGCACCCTCCCGCCGGACGAGCTGGCCGGCCATATCGTCACCCTGGAGTCCAACGGCAGCTACGACATGGACGAGCTGGCCGACCGGCTGGCCGCTTTGGGCTATACCCGCTGCCCGCAGGTGGAGGGCGTGGGGCAATTCGCCCTGCGGGGCGGCATCCTGGACGTGTTCTCTCCCGGCCAGGACAATCCCGTCCGAGTGGAGTTCTGGGACCGGGCCGTGGACTCCATGGGCCTGTTCGACGTATCCTCCCAGCGCCGGGTCGGCCATCTGGACCGGGCGGTGTTCCTCCCCGTCAGCGAGCTGCTCCCCTTCAAGGACGAAAACGGAAACTGGGATCGCCCCACCGACCGGCAGCTTCCCGCCCGCTATTCCAAACTGGCCACCGCCGCCCACCACCTGCCCCCGGACGCCGTCGTCTGCCTGTCCGAGTCCAGCCGGGTGGCGGAGCGGGGCAAAAACTGGCTGTGGCAGTTGAACGAAGATGTAAAAACCCTGCTGGAAGCGGGCAAGCTGGACGGCAAGCACGCCCAATTCGCCGCCACCATGGACGAGCTGATGGCGGCGCTGTCCGACCACGCCCTATGCTTCCTGGACTCCTTCACCACCTCCGCCGCTCCCCTGCCCCCCAAGGACATTCTGACCGCCCAGGGCCGTCAGCTCTCCTCCTTCGGGGCCAGCCTGGACGCGGCGGCGGCGGACCTGACCCAGCTCCAGGCGGCCGGTATGGGCACGGTGGTGCTGGTGGGCAGCGAGCAGCGGGCGCTGAACCTGCAGTCCCTGCTTCGGGAGCGCGGAGTGCGCTCAGCGGTGGACTTCCAACTCCACGGTCTGCCCCAACCTGGTGGAATCACCATCGCCGTAGGCGGGCTGTCGGCGGGCTTTGACTACATCGGCTGCCCCTATGCCGTACTCACCGAAGGCGCAAACGAACCGCGCCGGAAAAGCAAGCGCCTGAAAAACGCCGCAGACCGCCGCAAGGTAGATTCCTTTACAGATCTGTCCCCCGGAGATCTGATCGTCCACGAGCATCACGGCATCGGCCGCTTCGTGGGCATGGTAAAGATGACGGTGGACGGTGTGGAAAAGGACTACGTCAAGCTGGCCTACGCCGGGGCGGACGTGCTCTATCTCCCCGCCACCCAACTGGACGCCATTGCCAAGTATATCGGCAGCGGGGACGACCCGGAGACGAAAAAGCTCTCCAAGCTGGGCGGCACGGACTGGGAAAAGGCCAAGACCCGCACCCGGAAGGCGGTGAAGGACCTGGCCAAGGGCCTGATCCAGCTCTACGCCCAGCGCCAGCGTCAGCCGGGATACGCCTTCGCCCCCGACTCCCCCTGGCAGAAGGAGTTTGAGGAGGACTTTCCTTACGACGAGACGGAGGACCAGCTCCGCTCCATCCGGGAGATTAAGCAGGACATGGAGGCCCCCCGCCCCATGGACCGCCTGCTGTGCGGCGACGTGGGCTACGGCAAGACGGAGGTAGCCCTGCGGGCCGTGATGAAATGCCTCCTGGACGGGAAGCAGGCGGCGATTCTGGTGCCCACCACCGTGCTGGCCCGCCAGCACTACCTGACGGCCCGTTCGCGCTTTGCCAAGTACCCGGTGGAGATCGAGGTGGTCAGCCGCTTCCGCACCCCCGCCCAGATGAAAAAGGCGCTGGCCGGGGTGGAGAACGGCTCGGTGGACCTGCTGATCGGCACCCACCGGCTGCTGCAAAAGGACGTTCATTTTAAAGACCTGGGCCTGCTGGTGGTGGACGAGGAGCAGCGCTTCGGCGTCACCCACAAGGAGCGCTTGAAGGAAATGAGCAAACAGGTGGACGTGCTCACCCTGTCCGCCACCCCCATCCCCCGCACCCTGAATATGGCCCTGTCCGGCATCCGGGACATGTCCGCCATTGAGGAGCCCCCCGCCAACCGCCAGCCGGTGCAGACCTACGTGCTGGAGCACGACTGGTCGGTGCTGGCCGACACCATGCGCCGGGAGTTGGAGCGGGGCGGGCAGGTGTATTACCTCCACAACCGGGTAGACACCATCCAGCGCACCGCCGCCCGTATCAAGGACATGCTGGGGGAGGACGCGGTGGTGGCGGTGGGCCACGGCAAGATGAGCCAGGAAGAGCTGTCCGACGTCATGACCCGGGTGTCCGACGGCGAGGTGGACGTGCTGGTGTGTACCACCATCATCGAGACGGGCATCGACATCGCCAACGTAAACACCCTCATCATTGAGGACGCGGATAAAATGGGCCTGTCCCAGCTCCACCAGATTCGCGGTCGGGTGGGCCGCTCCCCCCGGCGAGCCTACGCCTACATGACCTACCGGCAGGGCAAGGTACTCACGGAGATCGCTGCCAAGCGTTTGAGCGCCATCCGGGAGTACGCGGAATTTGGCTCCGGATTTAAAATTGCCATGCGTGACCTGGAGATTCGGGGCGCGGGCAACCTGCTGGGCCCGGAGCAGTCCGGTTTTTTGATGAGCGTGGGTTACGACCTCTATCTGAAACTGCTGGAGGAGGCGGTATTGGAGGAGAAGGGCGTGGCCCCGGCAAGAACCCCCGAGTGTACGGTGGACCTGACCATCTCCGCCTCCATCCCGGACCGCTACGTGCCCGACGCGGGCCAGCGCATGGACCTGTACCGCCGCATCGCCCGCGTGCGCACCCCGCAGGACGCGGACGACATGACCGACGAGCTCATCGACCGCTTTGGGGACCCGCCCCGCCAGGTGAACAACCTGATCTCTGCGGCCCTGCTCCGGGGGCGGGCGGCCTCCTGTTCCATCACGGAGATCACCCAGAAGGGCGCCGCCCTCACCTTCGCCCTGGACCAGTTCGACCTGGAACCCATCGCCGCCCTGGCGGGGCAGTATCCCGGGCGGATGCTGTTCTCCCCTGGCGACGCCCCTGCCCTCACCCTGAAGCTGAAAAAGGGGGAGGACCCCCTGCGCGTGGCCACCCAGGCGGTGGAGCGGTACGCGGCCCTGCTGGACCCGGAGGAGGCCTAGGGATGGCGCCCGGCAGCCTGGAATCGTGCTGCTCGCGGCAAGCGACCGAGCCGCTTCCTTGTCACGCTCAGATTGACCGCGCGGCCGGGCCGCTTTCCCTCCGACTCAGACAAAACCCGCCCCCGCTTTGCGACGGCTGGACTTTTGCCTTCGCTTTGGTCCAAGCTCCCCTGCGCGGTTATCCTCGCGCTTCCCATCCGCAACCTGGATTTGCATTTGCCGTCCTGTTGATGTATAATACCCCTCAACGGCGCCTGACCCGTAAATTTTTCTCTCATGGATTGGAGTATAACATGAAAAACTGGAAACGACTTCTGGCCCTGTTGCTGACGGCGGCCATGGCCCTGTCCCTGTTCGCCTGCGGAAGCGGCGACGGCAACGAAAGCCCCTCCGCGGACCCCTCCGCCGGAGCGTCCGCGGACCCCGGCGAGAGCGCCTCTCCCGCCATTGTGGCCGACCTGACCCAGCCCGTGCTGGAATTTGCCGCCGGGGTGTCCCCCACCGACACCATGCTCACCGTCAACGGCCAGGACGTGCCCGCCGACCTGTTTCTGTACCTGCTGGGCATGAACTGTCTGAACATGCAGACCTATCTCCCCTATCTCGGCATGTCCCTGGCCGACGCGGCCGACACCGTGCTGGAGGAAAGCCTCTCCATGACGCTGTACCACGTCCTGATCCGCCAGAGGGCGGCGGAGCTGGGCTGCCTGCTCACCGACGCCCAGGCTGAGGAGGTCCGCACCGCCCTGGAGGAGGCGGACCTGGAGGCCAACGCCGTCCCCTACTGGGGCCTGACCGACGAAAGCGCCGAGTTCATCTTCGCCATGAACACCTATTACGACAATGTCTATGAGGCCACCACCCACGCTCCCACTACGGAGGAGCTGAACGCCTACCTGTACCGGGTCAAGCACATCCTGCTCAAGACGGTGGACGGCAGCCGCCAGCCCCTGCCCGAGGACCAGGTGGCCGAGAAAAGGGCCCAGGCGGAGGACCTGCTGGCCCAGCTCCAGGCGGCGGACGACCTGCCCGCCAGGTTTGACGAGCTGATGATGGCCCACAGCGAGGACAACCCCCAGAACAACCCCGGCGGCTACCTGGCCGCCCCCGGCGACATGGTGGCCCCCTTTGAGGAGGCGTCCCTGGCCCTCAAGGACGGCGAGCTGTCCGGCATTGTGGAGTCGGAGTTCGGCTATCACATCATCCTGCGCCTGCCCACGGATGTCACCGATGAGGAGCTGGCCGAGGGCGGCTACGCTGAAGCCTTCCGCCAGAACGCCCTGGACGAGCTCATTGCCCAGTGGCGGGAGGAGGCCGTTGTCACCCAGTCCGACGCCCTAACGAACCTGGACGTGGCCGTTTTCTATGACCGTCTGGCTGCCTACCACCAGGCCCTGGCCGAGCAGGAGTCTGCCGCCGGCGCTCCCGTGGAGAGCGGCGGGGTGGGCTAATAATTGCGAAAGCACGCGCGTCAAGCAACAGGAGAAGGGGGGATTTCTCATGAAGCAAGCGGCTGTTTTAGTTGTCATCGGTATTTTCTATTTTTTCTTAATGTCCGCCCTGAATTTCAAAAAATGCGATTGGGGTATCAGGAGAGAATATTTAGATGCAGAAAATCGAGAACGATGGCAAAGGAATAAGGCATTTTTACAACTGGGGATCGCGTGTGCTGCCGCAATCGCAACGCTGTCTGACTGCACTTTTCACAACCAGGCGGTAACCCTTATATGTTCAAGCATAACGATCGCGTTCTTTTTCCTGCTCATCGCAAATGAACGGCTCATAAACAAGTAGAAGCTGCTTTTCCAGCTTCTTCAACAGGCTGACGCAAGAGCTAATTATGGAAATAATTAGCTCTTGCGTATTTTCCTCTGAGGTTGCCTCTTTGGCCCCTCCCCTTGACAGCCGCCCCCATTTCTGCTATTATCTTCCCAAAGTGATAGGGGAGTAACCGGCGGGCTTGTCCCGTTATGGGCGCCAACAGCAAGGCGGCTTCTGCCGTCTGGTCCCGTATGAAACGGTAAGACCTATCCGCAGTCTCAGACTGCGGATAGGTCTTTTTTCTCTGCTTGTCCCCCTTCCCTACCATTCGACCCCAAAAACCCGGTATATTGGAAGGAAAGAAAAGGAGTGTTGGACTTATGAGCCAATGGTATGCCAAGACCCCCGGCCAGACGCTGAGCGAGCTGGGCGTCAGCCGTTCCGGCCTGACCCCCCGTCAGGCCCAGGAGCGTTTGGAGCAGTACGGCCCCAACAAGTTGGCCGGGGCGAAGAAGGAGTCCCTGGCCGCCCGTTTCCTGGCTCAGATGAAGGATCCCATGATTCTTGTCCTGCTGGCCGCGGCGGCGCTGTCCCTGCTGTCCTCCGGCGGGGAGGACTGGATCGAGGCCCTCATCATCCTGGTCATCGTGGTGGTGAACGCCTGCATCTCCATCTCCCAGGAGGACAGCGCGGAAAAGGCCCTGGAGGCCTTGCAGAAAATGTCTGCCCCCCTGGCCAAGGTAGTCCGGGGCGGGGAGCAGATCCGGCTGGAGACCGACCTGCTGGTCCCCGGCGACATCATCGTGCTGGAGGCTGGCGATCTGGTGCCCGCCGACGCCCGGATTCTGGAGTGCGCCAATTTGAAGGCGGACGAGTCCGCCATGACCGGCGAATCCGTCCCGGTGAACAAGCAGGCGGACCAGGTCCTGCCCGCCGGGACCGTCCTGGGCGACCGGAGCAACATGGTGATCTCGTCCACCGTCGTCACCAACGGCCGGGCGGTGTGCGTGGTGACGGACACGGGCATGAACAGCGAGGTGGGCCGCATCGCCGGGATGCTCATGGGCGAGGAGGACGCGTCCACCCCCCTCCAGCGCAAGCTGACGGAAATTTCAAAAACCCTGTCCTTCGTCTGCCTCGCCGTGTGCGCAATCATGTTCGGCGTGGGGCTGCTCTACCACCGGCCCCTGCTGGAAATGTTGATGGCGGCGGTGTCCCTGGCGGTGGCCGCCATCCCGGAGGGGCTGCCCGCCATCGTCACCATCGTGCTGGCCCTGGGCGTGCAGCGCATGGTGAAGCACAACGCCATCGTGAAAAAGCTGCCCGCCGTGGAGACCCTGGGCTGCGCGGGGGTGATCTGCTCGGACAAGACGGGCACCCTGACCATGAACAAAATGACGGTCAAGCAGGTGTGGACCCCTGGCGACCGCCACCGCAAAGAGGCCCTGACCATCGGCGCACTTTGTAACGACACCGTGCTTGCCCCCGACGGCAAAACCACCGGAGACCCCACTGAGACCGCTTTTGTAGACGCGGCCCTGCTGGACGGCCTGGACAAAAACGCCATGGAGAAGGAGCTGCCCCGGGTGGCCGAGCTCCCCTTCGACTCCGACCGCAAGCTGATGAGCACCGTCCACCCCGTGGGCGGGAAATACCGGGTCATGGTGAAGGGCGCGCCGGACGTGCTGCTCTCCCGTTGCACCCATATCCTGGCCGGGTCTGTCGTTCCCCTCACCGCCTCCCTGGCCCGGGACGTGGAGAACGCCAACGCCTCCATGGCGGAGCAGGCCCTGCGGGTCCTCGCCTGTGGGTATAAAGACATGGATCAATTACCCTCCGTCAACCCAACCAGCGGGGAATTGGAGGCAAACCTGACCTTCGTGGGCCTGGTGGGCATGATCGACCCGCCCCGGATAGAGGTCAAGGACGCGGTGGCCCAGTGCTACGCCGCGGGCATCCGCCCGGTGATGATCACCGGCGACCACAAGCTCACCGCCGTAGCCATTGCCAAAGAACTGGACATTTTCCGCTCCGGCGATCTGGCCATCACCGGCGAGGACCTGGACTTCATGCCCCAGGAGCTGCTGGAGCAGGACGTGGACAAATTTGCCGTCTACGCCCGGGTCTCCCCGGAGCACAAAATGCGCATCGTCAAGGCGTGGCAGAAGAAGGGCATGGTGGTGGCCATGACAGGCGACGGGGTCAACGACGCCCCCGCCCTCAAGGTGGCGGATATCGGCTGTGCCATGGGCGTCACCGGCACCGACGTGGCCAAAGGCGCGGCGGACATGATTCTCACCGACGATAACTTCGCCACCATCGTCAAGGCGGTGGAGCAGGGCCGGGGCATTTACTCCAACATCAAGAAGGCCATCCACTACCTGCTCTCCTGCAACATTGGCGAGATTGTCACCCTGTTCCTTGCCACCCTGCTGAACTTCCACCAGCCCCCCCTGGTGGCGGTGCAGCTTTTGTGGCTGAACCTGGTGACCGACTCCCTCCCCGCCCTGGCCCTGGGCATGGAGCCGGTGGAACCCTCCGTGATGATGGAAAAGCCCCGGGCCGCCTCGGAGCCGCTGTTTACCAGGCAATTTTCCATCCGCCTGGCCTGGCAAGGGACCATGGTGGGCCTGCTGACCCTGGCGGCCTACTGGCTGGGGGAGTACGTGCTCAGCGACCCCGCCCTGGCGGACGCCACCGCCAACACCATGGCCTTTGCCACCCTCACTTTTTGCCAGCTCTTCCACGCTTACGACGTGCGCAGCGAGCACCAGTCCATCGCCCACATCGGCCTGCTGACCAACCCGGCCATGAACAAGGCGTTCCTGGTGGGTATGGCCCTCCAGCTCTCGGTACTGCTGGTGCCCCCGCTGATGGCGGTGTTCCAGGTGTGCATGCTCAACCCTGTGGAGTGGCTGGTGGTGCTGGGCCTGTCCCTCACCCCTCTCGTCATCTGCGAAACCGAAAAGGCGGTGCGCCGCGGCCGGGAAGGCCGTTCTCTTTCTTGAAAGAAAGAGAACCAGAAAGAACTTTTAGACCGTTACGAACGCAGTAAATCCCGTAAGGCCACCGCTCGACCGGAAAATCAATGCTAATTTTCTTCCAAAATTTGATTGCGGATTTGTTGCAGGACAGAATACCCATTTGGCCGGGGCAGGTATAAATCCCTGTCCCCGGCAGAAGTGCGCCCGCGAAGCCGCTACAGCAAGGCCCTTTTCGCCTCTGCTGCGTAACATGGGGGCATAAAAAGCGGCGTTCCTGTTCTCCCTGTATCGGGATAGAGGAACGCCGCGCCTGCTTTGCAATAAAAACTTACGTCCTTGTTGTTAAGAAAATTATAAACCCTAACAGCAGAAGTGTTGTTGATGCGTTTACAATAGCGTTTTTAGCAGCGGAGAGCGTGTTATCTTTTACATATTTCGTAAAATCGGAGGCGAAAAAGTGACTGATTGCCAATGCTGTGAAAAAAAGTGCCATCGTGCGAAACGTCACTCCATCCATAGAAAAAAACCCGATTTGAACCAGTGCTCTGATGACTAGAATTGAGAACAGCATGAGAAAACGCAGTAATCCGCACAGCCACACTTGGGTTCTGCCTGTTTGGGTTAGATTCACGATAAAAATAGCCAGGAGCCACAAGAAAGAGCAAACGAATAAAATGTAACTATTCATGGCCAGTGCACTTCCTTTCATATCTGTTCTCCTTAGATATGTTAATTATACCATATAATACTGGGAAGCACAACAGTAAAATTAGCAAGTATAACCATAACTGCCCGCAGCTTTTATGGTTATATCATAATTTTAAAATAAAAAAACAGATTTGTTTCCACCCATTTCCCAATCACAGCGGTCATTTCTTGATAGAAGTCTAAAAGTTTCTTTTTTCGCTTCCTATTGTCACGCTGCAAAGCGGCCAGGGCGTTCGGTCGCTTTCGCTCCGTCTCGGGCAAAACCCGCCTGCCGCTGCGCGGCGGCTGGGCTTTTGTCCTCGCTCCGCTCCAAGCTTCCTCACTGTCCGCTTTTTCGCGCTTCTTTGAATTTGCCTGTTGCAATTTTGGCCCCACCTGTTTATAATGAATGTTAGTTAGAATTCTAACAATGTCAGATTTCTAACAAACAGGGAAACACAAAATTTGATTTGGAGGTCGATACCCATGAAAGATTTATATGTGGTCAATTGCTGCCGTACTGCGGTGGGCTCCTTTGGCGGAAGCCTGAAGGACGTCCCCGCCACCGACCTGGGCGCCGCCGTGGTGAAGGAGGTCCTCAACCGGGCCAACGTGAAGCCCGAGCAGGTGGACGAGGTCATGTTCGGCTGCATTCTGACCGCCGCCCAGGGCCAGAACCCCGCCCGTCAGGTGGCCATCAAGGCCGGCATTCCCTTTAACGTCCCCGCCTATACCGTGGGCATGGTGTGCGGCTCCGGCATGAAGTCCGTCATCGAGGCCGCCCGGGCCATCCGCTCCGGCGACGCGGAGATCGTGGTCTGCGGCGGCACCGAGAACATGAGCGCGGCCCCCTTCGCCTCCATGGACGCCCGCTGGGGCGCCCGCATGGGCGACAAGAAGCTGGTTGACACCATGATCAAGGACGGCCTGTGGGACGCCTACAACAACTACCACATGGGCACCACCGCTGAGAATATCTGCGACATCTGGGGCATCACCCGCGAGGAGCTGGACGCCTTTGCCGCCTCCTCCCAGCAAAAGACCGAGGCCGCCCAGAAGGCCGACAAGTTTGATGCTGAGATCGTCCCCGTCATGGTGAAGAAGAAGAAGGAAATGGTGGAGTTCAAGGTGGACGAGTTCCCCAAGGCCGGCGTCACCGCCGAGGGCATTGCCAAGCTGCGCGGCGCGTTCCCCGTGGGTCCCGAGGGCGTTGAGGACGAGGTCGTCCACACCTTCGAGGTGACCAAGGTCCATGAGGCCGACACCAGGAAGCACGTCCAGCGCGTCACCGCCGCCAATGCCTCCGGCATCAACGACGGCGCGGCCGCCATCGTGCTGGCCTCCGGCGAGGCCGTTGAGAAGTACGGCCTGAAGCCCATGGCCAAGCTGGTGAGCTGGGGCCACGGCGGCGTGGACCCCAAGATTATGGGCGTGGGCCCTGTGCCCGCCTCCCGCGAGGCCATGAAGAAGGCCGGCGTGACCATCAAGGACATTGACCTGGTGGAGGCCAACGAGGCCTTTGCCGCCCAGTCCGTGGCCGTGGCCCGTGAGCTGGAGTTCGATATGGACAAGGTCAACGTCAACGGCGGCGCCATCTCCATCGGCCACCCTGTGGGCGCTTCCGGCGCCCGTATCATCGTCACCCTGCTCCACGAGATGCAGAAGCGGGACGACGCCAAGCGCGGCTTGGCCACCCTGTGCATCGGCGGCGGCATGGGCGTCGCCACCATCTTCGAGAAGTGCTGAATATAGGGGTCTGATATGGACTACCAGGCACTTTACAAAGAGAAACTCACCACCGCCGAGGAGGCGGTGAAGGCGGTCAAGTCCGGCGACTGGGTGGACTACGCCTGGTGTACCAACCACCCGGTGGCTCTGGATACGGCCCTGGCGGCCCGCAAGGACGAGCTGTTCGATGTGAAGGTCCGGGGCGGCGTCACCATGTGGATGCCCGAGATCTGCAAGGCCGACGACGCGGGGGAGCACTTCACCTGGAACGCCTGGCACTGCTCCGGCGTGGACCGCAAGATTATAGCCAAGGGCATGGGCTTTTTCGCCCCCATCCGCTACTCCGAGCTGCCCCGGTACTACCGGGACAACGTGAGCGTGGACGTGGCCATGCTCCAGGTCACCCCCATGGACGACCACGGCAATTTCAGCTATGCCCTGGCCTCCTCCCACCTGGCGGACATGCTGGACAAGGCCAAGACTATCATCGTCGAGGTCAACCGGAACATGCCCTGGGTGTACGGCCTCACCGGCTGTGAGATCAATATCAAGGACGTGGACTACGTGGTGGAGGGCAGCCATCCCGCCATCGCCCAGCTTGGCGGCGGCGGGGAACCCTCCGAGGTGGACAAGGCCGTGGCCAATCTGATCGTGCCCGAAATTCCCAATGGGGCCTGCCTCCAGCTTGGCATCGGCGGTATGCCCAACGCCGTGGGCTCCATGATCGCCCAGTCCGACCTGAAGGACCTGGGCATTCACACCGAGATGTACGTGGACGGCTTCGTGGACATCGCCCTGGCGGGCAAAATCACCGGCAGGCGCAAGAACCTGGACAAGGGCCGTCAGGTGTACGCCTTTGCGGCGGGCACCCAGAAGCTGTACGACTATGTGAACCGCAATCCGGAGGTCATGGCCGCGCCGGTGGACTACACCAACGATGTGCGCATTTTGGCCCAGTTGGACAACTTCATCTCCATCAACAACGCCATCGACCTGGACCTGACCGGACAGGTCAACGCGGAGTCGGCGGGTTTGAAGCACATCTCCGGCACCGGCGGACAGCTTGACTTCGTCATGGGCGCGTACCTGTCCAAGGGCGGCAAAAGCTTCATCTGCCTGTCCTCCACTGTGAAGGGCAAGGATGGCAGCGTCAAGAGCCGCATTGTGCCCACCCTGACCCCGGGCTCCATCGTCACCGATCCCCGATCCTGCGTGCAGTACCTGGTCACCGAGTACGGCATGGCGAACCTGAAGGGTCTGTCCACCTGGGAGCGGGCCGCGGGCATCATCAGCATTGCCCACCCCGATTTCCGGGAGGAGCTCATCGCCAATGCGGAAAAGATGGGTATTTGGCGCAGGAGCAACAAGCGGTAAAATACTTAATCAGTTTCAAGCAAAAGGGGCCCGCACGGTTTTATGCCGTGCGGGCCCTCTTTTTATCCTTTAGCCTTGACTACGGGAATCCACACCTCATATTGACCCTGTGTGGGATCGGGGTCCAGGTATACCTCTACGTCCGGCCCTTCGGCGTACTCATAGCCGGAGGTTGGCAGCCACTCGGTAACCACCCGCCGTTCCAGCTCCTGGATGGCGGCGGCTCCGCCCCCCTTTCCGGGGAACACGGCCCAGGTGAAGGCGGGTACGGCGTACTCCTCCAGTCCTCCCTCCGCCGGGGCGGAGGAGGCCACGGCGATATAATACCGGGAGCTGTCCACACCATCGCACACCCCCAGCAGGCCACGGGGTTCGCCGTCCATCAACGCGGCCAGCCGGGGGATGGTGCCGTCCGCCGATGCCCTGTCCCACAGCTCGGGCACGCACTTGAAGTTCTCCTCCATGTCCTTCTCCAGGGGCGCGGACACCCCTATGACCCGGAACGGGCCTCTTTTTTCAATCCGATACTCCATTTCTTCCACTCCTTGTACTGTGATAGCGAAGCGCAGGGGCGGATGGCTTTTCAGGACCGCCCCCGGCGTTTTCGCCGCCGAGGGCGGCAGCCCGTGGACCGCCTGAAACGCCCGGTTAAAGGCGGTGGGCGAGCTGTAGCCGTATTTCAGCGCCACATCCACAATCCTCTCCCCGCCTTGCAGGTCCGCCGCCGCCCGGGACATCCTCCGCCGCCGGATATACTCCGACAGCGGCGCCCCGGACAGCAGGGTGAACATCCGCTGAAAGTGGTAGGGGGAGCAGCACGCGATCTTCGCCGCCTCCCGCAGGTCGGGGGACTCCAAATGCCCCTCCAGGTACTCCACCGCCCGGTTGAGCCGGTCGATCCATTCCATATTGCCTCGCTCCTTTTTTAGTTTCGAAACTGGATTCAGTATACCGCATTTCCGCCGCCTTGTCCTCTCTTTTTCCGGATAAAAAATGAGAGCCGCTTGAAACCATTTCCCTCTCTGCTGTGTTATGATAGATGAAAAGCGCTTTTCATCTATCCATATGAATATGATGTTTCACGTGAAACATCTGAGGCGGTGATTTTTTGACGGAAGAACAACTGACTAAGGCCCTGCGCCGTGGTGACCTGCCCGCCCTGGAGGAGCTGCTGGACCGGTACACGCCCTACGTCTCCTCGGTGATCGCCCGCATCCTGCGGGGCCGGCAGGCGGACGTGGAGGAGCTGACGGCGGACGTATTCCTGGCCGCCTGGGACAACCGGGACAAGCTCCGCCCCGGCCAGGTGAAGGGCTACCTGGGGGCCATCGCCCGGAACCGGGCCTTCAACCTGCTCCGGGCGGACCGGGAGAGCCTGCCCTTAGAGGAAGACGCGCTGCTCCTGGAGGCGGACGGCCCCGACCGGGAGCTGGATCACCAGGAGACGGCCCGGATGGTCAACCGGGCCCTATCCCAGTTGGACAAGCCCCAACGGGAGCTGTTCGTGCGGCATTACTATTACGGCCAAACGGTGCAGGAGGCTGCCCTTGCCATGGGGCTGAACCCGTCCACCGCCAAGACCTGGCTGCGCCGTGGGCGGGAGACGCTGAAAACCTATTTGCGAAAGGAAGGATATGGATATGAAACGGCTGGAAATCTCCAAGCTGATGGATGAATACACGGACACGGAGTTTTTTCCCACAGGCGGAAGTACCGCCGATCTGGAGGCGGTGAAGGGCCGGGTGCTGGCCCAGGCCGCCCCGGCGAAGCGGCGGCGCAGGCCGCTGAAAATGGCGCTGCTGGCGGCGGCGCTGGCAGTGGTGGGTATGCTGTGCATTGCGGCAGGTCTGCCCGGTCTCGCATACCAGTTGGTCAACGGTACGCTTACCTTCACGCAGACCTCTACCTCTAAAATTGCCACTATGTCCAGCGACGTCATTATGGACCTGGAGGATGGCCGGGTGTTCTCTCTGCTGGATGGTGAGCATGTGGACATCACCGACCGGATCGACCGGGACACGCCCTATATCAATGATTGCAGCGACCCCGATACCGGATTGACCCATTACATCGTTATGGGCGGAACACCAGAGCATTACGGCTGGTTCGAGTGGATCGTCACGCCGGACCCCTTTACCTACGAGGATAAGAGCCCCATGCATGAGGGAACGGAGGAGGGAATTTTCTCAACCTACGCCTACCATTCCTACCGATGGAAGCTTTCCGAGGATGGTGAATGGACAGCCGATACCACCGGGGGACTTCTCGGCAACGGCCACTTCAAATGGGGCGATAGGACGGATCTTCCACTCTGGCTGTTTGCGGCCATCGAAGAATTGGGCATTCCTCATGAGTAATCCCCCAAGAAAATATCACTACCATTTACGAGAAATAAATGATATAATGGACTCCCCCTGGTTGGGGAGTCCATTTTAATGTTTTACAAGGAGATGTGCCTCATGACCCACGAGGATTATATGCGAGAAGCTTTGGGCCTGGCCCGCGCCTGCCTGTCCGACGGTGATGTGCCCGTTGGCTGCGTCGTTGCCGCCCCGGACGGCAGCGTCATCGGCTGGGGCCGCAACCGCCGGGAAGCGGCAGGCAAGGCCACCGCCCACGCCGAGGTGGAGGCCATCGACATGGCCTGCTCCGTGGTGGGGCATTGGCGTCTGACGGACTGCACCCTGTACGTCACCCTGGAGCCCTGCCCCATGTGCGCCGGGGCCATCATCAACGCCCGCATCGGCACGGTGCGCTATGGGGCGAAGGAGGACAAGTCCGGTTGCTGCGGCTCGGTGCTCAACCTGTTTGAGGAGCGCTTCAACCACCGTCCCCGTGTGTACGGCGGCCTGCTGGAGCCGGAATGCCGCGCCCTGCTGGAGGAGTTTTTTCAAAATCTCCGGGAGATTTAATACTACTGTAACACTTAAACGTAAACTTTTGCAACATATCTTTGGTATCTTAATCCTTGCAAGAGATATCCTTTCTTTTTCATTCTATCCTCCATTCCTCATTTTAAGAAAAGTTCCCAGTGTTTCACGTGAAACATTGGGAATTTTTCTGTCCGTCTTCATTTCCTGACGGCGGGCGCTCAGCAGAACTCAACCCACCCCTGTCCCATGGCCCTGATCCGCGCCAGGGATTCCACCCGCACGCCCTTGGCGCGGACGCGGTCCCCGCCGGGCTGGAACGCCTTCTCGATGGCGATCCCCGCGCCCACCACCGCAGCCCCGGCCTGGGCCGCCAGGTCAATCAGCCCCTCCAGCGCCGCGCCGTTTGCCAAAAAGTCGTCGATGAGCAGCAGCCGGTCTGTAGGCAGTAAAAACCGCTTGGACACGATCACATCGCTGACCCCGCCATGGGTAAAGGAAGGCACTTCCACATGGTACACATCCCCGGCGATATTTTTGGTCCGGCTCTTCTTGGCGAACACCACCGGCACGCCGAATTCCTGGGCGGCGACGCAGGCAATGCCGATGCCGGACGCCTCGATGGTCAGGATTTTGTTGACCCTCTCCCCGGCAAACAGCCGCGCCCACTCCCGGCCCATGGCCGCGAACAGCTCCACGTCCATCTGATGGTTCAAAAAGCCGTCCACCTTCAGCACGCTGCCGTCCTCCACGATGCCGTCCCGGCGGATACGCTCTTCTAATTCCCGCATAGTTTTTCTCTCCTCTCTTTTCTTCTCTATTCTACCAAATTCTCCGTTACTTTTCTACTGTTTTCCTGCAAACGGCTATTGCCCTCTCCCGTCTTTTTTGGTACAATAATCGGCGGTCCAGGGGTTGAGGGGGCCCGTCCTCCCTATCTCCGGGAAACGCGGCGCCACGCCGCATGTTCCACGTGAAACAATGCGGGGCGCCATTGAAAAGAGGTCTTTTTCATGCAGCGTATTAAGGAGTCGGTTCACGAATATCTCCTCCTTACCCTGGGCACCTTCCTGGTGGCCGCAGGCGTATATTTCTTCAAGTTCCCCAACAGCTTCAACACCGGCGGCGTCACCGGCTTAGCGGTCATCCTCAACGCAGTTGTCCCCGCAGTCAGCTCATCCACCTTTGCCTCCGTCATTAACATCGCCTTTTTGCTGCTGGGCTTCCTGGCCCTGGACAAAGGCTTCGGGATCCGCACGGTGTACTGCTCCGTCCTGTTTTCCGCCATGCTGTCCGCCCTGGAGTGGGCATGCCCCATGGCCGCCCCCCTCACCGACCAGAAGATGCTGGAGCTGTTTTTTGCCGTCATCCTCCCCTCTCTGGGGTCGGCGATCCTGTTCAACATGCAAAGCTCCACCGGCGGCACTGACATTTTGGCCATGATCCTCAAGCGGTTCAGCAGCATGGACATCGGCAACGCCCTGCTGTGTGTGGATGTGCTCATCGCCGCCTCCACCCTGTATTTTGTCGGCGTTGAGGCGGGGTTGTATTCCATCTTGGGTCTGGTGCTCAAGTCTGTGGTTGTGGACTCGGTCATTGAGTCCCTGAACCGGCGCAAGAGCTTCATTGCCGTCACCTCTTATCCCAAGGAAACCTGTGACTTCATTACCCACACCCTCAAGCGTTCGGCCACCTGTTGGAAGGCGGAGGGGGCCTATTCCCACGAACCCAAGTGGGTTGTGATGGCCGCCCTGTCCCGCGCGCAGGCGGTGGCGCTGCGCGTTTATCTGAAATCCGCCGATCCCCACGCGTTCATCCTGGTAACCAACTCCAGCGAAATCTTCGGCAAGGGCTTCATGCGCGCGTGACGATTCCCTGTTCTGCGGAAGGGGGAGCACCCTTTTCTTTTGGGGGACAGTTCAGACGAGGACGGGAAATAATCTTCCCATTTCTGCACGTCCTGTTCGAATCGTCCCCAAAAGAAGAGGGTGCTCCCCTTCCCGTTGCTGACAGAAACCCGTGCCGTCCCCCCTTCGATGGAATTCGCCCCCCTGCCCGTGGTATGCTTGTCCATATCACAAAAGCAGGGAGGCGTTTTTATGTCCCTCTTTCAAAAGGCGGGCAAGCGGCAGGTGCTGGAGCTGCCCACCCGCGACATCCGGCCCAATCCCCACCAGCCCCGGCAGGAGTTTGCGCCGGAAGAGCTGGCAGAGCTGGCCTTGTCCATCTCTCAGGTGGGGGTGCTCCAGCCCTTGTCGGTGCGCCGCACGGCGGCGGGCTGGGAGCTGATCGCGGGGGAACGCCGCCTCCGGGCGGCGGAGCTGGCAGGCCTGCACCGCGTCCCCTGTCTCCCGGTGGAGGCGGACGACGACGACTCCGCCCTGATCGCCCTGGTGGAAAACCTACAGCGCAAGGATCTGAACGTATGGGAGGAGGCCGCCGCCCTGCGGCAGCTCATCGACCACCACCACCTCTCCCAGGAAGAGGCCGCCCGGCGGGTCGGGAAAAGCCAGTCCTCCGTAGCCAACAAGCTGCGACTGCTAAAGCTACCCCAGGACGTCATTGACGGCCTGCGGGCCAACCGCCTCTCCGAGCGCCACGCCCGGGCGCTGCTGCGCCTGGACTCCCCCGACCTCCAGCGCTCCGCCCTGGAGAACGTGGTGAAGCGGCAGCTCAACGTGGCCCAGACGGACGCGTACATTGAACGGCTCTGTCAAAAGGGCGCCCCTCCCCGGAAGGCGGAGCCGGTGTACCGCATCCGGGACGTGAGGCTGTTTCTCAACACAGTGAAAAAGAGCCTGGCGGTCATGCAATCCGCCGGAGTAAACGCCCGGTGCGGCCGCGAGGAGACAGACAGCGAAATCACACTGACCATCCACATTCCCAAGTAAACAAGCCCGGTCCCATGGATTAAGGGAGGAAAAGCGCCGTTGGGAACGACTCGAACAGGACATGCAGAAACGGGAAGGTTTTCGCCCGTCCCCGTCTGAACTGTCCCCAAAAAAGAAAGGATACCTCCCTTACATATATGGGAAGGTGATGGGGTCTGCCCTCCGGGATGTTTCACGTGAAACATTAACCGGAGCAATATCGCGCTCCTCCAAAAGGCAGGCTTATCGGCCTGCCTTTTTTGTCTCTTTCATCGGCACGATATTTTCGTGAAACAGTTGAAATCAAATCCGGAACAGGATATAATGAGTTTTACTGTTGTGAAATGATCCGGATTTTGCAGCGAGAGAAAGGGGCGTTTTCAATGGGCAAGACCATCGCCATCGTCAACCAGAAGGGCGGCGTGGGCAAAACTACCTCCTGTGTCAACCTGTCCGCCGCGCTGACCGCTCAGGGGGCCAAGGTGCTGGTGTGCGATTTCGACCCACAGGGCAACGCCACCTCCGGCTTTGGCCTGGACAAAACCCACTCCCCCAGCGTCTATGAGGTTATCCTGGGTGGGGCGCATATGGAACGGGCCGTTGTCCCCACCAAATGGGCGGACGTGGTCCCGGCCAATAAGTCCCTGTCCGGCGCCACCGTGGAGCTCATCGCTCTGGACCGCCGGGAATTCCGCCTGCGGGACGCGCTGGAAGAGGTCAAAGACCGGTACGACTTCATTTTTATCGACTGCCCCCCCTCTCTGGAGCTGCTGACCCTGGATGGGCTGTGCGCCGCCGATACCCTGCTGGTGCCCGTGCAGTGCGAGTATTACGCCCTGGAGGGCCTGTCCGACCTGCTGTACACCGTCCGGCTGGCCAAGCAGCGGTTGAATCCCTCCCTGGAGATGGAGGGCGTGCTGCTCACCATGTACGACGGACGGACCAACCTGTCCCTCCAGGTGGCCGAAGAGGTCAAGCGCCACTTCCCCGGCAAGGTGTACGCCTCGGTGATCCCCCGGAACGTGCGTCTGTCCGAGGCGCCCAGCCACGGCGTGCCGGTGTCCGTCTACGACCCCCTGTCCCGAGGCGCAGAGTCCTACGAGGCCCTTGCCAGGGAATTTCTGCAAAAGAACCCCGTCCCCGCAACTCAATAAGAAGCCCTGTCAGAACCCAGCGAAGCGGTCCCGCCGGAGAAAAGGAAGCGCGCTACCAATGAGCGCGGCCCTGCCGTTTGCGGCGGGTGAGCAACATGGAGCTTCGCCGGGTGTTTCACGTGAAACAATGGCAGCGCAATCAAACAAAGCGGCCCCCGCAAGCCGCCTCACGCGCTTGGCGGGGAGAACGCCGACTTTGCGACGAAAAAGAAAGGAAGGAACCCAATGGCTAAAGCCAAAGGTTTGGGCAAAGGACTGGACGCCCTCATGGGGGACGCCGCCACCTTGCAAAGCCAGGAAGCCGGTTCGGTCATGCTGGCCATCTCCCAGGTGGAGCCGGGACTGAACCAGCCCCGGAAGCGGTTTGACGACGAGGCCCTGGCCGATCTGGCCGCCTCCATTGAGGAGCACGGCATCATTCAGCCCCTGACGGTGCGGCGGCTGTCCACCGGGTACTATCAGATCATCGCCGGAGAACGGCGGTGGCGGGCCGCCAAGCTGGCGGGCCGCCGGGAGGTACCGGTGGTCATTATCGAGGCGGACGACCGCAAGGTGATGGAGATCGGCTTGATCGAAAACCTCCAGCGGGAGGACCTGAACCCGGTGGAGGAGGCAGAGGGCTACCTGGCCCTGCTCACCGACTTCGGGCTGACCCAGGAGGAGCTGGCCCACCGGATGGGCAAGTCCCGGCCCGCCATCGCCAACGCCCTGCGGCTCACCGCTCTGCCCCCCGCTGTGCGGGAGCTGATGATTGACGGCAAACTGACCGCCGGCCATGGCCGGGCGGTGCTCATGGTGGAGGGAGATCAGGCCCAAACCGCCTTTGCCCAGAGAATCGTGGACGAGGGCTGGAGCGTCCGGCAGGCGGAGGCCCGCGCCAAGAGCTTCACCCTCCGCCCTTCCGAGGACCTGCCGCCCAAGGACTCCCCCGACCCCCACGAGATCTACGTCAAGGCGGTGGAGAAGGACCTGTCCGTCCGGTTGGGGCGGAAAGTGTCCATCAAGAACGGAGCGAAAAAAGGCAGGTTGGAGCTGGAATACTACAACGTGGACGATCTGAACGACCTGCTGGACCAGTTGGAGCGCATCGTACCTCTGAAGAAGCCCAGCGCGGAGGAGGTGGAAGGATGAGCGAAAAACCACAGCAGGCCAAGCCCGGTACCCCTGAGATCGACATGCTGAACGATATTCTGGACCGGGCCATGCCGAGCGTCTCCGACTCGCCGGAGGAGGAGGCCCCGGACGATGGGGCCGGGTCCAATCCCGGGGCTCCCATCCCCACAGAACCTCCTCCGGAACAGCCCGCCCCGCCCTCAAAAACCAAGCCCTCCTCTGTGTACGTCTATCTGGCGGTGCTCTTCGGCGCGGCGTTCCTCATGCTGCTGCTGGCCTATTTTGTCCAGCAGCGCAACAACGACGCCGTACAGGACGACCTGGAACTGCTCACCGCCTCCCGGCAGGAGCTGCTGGACAACATAAAAACGCTGGAGGAGGAGAACGAATCCCTCCGGCAGAACAACGAGCTGCTCAATCTGCGGTTGGAACAGGTGAAAGAGGAGCGGGAGGCTCTTAAGGAACAGGCTGACGAAAATTACTATTCAACCAGTGAAACCAACTTCCGCATTGTGTGGAACAATGAGCTGAACTACCTGGAGCGGTTTATCGGCGCGAGAGACTGGCTGATGGCCGGAGTCGTCATTGAGGCCGCAGACCCCTGGTTTAATGAGCGCCATGTGGAATATTGGGACGAACGGTTTAAGCCTACCGATTCCCAGATCGCGCGTTACTTTGAGCTGAGGGAAGAGGTCCTTGACAAAGGCCGCTGCATGGCGGTGGAGCGGACCTACTCCACGGAGGACCGGAGCGAGTACACCGAGCGCCCCCGCCTTGCTGAGGACGCGTTCGCCCAGGAGGACTACGAGACCGCCCAATCCCTGCTTTCGGTGATTCTGTACTACCCCAACTCCATAGCTATCCCCGCCGGATTCCTTCTTGAATATTTTCCGCAGGCCAGTTCCAGCCTGGAACGGATCGACAGCGGGGCGTTCAAGCCCTCCACCGTGGAGCTGTATCAACAGGTGCGGGCGGATGTGCTCGCCGCAGGGAAACAGATCGAACTAAATGGAGAGCCGGCGGACGTCCTTCTGGAGTCCCCAAGCGGCGGCCCCTACGACGATCCTGCCGGAGTGATTGAAGACTAATAAGGAAAGGTGAGAATACGATGTTAGACATCAAATTTGTCCGGGACAACCCGGAGCTGGTCAAAGAGAACATCAAAAAGAAGTTCCAGGAGGAAAAACTCCCCCTGGTGGATCAGGTCATCGAGCTGGACCGCCGCAACCGGGACGCCATGACCGAGGCCAACAACCTGCGCTCCGAGCGCAACAAGCTGTCCAAACAGGTGGGCATGCTCATGGGCCAGGCCAAGAAGGACCCCTCCAAGCTGGCCGAGGCCGAGGAGGCCAAGGCCCAAGTGAAGGCCAACGCCGACCGCCTGGCGGAGCTGGAAAAGCTGGAGGACGAGCTGGCGGTGGAAATCCGCAAGATCATGCTCACCATCCCCAACATCATCGACCCCTCCGTGCCCATCGGGCCGGACGACTCCGCCAACGTGGAGGTGGAGCGGTTCGGCGAGCCGGTGGCGCCCGACTTCGAGATTCCCTACCACACCGACATTATGGAGCGCTTTGACGGGGTGGATATGGACGCGGCGGGCCGGGTGTCCGGCGCTGGGTTCTACTACCTGATGGGGGATATCGCCCAGCTCCACGAGGCGGTGCTGGCCTACGCCCGGGACTTCATGATCGGCAAGGGCTTTACCTTCTGCGTGCCCCCCTTCATGATCCACGGCAATGTTGTCGAAGGCGTCATGAGCCAGACCGACATGGACGCCATGATGTATAAGATCGAGGGGGAGGACCTGTACCTGATCGGCACCAGCGAGCACTCCATGATCGGCAAATTCATCGACCAGATCATCCCCGAGGAGAAGCTTCCCCAGACCCTCACCTCCTACTCCCCCTGCTTCCGCAAGGAGAAGGGCTCCCACGGCATCGAGGAGCGGGGCGTGTACCGCATTCATCAGTTTGAGAAGCAGGAGATGATCGTGGTATGCAAACCCGAGGACTCCATGGACTGGTACGAGAAGATGTGGCGCTACTCCGTGGAGCTATTCCGGTCCATGGACATCCCCGTGCGCCAGTTGGAGTGCTGCTCCGGCGACCTGGCGGACTTGAAGGTCAAGTCTTGCGACATTGAAGCCTGGTCCCCCCGGCAAAAAAAGTATTTTGAGGTGTGTTCCTGCTCCAACCTGGGCGACGCTCAGGCCCGGCGGCTGAAAATGCGGGTGAAGGGCGAAAACGGCAACTACCTCCCCCACACCTTGAACAACACCGTGGCCGCTCCCCCCCGTATGCTCATCGCTCTACTGGAGAACAACCTCCAGGCCGACGGCTCCGTAAAGGTGCCCGCCGTACTGCGGCCTTATATGAGCGGCGTCCAGGTTCTGACCCCCAAGCATTGAGAACTCCCAATCTGAAAGGAGAAATTATCATGAAAAAGTTCTGGAAAGCCCTTGGCATCGCCGCGCTGGCCGCCGCCGTCCCCGTCCACTTCGAGAAGGACGAGGAGACCGGCCGGAAAACCTACCGGTCCCTGCTGATCTCCGTGGACGTGAATGCCGACCAGGGCGGTAAGGTCGCCGATATCGGCATCAACATCGGCGATGGGCTGCTCACCAACGCCATCTCCGGCCTGGTGGGCAAGAAAGGGGAAACCGTCCACTTCGCCGACGACGACCCAGAGGCCGCCGTGGTGCCCGATGTGATCGACTTTACCCAGGCCTCCAAGGCCCAGGAGGAGAACGACTCCGGCTGCAAGCCCGCCGCCCCCGCGCAGGACAGCGAACCCGCCCCCGTGGAAGAAGCCACCGAGGAGGATTTCGATCCGGAGCTCTAAGGGAAGGAAACACCTATGAAGCAATTTTTCAACGAATTCAAACAGTTCATCACCCGGGGCAACGTGATGGATATGGCGGTGGGTGTCATCGTCGGCGGAGCCTTCAACGGTATCGTCACCTCCCTGATCGACGATATCCTCAGCCCCATCCTTGGAATGCTCCCCGGGGGCGGATCCACCCTTGCCGCGTCGCTGACCCTCCGCCTGCCCAGCGGCGGGGAACTGATGGTGGGCAACTTTATCAATGCCGCGCTGAACTTCCTCATTATGGCGTTGGTGGTATTCTGCCTGGTCAAAGCCATCAACTCCCTCCACAAGAAAAAGGAGCAGACACCCCCTCCCCAGCCCCAGCCCTCCAACGAGGAGAAGCTGCTCACTGAGATCCGGGATCTCTTAAAGGAGAAGGGAAATGGCTGACGAAACCAACCAGCAGGAGCATACCGGGGCCCCCGCGCAGACCCAGCGGAGCGGTCTGCGTGGGGAGAGGAGGGACAGCGGAACGAGTGAGCTTTCGCCGGAAGGCGGAAGCGAGCGATATGGAGCTTGTCCCGACGACACCCCTGCGTCCTTTGAGAAGCGGGCCGCCGCCTGGATGGGCGTCGTATACGTGCTTATGCTCCTCTTTATCCTCAACTTTACCCTGTTTACCGGCGGGCGGCAGCTTCCAGGGACCTTTCCCCTTTTCCTGGTCCCCGTCTCCGTCACCCTGGCGGTGGTCCTCATCCACCGGACGAGGCATGGCCAGGCCCCCGGTGGGACCGCCGGGGCGGCGCTGGGACTCATTGCCTGCGCCGCCGGACTGCTCTTCGGGCTGGCCCTGGGTATCCCCGCCCTGATCGCCGCGTTCGGAGGGTGAGCGAGATGGACATCCACGAAATTCCCGCCGTCACGGACATTCTGCGCCGGGGACTGGAGAAATACGGCCTGACGGAGCGGGTTCCCCCCGGCGCGGCGGAAAACCTGAGCTGGTATTGCCGGTCCCTGCTGAACAAAAACCGGGAGATCAACCTGACCGCCATCACCGATCCCGTGGACGCGGCAAACCTGCACATGCTGGACTGCGCCGCACTGCTGAACTGTGCCGAGCTGGAGGATAAGTCCCTTATCGACGTGGGCGCCGGGGCTGGATTCCCGGGGATGGTACTGAAAATCCTGGCCCCCTCCCTGGAGCTTACTTTGCTGGACTCGCTGAACAAGCGGCTGGAGTTTTTGAACGAAGTCTGCATGGACCAGGGCATCCGGGGGTTCCACACCGTCCACGCCCGGGCGGAGGAGGCGGCGCAGGACGCTGAATTCCGGGAGCGGTACGACTTCGCCACCGCCCGGGCCGTGGCCGACCTGCGGGTTTTATGTGAGCTGTGCCTTCCCTTTGTGAAGGTGGGGGGACGGTTCCTGGCGATGAAAAGCACCGGGTCCGACAGGGAGACGGAGGCGGCGCAATCCGCTATCCAAACTCTGGGGGGCCGGGTGGAACGCCGCTTCGACTACACCATTCCCGGGACGGATGTGGCCCATCGGGTCGTGGTGGTGGAAAAGATCGCGCCTACTCCGTCGAAATACCCCAGACGGTGGGCAAAAATGCAGAAGGCGCCCCT
Source organism: uncultured bacterium (assembly GCA_947571605.1). Lineage (GTDB taxonomy): Bacteria > Bacillota > Clostridia > Oscillospirales > Oscillospiraceae > Enterenecus. Next base: position 4,855 of record CANOYV010000008.1, on the reverse strand, counting down.
ATAGGGGGGAACCAGCTCAATTGCCTTGATACCATTAAGTGGCAATCTGTGATTTTTTCTTAAAGTTAACAGATTTTTGTTGCTATTTTCGCAGATTCATGTTATGATTTGGAGTACATCGGAAGGAGGCGTTCCATGGGCACTGCCGTCATGGTCACATCGGGAAAAGGCGGCACCGGCAAGACCTCCCTCACGGCGGGAGTGGCCTCCTGTCTGGCGGCGCTGGGCCGCCGGGTACTGTGCATTGATGTGGACATCGGACTGCGCAACCTGGACCTCACCTTGGGCATGTCCGACCGGGCCTTGATGGATTTCTCCGATGTGATGGATTTTCGTTGCCCCCTCAGCGGGGCCACGGTGGAGCAGCCTGAGATCAAGGGCCTCTTCCTCCTCACCGCGCCCCTCACCCCCGACGGCCTGGAGCTGGACCGCTTCCAAGCCCTGGTGGAAGAGGCAAAGGAGTATTTTGACTTCGTGTTTATGGACTCCCCCGCCGGACTGGGGGAGGGGTTCCACTTGGCCCGCGCCGCCGCGGACCGGGTCATCGTGGTGTCCGCTGTGGACCCCGCCGCCCTGCGGGACGCACAGCGCACGGTTACCGAGCTGCACAACCTGCCCCAGCTCCATCTGGTGATGAACCGGGTGCAGCCGAAGCTTATCGCCAAGCTGCGTACCTCCATCGACCAGGCCATGGACGCCGCCGGCCTGCCCCTGCTGGGCGTGGTGCCGGAGGACCCCATGGTCACCATGGCCACCGCCGCCGGAGTGCCTCTCATCCTGACCACGTACAAGGGCGCCGCCCCGGCGTACCTGAACATATCCAAACGTCTTTTGGGCCAGCGGGTCCCGCTGATGCGGATCCGTTGAACGTCCATTGACCTACCACTCCATAGAAAGGACGATCTGCATGAATATTGCCCTGATGAGCCACGACAATAAAAAAGAACTGATGGTCCAATTCTGCATCGCCTACTGCGGCATCCTCTCCAAGCACACCGTCTGCGCCACCAGCAACACAGGCCGTCAAGTTTCGGAGGCCACCGGGCTCCCTGTCCAACTGTTTCTGGCACACACCCAAGGCGGCTGCGAGCAGATCGGCGCCCGCATCGCTTACGACGAAATCGACATGGTGCTGTTCTTCAACGACCCCACCTCCGACGACTTGGAAAAGGATCTGAACAATATCATCAACCTGTGCGATCAACACAATGTGCCCATCGCCACCAACTCCGCCACCGCCGAAATGTTGATCCACGGCTTGAACCGGGGCGATCTGGATTGGCGGCTCATTATCAAGCCCACCACGCCGCTAAAAGTGTAACATGATGCCTGCCAATGCTCTCGTCCCATTGAGATGGGAGGAGAGCATTTTTCTTGCACGAAAAGTTGTTGTGATAACTTTTCGTATTATTCTTATGAACCATACAAAGGAGAAATCACTATGGCAAAACAAAAACCCCGCACCCTGTCCGGGTTTATGGAACTGCTCCCCGCCCGCCAGGCGCAGTTCGAGCGGATGGCGGAGCTGTTACGGAAATCCTACTCCCTTTACGGCTTCACCCCGCTGGACACCCCCATCATCGAGGCCAGTGAGGTGCTGCTGGCCAAGGCAGGCGGCGAGACCGAAAAGCAGATTTACCGCTTCACCAAGGGCGACTCCGATTTGTCCCTGCGGTTCGACCTCACCGTGCCCCTGGCCAAGTACGTGGCGCTGCACTACGCCGACCTCTCCTTCCCCTTCCGGCGGTTCCAGATCGGCAAGGTTTACCGGGGGGAACGGGCCCAGCGGGGCCGGTTCCGGGAGTTCTACCAGGCGGACATCGACGTCATCGGCGATGGAAAGCTGGACATCGTCAACGAGGCGGAGATACCCGCCATCATCTATCAGACCTTCACCAGCCTGGGGCTGAAACGGTTCCAGATCCGGGTTAACAATCGGAAAATCCTCACCGGATTCTACCAGCTTATCCACTGGGAGCACAGGGCCGGGGACATCATGCGGGTGGTGGACAAGCTGTCCAAAATCGGCGCGGAAAAGGTGGGGCTGATGCTCTATGACGAGGTGGGCATGGATGAGGACGCCGTGGGCGAGGTAATCAAGTTCATCTCCATCAAGGGGTCCAATCAGGAGGTCTTGACCGCCCTGGAAGAATACCGCGGAAAAAGCCAGGTCTTTGACCAGGGGCTGGATGAGTTGAACACGGTGGTAAAATACCTGGGGGCCTTCGGCGTGCCCGGGGAACGCTTTGCCGTGGACCTGACCATCGCCCGGGGGCTGGATTACTACACCGGCACCGTGTACGAAACCTTTATGACCGACCACCCGGAGATCGGTTCCATCTGCTCCGGAGGCAGATATGACAACTTAGCGGAATATTATACGGATAAACAACTTCCCGGTGTTGGAATTTCCATTGGTCTGACCCGGCTGTTCTACGTGCTGGAGGAGCAAGGCTACCTCAACGACGGCCTGATTACCGCCCCCGCCGACGTGCTCATCCTGCCCATGACCGACGACCTCTCCCCCGCCATCGCCTTCGCCACTCAGCTCCGGACGGCGGGCGTGCGGGCCCAGCTCTACACCGAGCAGAAGAAGTTCAAGCAAAAAATGACCTACGCCGACCGGCTGGGCGTGCCCTTCGCGGCGTTTCTGGGGGAGGACGAAACCGCCCAGGGCAAGGTATCGCTGAAGGATATGCGCTCCGGGGAACAAAGCCTCCTGACCATCGACGAGGCTGTGAACGCCGTCCTGGGGACCGTGAAGGCCAACGGGGACGCCGCCCCCATCCGGGAACCGGAGGGCTGAGAAAATTTATCGCCGATCTGTGAAAAATCTGTAACGTAACCGCCTCTCCCGCGTTAGTAGAGTGAAGGAGGTGGCAGCCATGGAATTCGAAGAGGTCTACCGGAAATATGTCCGGGACGTGTACCGCTTTTCCCTCAGCCTGACCCAGGACAGGGCGCTGGCGGAGGAAATCACTCAAGATACCTTTTTCAGGGCTTTGAAGTCCCTGGACAGGTTCGACGGGTCCAAGGACATCCGCGCCTGGCTGTTCACCATCGCCCGCAACGCCTGGTACTCCTACTGCCGCGCCCGCAAGCGGACACTGTCCCAAGAGGACCTGCCCCAGGACCTGGCGGACAGCGTACGCATTGAGGAGCGCATCGAGGACGAGGAGAGCGCCTTTGCCATCCACCAGTTCCTGCACGCCATGGAGGAGCCCTACAAAGAGGTGTTCTCCCTGCGGGTATTCGGGGAGCTGCCCTACGAGAAGATTGGGCGGCTGTTCGGCAAGAGCGCAAACTGGGCGCGGGTGACCTTCTACCGGGCGAAAGTACAGATTATTGAGCATATGGAGGCGATGGATCATGAAAGAGACCAACTGTGACGTTATCCGGGACCTTTTGCCGTTGTATGAGGACAATGTGGTCAGCGAGGAGACCGCGCAGATGGTGCGGGAACACTTGAAAGACTGCCCCGCCTGCCGGGAAGAGCTGCGGAAAATGCGCACGCCCATTTCTCTTCCCCCCGACGAGGACGAGGAGGCGGTGAAACGCTTCCTGGAGCACCGGGCGGAGATCCGGAAAAAGCAGAATGTCAAAATTGCCTGGGTGGTGTCGGTGCTGGCGGTCGTCCTCGTGTTCTGCCTCTGCTATACCCTGATCCCCCGGAGCTGGGACGGCGTGTCCCAGGGGGTGGAGCCAGACCGGATCATGGGCAGCTACACTGTATTTGTCTTTCGTGATGACGCTCCCGGAATCGACGTTTGGCAGATGGACGAAAAGCACGAATACGACACGGCCTTCATCAACGAGGTGATGGACGCGCTGCGGGCAGGGTCTTACCGGGCGGAGCTGCGCAACGCGCTGAATTACACGCCGCTGGGAGGGCTATTTGACACGTCCGTGGAAGGACTGCGCGGCTCACTCTATTTGTATTTGGTAAAGGACAACGCGGTGGTGATGAACGTCTCTCTCTACCAGCTCCGCCAAGGCTGCGAAGTCCACATCGAGGCAAGGGGAGACAATTCCCGGACATTTTTCTATCACACCGACAGCGGAGTGTTCGACCGGATTGCCTCTATGATGGAGGAATATGGCGTTCAAGGATAAACAAAACGTAATTTTATATATCTATTTTACAAATTGGAGATGATTGCAATGTTTCAATCTCGTACCCACACCTGCAACGACCTGCGCATGGAGCATGTGGGGCAACAGGTGAAGATCGTCGGGTGGATGGAGAACGTCCGGGAAGTGGGCCAGAACCTGGCCTTTGTGGTGCTTCGGGACTTCTATGGCACCACCCAGGTGGTCATCGAGACCGAGGAGATGATGGCCGCGGTCAAGGAGCTGAACAAAGAATCCACCATTTCGGTGGAGGGCGTGGTCCGGGAGCGTGACAGCAAAAACCCCAAGCTGCCCACCGGCGACATTGAGGTGGTGCCCAGCAAAATCGAAGTGCTGGGCCGCTGCCGTCATAACGAGCTACCCTTCCCCATTAACCGCTCCCGGGAGGCCGACGAAACTCAGCGGCTCAAGTACCGCTACCTTGATTTGCGCAACCCGGAGGTCAAGAACAACATCATCCTGCGGTGCAATGTGGTGGCCGCCCTGCGCGCCGCCATGATTGGCGAGGGCTTTTTGGAGATTACCACCCCCATCCTGACCGCCTCCTCCCCCGAGGGGGCCAGGGATTACCTGGTGCCCTCCCGCAAGCATCCCGGCAAGTTCTACGCCCTGCCCCAGGCTCCCCAGCAGTTCAAACAGCTTCTGATGGCCTCCGGCTTCGACCGCTATTTCCAGATCGCCCCCTGCTTCCGGGACGAGGACGCCCGGGGAGACCGCTCCCCCG
>CANOYV010000007.1:0-80143 GCA_947571605.1 uncultured bacterium | reverse complement strand
GGGACAGCCGGGAGTCCAGGGCCGCGCTCAGGTTCTGGATGGCGGGGTGGGCCTCCATGTCCCCGTTGTGGAGGTCGATGAGCTTCTGGGCCTCCACGAGGAACTGGGGCAGCATGACCACGACGCAGTATTCCTTCACGTCCTCCGCCGTCATGAACGCCTCCGGGGAGTAGTCGATGATGACCGTGGCCCCCTCGCCGACGGTGATGCTGATGGGGAACCGGCGGGTGTCGATGCCGTTCTTGGAGTAGGCGCTGACCCACTGAGGGTAATCCCCCAGGGTGCCGTAGTACAGCAGCACCTCTTCCCCCTCCAGGTCACGGGCAAACACACCGAACTCCCTGATCCAGAAACCGTGGTCCAGGCCGCCGTTCAGGTCGGACCGGTACTCCACCGTCATGTGGACGGTATCGCCGTCGTACATGGGCTCGTTGGAGGTGGCGGCGGCCACCGGCTCAACAAGGTCCTGGAGCTCGCCGGGAAACAGCCCATCCGGGCAGATACCGGACCCTACCATGGTCCGGGTGAGGGTGAGGGGCATCTTCTCGGCCAGGATTTTGGCAATCAGGGCCCGCCCCCGCTTGGTGGTGGTGCAGCCGTAGTTCTCGTTCTCAACGGGGTTCATCGGGTCAATAACCATGGGGTTCATGCAAATTCCTCCTTCAATTCTGGTAGTCTTGTCTCCATGATGGTGCCGTGCGAAGCAGCAGAAAAGCGGCCCACCGTGGCCGCCTGGATTTCGGTATCAAAGTCTTTCAGCGTGGGGAGCCGGGTCTCCATGATGGTGCCGACCATGGCGGCGGAAGCGTGGCCCACCACGGCGGCGATCCCCAGGTCCGGTTCGATGACCGGGAGCTTCGTGATACTCAGGCCCCGCCCGATAACCGGGACGACGGAGATGACGGCGGCCGGGAGCTCCGGCTCCAGCTCCGGGAGCTTCGTGATAGCCATTCCCCGGCCCATGACCGGGGTGACGTGCAGCTCCGACTCCATGGGCGGAGACTCCGTGGTGGCCGTGATGTGGATGCCCACGCCGGCGGCCTTGATGATGGGGGCGCTCAGCAGGTTCTCCGCATGGTCTTCTGGGCTGAGGATGCCAGCGTCCAGGAACATGACCGCCGGGTACTCCGGGTCCTCGTGGTAGTACAGGGGCTTCTCCCAGAACATACGGAAGGCCCGGATGAGGTCTGGGTAGGTGCAGGTGTTCGTGTTCTTCAGGACCTTGTAGAACAGGTACTTCCGGTAGGTTTCATCGTTGATGGGCTCGCCGGGGTTGACGAAGCTGGAGAGCTCCCCGGCCTCCGCCCGGCTGAGGACCACGATGTCCCCCACGCCGTCAAGCTGAGAGCCGACGGCGGTGCTGATGGAACGCTGCGTCCGCAGGTCCTCATAGAAGTCCGCTACGTCCTGGAGTTGTTCAGCGATGACCTCCATGACGGCCTCGATGTTCGGCTGGCCCTTGAACTGCTCCACGAGGTCAGCTTTCAGGCTGGCGAAGTAGTCAACCACTGATGACCACCTCGATCCTCTCCTCCGACAGGATGGCCCGTTCCCTGGGCGTTACGGTGATGCTGCGCTGGTCCAGCGTGGCCGGCTTGCTCTCCCCCACCGCCATGGTGATGTCTGCGTAGTCCATGCCGGTGACGGTGGAGTACAGGGCACCCAGGAAGAGCTTCTGCGGGACGACATCGGAGCCGGTGTCCAGCGTGTCCATCCTGTCCAGGATGGCGGCCTTGATGAGGTCGGCATAGTTGGACGGCAGCGTGGAGCTCCGGCTCATGGTGACGCCCACCCTCATCCAGACCTTCAGGTAGGTCGGGCGGTTGAAGCGGACGGTAATCTCTTCGCCGTACTCGCCGGGGACCGAGACTTCCACAGAGCCGAAGGTGTTGATGCCGCCGGCCTTCGTGTTGAGTATCTGGCGGGCGATTTCGTTGGCGTCTCCGCCGTCCACCACGACCTCGACGGAGTGGGGCCACCGGCCCATGTCATCGACCTCGTTGGAGTCGTTCTCATAGGGGGCCACCGATGTGACGCCCTGACAGTTGTCCAGGATGGCGCTGCGGATACTCTCCAGCATCCGGGAGGACATAGAGAAAATCTTATCCGCATACGACTGGCGGAACTCGGTATCGGTTTCCGTGAGCTGGCCGGCGATGTAGGAGCCCACGTTCACCACGCTTTGGAGCCCAGGCACAGCCTTGACGATTTTCGTGATGATGCCGTTCGGGAGAAGGATGTCCCCCGCCTCTTCGGTGGCGAAGGTGATGACGCTGCCCACGGTATCGGTGGTCAGGTTCTCGGACAGCAGCAGGACGTTGGCAGAAGCCTCATCCACCGCCTCGATGCGAAGCAGGGCCGCCTCTTCATCGACGGATACCAGGAAGGCGTCGTCGTTGATGGCGGCCGATAGAGCTTTTAGAACGTCCGTGGCGGTCGGGGTTCCCGTGGGGGTGATAGAGTATGGGTTCCCGTTCAGGGCCACCGTGAAGACGCCGGAGAGCTGCGTGGATGTGACCTTGACGGCTGCTTTGTTGAAGGAGCTGCGGGTTATCTCCTTCTGTTCGCTGATGACGAGCTGCGTAGCCGGGTTGGTATCGGAGGCAATCAGCGTCCCGGACGGGATGACGGTGCCGTCGATGCCGGTACAGAGGACGTGGTAGTAGGACGGCGCCGGGGAGCCCCGTGTGGAGCCCCCGTACTGGGCCGCATTGTCCAGGCTGATACCTTCCGCCGTGGCCGGGTACTGGGAGTAGTAGATGTCGCTGCCGTACTCCCAGAGCTCGGCGATCTTATCGGCCACATTGGTCAGAAGGTGGTTCAGGAGGGATTGGGGGTTCTGGCGGGTGTTTATCCCCAGCTTCTCCGTCAAGGAGCTGTGCATCTCCTCCAGGATGACATCCAGCCGCTTGATGTTGGGGCCTTTGGGGGTCAGGCCATAGTCAGGCACAGATTTTCACCTCTTTCTGGAAAATTTCATCCTCGACGGTGAAGACGACGATGATTTCCGCCTCCCTGGTGCGTGGGTCCGGGATGATGTCAGCCTTCGTGACGCTGGTCACTCCCTCCACGCCCAGCACGAGGTCCCGCAGCAGGAAGCGGATTTTCGTCAGGTTCGGGTTCTTGATGAACACCTCCTCGAAGTACGGGAAGCCCAGGGTTGGCCCCAGCCGCCACTCGGCCAGGAACCATTTGAGGCGGATGAGGACAGCCTGAGCGACGCTCTCGGTCGGAACGATGTCCCCCACGGGGGTGATTTCCAGGTCCCCGTCTGGCGTGATTTTGAAGTCCACCATACGGATCACCCCCCGATAAACACGTCGCCGCTCCCATCCTGGACAGAGCCTCCGATGGAAACGGCATCGCCGATGCGGGCCGCCGGGCGGCCGTTGATGAAGACTGAGGAGCTGCCGGCGGCAATCACGTCCTGGTGGCCGGGGTGGGAGACGCAGCCATGGGAGGCGTAATGGTCTCCGACCCGGCCAGCGCCACGGCCGTTGATTTTGACATCGGAGCTGTACTCCACCAGGGGGACCGGCGGGCAAGCGTCGTGACCGGTGCAGCAGTCCCCTTGCCGTGTAGCGTTCATGGTCATTACCTCCTTCCGCTAATTTAGGTTGACGGTTCCGCCCTTGGTGGTCAGGCTGCCGTTGATAGTTACATCCCCGTCGATGACCACGCCGCTGGGTTTTATCGTGACCGTGGTGCTCTCAGCCTTGATGACCACGGCGTTCTCATCACAAGCCTTCTGGACGCCGGGCCCAGGCTTGACGAAGAGGCCCACCAGGGCGATGCTGTTGGTCAGGTCGTACCGCAGATTGGTGGCGGTCTCCCGGCCATACATCCAGAAGTCAAGCGACTGCTCGGCGGCGAAGAGGATGCACCCATCCCCCGGCTTTACCGGGTAGGCGATGGATGCCTTCTGGCCCGCCCCCTGCGGGAAGTAGACGGGGACCCCGGCGATATTCGGGTAGTCCATCTTGCTCCCGTCCGGTTTGGTGTACTTCATCTTCGGGGACACCGTGGCGAGGCAGGTTGCCGGGTCGAAGTCCACGATGGAGCCAGGGATGGCCGTGTGGATACAGTTGACGGCGCCCTCCGCCATCTGCTGGAGCCGTTCAACGAGCTCTTGCATCATATCAGCCGCTCACCTCCAGAAGCCGGGCCGTACAGGTCCAGGAGCCCTCCACGTTATCCCCCTCGATTTCCAGCGAGTAGACCCGGAAGAAGCCCGTGACCATCTTGCTCTCCAGCTTGACATAATCGTCGATGTTGATAGCTGCGTTCATCAGGTACTCCACGTCCCACCCGTGCTGGGCCTTCGAGGTGTCCTTGTCATCGGATACCTGTATCTGCTTCGGGATGCCCAGGAGCCCGGTGTCCGGGCTCAGGACGTAGACCTCCTTCGACATGACATCCCCAGGCTTTTTGACCTGGAGGACGCCATTCTGTATCGACCACTGAAGGCTGCTGCAATCACAAGCCTTGGTCAGGACATCCTTGGCCGGGCCAACGAAGCTGAAGCCGTTGGGCAGGTCCACGAACTCGGCGTTGTAGGAGAACGTGACGGCCACGCCCATCTGGTCGGCTGCGTCCTGGATGAGGGTCTTCGTATTAACGGTGCCGGAGTAGGAGACGGAGACGTAGGTGTCCCGGACCTCGATGCGGTTGTCCACCAACTCAAGCTGGGTGCAGCGATCCGCCCCGTCCAGCGACGTGCTGGTGTAGGTGACGACCCCGGTGAAGATGAGGGGAATGACGGAGCCGTACCCCGCCTTCAGGGATACCACGCAATCGTCCTTGCTGAGCTCTGCGAGGTGCTGGGGGTTCAGGTTCCAGATGGAGACCTTGCCGGTGTTCTGGCTCTTGAGGTCCGCTTTCTGGAAGGAAAAGGAGACATGGAGGGGTGTTGGCCCTTCCCCTATCTCGAAGCCTACCTGTCCGGCCTGACCAGCGATTAGGCGGTACTGGCGGTCGAAGTTTTGCAAGGCTGTCGCCTCCTTTGCTCGGCTTTCTTTTAATAATTTTCTTTCTATATAAAGGGTTATGGTTAGGTTTGGTTTGGTTACGAGCGGATTTCCACCGGATGTCCTGCGGACGGTCGTGCGGACGAGACGTGGGACAAAAATCAAAAGGGTACGAAAAACGGAGAAAAAGGTAGGATGAGCGAGATTTTCAGGTTTTGGCCTGTCTCGCTCACCCTCTATGGCTGAGATGCCCTTTTCCCCTACCACCACGCTTTTTCGGGATGATGGATGGATTTGTGGCGGATGCCGTGTTGGACGACGTTTGGACCGTCCGCAGGACGTCCCACGGAAAATCCACAGAAGAAATTACTGGACCGGGGCGAAGATGAAGCTGGCCCGGCCTTCCCTAAAATCCGCCCGGCCCACCTTGTCCAGCTCGGTCATGACACCGAAGACGCCCATGGGCAGCTCGGCCACGCCGTAGTAGAACACGTTGAGGGGGAACCGGGGGACGACCTTCACGCCCATGACGATGGGCTCGCCCAGGGCGTCGGACAGGCCGAAGCTCCAGTAGCCGCCGGTGTCATTGTAGGTGAAGCGGATGAGGTACTGCTTCCCGTTCAGGACGATGCGGGACACGCTATCGTTCATATCGGGGACCTCGATGATGATATAGTCCATACCGCACCTCACTTCATGAGGCCCATGCCGGCGGCGGCGGAGTACAGGATGGACCCTGACTTCTGGCTGCCGCCGGACGAGCCCCCGCCGGAATTGGAGCCTGATCCAGAGCCGGAGCCCGAGCCGCCCCCGCTGGACCCCTTGGATGTGCTGGCGGTCCCGGCGGAGGCGGCGGAGGCGCCGCTCTTTCCATAGCTGTCCGGGATGGTGGCCGTTTTCGTGGCCGTGACCCGGACCTTCTTGAACTTGATGGGGATTTCCATGGCCTCCATCATGGCGTTGGTCTTAGGGATGCTGAGGCTGAGGATAGCCATGTCGGTGTAGGTCTCGGAACTGGTGGTGACGGTGATGAGCTTCTTCTGGAAGTACAGGGATTTGAGCCGCTTCACCACTTCCGCCACCCGGTCGCCCGAATTGCCGAACCGCTTGGCCCAGGTCACGGGCCTGTTGCTGACCAGCAGGGTCATGTCCAGGGCTTCCGGGGACAGGATGATGGTGTCGCTGACGGCAAAGCCGGTCTCTACCGAATACTCCGGGACGGTGGCGTCATACGCCTCGGTCGAGCTCATGAGGGCGTCGAACTCTATCCCGTCCACACTCACGGGCTGCATAGCTCTTACCATACCCTGTCACCCCCTTGCGAATTGCAGGGCCCGAGCCATCTCGCTGGTGGAGTCGTCGGCGGCCTTGTCCATAGCCTCCGAGCTCTTCTCCTGGCCCGCCCGGTCCCCGTTGAACTGGTTGTCGATGTTGACGTTCTGCGTAATGCTGACGGTTTTGCTGTCGTTGCCGCCGCCGACCTTGGACACGGTTTCGGGCTGCACCACGTTGGCCTGGGTCATAAACGAGAGGTCCCCGCTGAAGCCCTGGAGGAAGCTCTTGAGCTTTTCCTTCCCCGCTGCGATACCCTGGACAAAATTGCCCAGGTCAGATACCGGCGCAATCTTCGGATTGAAGGTCATGCCGTCGTCCTTCATGGAGCCCAGCATTTCGTTCGCTTTGGTCTTGGCCGCCTTGATGCCGCCCAGCAGGTTGCCCACCATGCCGGTGACGGAGCCGCTGTTGTCTTCGAGGTTCATGCCGTCGGACATACCTGCGGCGATCTCCTCGACTGCGTTGCGGACCCGTTCCTTCCCCGCTGCGATGCCCTGGGTCATCAGGTCAATCATATCGGGCATATAGGTGTGGAAGTCACTCAGGGGGCCGTCCTCCGGCTCGGAGAAGCCGAGGAACGATTTAATCTTGTCGGCCACACCCTTGACGGCCTCTCCGACCTTGCCCACCGCCCCGGTGATGCCGTTGACGATGTTGTCCACGATGTCGGAGCCCCATTTCAGGGCTTGCTCGGGAAGGGCTGTAATCCAGTCGATGGCGGCCTGGAAGCCGTTCACGATGGCGTCTTTGATGCCAGTGACCTTTTCCACGATGACATCCCAAACGCCCTGGAAGATACCGGCGAAGAAGTCGATGACCGCTCCCCAGATGGTGGTGATGGTGTCCCATGCACCGCTGAGGATGGTAACGAGCATTTCCCACGCCGCCGCAGCCATGTCCTTGATGGCGTTCCAGGCCCCTTCCCAGTTGCCAGTGAAGACGTTCGCCAGGAAGTCGATGAGGGCCGATAGGTAGTCGAGGAACGGCTGGATGAGCGAGATGAGGGTATTCCATAGGATGCTGAACACGGCGATGATGGTAGAGCCCCAGGTGTCCCAGAAGACTTTCAGGGCCCCGAAGATGGTCTGAGCCGCAGATACCAGGGCGTTCCACAGGGTCTCGCAGAGCTGCTTGATGCCTTCCCACAGCTTGGAGAAGGTTTCCATGACTTGGGCCCCGTTCTCCTTCCACCAGCCGGACAGCGCACCGAAAATCTGCTTGGCCGCTCCGACGATGGCCTTCCAGATGCCCAGAAGTGTCTCCTTAACCGCCTCGCCGTTCTCGGCCCACCAGTCGGACAGGGCTCCGAATATAGCCTGGGCCGCCCCCTGGAGGGTCCCCCATATCGACAGCAGGAAGTCCTTGATGGTGCTCCATGCCTTCTGGATAGTGGCTCTGGCCTCGTCAGCGTCGATACCGGCCTTCTCAAAGAGAGCGCCTATCACGCTGTTGTCCCCATTCATGAAGGCGATGAAGTCCTGCACGATGAGGGCCAGCATGAGCACGACGGCTGCGATGGCGAATACCTTCAGGTTGACGTTGCTGAGCCCTTTCCCGATCAGCTTGAGGCCGTTGGAGATTTTCTGGAAGTTGACGATGGCGAGCGTGGCCCCGATGGTCACGCCCAGGACGCCGATGATTTTCTCGGCCCCACCTATCTTGGAGGCGAAGTCATTTAGCTTCTGCACCCCGTCCCGCAATACCGTGAGGCCCTTCGCTCCGAAGCTGATGACCTTTTGGAATGTGGGCATGAAGAACTGACCCACGAGTGTCTTGATTTCCTTCAGCTTGGATTGGAACTGAACGACGGTGCTCTTGTAGGAGCCGAGGCTGCGTTCGCAGTCTCCGATGGCGTCTGGGCTCTGAGCGAGGATGGCGTTGTAGTTGACCTGCATCTTCGTGAGCTGGTCCAGCTTCTCGTAGGTGCCGGACAGCCCCATAGCTTGCATAGCTCTTGCCCTCGTGTCATCGTTCAGGACAGCACCCAGGGCCTTGGCTGCCTCGGACTCACCCATAACGGCCTTGGTCATGTTGTTCACAGCGGCCGTCTCGTCCAGGTTGGCAAAGGAAGCGAGGTCCAGGGCCAGCGTGGTCATCTGCTTGGACAGCTCAGCGCCCTCCTGCCGGGTCATGCCGAAGCCGACCAACAAATTCTGCTGGTCGGCCAGATAGGTCTTGATGTCATTCTTGTTCCGACCGATGGCGTCGGAGTAGGACTGAGCCCACGCTTCCACCTCGTCGGTCATCCCCTGGAAGACGACATCGAACTTGTTCTGCATCTCCTCCACCTCAGATGCCACGGACACGCAATCTTTGACGAAGGATGCTGCACCAGCTACGGAGAAGGCCACGCCGATGGCGCCCAGGGCCTTGGTAGCCATGTCTTTCAGGCTTTTGACGCTGTTCTCGGCTTCGTTCTGGGACTGCTCGTCGATGTCGAAGCCCAGCAGGATCATTATGTCACGGATAGTCACAGCGCATGGCTCACCTCCTCCTGTCCCGTTCTGCCTGAGCGTCGTCCGCCCTGCAACGCTCCACATCCAGCTCCATGCAGTACAGGGCATAGAGCTTCAGGGCCTCGTCCAGGGTGTAGACGTTCTTCAGCTCCCACATCGTCGCCAGCTTCGCTTTGATGAGGGAATACATTCGGAGCTCTAACTCTCCGAACTGGGAGGCGTCGAAGTCTCCGTACTGGCTGAACTCGCCGCCATCAGGTCCTTGAACTTGGCGATGGCAGCGCCAAACTGGGCGGCGAGCTTCTTGAAAAAACCGTTGTAATTGACCTTGATGACCTCCACCGCCAGGATGAACATATCCTGGACCTCGCCGCAGAACAGCTCATTGGCCTTGTCCATGGTCAGCTTCGGGGTGGCGCCGGTCTCCGGGTCGTCATAGGCGATGTTGCCGTAATCGACCAAGAGCTGCCTGAGCAGGGTCTCCACCACGGTGCCGGAGAGACCAGAAACGGCCCCGGCCAAAGCCGGAGCCGCCTCTTCCAGGTTGAGGTCGAAAATGCTTTTCTCATCGCCGGTGCCCCCGACCAGGGACAGGAGCCCGCCGGCGACGGGGGTAATGGTCTTGGTGAGCTGGCCGAAGATGTTGGCGGACTTGAAGGCGGGGAACGGCCGGATGTAGAACGTGGTGTCGCCGACCAGTACCGGAGTAGCGTCTTGCTGTTTCATCCTCTATCCCTCCCCTTACTCGCTGAGGTCGTCGGAGCCGCTGTCGAACTCCCACTCGTTGTTGTTGGTGTCCTTGCCACGGGTGCGGGTGGCGTCCTTGGTGATCCAGGCTTCCTCAGAGCTATACAGCAGACCGCCCTTCAGGTCCTTGATAAGGAGAGGAGCCTTGCCCTCCCCGGTCTCCAGGTCCCGCTTGTAGGCAGCCTGAAAAACGCTGTTGCTGTCGGAAGTCTGAAGCAGGACGCACTTGACCTTGTGGGTGCGGTCGGTGGGAAGGGCTCGGGCCACTTCCCCGTCGCACCCCACCTTCTTGGTAATGCCGTCGCCGTTCGCCTCGATGGTGATATGAGAGTCATCCGCAAAGCCGGTGACGATGTGGCTGCCAAAGGACATGGTGACGAGGCGAGGGTCATAAGTCTTAGTCATAGCTGGTTCTTACCTCCTTACAGGGTGTAGGTCAGGCTGCCCTTGATTTCCGTGAAGTGGATAGCGCCGGCCAGCCGGGCCGTGAAGGTGCAGTCCGTCAGCTTGCGGGACGCTTTCTGCGAGGCGGTCAGGTTGGCGGACAGGGGGACGTGGGTGGTGAAGCCGGGGATGAGGTTCCCGTCCTCGTCGTACTCGTCGGGGGCGATGCCCTCGTAGTAGACGCCGGACTTCAGGGAGGCGATCATCTGGTTCTGGATGAGCCCGATGCCCTTGTCCGTGTAGGGGATTTTCGGGTTCGTGATAAACAGGTTCGCCACCCGGACCTGCATATCGTTTTCCAGCCAGTCCCGGAAACGGATGGTGTCGATCCACTCGCCAGCCAGGGTCTTGCCCTGGTAGCTGATGTTCTTGGAGGCGGTCGGGATGAAGTAGCTGATATTGCCGGCCTCCAGAGCGGCAATCTGCGTACTGGTGAGCGAGGACGGGGCGACCCCGTTGATGGTCTTGTGGGCCCAGGTCTCCTTGCCGGAGTGGTAGTTGAGACACTTGGCGGTCCAGCCGACGGCGATGCACTGGTTGGCCGGGGAGACATCGGCATCAGCCTGATCGTCACTCTCCTTGCAGTACATACCGAAGCTGCGCTGGTAAATGGTCTGGGAAGCGGTGGCCGGCTTATACGAGGCAAAGCCGCACATCTTCTTCTGGGCCTCTGTCCACTCGATGACGGTGTTGAGCTGCTCCTCCGAGAGTCCGACGGGGCAGATGACATACCAGCCGTTCATACCCAGGAGCCCATCCAGGGTGGAAGCGAGGTCGCCATCCTCCGCCAGGGTCCCGATGAACACCTTGGACGGGGACGGGCTCTGGGAGAAGGCGATACGAGCGGCCACGCCCACGATGTCGGCGTCCTTGCCAACGGCGACGTAGCCGGTGCCTGTGACCTCCTCCAGGCTGTTGTAGACCCCCACGGCGGGGGCCTTATGGTCCGCCTTGGCCGGGGCGGGGCCGAAGATGAGAAGATTGTCGAAGCTGTTGCTGTCGATGATGGGCGATGCGATGTCGATAGAAACAGTGACAATTCGGTCGAGATTGTTTCCCATTTTCTACTTTTCCTCCTTGTTGGTGATTTCGGCCGACGTGAAGTAGCCGAGGGTTTCCTTCGCCAGCTCTTCGTTTGCCCCGCCGCTGGCAGAAGGAACGAAGACCGGTTCGATGTAGACATCCTCCGCCTCGTCCGGGTCTGTATCGGGGATGACGGGGGTATCTGGTGTGCTGGGTGTACCAGGGGTGCCGGGGGTTCCGGGGCCACCAGGGGTCTCGCCGGGGGCGGAGCTGTGCTTGATGCTGGACGGGTCCAGCATGGCGGTGTAACCGACGGCCTTCTGGGTGAAATTCATCGCCAGCTCCATGGTTGCCCGGAACTGGTAGCTGGCATCGTTGATGAGCTCCGACGTGTCGTGGGCCTCTCCGGTCAGGACGATTGAAACATCGTGCTGGTGGCACCAATTCACGGCATAGTCCGAGGCGACGAAGTTGGCGAACTCCAGCAGATCACTCAGGGCGGTGTTCTCCGCCGGGACGATAAAGCCGGGACGCTGCTCCACGGGAGCCCCCTTCGTGCAGAGGTCGATTTGGAGGGCCATCCTGGTAGGGTAGTAACTGACCATGATGCCGTCGATGACCTTCTGAGGGGGATTGAGTGGCCGCTTCACCGAAATCGTCGTGAGGGTCACGAGAGGGGGCTTAGATTTGACCGTGTTCGGTTGCTTGGAGTGTTTGACACTGGCCTTGGAATAGAAAACACCCAGCAGCTCATAGATGAGACTGCGGGCTTCCTTGACATCCATCACTCTTCCTCCTTCGTGTACCCGCCGGGGGGCTCTACGTTGTCCGGCAGCTCCCCTTCCGGGATGATGGCGAACTCGGACCTGCAATGGGCCAGCATCGTATGGTCCCACGGGAACGCCGACACGCATTTGTACCACGACCCACGGTAAAACAGCCAGTCTCCAGGGATGCCCTGGTACTGGTCCGCTGCGGTGAGCTGGAGGTCCCCGAACGCCTTGACCCGCTTGGTGCTGCGCTCCCCCTCCGGCAGGGCCAGGAGCTCTTTGGTGGAGAGGGGCTGGACGTTGAGGAACGTGACCACATCCTCATACGGCGCCGTGGTGTAGCCGCCGGGGACATCTTCCTGGGGGCCGAACCTGCGGACGGTGTACTTGCGGCGGAAAATATTCAGGCCGCCCATGGTCATCCTCCTCCCTTCGGCTTGATGTGGTAATTCACCGACTGGCGGAGCCGGCCGGTATCAATCAGGGGCTTATCCGAGCCCTTCTTCCTGATGGTGGACGGAGCGTTGGGAACGAAGGAGCCTTCCTTGATGGTCTTCTGGACGATGCCCTTCATGTGGATGCCGATTTTCTTCAGGGCTTCCTCGGCGGTGCCACCACGGGCTATGGCCCTGGCCTGTTGCGCACAATGCGCTCTGATTTTGTCCTCGTTACCATCAACGCTCTGGCGAAGGAACGGCCGGGCCGGTATGGGGTGAGCCCCACTCGTGCCCAGCTCGTTCCATAGGGCGATGTCGCACATATCGACACCTTCGTCGTCGGTGGCCTCGCCAGCCTGATAGCCGACCCTGACCTCCAGGCGCTTCATCTTCTCCAGCTCGGCCAGGAACCGGCGGCCTTCCGGGGTGAGCCGGTCGTGACCGCCGCTCATCGCCTTCCCTCCCCGGAGCACCGGATGGGCATGATGACCATGCGGCGCAGGGACAGGTATTGCATACCGTAGGCCGTGAGGGTCAGCTCGGAGTCCGAGAGCGTACTGGCTGCGGAGCTGTTGAACGAGATGGAGGTTTCACCCTCCGAGTAACTGCTTACCCGAAGGGTGTCCCCGATACCGAGTTGGAGCCCGCCTTCCCCGGCGGACTGATCCTCCCCGCAGCCGGCAATCTTCATCCGGTGGGCAGCCAGGAGCGCCACGGCCTGTTCGTACAGGTTCCCGAACTGCTTCCGACTGACCATGGGGGTTGTGAGGTCAATCCACTGGAGAACCGTGGGGTCCTCGACCGAAGCGAACTCTGCGGCCAAAATGCGGAAGATGTCGAGGATGGGCACTACGGCCTTAAACTTGGCCGGGGTCCTGGCTTTAGCCATAGCTGGCCCTCCTTACTCGGCGGTGGCGGCCCGGATTTTCTCGGCCAGGGTCTCCTTGGTATCGTCCTCCAGGATGTCCAGGCCCAGCTTCAGGCACTCCTCCGTGAGCTCCTGCTTGTTCATCCGGGACAGGGGCTTCTTGCCATCGCCGGCAGGGGGCTTGCTGCCGGACTCCTCGCCGACGGTCTCCTTGGCAGGGGGCTTGACGACGGCCAGGGCCTTACGGGAGATGAGAGCTGCCACCGCAGGAGCGGTGGACAGGCTATCATCAACGTGCTTGGTCTCTTCGGGCAGGATCATCACGCTGCCGACGTGGATGACCTTCTGACTGTTGTTCTTGAGCAGCATTTCAATTTCCTCCTTCTCAGATGCCCACGATAATCATGGCGGACATGGGGTAGTAGATGACAGCGCCGGCGACACGGGCCTCGCACATGATCTCGACCTCCAGGTTCTTGTACTGGGCGGGGTGCTGGAGGAAGGGCATGGGGATTTCGGCGGACATCTTATCGGCGTCATACTTGTAGAGGATGCCGACGCCCTGGCCGGGGGTGGTGGAGCCAGCGGCCTTGGCGTAGGGGTTGGTGTCCACGCTGGTGGAGTTGAGCTCGTGACAGGCGACGATCTTGATGCCGGGAAGGTTGTCCTGGAGGTACTTCAGAACGGAGCTCTCGGTGCTCTCAATGCGCCGCAGAGACAGGGCGATGTAGACATCGGAGGGGATGCCCAGCCGGTCAGCCTTCTCGACGCCCTGGGTGGAGAGCTCCATCTGGGTCAGCCAGGACTTGACATCCTCGACGATCTCATCGGGGTCCTTCTCCAGCCAAGAGGTCTTGTTGGTCTTGGCGCCGGGGGTCAGGGTGTAGACGGGGATGTCGTTGTCATCGGACAGGATGCCCACCAGCTTGTTGGCCTTGTCGCCGACCCAGATGAGGGTATTGGTCAGCCGGTCGATGTGGTAGCGGGCGGAGTCCGCACGACGGCTGTCCAGGGACTTGCCGGCCATGCGGGAGGCCCTCATCTCCTGGACGTTGTAGCCGTAGCTGTCGCCGATGCTCTTGACGTAGCCGGTCTTCATCTCGCCCTTCACGTCCACACGGGGCAGGTCAGTGGCGTAGTTGCTGATGATTTTCGCCATGCCGGTCCGCTCGTAGCCGTAGTAGGTGAAGCTCTCGGCCCCCTCCGGCACCTCATGGGTGACGGGGAACATCTGGAGGGCGGTGAACTCGGGATACCGCTTGTCGTAAGCCTTGGACTTGATGTAGTCCAGCTCACGGGCGAAGAAGACGCTGGCATCCTCCTCGCTGTCGAACCGCATGGCGGGGGAGCTCGCCAGGGTGGACGGGATGTTGGAGGCCCGCAGCGCCCGCTCATCGGCGTAGTCATAGGTCTTGGACGGCATATTGGCGTCGTATCTCATCTTGCTCATAGTGTCTTTTCCTCCTATCTCCGATTAGTTACCGCTGGCGGCGGGCGCTGCGTTGAGCTGGTTATACAGCTCGATGGCGGCGATGCCGTTCTGGGCCGTGGTGATGAACCGGGCGTTGATGGCGATGCCGCCGGTGGTGCCGAAGCAGCCGGCGTCGTCCCCGCTGGTGATGAGGTGGACCTGATCGCCATAGGCGGGCTCAGCCTCAGCAGCCAGCCGAGCCCAGACCCGACCGTGACGCATGATGCTCTGAGTGGAGCTGTTGCGGACGACGATGACGCCGTTCATGTCCATCTCGTTGGAGCCGCCGTTCATGACGACGCCCATGAACTTGTCCATGGTGCTGTCAGCCGTGGGGATGGTCACGTCGGTGCCGGGGGTGGTGCCCGCCACGACGCCCATGCCGAACTTGACCTTGCCGTCCGCAGCGTCGATGCGGAAGGAGTCAACGGCGTGGTCGGTCAGGTCATAGAGGCCGCCGGCCACACCTGCGGGGGTCCTGTTGTTGTACTCAGTCCAAATGCTCATTACTCGTTACCTCCATCCATGTCCTCGATCATCTGGTTGCGCCGGGCGGTGGCACCGGCGGGCTCGGGAGCCTTCCTCGGGGCAGAGTCCGTGTTGAACATCTGCCGGCGCTGGTACTCGGTGCCCTTGCGGGCCTCCACCTCGTCACGGGCGATGGCGAAGGCGGCGTCGATGTAGACCTCGCTCTGGCCGTCCAGCCGCAGGGTGGGCTTCACAGCCTTGATGATGGCCCGCTTGAGCTGGGGGATGGTCATGGCATCGGTGCCGTCCAGGTTCAGCCGGTCGCCCAGGCGGAGAAGGCTGATGCGCTCCTGGACGATGGCGTCCACGGAATCGGCGTTCATGGCCTTGCCCTTGTCGCCGCCGTCGGTCTTGGCACAGTCCTCACCGTCCTTCTTCACGGCGGGGGCGGAGTCGAAGTCGCTCTTGGCCTTCATCTGCTCGATGACCTTCAGCAGAGCGTCGATGTCGGCGTCCTGCTGAGCGATGACCTTCTTGGCGCTCTCAGTGTCCTTGGGGGCGCCGTCGGCCTTGCGCCCGTCCCGGCGGTCCTTGACCATCTTCACGGGATCGCCGCCGTCGGTGTTGCTGCCGGGGGCATCGCCGCCATCCTTCTTGGGCTCGTTGCCGTCGGTGTTGCTGTCGCCGCCGTCGGTCTTCTTGTCGGGCGGGTCGCCGCCGTCCTTCTTGGGATCAGCAGGGGCCGGGTCGCTGCCGTCGGCCCGCCGGGCCTTGAACTGCCGGACAGCCTCGTCCATCTCCTCGGGGGTCAGATCGTACTTGGGGTCCATATTGGTTCCTCCTTCTGAATTTTCGTCCCGGCTGTCGATGTTCAGCCGGGCTTGTTCTCCGGCTCTCGCCTTATCGACGAGGGCCAAATGGTTGATGCGGATGTTCGTCTGGATAGCGTCATAGTGCTGGCCGTTCCAGGTGCCGGGGGTCTCGTCCAGGTCGAGCGAGTAGCCCAGGGAGAGCTCCCGGAGGCCGGTCTGCTTGATGATGTCCGTGTCGTGGATGATGATTTCCACCCGAACATCATCGCCGTCCGCCACGCCCTCGGACAGGATGGTGCCGATGTGCTCCCGGTCCACGTTGTCTTTGTCCACGCTTCCCGCCCGGTGGGTGAGGATGACCGGCTTGCCCCGGTAGCTGGCGAGGCTGTCCTTGTCGAAGACGTGCTCCGGCAAACGCAGCTCCCTTCGGGTGCTGCCGTCGGGGTTACGGTACTCGAAGATACCCACGGACGTGACGATGGGCTTATCAATCAGATAGCCTTCCTCGGTCCAGTAGGTATCGCTGAGCGGGATGCTGTCCAGACGCTCGACACGCTTGAGAACAGGGGGTTCCACTTTGCTCGTTCCTCCTTTCTGCCTGTCCTGTTCTGCCGGGTCACGACAAAAACTTCTTCATACTGACTTACCCCCTTTCCCTGCAAACGGAAGGTCGATGGTATCTATGTCAAAAACAGGCAGGGCCACACACCGGCATTGATAGTCCTGGCCGGGGTGACAGCGCCTACCTGTCTTGGCATCTACGATTGGCGGATCGCTCCACCTGAAGCGTTTCTTGTTCAAGTGCTTGTGGCTGTCCCGGACCCGGCCATCACCGGAGTCCGACCACTCGTACTCCTCCACGCCGGCGTCCTCCTGCTGCTTCTTGGTCAGCTCACCGTTGAGCTTTCCAATCTGGTCCCTTGCGATGAGGCGGGCGTGGCGTTTGGTCTGCCCATAGACATCCTGGATTTCCTGGATGATGGACTTCGTGCTTCTGCCGTTCCTGAAGCCGTCCAGGACGATATTCTGCATATCCCCCAGGGTGCTCTTCGGGATGGTCTTGATGAGGTTGACGTTCTGGTCTACCCACCGGGTCAGGGCCTCCCGGTAAAACTCCCCCAGGTAGTAGTCATCCAGGATGTCGATGCCCAGCGTGGCCCGGATCGCCCGCTTCCACTCCTTGATGGTGAGCTTACGGGTGAGGTGGGCCATACGCTCCACTTTCTCCCGGAGGCCGAAGCGGTGGGTGCTGTTGTCCAGCTCCACGCCCATATCCAGGAAGGCTTGCTGAACGATGCTGACCAAATCCCCGATGTCATCGTGACGGGTGGCCTCTTCCATGCTGGCTGCTGCCCGTATCTCAGGCAGGTGCCTTTTGAGGGTGTCGTTCAGGAGCTTCGTATAGGCGTTTGTAATCCGCTGGTATTCCCGCTCAACGCTCACGGGGTATTGGAGGGTGGTCTTACACCGGAGCCGCTTATGGCTGCCGAAACGGGACTTGAGCACATCCCTGGTGGCTTGATGGTGGATGAGGTTGTTCATGTGACTGCCTCCTGCCTGACGGGCGTTGTTGGTGTGTGATTGCTGGAACCACCCAGTTAATGCGTAGAAGGTGCCAGGATTCTTCCCGGCACCTTCAGGTGGGTAATTTGATGGGTGAGACGAAACGTGTCTTGTATGACGCCATGTAGCGTTTAGAGCGAGACCGGAAAAAGACCCTCCTTGCTTTCCTGTGCCCCTCGTATACCATCCCTCTCCAAAACTTCTCGCTGTGGAAGTAGTATTCGTAGGCAGCATCGAAACTGCTAAAGTCGAGAAGAGCATAACCCGCCATCTTCTCGGCTTCTAAGCGGGTAAACCCGGACGATTCCATAAACTGGACGTACTCAGACCTTTCCATGCGTTATCCTCCAATGCGTTTAATAGCAATTTCATGGACTCAGCGAACGGAGGGAAGGCCACACTAGCTTCAATCAGGTTCATGACCTTCGCCGGTTCCATGAACTGAGCGAACTCCATCTCATCGCCGTCCGCCTTCGGAGCTCCGTCATACTCGGTGCAGAGGTAAATCTCCGAGGGCAAGTACGGCTTTGCCGCCCCGCTGGTGCTTCCGATGTGGATGAGCTCCGTGGGGGTGATGCCGAACTCTTCCTGCGTTTCCCTGAGTGCAGCTTGCTCCGGGGTCTCTCCGGCCTCGATGTGGCCGCCGGGACCGCAGAACGTACCTTCAGTCCGGCGGAGGCCGGTGAGGATTTTCCCGTCACGGACTACCAGGACCCCCACGCCCTTTCCGGTGGTTTTGGGCGGGCCATCGGAAGCGTCCTGGTTAGCCTTGGGAGGCTCAGGAACAGGCGGAAGACCATATTCCGGTGTAGGTGGTTGGTCATCCGACAAATCCATTGTGGTGTCATCCTGGGGCTCCAGGAGCAGCTCTTCCGGCGGGATGCCGTCCAGGATGTCTTCCACCTGGAACTCTCCGCTGTCTGCCAGGGCCCCACGGACCTCGGACGGGTCGAGAGATTGCAACCCTACATAAATCTGGGCGGTCTGCGCTTTGACGTAGGAGGTATCTGCCTTGGTCTTGTCCACCGTGGCCTTCTCCGTGTCGCTCATGGTCCAGAGCGGGTTGAACTTCAGCTCGTAGTCCGGCTCCTCCTCGATTTCCCCGCTGGCCCTGCCCGCTATGAAGATGACATCCAGCAGGTTCAGCAGAACCGGGCGAACCGTGAGCCGCTGGAGGCGACCGACGAAGCTGTACCAGTTTTCCATGTCACTCTCTCCGGTGGAGTTTTCCCCGGCGGGGGCCCGACCGAAGAGGATGGTCTGCGGGATGTTCGTCAGGGCAGACAGCATATTGCAGGTGGCGTCGATGACATCCTTGACCCCGGAGAACTGGAACGTCTGGAAGCCATAGTCCTCTCCGTCAGCGTCAATGGCGATGGTATTCATCATGCCACGGGCGAGGTCAATGAGCTCCAGACGCTTCAGGGCTTGGTTCTCGCCGAGCTCGGAGGCGAGGAGCTGGGCCAGACCCTTCATCTTGTAGACAGCCTGGACGCTGCGCTCCAGCAGCTTCGGGCCGTTGCTGTGCGCCGTGATGGTATCCTGGATGGCCCGACGGAGGCGGATGTACTCCGGGGTGCCCCAGTACCGGTAATTCTCGTTGCCCACACTCTCAGGGACCACGCCGTTGCGGAAGACCAGACACCGGCTGGCATGGACCCGGAACGTACCGTAGATACTGGAGACATCGTAGAACTGGGGCTGCATGAAGCCGCCGCCCCTGCGCCGCCCCCGGTAGTTTCTGATGTCCCCGGCATACAGGCTGTTGTAGTCGGGCCAGACCACGGGACGCTCGAAGACGTGCAGCTCGTCGATGCTGCGGATGTTCTTCCAGTTGAGCGGTTCCTCCAGGCCCCGGCCATCATCAATCAGCATGACGATGATGGAGCCGCCGTAGAGCCGTGACCACTTCATGGCGGTGGCGGCGTGTTCCTCCCACCGCAGATCGTCCAGGGACCGGGAGACGAACTTCTCGATGTCCGGGTTGTTCAACCCCAGGTCAAAGCCTTGCTTCAGGGCCTCCTCCGCCGGGGCGTCGATGATTTTCGTGAACAGGCCGTTATCGGTGTAGAGGGTGGTCAGCTCCATATCAGGCGTGACGAGCTCCCGCTGAAAGCGGTAGCCCTCCGAGGCATCCTGGCTGGTCCCCCATTTGTTCATCAGGTTGACGTAGCCATCCTGACGGATTTCGTTGCTCATGTAATAAGCCCTCCAATATCGAATACGTTTTCAATTTCCGTAAACGCTGAACTGGTAGCATCCACCATATCCTTGAACTTGCTGGCAGGGAAGCTCTCAAGCTGGGCAAAATACTCTTCATTCCAGTCACCTATGACGACATAGAAATTACCCGCTTGCCATTGTGCGGCAACAGGCTCAGCTCGGGCTTCCTTACTACCGCTCTCGGCGATGGCACAGACATCGTACCCGGCCATGAACTTGATGTAGCTCTGGGCCTGATCCTTACCGGCCTGGCCGGGGTCCTGCGGGAGCCTGACCCGAACCCGCTTGTACCGGGCGATGTCCATGGCTGCTGTCATTCTCACGGTTTTGCGGACATCGGCGGCAGAGAGGCGAAGATTGATAACATCTGCAATCACATAACTGCCATCCTGTCTTTTACCCATTAGAACGCCAGCGGTGTAGGCTGGGTCGCCTCCCTCATCCTCTGAGGTAGCTGCGAGGTCCCAGGCCCGCACCCACTTCACAACATCCTGCGGGACATTCGGAAGCATATCCTTGACCTGTGTTCGTTTGAAGAACAGGCCGGCGGCGGGCTTAATTTTCCAGTTGCCATGGAGGAGCCGTTCCTGCTCCACGAGGGCCAGGGCCTTCAGGTTGGCGAGGTATCCGGGGTCTTGCTTCAGCAGTATCTTATTGTCGTAGACGGAGCTTGCGATGAACGTGACACTCTTCGGTTCATGCAGCTCCTCCTCCGTTACGAGATTGAACTGCTCAACCAGCTCCGATTTACTATCTGCCCAGTGGATGATATTGTTGCGGCGGATCATCCATCTAATCTTGCCGCTGCGTTCCGGGATAGGGTATCCGGTCTTCTGGTCAATCCACCATTCAATGAACGTAGCGACCCAACTGTCGGCATCTGGGTTGCAGGTGGCCCGGACAAAGGGCTTCACACCGCAGACGGAGCGGTTTCGGGAGAGCATATAGAAAAACTGGTGTTCAGTGAAGTGGGTGAGCTCGTCGAAGCACAATCCGCAAATCTGGCTTCCCTGATAATCGTACAGCTCATCGTCGCTGCCAATGTGTTTGAACAGCACCCTTGATGTGATATACCCACGTTTATCGGTAAAGCGCCACTCTCCGTTGGATATTCTGGACTGTGCGCCCCGTATCCCGTAGTACATATCAAGCGTCTCGTCCCATAGGCCGCCTGGAGAGAATACCTGTTTGTAGGTCTTTCTGAACACTGTGCAGTTATATCCCCTGACATTCTTATACCGAAGGGCGGACAGGAGCAAGCCATAGGTCTTTCCTCCGCCGGCTGCTCCACCGTAGACTACTATATCTGCGGAAGATGCAAGGAACCGCTCCTGCGGCCCAGGCTGTGGCCTGAGTATCCGTGTAGCCATGGTCATTCACCGCCCTTTTCGATTTCTGGCATATAGATGATGGTGTCCTCTGCTTCCTCACCATCGTCCCCGGCTCCAGGGGGGACCAGCATACCAGTGTCTCTTCTTGCAGAGGCTTCCATCGAAGAGATGCGAGCCTTGCTCTCTCGTTCCTTGAGCTTCTGATCCGGGTGGAAGCCGCCGTAGTCCATCAGGGCTTTGTAGGCCGAGACATCCCCGCTGGCCGCCCTCATCATCATGGCAACGGTAAGGCCGGTCATGTTGGTGCGATCTTCTTCATCAAATCCGAGCCCCTCCAGCTTCTCATCGAGCTTGCCCGTGGCGGCCATGTCCAGGACGTATCGGATGGCCTGTCGAGCGTCCCGTTTCTTACGTCTGGACGCCCCGCTCTTCTTCCCGCCGGCAGCCCCCCGCTTTTTCGCTTCTTCCTTGGTTCGGACCGGTTGTAGGTTCTGAGGATTACCCTTCGGGTTAGCCACATCACCACCTCTCTTCTGCGGACATGAAAAGGCCCCTCATGGATGCCCATGAGAGGCCGTAGAAACGTCGATATTCACATGGATGTAGAGTTATCCATACAGCTCAGTGAGAACCGTAACGCCCTCCTGAATGGCCGTGGGGATGTCGGTTCCAATGGAGATATAGAACGCCGGGTGTACCATGCACTCGTAGGCTTTGGTCATGGCGCTGCGCTGAGCCTTCGTGATGCCCAGGCGGAAGTCCTTGGCGATGGACAGGGCCTTCTTCATATCCCCATCGGACACCAGTCCCCGAACGATGTCGGTCTTCTTAATCGGCTCTGCCACGTTGGCCCCTCCCCTCAGTAGTACCGCTTCTTGCCGGCGGCGAATGGTTTGTACTGGGCCTCTTCTCTCCGGCTCATGTGACCCTCCGCCCGCTCAGACTCCACAAACTGCCCCCAGTCCCCATCATCAAACAGGCTGGTTTGGTGGGGAGTGAGGGCAGCTTGCTCGTCCCTTATCATGTCGATCTTGGTCTTGCCCATCATCTTCCCCGTGCGGGTGTGAACGTCGTACACCCAATCGGGGAGCTGGCAGGTGGCGTGGAGCTCGTTGAAGTCGAACTCCTTGATTTCCTCGGGGCTGAGGTTCCGGTCCGGGCACATGAAGTTGCAAGTAACGTAGTCGGCGTCCCGGTTCTTCCGGGCCATGCAGAGGAGCGTGACGGCCTTGGCGATGAAGAGCCAGTTGTCGCCCTTCTTGCCGTTCACGAACTCGTCCGCCTGTTGCAGGGCGATGATTTCCTTGGTGATGATGCCGTAGCAATCCTCGGCGGACACGGTGAGCAGCCGCTTCCACAGGTAGGTGCGGAACTTCGGGTGCATCTCCGCTGCGGCATATGCTGCGTGGTACACATCCGCCCGCCGGATCGCCTTCTGCAACATCGAGGAGATGTCGTACAGATTGTATCCATGCGTCGTGGTCAATTCCATATCTTCGGCCTCCATTTCTTTGGTTTCATACGGATTTGTGGGATTTTCCGTAACTTTATTGTCCCACATGAGGCGGCCGAACGTCAATCGAATTGTGACCATTTAACAATTTGTTCACGGGCTCACAGGTACTCTCCGAATACGGTCCTGCTGGAGTCCATCAGCTTCGTGAATCTGAGCTTACCGTTCCGGTTGAACCTTGCCATGGCAGGGACCCCCTGGATGAACCGGGGGGCCAACGTGTTGGAGTAGGAGCCGATGTTGTCAAACAGGACGTAATCCCCGACGCTCAGGGGGCCGGAGTACCCGTCGGCAAACTTGTCGGGCTCCAGGCAGGTACAGCCATACATGGCGGCGTCCTCCACATGGCCTTCCCCGCTGCTGATGACGTAGAACGGGAACTGCTTGCCGGAGTCACCTATCATCGTGACATCCAGGCTCTTGCCGTCCAGGGTACAGACGGTCTTCCCGGCCACGGTCTTGATGTCGGTGACGGTCGTGAGGTAGGACTGGGCGTTGGAGATGATCGGCGTACCCGGCTCGACAATGACGGTAGGCATATCCTCGTCGGAGAAGAGCTGCGACAGCTCATCGTACAGACAGTCGGCATAGTCCTGGAAGCTGGGGATGTAACCATTGAACTGTGCGGCCAGGGCCGGGTTCATCGGGCCGTACATATTCCCGCCGAAGTCGATGTACTTAGCTCCGAGCTGCTTGGCGATCCGGGCCATCTTCTCAGCCTTCTCCCTCCACAAGCTCAGGGCCCGGCTCTTCGTGATGTGACAGTGGATGCCCGTGATTTCGATGTGTTTGAGCGAGGACAACTCCTCCAGGGTATTTGTATTGACCTCGATCCCGAAGCGAGAGAACTCGGCCCCAGACAGCCGGAGATTGACCCGGATGCCCACCTGGATGTCCAGGCCCATGAGGTCTGCGTGGGCATCCAGGTCTCGGAGCTCCGTCAGGTTCTCCACGTTCACGATGCCCCCGTGGGCGGCCAGCTCCACCTTGCCCACGACATCCCGGATGACGCCGTTGTAGATGATTTTGCTGTCATCCACGAACGTGCGGGCGTGGGCCAGCTCCATGGGCGAAACGACCTCCGCATAGCCGCCCTCCTGGTGGACCATACGGAGGACATCTTTGGCGTAGTTGGTCTTGTAGGAGTATCCCAGGATGAACCTGTCGAACCGGCTGAAGAAGGCCCGGTTCATGGCGTCGATGTTATCCTTGAGGATTTCCTCGCTGACGATGTAAAGAGGCGTGAACGGAACCCTACCTCTTGACTCCAATTCGTGCAATATTTTTTCGATAGTCGTACTCATAATACACTCCCCATTTATTGTGCATGGCAATCGTCATGTCGATGTGCTCTCGTCTGGCCTCGGCGGACCCGGCGTTGGTGTCCATCAGGGCCGTGGTACAGTAATACTTCGGCAGCAGGATGATACGGTTCAGGAGGAGCTCCTGTATAGCCATGTCAATATCGCTGGTGGCCGGGTCCTCCTCATTCAGCTTGGCCTTGAAGCCGGCCTTGTTCACCCATCGGATGTGTCCCGGCATACCCTTGAAGCCAAACTCCCGGTCGTAGATGTAGGATGCGTAGTTGGGGTTGTCGAAGGCGAGCCCCAGGCCCAGGTCCGAGAGGAGCTGCCCGATGCGCTCGCACTCCATGGTGGCCGTCTCCACGTCCGGGTTCCCGTCGCTGTCCACGATGGGATACCGCTTATCGTTCCGGTAGCACATGACCTTCACGTCGTCATCCACGATGCAGATGACATCCTCCGGCGTGTTCTCGATAATCCAGTAGAAGGTGGTCATGAAATCGTGGACAGCACCCGCCGGGATGATGAGCAGGTCCTCTACCCCGGCGGCCCGGTACTTCTCGGCCTGTTCCTCCCTGACGACATAGGTGCAGTATTCAAACAGGTTCTTGGTCATGATGGCATCCCACCGGCTCATGGACATACAGTAGATGCCGAAGTTCTCCGGCTTCTCAGCGGTAGTAGTGGGCGTCATAGTATTTCACCATCTTCAGTCCGTAGTCGAAGGAGATGTTCGTGTCTATGGGCTCGCCGAGGAGCTGCTTGCAGCGCAGGTAGACCAGATCGGCGCCGGCCTTGGCGATGAAGGGGATGGTGGCGCTGATGCGGGGGTTGCACTCCAGCAGGACCGGGCTGCATACCTCAAGGGGAGTGTTATCTTTCGTGCGGAGTATGAAGTCAAAACAGGCATTACCATCAAGTTCCAGGACCTTCGTGATGGCTCTGCAAAAATCATAGGCCATTTCGTTCTTCACGATTTCCCCATGAGTTACAGCGCCGTACTCCATGGCATATCCGACAAAACCACATTCGAGCTCCACCCTGCCTTTGTTTGCCAGGATACATACGCTGTAATCGGTGCCGGCCACATATTCCTGGAGAATGATGTCAACATCCACCTTGTCGGCGATCTCGCAGAGCTGGTCGATGCTGATGTAGCGGCTCACGCCCATCTTGTTGAAGGAGCCGATGTACAGGTACTTCTTCTCGTCCAGGATGGCAAAGCCGGTGCCGCCGCACTTATCGGCCAGCTTGCAGCAGAGCGGCGTACCGGTGTAATATCCGATGCTCCGGGCGAAGCTGCGGACTTCGGCAGACGACCGGACCACCGTCTGCCTTGGCATGACCTTTGGGAACATACGGGCCAGCTCCACCTTGTCGTTCGCCACCATGAGGGTTCGCTCCGAGGCCACGGACACCTTCGTGCCCTCGGACTCCAGCTTCTCCCGGTTGGCCGCCAGGATGGGCAGCTCCGCCGTGATGTACGGAAGGATGACATCGACCTTCTTCCTGGTGCAGAGGTCCAGGAGCCAGTCGATGTAGTCCGGGTCCGTGATGGACGGGGCGATGATGGCCTCATCCACATCGGACCGCAGGATGTTGGCGGGGCTGTTGTTGATGCCGATGACCTCAACCTCCCTGCCGTCCACGTTGTTCTTGAGGGACTGGACTAAGCTCTTGCTGTGCCGGCCGCAGCCGGTGATGACCACTTTCATACTTATACATCCTCACTTTCCTGCATTTCTTCCTTTGGAACGATTTGGGCCTTGATGTCATCGAACCAGACGGCCCGTGCCTGGATTTTGCGCTTCTGCGAGACAATCATCTTCCGCTTCTCCAGGCCGAGGGCCCGCTGGAGGTTCTTATAGTCGATTTCGTTCCGGCAGACGATGAGAACGTAGTCGTACTTCTCGTAGCGGATCAGCTCCATATCCTTGACAGTCATCTCTTCCGGGTTCTTCTTGGCCTCCTTCGGGTCGATGCCCAGGTCCAGGGTCAGGTCAGCCGTCCAGTCGGCCAGGAGGTCCAGGTCCCACTCTCCGGCGTGGGTGTTGTCCTTGATGTTGATGGCCCGCAGCTCCGCTTCG
Source organism: uncultured bacterium (assembly GCA_947571605.1). Classification (GTDB taxonomy): domain Bacteria; phylum Bacillota; class Clostridia; order Oscillospirales; family Oscillospiraceae; genus Enterenecus. The sequence goes on along the minus strand of CANOYV010000007.1, from coordinate 54,324 downwards.
GTGTAGCCGATGAGCCTCTTACAGTCCAGCTCCACGTCCGGGCCATACTTCCGCAGGACGACCTTGAGCCGCTGGTTGCCGGCGATGATGTTGTCCTGCTCGTCGATGAGGTAGATGCCGAAGTCACCGAACATCTCAAAGCTCTGCTCCAGCTCATCCATCTTGTTGCGGATGATTTTCCGGGGGTTCCCGAACCCGGTCTTGATGTCCCCGGCCCTCATCGTGCAGCGTTCAATACGCTTCTCCATTGTGCTTCCTCCTATAAAACGTGAGAGAGCCGGCCTTACGGCCGGCCCCCTGGGGGTAGGTGTTACGCTGATGTCATCCCCCGCTTCAGAGCCAGCAGATCGACGATGATGCGGTCTATCAGCTCCGGGGAGATATTCACGCCGGTGTTCGGCTTCGCTTCCGGCACCTTGGTCTTACCCTGCGCCGGGCAGGTGGATGCGGGGGCGGTATCGTTCTGGACGGATGTAGGCAGCTTCCGCAGCGTGTCGGCGTAGCCGGTGAACCATCTCCTGAAGCCATCGTCTACGGCTCGTTCCTGGACGAACTGAACGGCATCGTCTACCGTCAGGAACCACATGGGCGATGTCTTGCCCACCTTGCGGCCGTCCCGGTGCCTGACATCAATCTTGACCTTGGGGACATTGGTGCGCTGGGCCATCTTCGTCCCGGAGGTGTAACCGCAGCACCCGGCCAGATCGGACAGGCCAACGTAGCTCACCCCGTTCTCGACCGCCGCCCGGAAGGAAAACTTACCGCCGTAGGACACGAGGTACTGGGAGTGCCCCAGCTCCCGGATGGATACGTCACGCATTTTCCATCCCTCCGTTCGCTTGGGCCATCAGGGTATCTTCCAGCATACCCAGGATGCCAACGGCGCCGGCGACCTTCTCTTTGTCGAGGGGGCCAACGGTGGCGTCCGACAGGGTATCGGTCACGATGACGATGACCTGCAATATCTGCGATACGCTCATTTCCAAGCTCCTTTCTTACGTTTTCTCCGATTGACAAGGAGCCCGCTGGTGTTATAATCAAACTGTGACTGAGCTCGATTATCGGGCCCCGCCGGTCGTCGCTGTTCCAGCAGCGATGGCCGGTTCCTTTTACCTCCTTGAATCCATTGTCCCACAAGGGTTCCGCCAGCGTCAATCGAGTTTAGCCGCATTAACAGAATGTTTACGAAAGGAGACCTGCTATGGGTGCAAATCTATACTTCATGTCCGGGGACCGGGCGGTAGGGATGAGTGAACACCGCTACGACTCCGAGGACATCCTCCAGAAAATCATAGCCGACAACCCTGGCCTCCTGCTGAGGGATGCGGACCCGGACGGCTCCCGGCTGATGCTGGTGGCAAGGGAATTTGAGGTATCCGAGGGCGACGACAGCTCCAACGCCTACTTCCTGGACCATCTGCTGGTTGACCAGAGCGGGGTCCCGGTGCTGGTCGAGGTGAAGCGGAGCACCGACACCAGGGCCCGCCGTGAGGTGGTGGCCCAGATGCTTGACTACGCCTCCAGGGTGTCATCCTGGGACGCTGACGAGCTGAGGGAGCTGTTTCGGCAGCACAACGACGAGCCGGGGACCCTTGAGGCATACGACACGGACGAGTTCTGGATGCAGGTGGCAAACTGCCTGAAGGCCGAGAGGGTGAAGCTGGTCTTTGCTGCGGATCGTATCCCCTCCACCCTGAAGACCCTCATAGAGTTCATGGACCGGAACATGGAGGGCATCGAGGTGTACGGCGTGGAGCTGCGGCAGTACAAAACCGAGGAGGCGACGATGCTGACCTCCAGCGTGGTGGGCGAGACCCCGCTGAAGACAAAGCGAACACCTGCCCGGAATGTGGAGTGGAACGCTGCCAACTTCTCGGCCTTCCTGCTTGCTGAGGGGCGTCAGGACGCCATACCGGTGGCCGATACTCTAAAGTCCTATGCCACCAGCATTGGTCTGGTGTGCGAACACAGGCGGGGGACCAAATTCCCCACGTTCTTTGCCAGGGCCGGCGAGGTAAGGCTATTCACGGTGAGCTTCTGGCGGAAGTCGGATCGCCCGCTATGCACTTTCGATGTGTGCGTACCGGACGTGGCAAACTACCTGGGCGGGAGCTGGACCGAGGCTGCCATCCGTGAGCTGCTGACGGATATGCCGGGCCGGGCCCAACATTACGCCCAGAAGCTCATATGGGACTCGCCTCAGTATCTCTACATAGACCTACGGGCTCTTACCGGAGACGAGGACATGGCTTCCTTCCAGTCGGCCATCCGAAAGCTGGCCGAAGCTGCCGCCGAGAGGCAAAGAGAGGGTATTGTATATAATATACAACAAGAAGTTACCCCCCCCCCCCCGAATTTAGCACTTTTGACGAAATGCACAAAATCAGGAGGTAAAGGGAGACCGCAGGGGCCGTTACGCCTCTGCGGTCTTTTTCGCTTTACAGCCTACCATATCGTAGTTTTGCGTGTCAATGGCACGATTTTCGCAGGGCTACTCGAAGTATCCAAAAATCAGGGCGCTCAACTGGCGGAGGGCGGCTTTGTGGTCCCGATAGATGGTGCTGATGTCCACGTTCTCGTCTTCTGCGAGCTCCTGAAACGTCTTCTGCTCCGCTTCCTCTGCGAGGTAGGAGTAGTAGACGATGCGGTATCTCCTGGCGTCCTCCGGCTTCGAGGAGTGGTCGCAGCGGTACTTGAAGTAATCCAACATCCGGTCGATGTGGTGGACCAGGATACGGGTGCGGGCTGCGCTCTCCCGGACGCTGGTGACGGCCAGCTCTTTGTCCCCGGTTCCGCAGTCCATGAGCTCCAGCAGGTCATCCAGGTCAAAGTCATCTTCGACCTGGGACGCTTCGTGGACGGCGGTCTTGCTGTGGATGACAAAGCTCCGGTACTTCTCCATCAACAGCTTCGTGTTGTGGAGGCGCTTGTCCCTGGCAGTCTGCTTTGCTCGCTCGGCTGCCTTTTGGTACTGCTCTATGGCGACCTGAGAAGCCATACCGATGATTTCCCGGCGCTGTTCAGCGGTGAGTGTGGTGCTACCAGATTGTTTCTTCATGCCCTTGCCTCCTCTTGACTTCTCAAGGAATTATGCTACAATGAAGTTGCAGATCATGTAGCGGCTTCGGCTCCTTCGGGAGGCGGGGCTGCTCTTTTTATGCCTTCAGCCCGATGCTGACCCGGAGAGCGTCATCGAGCTGGCACTCAGCGTCCGTATTCACGATGGTCCCCAGGTGGTTCAGCAGACAGCTCTTCTCGATGGTGATGATATGTTCGCACAGGGCTGTGCTTGGACGCTTGACCCCGTGGCGGGGATACAGGTGGACGTGGGTGGGCAGCTTCTTCTTGTGGCTGCTGGTAACGATGACGGCAATCACGCTGCCACTGTTCACGTTGCCCCGGTCGTTCTGGATGATGACCACCGGGCGAACCCCGCTCTGACGAGTGAGCGGGTCCCTGGCGAGGTCCGCCATGAAGATGTCACCCCTGCGGGGCTGCACATTCTTGGGCATGGTCTCTTTCCTCCTGAAGAATTTCCTCGACCGACCGGCTGGCATCCGCCGCCTCTTTCAGAACAGCCATCATCTCCTCCAGCCGGACGGTAACGCTGAACGCCGTCTCTGGGACCGACACCGACACCGTACCCTCCGAGTAGCTCGCCATGATTTTACAGGGATGGAGCCGGGGCTTCCCCTTGACGCTGACGGCCACGCTGTTCTTGGTGCGGTATCTGGCGATGGAACACTGGGCCCGGAGCTCCACGGCGTCCGAGATGCCGGACAGACGGGCAGGGACACGGGTTACTTCGCTCATCCCTGCCCCTCCAATCTCTTCTGCAAGCGGAGCAGCTTTGTTGTTTTGTGGTGCCCGACATCGCCACCGATGTCCAGCATCACCTTCAACTGGCCCAGCATGATTTCCACGTCGGCCACCTCTTCGGCGATGGCGTCCCGGTTATCCTTGCCCCGCCAGAGCTTGCAGATTTCTTTCTGGAGCTCGGACATCTCCTCCAGCACCATCTTCATCTGGGCATCCTCACCCCATGTAGCGATGGCCCTTTGAAACACGCTCAACTCGTTCATCACTTTTGCACCTACTACTTTACTGATATTTTCAACGCTCTGATATTCTGGAGGTTTCAACTCATAGCCTGACAAAAACATCTGAAATAACTGTTCTACGGTGTACCCAGATACTTTCTGTATACTCAAGTTCAATTCATCCAGCCTCATAAGTCTGGCGGAAATATGTCTGTACTGGTCTGCATACATATCTCCATCACCTTTCTTCATGCCTCCCCATCTCCTTCGTCCAGGTAGGTAGCCTGGAGGTCGGCGATGTGGGTCAGCACCGCCAGGGGGAACATCTCAAAGGCGTTGCCCACGGAATACCCGCCGGCCTTAAACTCGTTGTCGGAGAAGCCCATGTGCCAGCGGATCGCCATGGCCTCCTCCCTGCTGAGCTTCATGAAGCTGGAGATGATGTAGACCGATTTCTCACCGTGGCCGTAGGGGAGCTGGTCGTTCACGACATAGAACGGGTACTTCTCCCACTGGCCCTGTTCGTTCTTACGGTTCCGCATTTCCACACCATAGAAGTTGGCCTTGCAGATGTCGTGCAGGAGGCCGCAGATGGCGACGGTCTCCTCCTGCTGGGAATCGAGGTCATATGCTTCAGCCTCCATACCGCCCATGACACGCTCGTGGATATACATGGCCCGCAACCGTTCATAGACGTGGACGCTGTGCTCCACCAGCCCGCCAGGGCGGGACAGGTGGAAGCGGGTGCTGGCCGGGGCCGTGAAGAAGTCTGTGGACTCCAGCCACTTCAGGAACTCCTCGGCGCCGGGCCGGGTGATATTCTCACGGTAGATTTCCAGGAACTTATCTTTCATATCGTTTCCTCCATTTCGCTTTACTTATTGTATTTCATTGCCCCAGGCATCCCAGCCGCCCGTCCTTCGCCTTGCGAACAACTCAATTCGCGGCAAATCTCCGCATATCGCTACGATATAATCTCGTGTGCAGTCCGGCTTTCTGCTGTGTTCTCTCGTTGGCTGCAAAATACAACAACTTACATTTTTGGTTTTAGGCTTAATGCGGTTTTTCAGTCCTGGTTTAACTCCAATAAGGCAAATCTCATTGTTTTGTCTGGTGTAGTAGCCGCATCCAATCTTCGGTTTGCCGTTTTTCCCAATTTTGCACCAATCAAATGCAAGCCCGTAATACTCAAATCCCCAAGATTCGATAACTTTTAGTGCGTCGGGCAAACAAGGAAAACAGGCCCAAAGGAAAAGCATAGCATTTTCTTCAGATATATCTCTGACTGGCAAATCGCATATTTCTTCCGTACTCATGCTCGGATAATGCCTTTCGTTGTTCCTCGCCTTGCTTCCACTCTTAGGATTGCGCCACGGCGGGTCAGCATAAATAATTCCGTACTTTTTGTCAGGGAAAGGAATCATCCGTGCGGTCTCCCGTTGCAAATGTCTTCGATTGTATCAGCAAGATTCGGAACGGAATCAATCCCGTACCCATGTAACATAGCCAATAGGTCTCCAGACGCTTTCTCCCTCAGCTCGCAAAGGTGAAGCCACCCATCGCTTTCCTCATACTCAAAACTTATATCCAACTCCGTACCTTGGTCGATGGGATATGTAATGATTCGAGTATCGAAGCCCGATGGCTGATCTCCCTCTCCGCCCCACATGGACGGATTAGCCGTTTTAAGGTGTTTTTCTGCTATTTCCATCGCTTTCAAGCTCATTTCGCTCCTCCTCTCAATCCCACGGAAACTCGCAACGCATATTCTCTTGGCCGACGATGGGCTTGAGACTGTCCTTCATAAACACTGGCTTCCCGGCAGCGTCGCAGTAGTTCACAATCTCCTTCACCCACGCCTTCTCCGGGACCACCTTCCCCTTCCGGTTCCCTGTCTCCGCTCCGACGATAAACCAGTTGATATAGTCCAGGGCGCCGGAAGCTGGAGTGCCGAACGGGCCCAGCAGGGGCTCGATGCTGACGAACGTGTTCAAATGCTCCGAGTACATCATCTGGTCCGTTTCCGGGTGGGTCGCGGTAGAGCCGTACCAGAAATTATCCTGGTGCGGAAGGAGCGCCACTTCGTTCAGCTCCAGATACCGCTTTGGGTTCTTCGTCAGGAACAGATAGCGATGCTGAGGAGCGGCGAGACAGGCATCCAGGACATCGACAATCCATTTCGTCGGGACCCACGAACCGAAGAGGTCCGCCATGGAACAGACGAAAATGGTCTTGCCCTTGGTCTTACTGGCCGGGTCTCCCAGCCGGTAGCGGTGAAACGTGGGGGCAAAGCCGTAGGGGTACGGGGGCCACGGCGGTCTGTCCTCCAAAACATGGAGGCCACCGGGAAGAGGCGACGTATCGAATACCTTGCCGTCGAAGCGATGGGCGACTTTTTTGGCGTAGCAGTATTCGCACCCGTGGAGGCAGCCGGTAACGGGGTTCCAGGTCATGTCGCACCACTCGATCTTGGTGTCGTTCATTCCTCTTTACCCTCCTCGCCCGGCTCTTCATACGGGTAGTCCTCCGGGTCCTCCTCGACGGGCTCCACAGGCTCCTCGTCAGCGGTCCACGCCGGGGAATGGAGCTCAAACAGGGTCTCGTCGCACTCCTCGCAGATGATGGAGATGGTGTTCGGGTTGCCTTCCACCTTGCCAGATGCCTTACAAACCAGCCTGTGACCGACGTGGGAGCTCAGGATTTCGCCGGAACAGTACAGGGTGGTATGATGGTTGGCCGAGGTGAGGATGACCTTGTTGGCCTCTGTACGCACCGTATAATTGCCCATGGCCTCCAGCACCTTCATGGCGGTGCCATCGAAATTCAGGAGCCAGTAGAAGGTGTCCCACCGCTCCTTGAGTTCCTCGCTCTCCTGGCCTCCATCCTCGGGCTCTTCCTGCGGAGCCGGGAGAGCAGCGGCGCCGGCCGGGAGCGCCGGGGGATCATCGACGACGGTGTACTCAGCATCCACGACGGGACCGGTGCCTTCGCCGGGCTGGTCAAACAAGGTGGTCTGGCCGTTGTCGATGGGCCGCATGACATACTGGCAGAGCTCCTTGTCCCAGACCAGTTCCATGGAGCCGCCCAGAGAGCCGCTTTTCTTATCCTTGACCTGCATGACGGTACTGATTTCGTGCTTGAACGTGGGCTTCACAATGTCCCGCATGGCATCGTAGCCGTTGCCCTGGAAGTCACGGGCCTGATCCTTCTCCAGCATCACACCCACCTTGATGGTGATTGTGGCATCCTCCACCTTCAGGTCCTCCATCTTGGTGAGGGTCTGGCGGAGCATGGCGTCGTAGTCGGACTTCAGGGCGTTGAAGGTGTCCCCGTTCAGGGACAGCGGGTAGATGTTCTGAGCTGTCATAATCTGTTCCTCCTATGTGTTGTTCTTGATGTACTCGTTGCGGCAATCCTCGCAGCAGAAGTCGTGCCACTCTCCGAAGACCTGGGCCGATTTCCAGCCCATGCCGAAGAGCTTCTTCTGGAACGATTTGAAGTCAGGGTGGCCGTTGTCGAAGGGGTACTCCTCCTTCTTACCACACCGGTCACACTTGCAGACGATGGTGCCTTCCCCATGGATGACACCCCAGGACACATCTTTCATGGCGTCTCACCTCCACATTCCCGGATGGTGACGACCACACGGGGCCGGTCGCTGTAAAACTTCCGAACCTGGGCATCCACAATCTGGGCGTCATCCCGGTAGGCGATCTCGTTCAGGGCGTCGCAGATGACCTTGCCGATGTTGTCGAAGTCAGGCTTCTTTGTGGGACGGATTTTGTGGTCAAGCATGGCCTGACGCTTCTTCTTGCTGACGGACTTCGGGATGGAGTAGTAGGCGATGACCCGGACATCCAACATGGCGTCATCCGGGAACCGGAACTCGTGGGTCTGCCGGCGATACTCGGTCTTCACCAAATTCTCATACAGAACCGTCTCTTCCGGCGTCCTGGGCTTTACATGGCCGCAGACGGTGGAGAATCGGGGTCGTCCCTTCCCTTGGGGCTCACCGAGGATGCAGAAGTTAGCTCTCATCCGTACCGGCTCCCTTCTTCGGAGAATCGGCGTCCGGGTTCCGTTCATACTCCAGGAAGTAGTCGTAGCTCTTGCCGGTGCCCCGACGCTGGGAGCCCTGCCGGACTGTGTACTTGTTCTTGACCAAGATGGAGGCCACGGCCAGCCGGTCGGCCTCCAGTCCGATGTAGATTCTATCCATCGTTTCCCTCCAAAAATTTCTTCATCTCCGCAAGACTGCGGGATGCTTCATCCTTACGCCAGGACCCGCCGGCGAACTCCATGGGATACATTTTCGAGAGCCGGTCATAAATCCTGGCGTACCGGGTGCCGTTGGGCTCCCGTATCTCCTCAATGGTCATGTTCGTGGTGATGATGAGGGGCAGCTTGGCCCGATACCTGCTGTCGATGATGTTGTAGACGTGCTCCTGTGCGAAGTCCGTATCCCGTTCAGCCCCCAGGTCGTCGATGATGAGCAGCTTCGCCCGGTTCAGATTGCTAATCAGGCGCTCGTTGTCATTCCCGAAGGTCTGCATGGAGCTCAGCAGCTTGATGAAGGATGTCATCACCACCGGGACCCCACGGGAAAGCAGGTAGTTGGCGATACAGGCCGCCGCAAAGGTCTTTCCGGTTCCTACATCCCCGTAGAAGATGAGCCCCTGGTTCTTCTCCACCATCTTGTCGAAGTGCTCCGCATACCGGCGGCACAGCTTCAGGTTGTAGGCGTTGGCCTGATCCACCCGGAAGTTCTGGAAGGTAGCTTCCTCGAACCGGGGGCTCATCAGGCTCTCCTTCCTGAGACGTTGGACGACCTCCATCTCCTTGCGCTTGAGCTCCGCCGCTTCCTCAGCTTCGACGGCCTTACGGCGGCACTCGCACATGACGGGGAACCGCTCCGTTCTGCCCCGGCCCAGACCTTCCGGGAGCTTGACCTCACACTGTTTTCTGGTGTGGCATTTCCCGCAGCACAGGAACCCCTCTTCGTCAAAGTAGTCACCCTCCACCTTGGCGTTCTCCCTGGCCGCCGCTTCGATGACGGGGGACAGCAGACCAAAATTAAGCCTCTCCACGTCTGAAATTCCTCCATTCTTCCGGGACCGGGGAGCCATCATGACCAGATGCCGAGGTTTCTGACGGTTTCGGCCTGATGAGGGTCGGGGACTCCTCCTTGATGCGCTTGACCACCCAGTTCAGGATAGCCAGATAGTCGCTCTTGTACGGCTTACCGGTGGCCCCCTTGTAGTTGTTCAGGATTTCGACCATACGCTTGGCCGCCTCCTGCCCATACTCGCTGACGAGCTTGCCGTACTCCTCCTCCGTCATGCTGACGAAATCGCCGTATTTCTTCTTCTCCGGTTTCGGCTTCGTCGCCTTCTTGGACTTATCCCTGGGCTCTTCCGCCCGTTCCTCCTCAGAGGACGGGGGAGGAACGGGCGGAGGCGGGGCAGGTGGGGACGGCGGGGGGAGCCCAGCCGCTTCCTTCTCTGCTTCCCTGGCCCGACGCTTTCTGGCCGTATCCTTCTCCCTCTTGTCGATGAAGCGGTAGTACATCTCCTGCCATTCATCCCAGTCGTGCAGATACAGGTGGCCGTCGAGCTCATCTATCCAGCCGGACTCGACCATGCTGTCAACCACCTTGGACGGCTTCACTCCGTCCGAGAGACCGGAACCGGCGGAAATGACATCAGCTATGTCCCGCCTGTCTGCCTCCAGGATCATTCCGTTCCTTTCGGCGTTATCAACCCCCCAGGCCCATACGGAGAAGAGCGTACCGGCGGCCTCGTTTCTGGAGAGCCCGGATGACCGCATGAACTTTCGGAGCTTCGGGTGCGTCAGGAGCTCCCGGTACATACTTATCCACACCATTCGTATCACCTGCCTTTACGGGGGGCGGAGGACCCGCCCCCCCCTGAGTTGTTCACTGGTCCTGGCCGGAGCCGGGGCCTTCCTCGCCACCGGGGGCGTCCTCCGAGAGGTTCTCGATGGTCTCCTTGAGCCGGTCCATGACCTGGTTGTAGACGCTGGTGGTCATACCCTTGGTGCTGTTCATACCGAACTCGCTGATGATGCTCCTGACCACATCGTTGACAACATCGGCGTCGAAGTGGTTGCGGGCCAACTCGAACAGGGCCTCACGCTGCTTGACAGAGATAACGGGGTCTTCCGGGGGAGGTTCCGGCGCAGGGGCGTCCCCGTCCTCCACCACGGTGTACTCCGCCGGGATTGCCCCGGACGCCAGCATCTCGTCCTCAGAGTACAGGCCCTCGTAGTCATTCGGGAAGGCATCCCGCAAACACTGGCTGACGGCGACCTTCTCAATCATGGTGGCGGGCTTAACCTTCCAGTTGGCTTGTCCGCTGCTATACTCCTCCAAGGCCACCTCCCGGTAGAACTCCTCATCGACATCGGCCCCAGCCCTCCGGCGGAACACCCGGCACCAGCCGCCGATGAGGGTCTCGTTCAGAACCTTATACAGGCAGCAGCCTTCCTTCTGGATGACCTTGCCGTCCCGGACGATGACGATGCCGCTCTTCTTGCCCCGGTACTCCGGGTTGCGGTCCGCCCGGCGGAGGTAGGCGTGTTTGCCCACGACAATCTGGGCGGGCTTGGTGTTGTCATACTTGATGAGGTACACCTCGCCGTTCTCCAGGGGGTCCAAGCGCTTGGCCTGACAGGTGCGGAGGAACAGGGCCACCTCCTGCGGCGTGATGTTGCCGTTGCCCCTGGCGCAATACTTGATAACGGTATCCGCATCCAATTCGACCTGGATGCCGGAGATGGACTGATACTCCACCTTCCTGAGCTCATTGGACATTTTCACGACCTCCTAACGCTCATTCTCACGGTTTCCTTGTAGGTGACGCCGGGGATTTTGATGGTGCCCTTGCTGGCCCGGACGAGGCGCATGATGGCCCCGGAGTCCACAGGCCGGATAACGGTTCCAGCGACATCCACAGGGACCTTGGCCTCGTCGATGCTGACGAGCTCCCAATCCCTGCTGGAGCTGACACCCCTGACCTTCTTAGCCGGGGACGTGGGAACGGCGACGGTGGCGCTGTCGATGATTTCCGACTCTTCCATGGCGGCGGCGGCTTCCTCCACCCTGCCCTGGTTCTCCAGCTCGATTGCCTCGGCCATACGACGGTCGGCCTCCTCCTTGGCCGCTCGCCGGGCCCGTTCCTCCGCCTCCCTGCGCTTACGCTCCTGTTCGGCGAGGTATCCGCCCGCAGCCTTCTTGATGACGGCCTCAGCCCTGGTCAGGGGCTCCAGCATCATCTTCTCCCGGTCGCAGACCTCCTTGTGGGCCTTGTGAGCGGCGTCCTTGATGGGCTTGAAGAAATCCTTGACCTTGCCGGCCTGATCCTTCAGCACCTTCAGGAACTCAGCGGCGTCCTGGTACTCCTCATCGTTCGTGACCACCAGGGCATCCGCCCGCACCTCCAGGTCGATGGTCTGCGTCTTCAGGGCGTTCTCGTCGATGGCCGTCGGGTTCTCGATGACGGACATCACGGTCTCGTTGACGTTTTCTGCCATATTCACTCCTCCTGCTTATTGCTGTACTTTGCGATGAAACCGGACACATTCAGCAGAGAGGTAAACACCCTCCAGCACTCCGCCCTCGGGGGAAAATCGGTGTGCCTCCGGTAGGTGCCATCCTTCTTGAGCTGGATGATGACCCGGTTCTGGTACTTGACCCCGTGGCTCTCCTGGGCCCGGTCATATGCTTCGAGCTGCACACCGCAGAGCATGGACGAGAACGATGCCGTGGTCTTGAAGTCGGCCAGGGTGTCCACGCCTTTCTCGGAGCAGCTCATGTCTACCGTCCCGGCATACAGCAGGGATCGGTTGTACGTCCTGGTCTCGGTAGCGTAGGGCTTCACTTCAAAATCCTTGGCCCAGGCCCGGAACGCCTCGAAGTAACCTTCCAGCTCCGGCTCGATGTCGATGACGCCGTACTTGGAATAGAGGTCGATGGCGCTGTGGACCGCAGAGCCCCGGTCGGCGGCTTTCCCCAGGACCTTGGCGTCGATACCGCCGTAGTACGCTTCCGAGAGCGGCTTCATCAGCGTTGTCACGCTGGGGATGATGAGACCATCCAGCCGGTAGGTGTGGCTGTCCTCCTCAAAGGTCAGCTCCGGGAGCTGCGGGATATTCAGTCCCATTGGTCCACCTCCGCAATGCTCTTCATGGCCCCAAACTGGTCCAGAAGGATGTCCACGGCCTTATCCTCGAAGCACTCCTCATGGTAGTGCTCCCCGTCCAGCTCGTAGTAGTCCTCGCCGGACACGATACTCTCGCCGCACACCTTGCAGGTATAGATCGCCGGCGGGTCTGGGGCGTTAGGACACCGGCTGAGACACGGGGCATGGCCGCAGATTGAGCACATCGTTCATCGCTCCTCTCCAGTTGATTTTCTCACGCATAGCGTGATCCCTGAGCTCGTTCTCAAAGAGCAGGGGCAGGTAGTCCATGTCTTTCCCGATATAGCTCAGCTTGTTGATGCTGTACTTCAGGACCTCATAGACCACAGCAGGGTCGAACCTTCGGCCGGTCCTGAGTTCTGCGGTTTCGATGGCCTCCACCAGCTCCTCCTTCAGTTTCTCATCCATCGTTCATCACCTCCAATCCTTCCAGGATTTCTACCACTGACCGGCTGTAAGCCGTACTGTAAACGCCTTCCGACCAGAGCTTCTTAGCTCCAGACGGGCCGCAGTTGTAGCTCATAAGGATTTGGTGAACATCCTCGTACTCATTGAACCGGGACAGCATATATACGCCAGCGAGGATGTTCTGTCTGGGGTCGTACCAGTCTGTAATGCCCAGCACCCCTTCCAGCCACTCGTGGTTCCAACCGTTAATTTGCATGATGCCGTAGTCATTGGTGGCGCTGACAGCATCCGGCAGGAACCCGGACTCCTTCTTCATGATGGCGATTACCAGGGGGTAGCTCACTCCGTACTCCTCACACACATCCTGCGTGTAATGCTGGAGCTCTTCGGAGAGCTGGATGTCGTAGAGCACATACCGGCTCTCGACCACCGGCTCTTCACTGGCCGGTTCCGTCGGTGGAGGGGTCTGGACAGGCTGATGGGTGGATACCGGCGGCGGTTCCGGCGGAAGCTCGGCGCCCACGGTGTCGAACCAGACGGCCCTTGCGTACATGACGATGACGAGGACGCCCGCCGCATATGTAACTGCCGATACGATTGCGGCTGCCCATGCCGAGCGCCTACGGCGTCGTCTTACCGTCCTGCGGTTTCTGGCCGCTCTTCCTACGTTTTCGTAGGTTCTGGTCATGACAAACACCCCTTCCCTGACGGAGTGGTTACGAAGATGGAGATGTCCAGCTTCGGCATATTCCTCATGGCCTCCATGAGCTCCGCCGGACTGGTGATGCCGTACTCCTTCTCCAGGATGTTTTGCAGCATCTTTATCTTCATGGCCTTCTCCTTACTGTCCATCTTGGCCCTCCCCGTGGGGACGGAGACACTTCTCATACACCAGCTCCAGGGCCTTGATGCGGTTGGCGGCCTGTCGGAGCGTACTCAGGATGGACTCCATGCTCTCTCGCTCATCCTCGTCTATCCGGCCATCTTCTACGATGTCCACCAGCTCATCCGTAATCTTCGGAAGGTTGCGGATCGCTGACAGGAGTTGAAGTGTTGCCGCCTCGATTTCCTTTACCTCCAGGGGCTCCACCGTCTGGCACCCAATGGGGCACATCCGGGCGCAGTAGTGATTGCACAGCTCGGGGGCGTTGTAGCAGTCTGCCAGGATGAGGATTTCTTCCGGGTACGGGGTAATGGTCCCAAGCTCTATGTAAGCGATCCTCGTTCTGTCCAGGCCGGTGACTTCTGCGGCCCCTTCCCTGGAGCTGAGCTTGTCATTCCACTTTGCCGCCTCCATTCGTGCTTTGTAGAACACGTTGTCTGCGGCTTTCGTCGCCATTTTAGGCATATATCATTTCACCTCTTCCTGGTATAATTACGATAATGAAGTTTCGTGTGAAACATCCTGCGAAAACGTAGGAGCGGGGCAAAAAAATATCACCCAAGCCCCGCAGCCTCTTCGGGCTGGGAGCTCTCTTCCTCGCCAAACGCCTGTTCATACGTCATGCCAGTGACTTTCAGGATTTTGTCGATGGTGGGCTTGTTCGGTTTGTGGACGCCATTCATCCAGCGGGATACCGATGCCTGGGGAGCTCCGATGAGCTCGGCCAGCTTTGCGTAGGTGCAGCGGTTCTCATAGAGCCACTGGGCGATACCAGGATACACACACCGGTTCCTCATACCTTCCAGGCTCCAGGTCTTGCCCTCGATGGGCGGTACGATCTGCCGTATCCATTCCAGCGATACCTCGAAGTGGTCCGCAATCGACTGGAGGGTGGCTCCTTCCAGCCTCATGCGGTATGCCTCAACCTTCTGGTCAATAGTCATTCATGACCCTCCTCTTCTCTGTCGTTCCTGCGGTGCAGGTTTGGGTTGGATGATGGTATCTTAACATACCGAAACGAAGTTGTCAATCAAAAATTCCCAAGTTCGTAAATATGCTTGATAATAGCGTAGTCTTCGGGTACAATCTTTACAGAAACGGAAGGTGATTTTCATGGACATCGACTTCTCCAAGGTGCTGCGGGAGAATATGCGGGACATCATGAAGCAGAAGGGCTTTACTCAACAATGGCTCTCTGTTCAGACCGACATACCGGACGCCACCATCTCCCGGTACTTGACCGGGGTCCACAATCCCAAAATCGAGTACGTCGCAAGGATGGCTGCCGCCATGGGGGTATCGGTGGACTATATGCTGGGGCTCTCAACCTCCTCCATCCCGGACCAGCCCCCCTCTCCTGAGATACGGGCCCTCATCGCCGGGTATGAGCGGGCTGACCCTCATACGAAGAAGATGATATGGATGCAGCTCGACCTCGTTCTCACGGACGAAGAAAAAGCATTGGCTCCGAAGCAGTCGAACGAGCAGAAATCCGAGGCCGTATAAAGCACAAGAGAGGCAACGTGACCGTCGTGGATTTCAGGGGAAAATGACAAAGGGCCCTGCCTTCGGGCAGGGCCTATATTCGTAATATTTTCTTTTGGTTATGGTTTGGTTTGGTTATGGTTTGGTTGCGAGAGATTTTCTTCGGAAAAGTTGCGGAAATGGTATAGGGATGTCACGCTACGGTCCCGCATGGTGTCCTGTGGACGTTCCGCAGCCGTGGAGGTGGATATGAGCAAAACGAAAAAGCGCATCATCGACATCGTGAACGAGCAGAAGGTGGCAATCTACATCCGGGTGTCCACCAAATGGCAGATAGACCGGGACAGCCTTCCACTCCAGCGGGATGAGCTGCCGAAGTACGCAGAGCTGGTGCTGGGCATCAGGAATTACGAGGTCTTCGAGGACGCCGGGTACAGCGCCAAGAACACCGACCGGCCAGCCTACCAGCGGATGATGGCGAGGGTCCGCTCCGGGGAGTTTTCCCACATCCTGGTATGGAAGATAGACCGCATAAGCCGGAACCTGCTGGACTTTGCCTCCATGTACCAGGAGCTCAAGGACTACGGCGTGACCTTCGTGTCCAAGAACGAGCAATTTGACACCTCGACGGCCATAGGCGAGGCCATGCTGAAAATCATCCTGGTCTTCGCTGAGCTGGAGCGAAACATGACCTCCGAGCGCGTCACCGCCGTCATGTTGTCCAGGGCCGAACAGGGGCTTTGGAACGGCGGCCGGGTCCCATTCGGGTATGGGTACGACAAAGAGCTGAAGGAGTTCAGCATCAACGAGACTGAGGCCGCCGTGGTACGCATGATATATGAGATGTACCGGCAGGATCGCTCCACCCTGAAGGTGGCAAGGGACCTGAACGAGAAGGGGCTGAGCCAGCGGTCCGGGAAGCCGTGGAACCCGGTCACGGTGTCCCAAGTGCTGAAGAACCCTTTCTACTGCGGCAAGATGAGGTACAACTACCGCAACGAGAAAAAGGGGCTTAAAAACTGGTCCGTCCGGGACGAGTCGGAGTGGATCGTGTTCGATGACCACCACCCTGCCATAGTGAGCGAGGAGGACTGGCATGGGGCCTGTAAGCAGCTCGAAGCCAATCAGAGGAACGGTCCAGGGAAGAACCGGGCCTACACCCGGAAGAACGTACACATCTTCGCCGGCCTCCTGACCTGCGGGCGCTGCGGGAGCAATATGCAGTCCACCATCGACCGGGCCCGGTCCGACGGGTGGAGGCCATCCATCTATCTGTGCTCCAGGCACCGGCGCTTCAATGACTGCGACAACAAGTATATCTCAGACGTGACCCTGGGCCCGTTCGTGCTGAACTACATATCGAACCTCATGAAGGCCCACAAGAGCTTTGGCAAAACCACCAGCATTAAGACCTTCGAGAAGAAGCTGCTGAGGGGCGACGTATTTGCCGATGTGGAGGCCATTGAGCGCCCAGGGTTGGAAGAGATGTACCAGCTCGTGAAGAACGGGAAGAGCGGCGTTATTTTGACCAGTATGACGGATGGCGAGGAGAGCCGGGACAGCTCCATCGCAGAGAGGGCCCTGTTGCTGTCTGAGCGCCGCCGGACTGAGCGGGCCATGAAGAGACTAATGGCCGCATACCTGTACGACGAGACCGGGATGCCGGAGAAAGACTTCATCCTGGAGCGGAAGAAGCTGGCCGACTCCCTGGCCGACATGGACGCCCGGATCGCTGAGCTGGACGGCCGCATAGCCAACTCCTTCGACCTGTCCGACGAGGACTTCATGGCGAAGGCCAGCCTCTTCATCATCAGCCAGCAGTTGGCCGAGCGGCGGTTCATCAATTACGAGGCATACATTAAGGCGTCGGACCCCAAAATAGTCCGGGATTTTGTCACATCCGTAATTCAAAACTTTTGTATTCTGGACGGCAAAATTCGGTCCATCACCTTCAAAAACGGCATAGAGCACCGATTTGTCTACAAGCAGCCAGAGGCATGAAAAAGGCCGGAAGCCCCTCTATTCAAGGGCTTCCGGCTTCTTGCTTTCCGGCTCATCTATCCTGCTTCCAATAAACATGGCGTCGCCGAAGGAAAAAAAGCGGTAGCGCTCCCGTACCGCCTCCCCATAGGCCGCCAGTACGTGTTCCCGCCCCGCCAGGGCGGACACCAGCATGATGAGCGTGGACTCAGGGAGGTGGAAATTGGTGATAAGGGCGTCCAGCACCTTAAACCGGTAGCCGGGATAGATAAAGATATTGGTCCACCCCGCCGACGCCTTCAGCATACCGTCCTCCCCCGCCCAGCTCTCGACGGTGCGGCAGGACGTGGTGCCCACGCAGATCACCCGGCCTCCCCGGCGCTTTGTCTCGTTCACGGCGTCGGCGGTCTCCTGGGGGATCACGCAGTATTCGGAGTGCATCTCGTGCTCGTCCAGGTTTTCCGCCTTCACCGGGCGGAAGGTGCCCAGCCCCACATGGAGGGTCACATAGCACACCCTCACCCCCATGGCCTGAATCTGGTCCAGCAACCCGCGGGTGAAGTGCAGCCCCGCCGTGGGGGCGGCGGCGGAGCCCACCACCTTGGAATACACCGTCTGATAGCGCTCCCCGTCCTCCAGCTCCGCCTTGATATAGGGGGGCAGGGGCATTTTGCCCAGCCGCTCCAGGGTCTCCAGAAAGATGCCCTCGTAGTCGAAGCGGACCAGGCGGTTGCCGCCCTCCATCTCGCCCACCACTTCTGCCGTGAGCTCGTTCTTCCCGAAGGTGACCCTCGCGCCGGGCCGCAGCTTTTTGCCGGGACGCACCAGGCACTCCCAGGTTTTGTCCCCCCGGTCAATGAGCAACAGCACCTCGCAGGCCCCGCCCCCGGCCCTGCGGCCGATAAGCCGGGCGGGGAGCACCCGGCTGTCGTTGAGCACCAGGCAGTCCCCAGGGCGCAGCAGGGAGGGCAGGTCGTAGAAGCGCATGTGCCGGGTCTCCCCCGTGGCCTTGTCCAGCGCCAGCAGCCGGGAGGAGTCCCGCCGCTCCAGGGGCGTCTGGGCGATCAGCTCGGGGGGAAGGTCGAAATAAAAATCAGAGGTTTTCACATATATCCCACCGTAATGCCAGTATAGTAGAATTGCAGAATCTGCTGATAAGTATAGCCCTGCTGGGCCATGGCGTATGCGCCCCACTGGCTCATGCCGATATTGTGGCCCGAGCCCTTGCCCACAAAGGTGATGGAACCGTTCACCGCCGTCACAGACCCGCTCCACTGATTTCCGGCGCCTTGGCCCGGGTTCTGGCTTCCGCCCTGGCCCAGCAGGGATGTGCCGCTGTCCGTGACTACATACACGTCTCCGGTCAGGGCGGTGGCGACCCCGCTGCCGCCGATGGCGTACAGCCCCGCGGTACTGTTCACCGCAGCGCCGCCGTTGATGGACACGCCGCCGGAGGGGGTTGCGGGCGCGGTCTGGCCGGACCCGTTCCCCGCGAAGCCGAAGCGAAAGGAGGGCAGGTTCAAGTTCTGAAGCACGCTGCCGCCGCTCACGTCGTAACTTTTCCCGGAGCTGTCTGTAAAAGTGATGACCCTGGGATTGCCCACGTCCGTATAGGCGGTGATCTCCGCCGACACGATGGACCCGCTGACCCCATACCTGGACAGCACCCTGGAGATAATCTGGGCGCTGGTGAACGTCCGCTCCCAGTCGTTTTTCAGGCTCAGCGTGGACTCATAGGGGTCCGTCCTACCCGTCAGGTAGGGGTACAGGGACTGGTTACTCCCCCACACGTTGGACACGCTCTCGCTGGCCCCGCCGTTGCTGGAGTAGAAGAACGCCTGGATGGGCTTTCCGTTGTAGAGGGCCACCTGCCCGGCGGTCTGGTCCGCCGCCGCGTCGGAGTTGGCCCCCGCCCTGTTCCGCCCCTCGTAAACCTGGCAATCCGTGTTGTCGCAGATGTCGAAGTGCTGGCTGCCGTGTTTCGTGCCCAAAGAAAGGGTGTAACTCCGCGCCGCTACCGCCTGGGCCTTCAGCGCCTCCAGGGGCCAACTGTTGGACATCTCATAGGGAAGCACACCCTTCACATAGTCCTCCAGCCCCACCATATTCACCACGGTCATGTTTCCGCCCTGGATACGCTCAAATCGGAAGCCGCCGTTGTACTGGAAGCCTTTGCACCAGGTGACGCACTTCTCCCCATTGACCGAAACCGGCTCCACCCCCAGCCCGGCGCCCTGGCCGTTGTCGTCATACTGGAACAGGATGGTGTTGGTCCGGGTAATCACCACGTTGACGCCGTACGACGACGTGCCCTTGAGCTCCGTGGCCACACCCTGGGCCGCCAGCGCGCTCTGGGCCGCCACCGCCCCGTCCCGGGTAGTGTAATTGCCCACGCGGGCATAGTACGCCCCTCCGATGTACGCCGGGAACCCGCCGGGATGCTGAGACGCCGCCCCCTGAGCCTCGGCAAAGCTGCCGTACACCCCCGGAAGCTGGAGGTGGTACTCCCCCACCGCAACGGCGGAGGAAGTGAGGGCGGAGTGGTAGCTGGCATAGCCGTTGTAAAGGCCGTAATAGACGTTCATAGTCTTGACCACGGAAACGGCCTCCTGGGCGGTTCTGCCCAGCTCCACCAGCCGGTTCGCGCTGTCGTAATAGCCGAAGCGGAAGCCGGAACCCACCTCATTCTCCAGGTTCATCCCCTCCATGGACCCGGAGCCGTAAGGGCCGTCGTGGTGCAGACCTACCCGGATGATCCGGTCGTTGGAGCCGGCAGGGGCGGCGGAAGCCCTCTCCCTACCGGAGGCCAGCAAAAGGGCCGCAGACAGGCATAACGCTGCAATTTGCACGAATTTTCGCTTCATTTGGTTCTCCATTTCTCCACTTCAGGTGGCAACGTCAAATTGACTCTTTAGCGTGATGATGTTATCATGTATAAATACCATACCCTCAATTTCGAGGGCGCACTTCGACATTATTTTTATATTATAGCGTATCCGCCCCCAGGCCGCAAGCCCTAAATTCCATCCGCGCCGGGGACGCACAGGAGGTAGAGCAATATGGAAAAGTATAAAGTCGGCGTCATCGGCGCCACCGGCATGGTGGGCCAGCGCTTCGTCGCCCTGCTGGAGAACCATCCCTGGTTCCGGCTCGCCGTGGTGGCCGCCAGCCCCCGCTCCGCTGGCAAGCGGTACGAGGACGCGGTGGGCGGCCGCTGGGCCATGGACACCCCCATCCCCGCGCAGGCAAAGGACCTGATCTTGCTCAGCGCCCAGGACGACGTGGAGCAAATCGCCTCCCAGGTGGATTTCGTGTTCTCCGCCGTGGACATGAAGAAGGACGAGATCAAGGCGCTGGAGGAGGAGTACGCCCGGCACGAGTGCCCGGTGGTGTCCAACAACTCCGCCCACCGCTGGACCCCCGACGTACCCATGGTCATCCCCGAGGTGAACCCGGAGCACATTGAGGTTATCAAGGCCCAGCGGGAGCGGCTGGGCGCCAAACGGGGCTTTATCGCCGTCAAGTCCAATTGCTCCATCCAAAGCTATGTCCCCGCCCTGTCCCCCCTGCGCCAATTTGGCATTGAAAAGGTGCTGGTATGTACCTACCAGGCCATCTCCGGCGCGGGCAAAACCTTCCAGACCTGGCCCGAGATGGTGGATAACCTGATCCCCTACATCGGCGGCGAGGAGGAAAAGAGCGAGCAGGAGCCACTGAAGGTCTGGGGCCGTGTGGAGAACGGCGTCATCGTCAACGCCGGGGGTACCTCCATCACCGCTCAATGCCTGCGGGTGCCGGTGTCCAACGGCCACACCGCCGCCGCCTTCGTCACCTTTAAGAACAAGCCCACCATGGAGCAGATGAAGGAGGCGTGGAAGAACTTCAAGGGCCGCGCCCAGGAGCTGGACCTGCCCACCGCGCCCAAGCAGTTCCTGAACTACTTCGAGGAGCCCGACCGCCCCCAGGCCAAGCTGGACCGGGACCTGGAGGGCGGCATGGCGGTGTCCATCGGCCGCCTGCGCCCGGATACCCAGTATGATTACAAGTTCGTGTCCCTGAGCCACAACACCCTGCGGGGCGCGGCGGGCGGCGGTGTGGAGCTGGCCGAGCTGCTGTGCGCGGAGGGATATATCGAGCGTCGGTAAGGGCTCTTCTTTTTCTTTCTGGAGAAAGAAAAAGAAGCAAAAAGAAAGACTTTTAATTCGTTACCAGCGTTGGAAATGTTATAAAGTTATCGCTCGACCATAAAGGACGGCATTAATCTAAAATATAAAATTTATATTTTTGATAATAAAATGCTTTTACAACTGCCTTAATTTTCACCTTGTTTTAATAGAAGAAGTATAAAAGTTTCTTTTTTCGCTTCCTTTTTTCTTTTCAAAGAAAAAAGGAAGGCCCTTATCATTTGGAAAGGATGCTGCCAACATGAGAACTCCCGTCTTTACCGGCTCCTGCCCCGCCCTGGTCACCCCCTTCGACCAGAACAACATCATCAACTACGACGCCTTCGGCAAGCTCATCGACGACCAGATTGAGGCCGGGGTGGACGCGGTGTGTGTGTGCGGCACCACCGGCGAATCCTCCACCATGTCCATCCGGGAGCACATCGCCGCCGTGGAGTTCTGCGTGAAGCGGGTCAACCACCGGGTGAAGGTCATCGCCGGCGCGGGGTCCAACGACACCTCCGCCGCCGTCTACCTCTCCCAGCACGCCCAGGACTCCGGCGCGGACGCTCTGCTCCACGTCACCCCCTACTACAACAAGGCCAGCCAGACCGGCCTCATCAAGCACTATGAGTACATTGCCGACCGGGTGGAGCTGCCCATCATCCTCTATAACGTGCCCAGCCGCACCGGCGTGTCCTTCACCGCCGAGACCTACCAGGCGCTCAGTCAGAACCCCAAGATCAACGGGGTCAAGGAGGCCAGCGGCAACTTCTCCCTGCTGGCCCACACCCGCTTCCTGTGCGGCGACGATTTTTACATCTGGTCGGGCAACGACGATCAGGTGGTGCCCATGATGGCCCTGGGGGCCAAGGGCGTCATCTCCGTGGCCTCCAACATCGTGCCCGAGGTGATGGTGAAGATGACCCGGCTGTGCCTGGACAACGATTTTGAGGCCGCTTCCAAGCTCCAGATCCAGTACATGGACCTCATCGACGCGCTGTTCACCGAGGTCAACCCCATCCCCATCAAGGCGGCCATGAACCTGCTGGGTATGGAGGCTGGTCCCCTGCGCCTGCCGCTGTGCGACATCTCGGAGAAGAACCTGGAGATCCTGCGCCAGGCCATGAAGCGCGCCGGTCTGCTGTAAGGAGCTTGCCATGCGAAAGATAACCATTTCCGGCTGCTGCGGCCACATGGGCCGGGTGGTGGCAAACATCTGCAACGATGACCCGGAGGTGGAAATCGCGGCGGGCATCGACCTGCTGGCCCAGCCCATGGAGGGCTTCCCGGTGTTCTCCACCCCCGCCGCCTGCACCGTGGAGGCGGACGCGGTCATTGATTTCTCCCACCCCGCCGCCCTAGGCCCCCTGCTGGAATTCTGCGTATCCAAAAAACTGCCGGTGGTGCTGGCCACCACCGGCTATTCGGAGGAACAGCTCGCCCAGATTACGGAAGCAGCCCAGTCCATCCCCGTGTTCCGCTCGGCCAACATGTCCCTGGGCATCAACGTACTGATGGACCTGGTGCGCCGCGCCGCCGCCCTGCTGGGGGAGGACTTTGACGTGGAGATTGAGGAGCGCCACCACCGCCGGAAGTTGGACGCCCCCAGCGGCACCGCCCTGATGCTGGCGGACGCCGCCGCCTCTGCCCTGCCCTATGAAACCGAGTACGTCTACGACCGCCACAGCGTCCGCAAGCCCCGGGACAAGCGGGAAATCGGCATCTCCTCCCTGCGGGGTGGCACCATCGTGGGCGAGCACACCGTGGTGTTCGCCGGGCGGGACGAGGTCGTCGAAATCAGCCACCACGCCGCCAGCCGGGAGGTGTTCGCCGTGGGAGCGGTGAAGGCGGCGAAATTTCTGGCCGGGGTGGATGCTCCGGGGCTGTACGATATGTCCCACCTCATCGAAGCAGACAAGGTGAACTGACCATGGATATTTGGGAACGGCTTTATTTAACAGCCAAGGAGCAGTATCATCCGCAGGACGTGTCCCCTTTCCTATACGCCCACCACGTTGTCTGCGCTCTGGAAAGCGAAGACGGCAGGATTTTTACCGGCTTCTGTTTTGAAAGCTGCTCCGGCGTTCTGGACCTGTGCGCGGAGCGGGTGGCCGCCCTCAACATGTATGTCAACAGCGGGCAAACCGTGGTCAAGCGTATGATTGCCTTCCGGGATCAGCCGCCTTATGGCGGGGGCAGCGGAATGCCCTGCGGCGCCTGCCGGGAATTCTTCATGCAGATGAATCTCCAAAATCGGGACATGGAGATCATGGTGGACTATGAGAAACGGGAAACTGTCACTTTAGACCAGCTTATCCCCAACTGGTGGGGCTTGGAGCGGTACGAACAAAATTAAACGATGCGGAGGCAATGAAAATGCCCTATATTTCTGTGGAAAGCGGCTCTTTATCGGATGAGCAGAAAACGGAGTTGATCCAGAAGCTGACGCAAACCGCCTCTGAGGTCATGCATGTGCCCCAGGAATTTTTCACCGTCACCATCAAGGAGCTGCCCAATTTGAACTTTGGAATTGGCGGCAAAACCATCGATAAAGTGAAAGCGGAATACATCCAGGCACACAAAGCAATCTGAACGATAAGTACGGCAAAAGGCCGTCCCAGCTTGGGACGGCCTTTTTATTATGCTTCTATTGTTCCAATCTGCCACTCATCCTCATACACAATCTTGCCAGGATGGTCTGTCAAAACAATATCGCAGGGAATATCATACCGGTCCAGCAAATCGATCAGCGGCTGGATGTGCTCCAACATAGGCTCACAACGCTCTGTTTTGAACCAGGTCACCGCCCCGTCCGGATTGTCGTTGTCCACCCCATAAAAGGGAGGCGCCGGGAGATTCTCCTCGAACCACCGCCTTGTCTCCCAATACAGCGTCTTGTCCTCCTCGCTGTATACGTTGTCCCGCACCCTCCGCCAGTTCAGCACGAAAATCCCCACCGGTTTTTGCGTCCGGTACGCGGTTTCCCGGCCCTGGATGCGCAGATATTGGCGTCCTCACGCCAGCACCGCCCGGTGGAACACCTTCTTGCCCTTCTTGACGATCACGCCCTCCCCGGCAAACCTGTCCTTGGGGAACTTCGCCGCAGGGTCGCTCATCTTCTCGTCGCCCAAGGCCACGCCGCCTTGCTGGATGAGCCGCCGGGCCTCGCCGTTGGAAGCCGCCAGCCCGCACTTTACCAGCAGCGTCAGCGCGCCGATGGAGCCGTCGGTGAAATCGGCATCGGTCAGCCCGGTGGACGGCATATCGCCCGCGTCCCCGCCGCCGGAGAACAGCGCCTTCGCCGCCGCCTGGGCCTTGTCCGCCTCCTCCCTGCCGTGAACCATGCTGGTCAGCTCCCAGGCCAGAATCTCCTTGGCCTGGTTCAGCTTGGCGTCCTTCCACTGGTCCATCTCGTCGATCTGCTCCAGGGGCAGGAAGGTCAGCAGCCGGATGCATTTCATCACGTCCGCGTCGCCCACGTTGCGCCAGTACTGGTAAAAGTCGTAGGGGCTGGTCTTGTTGGGGTCCAGCCACACGGCGTTGCCCGCCGTCTTGCCCATCTTGTTGCCCTGGGAGTCGGTGAGCAGGGTGATGGTCATGCAGTGGGAGTCCTTGCCCAGCTTGCGGCGGATCAGCTCCGTGCCGCCCAGCATGTTGGACCACTGGTCGTTGCCGCCGCACTGCATGTTGCAGCCGATGGTCTGGAACATGTGGTAGAAGTCATAGGACTGCATAATCATATAGTTGAACTCCAGGAAGGACAGCCCCCGTTCCATGCGCTGCTTGTAGCAGTCCGCCCGGAGCATGTTGTTCACCGAGAAACAGGCGCCCACCTCCCGAAGCAGCTCCACGTAATTGAGGTTCAGCAGCCAGTCCGCGTTGTTCACCATCATGGCCTTGCCCTCGCCGAAGTCGATGAACCGCTCCATCTGCCGCTTGAAGCACTCGGCGTTGTGGTCGATGTCCTCCTTGGTGAGCATCTTGCGCATGTCGGTGCGGCCGGATGGGTCGCCGATCATGGTGGTGCCGCCGCCGATCAGGGCGATGGGGGTATTACCCGCCGACTGGAGCCGCTTCATCAGGGTCAGGGCCACGAAGTGCCCCGCCGTCAGGCTGTCCGCCGTGCAGTCAAAGCCGATGTAGAACTTGGCCTTGCCGTTGTTGATGAGGTCGCGGACCTCCTCCTCGCTGGTCACCTGGGCCACCAGGCCCCGGGCCACAAGCTCGTCGTAAAGCGTCATAATTTTTTCTCCTTTTGTAATTTTTTGTAAAGCTCCCAGGCCGCTCCCATGGCCCAGGCCTGATAGCGTAGGAACGTCGTTTTTTGGAACTCCTCCACGGGAAGCCAGACGAGGCGGTGGTCCTTCTCCGACGGCTCCGCCGTTTTCTCCCCCAGCTCCGCCAGGTACACATGGCCGGTGGGATGATAGGGCCTGCCGCTCAAATCCGTGGTATACTCCTCTCCCACGCAGGCCTTCTCCCTCACCGTGACGGCGCGACCTGTCTCCTCCAGGGCCTCCCGGCGGACGCAGTCCGCCTCGCTCTCCCCCGGCTCCATGCCGCCGCCCAGAAGAAAATAACCCTTGCGCTCGCTGTAGACCACTGCGGCCCGGCCCCGCCCGTCAAAGGCGATGCCGTAGGCCCCTGGCCGGTCCCGGTACTCCACCCTCGGCTGGGGCTGTCCAAACACCCTGTGTTCCATATCAAATTCCTCTCTGCATCAAAACGCCCCCTGTCCCCTTGGGACAGAGGGCGAAAGCTCGCGGTACCACCTCTGTTTTGCCGACTTCTCACAAAGCACGGCCTCAGGGAGTCCCCAACAGGACCCCGGCGCTGTACCGGGCGCACCCGTCCGGCCCTACTGGGGAAGCTCCCGTTCAGGCGGCCGCTCCGAGGGGTATTCGCCAAGGGCTCCTCTCCCCCTTTCACCAAACGGGGGCTCTCTGGGCAGGAAACCGGTGGGTACTGGTCCTCATCTACGCATTGACAGGATGATATCACGATCATCACATTTTGTCAAACCCTTTTTACTCGGGAAGCAATCCAAAATGCCGCAGCGCCTTGGACACCCCGTCGTTCTCCACCGTATCGGTGACATAGTGGGCCATGGCCTTCACCTGGTCCTCGCCGTTGCCCATGGCCACGGCAACCCCGGCCAGCTCCAGCATGGGCATGTCGTTCTCCCCGTCGCCAACGGCCATCACCTCGTCCCGTCCGAGGCCGTACCGCTCCATAGTGGCCCGGACACCCACGCCCTTGCCGCCGTCCTTCGGCACGATGTCGATCCCCTTGGGGTGCCAGCGGGTGAACCGGCAGCCCGGCATGACATCCAGGAAGAGCTTCTCCTCTCCTGCGGGCACAAAGGGACCGAACTGGTATACCTTCCCCTCCAGCAGCCATTCCGGGGAGCGCACAGGGTACGGCTCGGTGTGAAGAAATTCGTATACCTCCCGCACCCGGTCGTTGATCTGGGTGAGATAGCTCTCCCCGCTGCCCTCCATCACGGCGGGAATGTCTGGGTGGTCCATCAGCAACTGATAGGCCCCCCGGGCGTCCTCCCGGTCGATGGGCCGCTCCCGGTACACCGAGCCGTCCTCATCGCGGCAAAACTGTCCGTTAAGGGTCACATAGCCGTCGAACCGTGCGCTCCGGAGCATTCCGGTGCCCTCCAAATCCTGTACGGCCCGGCCCGAGCACACAAACAGTTTGATTCCCCGCTCCCGCAGGGCGGCCAGGTCCTCCAGCAGCCGGTCGGACAGATACTTCTGCCGGAAGGACACCAGCGTCCCGTCCACATCGAAAAAAACCGCCTTGATCATTTTGCCGCCTCTGACCCCGTCTTGTAGTCCTCCGCCGTAGCCATCAGCTCCTCCGCGCCCTTGAGCATAACGGCGGAGTTTGTCCCGCCGCTGAGCCTGGCCAGCTCTTCCCGGCGCTGGGAGCGGTCCAGCCGCTCCACCCGGGTGAAGGTGCGGCCGTCCGCCTCCCCCTTCTCCACGGAGAAGTGGACATCGCCCATGGCGGCGATCTGGGGCAGGTGGGTGACGCACAGCACCTGCCGCCCCCTGGACACCTCAAACAGCTTCCGGGCCACCTTCACCGCCGCACGGCCGGATACGCCGGTGTCCACCTCGTCGAAGATGAGGGTGGTGACCTGCTCCGTCTCCGCCAGCACGTTTTTCAGCGCCAGCATGATCCGGGACAGCTCGCCGCCGGAGGCAATCTTGTTGATGGGCTTCAGCGCCTCCCCCATGTTGGCGGACATGAGGAAGCGCACCGTGTCCATACCGGTGGCATCCATGCCGTCGGAGCCCTCCTTGGGGGCGAACTCCACCTGGAACTGCACCCGAGGCATATCCAACTCCTTCAACTCGACCTGAATCCGCCCGGAAAGCTGCTCCGCCGCCTTTTTCCGCTGCCCGGACAGCTTCCGTCCCAGCTCCACCGCCGCTTTCAGCGCACGGACCAGCTCCTTTTCCAGCTTGGCGGAGCGCTCCTCGGAGAACTGGATGTCGTCCAGCTCCCCGCGGCACCTGTCCAGAAAGGCAAGCATCTCCTCCACGCTACCCCCGTACTTCTTTTTTAACCGGTAGAGCTTGTCCAGCCGCTCCTCGATCTCGTCCAGCTCCCCGGGATAGAAGTCCAAGGTGCCCCGCAGGTCCCGGACCAGCTCCGCCAGGTCGTCGGCGTCGCAACGAAGCTGTGCCGCCTTCTCCGACAGCTCCCGCAGCCCGACGCTGTACCGGCCCCCCTGGGCCAGCCGGTTCTCCGCCTCCATGAGAAGGGACACAGCCCCCTCGCCGTCCTCCCCGCCGGTGAGGGCCTGCCAGGCCCCGTCTACCGCGTCGGTAAGCCGCTCGGCGTTGCGCAGCACCTCCCGGCGCTGGGACAGCTCCTCCTCCTCGCCCTCGCGCAATTCGGCCCGCTCCAGCTCCTCGATCTGATAGGTCAGCGTGTCCATCCGCCGGGCCTTTTCCGCCTCGTCCATCTGGAGGGACTCCAACTCACGCCGGGCGGCGCGCACCTTCTCATAGGCGGCGGCAAACGCAGCCAAGCTCTCCTGCGTCCCGCCGAAGCTGTCCAGATAGCCCAGGTGGCACTCCTCGTCCAGCAACTGCTGGCCGTCGTGCTGGCCGTGGACGTTCACCAACTGGCAACCCAGCTCCCGGAGCTGGGTGACCAGCAGCGGCCGCCCGTTTACCCGGCACACGTTTTTCCCGTCCCCCTGGATGGTGCGCTCAACCAGCAGCTCCCCGTTCTCGTCGGGGCCGACGCCCTGCTCCTCGAACCAGGCCAGGGCGGGCAGCTCCCGAAATACCGCCGACACCCGGGCGGACTTTGCCCCGGTACGGATGATGTCCCGGCTGGTGCGCTCCCCCATGATGGCGCCGATGGCGTCGATGACGATGGATTTGCCCGCGCCGGTCTCGCCGGTGAGGACGTTGAAGCCCTTGTCAAAGGTGATGTCCGCCTGGGAGATCACCGCAATATTCTCAATATGCAGTAAGCTGAGCATATCCCCTCACCCTTCCAGCATGGACCCGATCTCGCGGCACAGCTCATCCGCCGCCTGGTTGGTGCGCATAACGAGGATAGCGGTGTCGTCTCCGGCCAGAGAGCCCACCAGCCCCTCCAGCTCCATGCCGTCCAGGGCGGCCCCGGCGGCGGGGGCCAGACCGGGCATGGTCTTGACCACCACGATGTTCTGGGCCACGTCGCAGGAAGTAACCCCCTCCTTGAAAATATTTTGCAGCCGCCCCGCGACGGCCCTTTTTGGGGGCCGGGCGGAGGACACCACGTAGTGGTAGCTGCCCCCCTCCCCCGGCTGCTTCACCAGGTTCAGCTCCTTGATGTCCCGGGAAATGGTGGCCTGAGTGGCCCGGATGCCGCACCGGCGCAGGTGGTCCAACATCTGCTCCTGGGTCTCAATATCCTGCTCGTTGATGATCCGGAGGATTTCCGCCTGTCGTTTTGTTTTCAAGTCCTTTCACGCCTTTCCCAGTTTCTGATTGATGCGCTCATAAAAGCTCCGCCCGGTGAGCTTCACCAGTTGAGTGGTCTGACGGGACCGGCGGCACTCCACCCAGTCCCCGGGCCCCACCCGGAAAGCGCGGCCCCCATCCACCGACAGATAGGCGGTCTTTTTGCCCCCCGGCGTCAGCCGCACGCCCACCGACCGGCCGGCGTCCAGCACAAAGGGCTTGGCGTGCAGCGAGTGGGCGCAGATGGGGGTGATGATGATGTTGGCTGCGGTGGGCTCCACGATGGGCCCCCCCGCAGCCATGGAGTAGGCGGTGGAGCCGGTGGGGGTGGACACCACCAGCCCGTCCCCGGCGAAGGAGGAGATGGTCACCCGGTCGCCGGTGACCTCCAGGTCCAGCACCCTGGCCACCGCCCCTTTGGTGATCACCGCGTCGTTCAGCGCCTGTTCGGAGAACACCACGCGTCCCTCCCGCCGGACGCACACATCCAGCATCATCCGCCGCTCGATGCCGAACCTCCCGCCGGCCAGCCGGGACAGCAGGGACAGCTCCCCATGCTCCAGCTCCGCCATGAACCCGATGCTGCCCAGGTTCACCCCCAGCACCGGGATGCCCCGGGCGTTGGCCTCGTGGGCGGCGTGGAGGATGGTGCCGTCCCCGCCGAAGCACACCAGCACGTCGGCGTCCGCCAGCTCCTCGGCGGGGTCGCTGAGCAGGACCCCCGCCGGCAGGTCCAGCCGCCCCCCCTGCTCCACCTCGAAGGGCAGGCAGATGGCGGTCTGCACCCCGGCGTTTTCCAAGATGCGCCGGGCGGACTGGGCCGCCCGGAGTCCACGGTCCCGGTAGGGGTTGGGGCTAAGCACAATTTTCATAATCCCTTACCCCTCCAGCGTCTGGTGAGAGCGGTCCACCAGGTCCTTTAAATCGAAATCGGCCGGTTCCCCGGCCCCCGTACACAGGTAGCCCAGATACTCGATGTTCCCCTCCGGCCCCCGGATGGGGGAAAAGTCCAGGCCGCGCACAGAGAAATCCGCCTCTTCGGCGTGAATGAGAAAGCGCTCCAAAACCTCCAGATGGACCAACCGGTCCCGGACCACGCCCTTTTTGCCCACCTTATCCTTACCCGCCTCAAATTGGGGCTTGACCAGGGCGGCAACCTCGCCGTCCCGGGCCATCAAGGGCCGCAGGGCGGGCAGGATCAGCCCCAGGGAGATGAAGGACACGTCGATGGAGGCGAAGTCCAGCGGCTCGGGGATCTGTTCCGCCGTCAGGTAGCGGGCGTTGGTCCGCTCCAGGCACACCACCCTGGGGTCGTTCCGGATGGACCAGGCCAACTGCCCGTATCCCACGTCCACGGCGTACACCTTTTTGGCCCCGTTTTGCAGCATACAGTCGGTAAAACCGCCGGTGGAGGCGCCGATGTCGGCGGCAACCTTGCCCGTCAGGGCGATGGGGAAGCACCGCATAGCCTTTTCCAGCTTCAATCCGCCCCGGCTGACATAGCGCAGGCCGCCCCGGACCTCCAGCGGCGCGTCCTCGTCCAAGGTGAGTCCCGCCTTGTCGCACCGGCGCTCCCTGGAGTACACCTGCCCCGCCATGATGACGGCCTGGGCCTTTTGGCGGCTCTCGGCCAGCCCCCGCTCCACCAGCAGCAGGTCCACACGCTTTTTAGCCACGCTCCGTCACCTCCAGCGCCCGGCGGGCAATGGATTCGCCGTCGATACCGCACAGTTGGCGCAGCTCCGCCACGGTCCCGTGCTGGACAAACCGGTCCCCCAGGTTCACCAGGGCCAGCTTCACGCCCTCCACGCCCCGCAGGGCGAACTCGGCGGCGATCCTCCGCCCCACACAGCCCGCGTCCACGCACTCCTCCGCCACCACCAGCGTCCCGGTCTTTTGGGCGCAGGCAACCACGGCGTCCACGTCCAGGGGGGAAATGCTGTTAAGCTTCACCACCTGGGCGGATTTTCCCTTTTCCTCCAGCAGCTTCGCAGCCGCCAGAGCCTCGTTAATCATCACCCCGTAGGCGGCGATGGTCACGTCCGTACCGGGGCGGATGACGCTGGCCCCCTCGATGCCGCACAGGGCGGTAAACTCCCCCTCGCCTCCCTTGGGATAGCGCAGCGCCACCGGGCCGCGGACCTTCTCCACGGCGTAGCGCAGCATGGCCCGCAGCTCCTCAAAGCTGGCGGGGCAGTAAATTTTCATCCCGGGCACCGAGCTGAGATAGGCCACGTCGAACACACCGTGGTGGGTCTCGCCATCCTCGCCGGACAGGCCCGCCCGGTCCACGCCCAGCACCACGTGCAGCCCCTGAATGGCCACATCGTGAATCAGCATATCGTAAGCCCGCTGTAAAAACGTGGAGTAGATGGCCGCCACGGGAATGGCCCGCTGCTTGGCCATCCCGGCCGACATAGCCACGGCGTGGCCCTCGGCGATGCCCACGTCGAAAAAGCGGCCGGGGTACTCCCTGGCGAACTCCACCAGCCCCGTGCCGTCAGGCATGGCGGCGGTGACGGCGCACACATCGTCCCGTTCCCGGGCCAACTGCCGCAGGGCGTTGCCGAACACGCTGGAGAAGCTCTTCCCGCCCTCGCTCAGCGGCGTGCCGTCCTCTTTGCGGAACGGGCCCACGCCGTGAAAACGGTCCGGCTCCTTTTCCGCGGGGGCGTAGCCCTTTCCTTTGACGGTCTTGATGTGTAGCAGCACCGGGCAGTTCAGCTCCTTGGCGTACCGCAGCAGCCGGGTCAGGTAATTCACATCGTGGCCGTCCACCGGGCCCAGATATGTAAACCCCATATCCTCGAACATACTGCAATGGAGCACCGCATTTTTCACCGCCTGCTTGGCCCGGTGGGTGAGTCGGTACAGCCCCCGGCCCGCGGCGGACATACCCGTAACCTTCCGATACACCTTCTTGAATTGCAGGTACTGGGGTTTCAGCCGCTGCTGGGCCAGGTGGCGGGCCACGCCGCCCACATTCTTGGTGATAGACATCCCGTTGTCGTTGAGAATGACCACAAGCTGCTCCCCGCTCTGCCCCGCGTCGGACAGCCCCTCGTAGGCCAGCCCGCCGGTCATGGCCCCATCCCCCAGCAGGGCCAGCACGCAGTAGTCCTCGCGGTTCCGCGTCCGGGCCCGGGCCATGCCCAGGGCCACCGACACCGCGTTGGAGGCGTGCCCCGCGATGAACGCATCCGCCCGGTGCTCCCGGGGCTTGGGGAAACCGGACAGGCCGCCCAGCTTGCGTAGCCGGTCCATCTCCCCGCCCCGCTGGGTCAGGATTTTGTGGGCATAGCACTGGTGCCCCACGTCGAACACCAGCCGGTCCGTCTCCAAATCAAAGACGCGGTGGACGGCCACGGTGGCCTCCACCACGCCCAGGCTGGAGGCCAGATGACCCCCGGTCTTGGACACGCTGTCGATAATCTGTTCCCTCAACTGG
Source organism: uncultured bacterium (assembly GCA_947571605.1). Lineage (GTDB taxonomy): Bacteria > Bacillota > Clostridia > Oscillospirales > Oscillospiraceae > Enterenecus. Next base: position 21,713 of record CANOYV010000007.1, on the reverse strand, counting down.
TCGCACAGCAGCTTCGCCTGGAGGTCCGTGAGGGTGCTCATCCGCTCCGGGTCCATGGGCCGCCTCCTTTCGTCGGGACAAGCTCCACATCCTTCGCTTCTGCCTTTCGGCAAAAGCTCAGTCATTCCGCCGCCCCTCCTCTCCCCAAAAAGCCGAAGGACGGCTTTCGGGGTTCCTTTTTCTCTTAAAATCCGTAGGCGATATATCCGCCCGCCAACCCCACTACGGCGCCCAGAACGCCGCCCACCGCCACCTGGAGCGGCGTGTGGCCGATGAGCTCCTTCAGATCCGCCTCAAAGGCCTCCGGCTTGCCCTCGCCCCAGCTTCGCATGAGCTGGTTGAGCACCTTGGCCTGTTTTCCGGTCTCCAGCCGAACATGGGCCGCGTCGTACATGACGATGAACGCCAGCACTGTCGCCACAGCAAATACCGGCGAGTCAAATCCGGTGCATATGGCGGTGGATACCGCGGTGGCGCACACCAACGCCGAGTGGGAGCTGGGCATGCCGCCGCCGGTGGTGAGATAGGTGAGGTCAAATTTCCGGTAGACCGCGATGGAAATCAGCAGCTTCAGCACCTGGGCAATGGCCCAGGCGGATATGGCGATCAATAAAACCGGACACATCACGCATCTCTCCTCTACTTCCAGATGAATGGGCGTCTTTTTCCATCCGCCATCCGTCTCAGTTTTTCCGCTTTGCCAAGGAATCGGCCAGTGCGCAGAGAAACTCCGGGCGGTCAAAGGCCCCGGAAATGCTCCCCTTGGCAAGCTCGGTGTGCTCCTCCACCAGCTCCCGGCACCGGTCCAGGCCGTACAGCGTGGCGAAAGTGGTCTTGCCGTTGTCCGCGTCGGACCCGATGGGCTTGCCCAGCTCCTCGGCGGTGGACTCCACATCCAGCATATCGTCCCGGATCTGGAAAGCCAGCCCCAACTCCTTGGCATAGTCCAGCGCCGCAACCCACTGCTGCTCCGTGTATTCCACCGGAGAGGCCGTCAGTCCCAGCAGACAGGCCGCCCCCAGCAGGGCGGAGGTTTTGTGCAGATGGATTTGTGTCAGGCGGTCTACATCCAGCGCGTTCCCCTCCTCCACAATATCCAAATACTGACCGGCGCACATATTGTGCCGGCCTGCGGCAACCGCCAGCACTTCACACGCTTTCGCATTGGCTTGAGGTGTAGTGCGGCTGGATAGGGCCAGCCGCTCGAACGCCGCCGCTTGAAGTGCGTCCCCCGCCAGAAGGGCCAGCCATTCACTGTATTTCACATGGCAGGTGGGCTTGCCCCGGCGCAGCGCATCGTCGTCCATACAGGGCAGATCGTCGTGGATGAGGGAATAGGTGTGGAGCATCTCGATGCCGCACGCGTAGTCCAGGGCGGGCTCCATCTCCCCGCACAGCGCCTCGCAGAACTTCAGCGCCAGCACGGGCCGCACCCGCTTGCCCCCGGCCAGCAGGCTGTAGCGCATGGCGTCCAGCAGCTCACGGTAAGTGCCGTCCCCTTGAAAACAGCCTTCCAGCTCCCGCTCCACCAGGGCCAGGGCCGCCTGGTATTCCCGCTCAAACTCCATGGTCATTCCTCCCCCTCAAAGGGGGCCTCCTCGTCGTCGGCCAGCAGAAGGTTCACCTTCTGCTCCGCCTGATTCAGCAGCTCCTCGCACTGGCCCGCCAGCTTGGCCCCCTCCTCAAACAGCTTCAGCGACTGGTCCAGGCCGCACTCGCCCTTCTCCAACTGGGCCACAATGGCCTCCAGCCGCTCCATGGACTCTTCAAAGGATTTTTTTGCAGCCATTCCTATTCCTCCCCGTTGACCTCACAGATATCGTTTCGTCAGACGCCGGCACATCCAAACCGTTTCTTTTCACCGCCACGTCCGCTCCTCCCTCTCCTTGACCTCACAGCTCAATACGCCGTCGGACACCAGCACGTCCAGCCGGTCTCCCGGCCCGGCCTGGGCCACGGACGATACCACGTCCTTCCCCCGTCGGGCAATGGCGTAGCCCCGGCCCAGCACTTTCAGCGGGCTCAGGGCGTCCAGCCCCGCCGCCAGACGGCCCAGACAGCCCCGCCGGGCGCTCAGCCGCGCCCGCACCGCCAGGGGCAGCCGGGCCTTCTGGGCGTTCAGCTTCTGCCGCCCCCGGTCCGTCTCGCTCCGCAGCGAAAGGCTCATGCGCCGCCGCAGGTCGTCCAGCGCCATGTGCCGGTCCTGGATGGGGGCCTTGATGTTTGTCAGGGCCCGGCTGTTTTTCAGCCTGGCCAGCTCCCGCCGCCCCGCCGTTAGACGCCCCTGGAGCGCCCGGGCCAGCCGTCCGGACAACTGCGCCAGCCGCGCCCGCTCCTCGTTCTGGTCGGGGACGGCCAGCTCCGCGCCGTTGGAAGGGGTAGCCGCCCGCAGGTCCGCCACATAGTCGGCAATAGTCACGTCCGGCTCGTGGCCCACGGCGGAGATCACCGGGATGTTGGACAGGTAGATGGCCCGTGCCACCGGCTCCTCGTTGAAGGCCCACAGGTCCTCCCTGGAGCCGCCGCCCCGCCCGGTGATGATGAGGTCGATATCCGCCCGGTTATTCAGGCGGTGGATGGAGGCTGCGATCTCCCCCGCCGCCTCCTGGCCCTGGACCCGGACGGGGGCAATCAAAACCTCCGCCAGAGGCCACCGCGCCCCTAAAATGCGCAGCATGTCCCGCACCGCCGCTCCCGCCGGGGAGGTGACCAGGGCGATTTTTTTCGGATACCGGGGCAGGGGCCGCTTATTGGCGGGGTCAAACAGCCCCTCCGCCTCCAGGCGGCGGCGCAAACGCTCGAACGCCTCGTCCAGCGCCCCCCGGCCGTCCTCCATCAGCTCGCTGCAATAAAGCTGATACTGCCCGTCCCGAGGGAACACGGATACCCGGCCGAAGGCCACCACCCGCATCCCGTTGGCGGGACGGAAGCGCAGCCGCGCCGCCTCCCCCCGGAACATGACGCACCGCAGGGAACCCTGCTCATCCTTCAGGGAGAAATAGTGGTGCCCGGAGGGGTAGCACTTATAATTGGAAACCTCCCCCCGCACCAGCAGCCCGGCGAGCAGGTCGTCCTGATCCATCAGCGACTTCACGTAGCCGTTCACCTGAGATACAGTATAGACAGGTAAATTGGCAATATTCATCCCCTCACCCCCCGTTCCAGCGCCCGGTGGGTGAGGATGGCCACCCCAAGGGCGTTATCGGTGGCGTACTGGGGCTGGGCGAACACCGCGCCGCAGGACTTCTCCATGGCGTCCCGGATCTGCCGGTTAGAGGCCACCCCGCCGGAACACAGCACCGGCAGGTCGGGCCAGCGCTTCCGGGCCTCCCGGGTGGCCCGGAGCAGCACGTCCATGATGGTGTCAATGACGAAGCGGGCGATGTTGGCGGGCTTCTCTCCCTTCTCCAGCAACCCTCGCACCTTGTTCTCCATCCCGGACAGGGAGAAGGCCAGGTCGTTGAGCTTCACCCGGAAGAAGCTGGTATCGTCCGCCTCGGGGTAAAGAGCGTCCAGCGCCTTGCCCGCCGGGAAGGGCAGTCCCAGCAGCACGCCCGCCCGGTCCACCAACTGGCCCGCCGCGATATCGCTGGTGCCACCGACGACCTCAGCCCGGACAGTATGGCCTTCCGGCTCCACCCGCAGCAGCTCGGTGGTGCCGCCGGACAGGTGCCAGGCCAAGTGGGGCTTGTCCAGCAGGTCCTCCCGGCCCGCCGACCAGGCCGCCGCAGCCACATGCCCCTGCTGGTGGGAACAGGGGTAGAACGGCACCCCCAGCGCCGCCGACAGGGCCCGGCCCTCCCCCTCGCCCACCAGGAAGCAGGGCATATAGGAGCCCTCCACCTCCCGGGGCCGGGTGGAAGCGCCCACGGCGGCGATCTGCCCGACGGCCCCGTCCGCCCGGAGTTGCTCCACCATGAGGTGCAGCCGCTTCACGTGCTGGAACAGCGCCTCGCTCTGCCGCAGGCCCAGCGCCCGCTCGGGCACGGTGAGCAGCTTCCCCCGGTTTTCCGCCGTGCCGTTGCCGAACACGGCGGCGGAGGTGGTGTAGTTGCTGGTATCAAAGCCAAGACACTGCGCGTCCATGCTCCTCACTCCTGCTCCGGCAGCTCCTGGCGCACAAAGGAGCCCAGGATGCCGTTGATAAATTTGACCACATCGTCGCCCACATACTTCTTGGCGATCTCCACCGCCTCGTTGATGGCCACCTTGTTGGGGATGTCGGGCATGTACATGATCTCGTACATGGTCACCCGCATGATGGCGGAGGCCACCCGGTCGATGCGCTCAAATTTCCACCCCTTGGCGTATTTGGCGATATAGCCGTCCAGCTCCGCGCCGTGGCTGCCCACTCCCCGGACCAGCCGGGTGATGTAGTCCAGTTCCCCCTCCCCGGGGAATTCTTCGTACATCGGCTCGTCCTGGGCCCGCCGGGCGAAGGACTCCGGGGTGAGCTCCCGTTCCAGAAGCTGCTGGACCTTTTCATCCGAAAAGGCCAATTCAAAGGCAAAGTGGACCGCGATCTCCCGGGCCGTGCTTCTGTTCATAAGGCCTCCTCCTTTCCCGGCGTGATGGCCGCCGGAGCTCCATTATGATTGTTCGGGCACAAAAACCCATTGTGAATATCCAATTTATTATACACGCACGCGCCGAAAAAGGGAAGCCCTTTTTCCACTTTTTGCGCAGAAAAAGAGCCGGGCGGAAGCCCGGCTCTCACACTGATTCGTTAAATGCTCACTTCTGGAAGGTCACACCCACCACGGTGACGTTGACCTGGGACACCTCCAGCCCGCTGGTGTTCTCCACCGCGCTGAACACCGCCTCTTGAACGGCCTTGGCCACGTCGGTGACCACGTAGCCGTACCGCACCAGGATGGGCAAGTCCACGCTCACCCGCTCGTCCTCCACCTCCAGGCGCACACCCTTGGTCAGGGCCTTGCGGTTGGCGCTGGCGGTGCCCTCGCTGCTCAGGCCGGAACCCAGAGAGCTGACGCCCTCCACGTCCACCGCGGCGGCGGCGGCGATGACGGTGAGCACCTCCTCGGAAATGCTGACGCTGCCCAATTCGCTCTCGTGGGAGATATATTCTTTGCCTTCGGCCATGTTCGCCTCACGCTCCTTTAACCATATTGGAGCTATTATATCACCCTGTCCCACAAATTACAATCCTAATTTTCCGCGCCGCTCTCGACGGCTCAGCGCTTCTTTTCTTGTCACGCTTCGCCTGTTCGCGACGCGCGGCTTCGCTGCGTCTCAGACAAAACCCGCCCCGCTGCGCGGCGGCTGGGCTTTTGCCATCGCTTCGCTCCATCCGCGCTGCTCTCGACGGCTCAGCGCTTCTTTTACGGCTCCGTCTCAATGACCGTGATCTTGCTGGCGGCCAGCCCGGTCTCCTCCTTGACGATCTCCATGATTTTGGTGGCGTCGGCCTCCCCCAGGCCGTTGGACGTGGAGGAAACCACCACGCTGGCGCTGTCGTCATTGATGAAGCAGATGCAGTCGCCGTAGCCTTTGGCGGTAATCAGATTCTCAATGTTGGCCTCCGACATGGTGACGGAGGCCATGGCCTGGATGGACGCGTTGGCCTCGTCGATGATCTCCTGCTGGGCCGCCGTGTCCGCCGCCGCCTGCTGCAAGAGCTGGAGGGCGTTGTCCCGGGCCTGCTGGCGGTTCAGCCGGGCGGAGGCAAAATAGCCCGTCTGCTCCCCGCCGGCGCTGGGGGCCGCGCTGGCATCCGCCGAGGGCTGGGCGCTGGCGTCTGGCTTCCCCGCCGTCTGGCCGTCCTCCCCATTGACCAAGGCCGCCTGACCCAGCAGCCTGCCGCCTCCCTGCCCGTCCGTGCCGTCGGCCGTGGCCTCCCGGCCGTAAGACCAGTTCAGGTACACCGCCGCCCCCACAAACAGCACGATGGCCACCACGACCGCGTTTCGTTTCCACACACTCATTGTTCCGTCCTCCATTTCACAAAGATTGTTTCACGTGAAACATATGTTCTATTCCATGTTGTCGCGCTGCGCCTGTTCGCGGCGCGCGGCTTCGTTGCGTCTCAAGCAAAACCCGGTCCCACTGCGTGGGCCTTGGCCTTTTGCTTTCGCCCCGCTCTTATGGGGTCCCGCAAAGCCGATCTCCAGGCTTTGTGGGGGAGGAGGAGCAGCGCAGTAAATGAGCTTTCGGCAAGGTCGGAAGCGAATGATACGAAGCTTGCTCCGACACGCTCACGACGGCTACGCGCTTCCCTTGCATACGGTGATCCGGTCCGCCCCCAGCCCGGTGAGCGCCGCCACCGCCTGGGTCAACAACAGGCGCACCTCCGCCCGGTCGGCCCCCTGGGCCACCACCACCGCGCCCTGGAACACCGGGCCCCGCTGCATACGTACCACCGTCTCCTGGCCGGAGCCGGTGCTGATGACCACGGTCTTCTCCTCCACGCTGTTCCCCCGCTCGGACACGGAGGTGGAGCGGTCGGTGAGCGGCACCTGTTCCAGGCCGCTCTTCACCGTCAGGGCCACCGTCACCTTTCCCGCCCCCTCCACCTGGGACAGAGTCTGGGACAGCTTTTCCTCCAGGGCGGCCAGGTCGAACTCCTCCAAACCGCCGCCGGAGGCGCTTTCCTGAGACTGTTCCCCCTCCCCCACGGGCCACAGCAGCAGCGCCAGCCCCGCCGCCACCAGGAGCAACACATATTTGTATTTGTCCAGCAGCTTCCACAGTTGTTCCGCCTCGGGCAGTTTCCATTGGGATTTCATGGCTGTATCTCCTCGTAGTATTGCCGCTGGACGGGCACGCCCAGCTCCTCCTCCAGCAGACGCTCCAGCTCAGCGCGCTGCTCCCTCGTCCACGTACCCCGGGCGGCGATCTCCCAGGGGCAGGGCACGCCGTCCTCATCATGGCTATAGGTCACCTCCGCCTCACAGTCAAAGCCCAGCTCTCTCGCCTTGTCCATAACATATGCGGCGGTCTCCTCTTCTATGATAGCCAGATAAAACTGGTCCTTCTGCTCCTCCAGCTCCTGCTCCACGCGCTGGGTCCGGCTTCGCCAGCCGTCCACGGCCTGGGTCAGGGGGGCGCCGTCCAGCACGCCCGCCACCGGCCCCACCGCCGCCAGCAGCAGGGCCAGCCCCCCCGCCAGACGGCACACCTTTTTTGCGCTGCCCTCCGGAGCCAGGGTCTCCGCCAGGGCCAGCGCCAGCGCCGCCGCCGTCACCCCCAGCAGCCACTCCCGCACCAGCCCCATCATGCCGCCGTCACCGACACGCAGGACACCAGCGTGATGAGCAGCAGCAGGCAGCACGCCCCCGTCATCCCCAGCACCAGCCCGAAGGCGGAGCTGAGCCGGTCCACCAGGGTGCAGGGCGGGCCGCTGCCCAGGGCGCAGGACAGCGCCGCCACCAGCTTATAGGCCAGGTAGTGAACCGCCAGCCGCAGCAGCGGCGCCAGGCATATCCCCAAAATCGTCACCATGCCGAACACCCCCACCGTCCCCTGGAGCACCCCCGCCGAGGCCAGCACCGTCTCCGCCGCGTCGGACAGGATGCCCCCTACCACCGGGACCGCCCCGGAGATGGCGAATTTCGCCGCCTTCACCGCCGCGGCGTCCGCCGTCCCCGCCACCACGCCGCTGGCTGTCAGGTAACTGACAAAGGCGATCATCAGGATGGTGATGAGGGTGGTCACCGCCCACTTCAGCAGGTCCGCCATCCGCTTCAGCTCCTCCCTTCCCAGCGCCGCCTGGGCCACCGACGCGGCGATATAGCCGTACAGCAGCGGCACCAGAAAGCCGTTGATGAGGTCGATAAGCAGGTTGGAGAACAGCGCTGCCGCCATCTGCCTCGCCGCCGCCCCCGTCACCGCCCCCGTGGCCGCCGTCACCGCCGCCACGATGGGCAGCAGCACATTGGCAAAGGAGGCCATCCTCCCGATGGCCCCCGTTCCCAGGCCCAGCAGGGAGTTCACGTCCGCCACCGCCACCGCCGTCACCGCCAGCGTCCCGGCCAGGGAGGCGGCCTTTATCCCGCTCTTGCCCGCCTCCTCTCCCACCGACTCCGCCAGGGAGCAGAACAGCAGGATCACCAACAGCAGCGCCCCCGACCTGGCCGCAGTGCGCACCGCGCCGCTCAGCTCCCGGGTGCCCGTGTCCAGCAGGGCTTCCAGCCCCTCATCCAGGCTCGCGCCGTACTCCGCCGCCCCGCCGTTTTGCTCCGCCGCGTGCCGCAGCCCGTCCATCTCCACCAGCTCCTCCTGCCTCCGCAGGGCTTCCTCCCCGGTGAGGGCCCGGACGGGCACAAGCAGGGCGGGCAGGAGCAGGAGGGCCAGAATCCATCCTTTTCTCATGGTCCGCCCCCCCTACTCAAAGCAGTTGGGTGAGCACGTCCAGCACCGCCGACATCAGGGGCAGGGTGGCCGACAGGGCCAGCGCTGTCCCCGCCAGCTCCACCGCCGAGGCAAGCCCCCCCTCCTGGGCGTCCTTGCAGAAGTCCGCCGCCAGACGGGTGACGATGGCGATGCCCGCCGTCTTCATCACCGGCTCCACCACCTGGGCGGACAGCCCCCCGGTCAGGGCCAGCTTGTCCACCAGCTCCATCACAGCGGTAAGCGCCCCGGAGCAGTACAGCACGATGAGCGCGCACGCCCCGATCCCCAGGACCAGGGCGATCTCCGGCGACTGGCGGCGCACCACCACGGCGCACAGCGCCGCCGTCACCGCCGCCGCCGCGATTTTGACCACGCCGCTCATAACCCGAACAGGTCCTTCACCAGAGTGAACAGGTCGTTAATCTGCTGCACTACGATCATCAGCACCACCACCAACGCCACCAGGGTGGTCATGGTGGCCATCTCGTCCCGGCCCGACCGGGTGAGCACCTGGTTGAGCACCGACACCAGAATGCCGATGGCGGCGATTTTAAAAATCAGGTCCACGTCCATCATCCGTCCTCCTATGTAATCAAATCAGCAGGATGGCCACAAACAGCCCCGCCGCCATCCCCAGCACGCCGTACACCCGGCCCAGGCGGCGGCGGTCGTCCGCCGCGTCCCCCTGGAGGGAGCGCAGTCCCGCCGCCGTGTCCTCCAGCGCCAGGCGCTGGCTGTCTCCGTCGTACCGGCCCAGTACCGGCCCCAGGCGTTCCAGCAGGACCCTATCCTCCGCCGTCAGGCGCAGGGGCGCGGCGGACAGCGCGGTATTCCAAATCTGTTGAAAGGGTTGTCCGTCCGGTTCCCGTGCCCCGCGGGCGCACCGGCTGAAAAAATCCGCCGCCGTGCCGCGGGCCGCTTTCGCCGCTGTGTCCAGCGCCTGGGGCAGCGGGGCCAGCCGCCAGCCCATCTCCCGCTGGAGGGCGTCCAGCCCCGCCGCCAGCCCGCCCAGGTCCCGCACCCGCCCGTCCAGGCGGGCCACTCCGGCTAACCCCAGCGCCCCGCACCCGGCAATCACCAGGACGGCTCCCAGCATACGCATCATGATAAGACCTCCACCCGCATGGTCCGTGCGCCGCCCCGGCGCTCCACCTCCACCAGCCGCCGGAACACTCCCAACCCCAGCAGCTCCCGAAGGGCGGGACGGCGGGCCAAATCGTCCCGACCCGTCCCGTGGGCGGTGGCCACCAGGGCCACGCCGCACCCCGACGCCTCGGCAACCGCACGCACGTCCTCAAGGCAGGCCAGCTCGTCCACCGCCGCCACCTGGGGGTTCATCCCCCGGATGAGGATGGACAGGCCCTCCGCCTTGGCGCAGCCGTCCAGCACGTCGGTGTGGCGGCCTATGTAGAGCTGGGGTTCCCCCCGCCACAGCGCCGCGATCTCCCCCCGCTCGTCGGCCACCGCCACCCGGCGGGGCGGACAGCCCTCCCCGTCGGACAGCGCCCGGACCAGGTCCCGCAGGAGGGTTGTCTTCCCCGCCCCCGGCGGGGCCAGGATGAGGGTGTTCAAAAACCGCCCGTTCTCCAACAGTTGGGGCAGCACGGGCCCCGCCAGCCCCCTCACCGGCCTTGCCACCCGGACGGACAGGGAGGACAGCTCCCGGAGGGTGACGATGCGCCCGTCCTTCTTCACCACCGTGCCGCACAGCCCCACCCGGTGGCCGCCCCGCAGGGTGACGAAGCCTTGGCACACCTTGTCCAGCGCCGTATGGGCGGAGGACTGGGTGGCGTTCTCCAGCGCCTGCCGCAGCTCCTCCTCGCCCACGGGCGGGCCGTCCGTCTCCGCCTCCCCTTCGGACAGAAGGGCCGTCAGGGGGAAGCCCCGGCGGAGGCGCAGCTCCTCCAGCTCTTCCAGCCTGTCCACCCCCAGGGTGCGCAGGCCCGCCCGCAGCGGGCCGGGCAGTACCGACGCCGCCTGCTCCCAGGGTCTTCTTTCGTCCATTCGGTTCACCACCTCACGTCTTGTCCCAAGCATATGAGGGCGTGTCCCATAATATTCCAACAGCCTCCTTTACAAGTTTGATACAACTTCTTGCTGACATGGACGCTTCGGGAATGCTATAATGGAAAAAAACAATGGGGGGATTTCCATGGCCCACATTTTAATTGTGGAGGACGAGGAGAATATCGCCCGGATGATCGAAGCCACCCTCACCCTGGGCAACCACACCAGCCAATGGTGCCCTGACGGGGCCCAGGCGGTGGAGCAGATCGAAAACGGCCAGTTCGGGCTGGTGCTGCTGGACGTGATGCTCCCCGGGCTGGACGGCTTTGCCGTTATGGACAGGCTCCAGGGGCAGGACGTGCCCGTCATCTTCCTGTCCGCCATGCAGCAGGTGGAGGACAAGGTACGGGGGCTGCGGCTGGGGGCGGAGGACTACATCTCCAAGCCCTTCGAGCCGCTGGAGCTGCTGGCCCGCATCGAGGTGGTGCTCCGCCGCCGGGGCCGGGGGACGGACGTATTGGAGTACGGAGACGTCCGGCAGGAGCTGGACAGCCACACCGTCACCCTCCGGGGGGAGCCGGTGCCCCTGTCCCCCAAGGAATTCGACCTGCTGCGGGTGTTTTTGCAGAACCAGAACCTGGCCCTCAGCCGGGAAAAGCTGCTGAGCCTGGTGTGGGGCTATGAGTTTGCCGGGGAGAGCCGCACGGTGGATATCCATGTCCAGCGCCTGCGCCAGAAGCTGAGACTCAGCGGCCACCTGGTCACCCTGCCCCGCATCGGCTACCGGCTGGAGAAGCTGACATGAGGCTGTGGCAAAAAATTTTCCTGCCCACCCTGGCCCTGATGGTGCTATGCACCACCCTGGCCTCCGCCCTGCTGCTGCGCTCCAGCCGGGACGCGCTGTGGGAGCGGGAGGGCCAGCGGGCGGTGACCCAGCAGCAGTACCTGGCCGGGATGCTCCGGGCGGGAGTGGTCAGCTCCCGGCTCCAGCAGGGCATGGTGCAGCTCGGGGCCGAGGATACCCAGCACGCCGCCCGGCAGGTGCTGGGCCAGCAGACCCTGGACGACTACCTCACAGGGCTGGTCCTGCTGGACGACGGCGGACGGACCGTGTGGAGCCTCATGGACGCGTACCTTTGGGACCAGCTTCCCATCCCCCCGGAGGACGAACCGGACGCCACTGTCTACCGGCTCTGCCCCGGCGAACAGGAAGGGGAGTGGTTCCTGCTGTGCGCCATGCCGGTGACGCTGGAATCCCGTCCCTTCCGCCTGTGCGCCGCCTATTCCGTGGGCAGCCTCCAGCAGGCGCTGGACCGGGAGGCGGAACACGCCGTGGCTTTGTGCCTGGCCGTGAGCCTGGCAGGGGCGGCGGCGCTGCTGGCGCTGGTGTGGCTTCTGCTCCGGCCGCTGGCCGCGCTGGACGCCAGCGCCCGGCGGGTGGCGGGGGGACGGTACGACGAGCGGCTGGCCGTGCGGGGGCAGGACGAGTTGGCCGACCTGGCCCAGGACATGAACCGGATGGCCGCCGCCGTCCAGGAGCGGGTGGAGCAACTGGAACAGGTGGCGGAGGACCGGAAGTCCTTCATCGGCAACCTGGCCCACGAGATGAAAACGCCGCTGACCAGCATCCTGGGCTTCGCCGACCTGCTCCACCTTCAAAAGGACGTGCCCGACGTCCAGCGGGTGGAGTACGCCCGGGTGATCTCCGAGGAGGCCAAGCGGCTGAGATCCCTGTCGGGCAAGCTGCTGGAGCTCATCACCCTGGGCAGCGCCAACCTCCAGATGGAGCCCGCCTCCCTCCAGGAGGTGGCCGGAGAGGTGGCAGTGAGCCTTCGGCCTGTCATGGCCCAGAACAGGCTCACGCTGGACTGCGACTGCCCGGACCTGACCCTGGACATGGACCGGGAGCTGTTCAAGTCCTTGCTGTACAACCTGCTGGACAACGGCCGCAAGGCCAGCAAGCGGGGCGGGCGGCTGGTGCTGGCCGCCCGGGAGGTGGACGGCCAGGCGGAAATCCTGGTGCGGGACTTCGGCCGGGGCATCCCACGGGAGGAGCTGGACAAGGTGTGCCGGCCCTTCTACATGGTGGACAAGAGCCGCAGCCGAAAGGCGGGCGGCGCGGGGCTGGGGCTGGCCCTATGCCGGGAGATCGTGTCCGTCCACGGGGGAACCATGGAGATGGACAGCCGCCTGGACGAGGGCACATTGGTCACCCTGCGCTTCCCCTTGAGCGCACAAACACCCCAGGAAGGAGGAGACGCCCATGCGGCACGTTAAATTCATCCTGTCCTCCCTGGCCATCCTGCTGGCGGGGGCCATGGCGGCGGGGCTGGCCGCCCGCTCGGTGACCGCCCCACGGGCCGGGGAGGTGGTTTCCGCCGGAACGGTTCCCATCCCTTCCGTGCTGGGGCGGACCGCAGAGGAGGTGCTGTTCTACCCCTGGTCCCTGTACGACATGCAGACCCTGGTCCCCCTGCCGGAGCAGGTGCAGAGCTCCATCGCATTCGACATCGGCCACTCGTATCAGGACGCCACGATGTCCTCCATTGCCGCCATGGACGCGCTGGGGGCGGACTACGACCTCGACCTGCTGCTGAAAGGCCTGACATGGAACCAGAGCGAGCTGAAAACCGCCGACATGGTATTTTTGAAGGACTTTCCCGCCGTCTTGGACGACGGCGCCCCTGTGCTTCTCAGCTACGCCCTGAGTTTTTCCGGCCCTCTGTCCATGAGCTGGCTCATGACGCCCCGGGAGGCGGCGGAGATTTCCGAGGAGCAGCGGCAGGCGGCGCTGGACAAGGTGAGGGACGACCTGACGGGGATGCTATGGTATCTTCTTTATCCGCACCGGGACTATACCAGCGATATGGCCGCCTTTCTACAGGGCTTCGACCATCAGTTCCAGGCCTTGAACCTGAAGTTCCTTCACGAGCGGCTGGAAATTATGATCGTCCAGGTGTATGACAACATGATTTTCAGCTATCAGCAGGAGACCATTGTGATAGACTCCCCCGATGGCGTGATCCAAGAGTTTAAAATGGAACTGCCGTCCGAGGCTCCCCCGCAGGAGGAACTGCTGGAATCGGTGAACAACAGCGGCGGCGCCTCCATCCAGCTTGTCTCCGCCCCCAGCCAGATCATCGTCCTGTTCACCAGCAGCATCGGCATCACGCTGGGCGTATATTACGATATCCAGTTGGAGCGCTATAGCGGGCTGGGCGTCAGCGAGTGACGATTTTACAACTTTGATACATCTCCTTGGTGACTTTGTGCCCCCTTTTGTCGGAAAATAGGATCAACACCTGAATTTCCGTCAAAAGGGGGACTTTTTATGCCAAACGGAACCATCATCGCGCTGCCCGCCGAACCCCGGCGCAGACCCCGGAAAAGCGCCCGCCGCGCCGCCCGCCGGAGGGTCCGCCTGCTGCAAATCACGCTGGCGCTGGCGGCGGCGCTGGCCGCCGTGACGGCGTGGATCAACAGGCCCTGGGACGGCGCCCATACCGCGTATCAGGCGGTGGAACTGGTCTACCAGAACCCGGAGCTGCCCAACGGCTGCGAAATCACCAGCCTGTCCATGGCGCTGGGCGCGGCGGGGTACCCGGCGGACAAGCTGACGCTGTACCGGGACTATCTGCCCAAGGGGGATTTCTCCTATGACGGGGCGCTGTGCTACGGGCCAAACCCGGAGAAGTGGTACGTGGGCGACGCCGCCGATCTGAAGGGCGGCTTTTACTGCTTTGAAACCCCCATTATCCAGGCGGCCAACGGCTGGCTGGATGAGCGCGGGAGCGCCTCCCGCGCCCGGTCCGTCACCGGGTTCAGCCGGGAAACACTGAACCGCTACGCCGAGGACGGGGTTCCCCTGGTGGCGTGGGTGACGCTGGGCTATGCCCAGCCCCAATACAGCGAATTCTCCTGGACGCTGGAGGACGGGACGCAGTACCAGCCCTACAGCAATCTGCACTGTGTGGTGCTGGCCGGGACGCAGGACGGGCAATACCGGATCGCGGACCCCCTCAACGGCTTTGCCCTGGTGGAGAAAAACGTGTTCTGGGACAGCTTTTCCGCCATGGGCTGCCGGGCCGTGGTCATCGAATGACGTATACAGCGGCGCAAAAAAGCCGCCTGCCGGGTCCTCCAGCGGGCGGCTTTCGTGTATTCTGTTCGCTGGTCAAGGCGCGGCTGCCGCACTTCATTCCAGGCATAGGGTCCAGGAAACTGAACCGTTCCGAAGAGGCGCAGAACCCCCTCCTCCGCAGAGACAGTTCAGACCGGGTCGGGCAGAAACTTTCCCCTTTTTGCATCTCCTGTTCGAGTCGTCTCTGCGGAGGAGGGGGTTCTGCGCCCCCCACGTATCTGTCAACGCCTGTCCCCGACAGGGGGACACTGCTTCCCTCTTACGCACCGGGCACGGTTAACAGGCGCGTTACAGCACGGACACGATGCGGCGCACCGCCTCGCGGGTGGCGTCCGCATCGCCGAAAGCGGTGACCCGGATGTAGCCCTCCCCGCTGGGGCCGAAGCCCGCGCCGGGGGTGGTGACCACGCAGGCCCGCTTCAGCAGCAGATCGAAGAAGTCCCAGGACGGGGCGCCGTTGGGCGTGCGCACCCACAGGTAGGGGGCGTTTACCCCGCCGTACACCGTCAGGCCGGCGGCGGCGAGGCCCTCCCGGATGACCTTGGCGTTGTTCAGATAGTAGTCGATGGCGGCGCGGGTCTGCGCCTTGCCCTCGGGGGTGAAGGTGGCCTCCGCCGCCCGCTGGATCACATAGGGCACGCCGTTGAATTTCGTCCCCTGGCGGCGGTTCCACAGGGCGTTGAGGGACGCCCCCTCCCGCTCCAGCGTCTTGGGGATGACGGTATAGGCGCAGCGGTTTCCGGTGAACCCGGCCGACTTGGAGAAGGAGCGGAACTCGATGGCGCAGGTCTTGGCCCCTTCCACCTCAAAAATGCTGTGAGGGACGCCTTCCTCGCTGATGAACGCCTCATAAGCGGAGTCGAACAGAATCACGCTGCCGTGGGCGTTGGCGTAGTCAACCCAGGTCTTGAGCTGTTCCTTGGTGGCTGCCGCGCCGGTGGGATTATTGGGGGAACAGATGTAGATCAAGTCGGGAACCCGGTCCCCCGTGGGCAGATCGGGGAAAAAGCCGTTCTCAGCGGTGCAGGGCAGGTAAATCAGGCCGGTCCACTTCCCGCCGTCGTACTCCCCGGCCCGGCCCGCCATGGCGTTGGTGTCCACATACACCGGGTACACCGGATCGCAAACCGCCACCACGTTGTCCACTGAGAAAATGTCGCCGATGTTGCCGCAGTCGCTCTTGGCCCCGTCGGAGACGAAGATCTCGTCGTCGGCGATCTCCACGCCCCGCTCCCGGTAGGAGTCCCGGATGGCGAAGCGCAGGAAGTCGTAGGCGCAGCAGGTCTCCTCGCAGTAGCCCCGGAAGGTCTCCTTGACGCCCATCTCTTTGGACGCCGTTACCATGGCGTCCACCACCGCGGGGGCCAGGGGCTGGGTCACGTCGCCAATGCCAAGGCGGATCAGGGGCATGGGCGGGTTCTGGGCGGAAAAGGCCCGGACGCGGCGGCCGATCTCCGGGAACAGGTAGCCGCCGGGGAGCTTGCGGAAGTTTTGATTGATGTGGGCCATGGGGACCACTCCTTACTTACTTTATTGTGTTAAACCATTGTACAATATTTTTCCCGCCCCGGTCAATCGGCAAGTTCGCCATCAAAAACCGTCGCGGCGGGCCCGGTCATGAACATATGGCCGGATTTTTCGTCCCAGCGCACCGTCAGATCGCCCCCCGCCAAGCGAACCACCGCCTCCCGCTCCAGCTTTCCCGCCGACGCCATGGCCGCCACGCAGGCGCACGCCCCGGTGCCGCAGGCCAGGGTCTCGCCGCTGCCCCGTTCCCAAACCCGCATTTGCAGCTCCCGCCGGTTCAGCACCCGGATAAACTCCACGTTTACCCCGCGGGGAAAGGCCGGGGCGCACTCCATCTCCGGCCCAAGGGCGGCCAGGTCCAGGGCGGCGGGGTCGTCCGCCTCCACCACCGCGTGGGGGTTGCCCATGGACACCGGGACGGCAGTCCAGCGCATCCCCCCGGCGGCCAACTCCAGGGGCTGCCCCACCGCAGGCACGCCCATGTCCACCACGGCGGCGTACACCCTCCTCTCCCGGAGCATCAGGGAAAGGTCCCGCTCCCCCGCCAGGGTCTCGATGGTCAGGTGGGCACTGTCCGCCAGGCCCTTGTCCCAGACGTATTTCCCAAAGCAGCGGATGCCGTTGCCGCACATGGCCCCCTCGGATCCGTCGGCGTTGAACATGCGCATTTTGAAGTCCGCCCGGTCCGACGGGCACACGCAGATGATACCGTCACCGCCCACGCCGAAGTGCCGGTCGGACAGGCGGCGGGCCAGACCGGGCAAGTCGGCGGGTCCGCCCTCCAGGCAGTTGAGAAAAATGTAATCATTGCCTAAGCCGTGCATTTTGGTAAAGCGCATACGATTCCCTCCTTACAGGGCAGCGTATGCGCTTTGGCGGAGATTTAGTAATTGATGATATATTTGTCCCGCTCCCTTGGCGCGTCGGTTTCCTGCGGAAAACCTCGCCGCCTGCGGCGGCGGGACGCGCCTTCCAGGGGGGACCAGTCCCCCCTGGATACGCGCCTCCGGCGCGATACCCCCCTGCCCTGCGGGGCGGACGGGGGTTTTCTTCTGAGTTTAATAGTTAATGATATATTTGTCCCGCTCCCAACTGGACACCCGAGTGCGGTACTCCTCCCACTCCGCCTCTTTCCCGGCGATGTACTGGGAAGTGACGTGCTGGCCCAGGGCCGCCATCACCAGCCGGTCCTTCTTCATGGCGATGAGGGCCTCCTCCAGTGAGCCGGGCAGGGCTTCGATGCCCCGGCGCTTCCGGGTGGCGGGGGTCATGGTGAAGATGTTCTCCGTCACCTCCGGCGGCGGGGTCAGCCCCTTGGCGATGCCGTCCAGCCCCGCAGCCAGGCACACGGCCAGAGACAGGTACGGGTTGCAGGCGGGGTCGGGGCAGCGCAGCTCCACCCGGGTGCCCTGGCCCCGGCTGGCGGGAATCCGGATCAGCGTGGAGCGGTTGGAGGCGGACCAGGCCATGTAACAGGGAGCCTCGTAGCCGGGCACCAGCCGCTTGTAGGAGTTGACCAGGGGGTTGGTAACGGCGGCCATACCCTTCATATGGCGGAGGATGCCCGCGATGAAGGAATAGCACTCCTTGGACAGCCCGTTTTCACCCTGCTCATCAAAGAACACATTCTTCCCGTCCCGGTACAGAGACATGTTGGTGTGCATCCCGTTGCCCGCCAGCCCGTAGATGGGCTTGGGCATAAAGGTGGCATGGAGGCCGTCCCGCTGGGCGATGGTCTTTACCGCCAGCTTGAAGGTCATGATCTTGTCGGCGCACTCCAGGGCGGGGGCGTATTTAAAGTCGATCTCGTGCTGGCCGGGGGCCACCTCGTGGTGGGACGCCTCGATCTCGTACCCCATCTGCTCCAGCGCCAGGCAGATGCGCCGCCGGGTGGGCTCTCCGTGGTCCAGAGGGCCCAGGTCGAAATAGCCCGCCTCGTCGTTGGTCTTGGTGGTGGGCTTGCCCTCCTCGTCGGTCTGGAACAGGAAGAACTCCGCCTCCAGCCCCACGTTGAAGGTGTCAAAGCCCATGGCCTCCGCCCGCTCCAGCACCCGCTCCAGCACGCCACGGGGGTCGCCCACGAAGGAGGAGCCGTCCGGGTTATGCACGTCGCAGATCAGCCGCGCCACTTTGGCGTGCTGGGGTTCCCAGGGGAAAATCACAAAGGTGTCCAGGTCGGGGTACAGGTACTGGTCGGACTCGTTGATGCGGACAAAGCCCTCGATGGACGAACCGTCCAGCATAATCTGGTTGTTCACCGCCTTCTCGATCTGGGAGGCGGTGATGGCCACATTTTTCAACTGGCCGAAAATGTCGGTAAACTGCATCCGGATGAACTTGACGTCCTCCTCTTTCACGATGCGGATGATGTCCTCTTTGCTGTAGCCCATGTGTAACTTCCCCTTTCAATTGTTTGGCGTGCGGGAACCGGCGCAACTCCATCTTTGTTTTTCAATTTCCAGGTTTCAGCATAGCACAAGAGCGGTTTTTGTCAATCAATTTTTGCACATATGCGGAATTTCGGCGCAAAAAACAGGTTTCATCCCCTGCGAAACCTGTTTTTTGTGATTTGTCACATCATGGGATTATCCGTTTAGGCCGGGGATCTGCGCCGTGGGCTGAGCGGGGAAATCTGTCAAACAAATAACAATCCAATCTACAAAAAAATGAATGAAATGGCAAGAATTGCTTGACCATTCTTGTGCATTCTGCTAAAATATTGGCATTCAATGATCCCCCGCATTTTCCCGCACATCCGATAAAATTTTTGGAGGAATGTACAATGGCTCACAAATATGTCTACCTGTTCTCCGAGGGCAACGCCAACATGCGCGAGCTCCTGGGCGGCAAGGGCGCCAATCTGGCCGAGATGACCAACATCGGCCTGCCCGTGCCCCAGGGCTTTACCATCACTACCGAGGCATGCACCCAATATTACGAGGACGGGCAGAAAATCAACGATGAAATCCAGGCCGAAATCATGGAATATATCGTCAAGATGGAAGGCATCACCGGCAAGAAGTTCGGCGACAAGGAAAATCCCCTGCTGGTTTCCGTCCGCTCCGGCGCCCGGGCCTCCATGCCCGGCATGATGGACACCATCCTCAACCTGGGCCTCAACGAGGACGTGGTGGAGGTCCTCTCCCGCAAGTCCGGCAACCCCCGCTGGGCCTGGGACTGCTACCGCCGCTTCATCCAGATGTACTCCGACGTGGTCATGGAGGTGGGCAAGAAGTATTTCGAGGAGCTCATCGACCAGATGAAAGTCAAGAAGGGCGTCACCCAGGACGTGGAGCTCACCGCCGACGACCTGAAGGAACTGGCCGGCCAGTTCAAGGCCGAGTACAAGGCCAAAATCGGCCAGGACTTCCCCACCGACCCCAAAGAGCAGCTCATGGGCGCCATCAAGGCCGTGTTCCGCTCCTGGGACAACCCCCGCGCCAACGTCTACCGCCGGGACAACGACATCCCCTACTCCTGGGGCACCGCCGTCAACGTGCAGTCCATGGCCTTCGGCAACATGGGCGACGACTGCGGCACCGGCGTGGCCTTCACCCGCAACCCCGCCACCGGCGAGAAGAAGCTCTTCGGCGAGTTTTTGACCAACGCCCAGGGCGAGGACGTGGTGGCCGGCGTGCGCACCCCCATGCCCATCAGCGAAATGGCCGACAAGTTCCCCGAGGCTTTCGCCCAGTTCGAGACCGTGTGCAAGACCCTGGAGGACCACTACCGCGACATGCAGGACATGGAGTTCACCGTGGAAGCCGGTAAGCTCTACATGCTCCAGACCCGCAACGGCAAGCGCACCCCCGCCGCCGCGCTGAAAATCGCCTGCGACCTGGTGGACGAGGGCATGATCGACGAAAAGAAGGCCGTGGCCATGATCGAGCCCCGCTCCCTGGACACCCTGCTCCATCCCCAGTTCGACGGCGCGGCCCTGAAAGAGGCCCCTCTGCTGGCCACCGCTTTGGGCGCCTCCCCCGGCGCCGCCTCCGGCAAGATCGTATTCTCCGCTGAAGAGGCCAAGGAGTGGGCCGCCCGGGGCGAGAAGGTGGTGCTGGTCCGCCTGGAGACCTCCCCCGAGGACATTGAGGGCATGAAGGCCGCCCAGGGCATCCTCACCGTGCGCGGCGGCATGACCTCCCACGCCGCCGTCGTGGCCCGCGGCATGGGCAAGTGCTGCGTGTCCGGCTGCGGCGAGATCAAGATGGACGAGGAAAACAAGCAGTTCGAGCTGGCGGGCAAGACCTTCCGCGAGGGCGACTGGCTGAGCCTGGACGGCTCCACCGGCAAAATCTACGACGGCGCCATCCCCACCGTCCCCGCCACCATCGGCGGCGAGTTCGGCCGGGTCATGGGCTGGGCGGACAAGTACCGCCGCCTGGAGGTCCGCACCAATGCCGACACCCCCCACGACGCCGCTCAGGCCAAGAAGTTCGGAGCCCAGGGCATCGGCCTGTGCCGCACCGAGCATATGTTCTTCAACGATGACCGCATCCCCGCCATCCGGGAGATGATCTGCTCCGACACCGTGGAGCAGCGGGAGAAGGCCCTGGCCAAGCTGGAGCCCATGCAGCAGTCCGATTTTGAGGGCATCTACGAGGCCATGGAGGGACTGCCCGTCACTATCCGCTTCCTGGACCCCCCCCTGCACGAGTTCGTCCCCACCGAGGAGGCCGACATCCAGAAGCTGGCCGACGACATGGGCAAGAGCGTGGCCGACATCAAGGCCATCATCGCGGGCCTCCACGAGTTCAACCCCATGATGGGCCACCGCGGCTGCCGCCTGGCCGTCACCTACCCCGAGATCGCCGTGATGCAGACCCGCGCCGTCATCAAGGCCGCTCTGGCCGTCCAGGCCCGGCACCCCGAGTGGACCATGGTCCCTGAGATCATGATCCCCCTGGTGGGCGAGGTGAAGGAGTTCCTCTACGTTAAGGGCATCGTCACCTCCACCGCCGACAAACTCATCGCCGACGCCGGGTCCAACCTGAAGTACAAGGTGGGCACCATGATCGAGATCCCCCGGGCCGCCATGACCGCCGACGAGATCTCCCCCCACGCCGACTTCTTCTCCTTCGGCTCCAACGACCTGACCCAGATGACCTTCGGCTTCTCCCGCGACGACGCGGGCAAATTCCTTGGCGCCTACTACGACAAGAAAATCTACGAGCAGGACCCCTTCGCCAAGCTGGACCAGCACGGCGTGGGACGCCTGATCTCCAACGCCACCCGCTGGGGCCGGTCCACCCATCCGGACATCCATGTGGGCATCTGCGGCGAGCACGGCGGCGATCCCGCCAGCGTGGAGTTCTGCCACAAGATCGGGCTGGACTATGTGTCCTGTTCTCCCTTCCGGGTGCCCATCGCCCGGCTCAGCGCCGCGCAGGCCGCCATCGCCAATCCTTGATCCGCACATCCGGCATCCGTACAAACCGGGCCGTGTCATCCTTGACGCGGCCCGGTTCTTCTGTCGCACCGCTCAATCAATGCCATACCTTGTTATATAAAGCCTTGTAATCGCCAGAAGAGTGGGATATGATAAGAAAAACGGCGGCGCAACCGGCGGTTGCGGATCTTTCAGCTTTGGTTGCTTGCATTCCACGATAAGCTGCGGTATTGTTTCAGCGAGGAGTCTAATGGTATGAAGTCAAGAGGAAAATAAGAGGAAATTTCGGGGAAATCA
>CANOYV010000006.1:0-86542 GCA_947571605.1 uncultured bacterium | reverse complement strand
GGTTTTGCCCGAGTCGGAGCGAAGCCGCGCGCCGCGAACAGGCGCAGCGTGACAAGAAAAAGCGCGAAGCGCCCCGCCATCTGGCGGGGCGCTTCAGCTATTGTCCCGTTTTTTGCTTCCGGCGCCCAATCATCCGCCGGAAGCCCCCGGCACCGAAGGAGAAAATCCGGTTCACCCGGCTGATGGTGGCCGAGCTGGCCCCGGTTTTCTCCAGGATTTCGGTGTACACCAAGCCGTCGTCCAGCAGCAGGGCCACGTCATAGCGCTGCTCCATGGCCCGCAGCTCGCCCACGGTACACAGGTCGTCGAAAAAGGCGATGCACTCCTCCAGGGAGTTCAGTTGCAGAATCGACTCATAAAGGGCCATGCTGCGTTCTTTATTGGTGGGTCTTGGCATCGTTCATTCCTCCGCTCCTCAACACTTTTCTTCATTTTAACAGATAAAAGGAATAAAGTAAACACCAATTTTGCAAACCGCTTTGCCTTCCCGATTGACCCGGGTTGGTTTAGACGCGCCTGTACAAGCGCTTCGGGAAATCAGGGAAGGCGCTCATACCAGCCGGACGGTAAAGGAAAGGCTCCGGTCCGTCTCGCCGCCGACGCGGTACGCTTCTTCCACGTCCGCGCCCCAACTGTCGATGCCGCCCACGCCCCGCATGGCGGAACACACCGTCACCACCGTGCGCACGGGCCGGGGCAGCTCCTCCCGGTGGGCGGCCTGCTCCAACTGCTGGGGGGTGTAGGGGATGGCGGAGAAGGCGAAAGGCGCGGACCCCTTCTCCAGGACCAGCTTGGCCCCGTCCCCCATATGCAGGACGGCGGCGTGGGTGTCCGTGTGGCAGCCGCACTCCTGGGGGACCAGATAGGCGGGGATATGGGGGGCCTCCCGGTGCCAGCCGAACACGCCGCCCCTCTTGCGGTCGGGGTAGGTTTCGCCGGACAGGCCCAGCCACTCCACCCGCTCCACAGGCACGGGGGTGGCGAAGCGCAGGCCGAACAGGGGCAGGCCGGGACGGCCCGCCCCGCCGTGATAGTGGACGTCTACGGCCATGCGGCCCGTGTCGTCCAGGGTATAGGTAACCTGGGTGCAAAGGCCGGGCAGGGCGGGAGCGGTGTAGGTGAAGCGGATGGAGACGGCCTCGGGGCCTTCGCGGAGCACTTGGATATCCCCGCATGTTTGCCACGCGTCCGCCGCCGCCCAGACGGAGCTTCCGGCGGCGAAGCCGTTACCCAGGTCGTTTTCGGTGGGGGCCCGCCAATAGGCCGGGCGGGGGGCCCGCCACAGCCACTCCCGGTTTCCGCTGCGCAGGGAGACGGGGCCGCCCTCCACATAGGAGAACAGCACCTCGAAGGCCTCGCCCCGCGCGCCCAGGGCGCCGTCGCCGTGGGCGACGCGGAGGGGGGCGCGCTTCGTGGGGGCGGCGGGGAGGGACAGGGCCTGGGCGGTCCTTTCGTTGGCTGTGTCATGGCGGGCCCGCGCCTCGGGAGAGGAGTACCAGTAGCGCACCTCCTGCATGGCGGGTTTTTCCGCCCCGTCGGCAAAGACGAGGCCGTTGGCGCTGAAGGCGTAGTCCGTCTGGCGCTCGCCGAAGTCGCCGCCGTAGCCCAGCGACCGCTCCCCGTTGGGGTCGGCGCGCCACAGGGCCTGGTCCATATAGTCCCAGATAAAGCCGCCCTGGTACTGGGGGAACTCCTCTGCCAGACGGATATAGCTCTCCATGCCGCCGATGGAGTTGCCCATGTCGTGCATGTACTCGCAGAGAAGGAAAGGCTTTTTCGGATCGTTTTCCAGATACTCCCGGATGGCCTGGGGCGGGGCGTACATCCGGCTCTCCACGTCGGTAAAGCCGTCATAGGCCCGGTCATAGATCACCCCTTCGTAGTGAACCAGGCGGGAGGGGTCGTTGGTGCGGAAGAAGTCCGCCATGGCGGCGATGCAGTCCCCCATATGGGACTCGTTGCCACAGGACCAGAGCAGGACGGACACGTGGTTCTTGTCCCGCTCAAACATGGACCGCGCCCGGTCCACCACGCAGTCTTTCCACTCAGGCAGGCTGCCCGGTACGTTTTGGGACGGATCGATTTTCCCCGGCTGCTGCCAGGTGCCGTGGCTTTCCAAATTGGCCTCGTCGATTACGTACACGCCGTTTTGGTCGCACAGGCGATACCAGGGGGTCTGGTTGGGGTAATGGGAGGTGCGCACGGCGTTGATGTGGTTGCGCTTGAAGGTGTCCATGGCGGCGGTCATGTCGGCCATACCGATGGCCCGGCCGGTCGCCGGGTTCCACTCGTGGCGGTTCACGCCGTGAAAGAGGACGCGCTCCCCGTTGAGGAGCATAAGGCCGTCTTTCAGCTCGAAGCGGCGGAAGCCGACGTCGTAAGGGACAACCTCCGCCACCGTCCCGTCCGGGGCGGCGATAGCCAGGGTCACCCGGTACAGCTCCGGGCTCCCGTGCCGCCAGGGGCGGACGTCCGAAAGCCGGAAGGTCTGGCTCCAGAGGTAGTTCCCGCCCACCTGCGACAGCTTCGGGGGCTGGTCGAATCCCCAGCGGGACGCCCCGTCCTCCACGGACAGTTCCAGCTCATGGTCGAAGATGGTTCCCATGGCCGGGTGGGACAGCGTGCAGCGCACCGCCGCCGGGCCGTCCGCGTCCGCGCTGAGCAGCAGGCGGATATTCAGCGTGCCGGTGGCGTTGTCCTCCAGCAACTCCGTTTGAAACCACACGTCCTCCAGATGCACCGCGGGCTTGGCGTAGAGGTACACCGGGCGGAAGATGCCGCTGAACCGGAAAAAGTCCTGGTCCTCGATCCAGGCCGCGCTGGAGCGCTTGTACACCTCCACGCACAGGCGGTTGCCCGCCTCCCGGACGTATGGGGTCAGGTCGAAATCCGACGGGGTGAAGCTGTCCTCGGCGTAGCCCACAAAGTGTCCGTTTAGCCAGACATAAATGGCCTGCTCCGCCCCCTGGAAGCTGATACACACCCGCTTCCCCCGCAGGCCGGGGTCCAGGTCAAACTCCCGGACGTAGCTGCCCACCGGGTCGTCCTCCCGGTCGATCTGGGGCGGGCGCAGCTCGGTGTGGCCGTCCCAGGGATAGAGGGTGTTGATGTATTGAATTTGGCCGTATCCCTGGGTCTCCATGTGGCCGGGGACCAGGATGGCGCCAAAGGAGGAGTCGTCAAACCCCTCCTGCCAGAAGTCCGCCGGACGGGCGGCGGGGTTGGGACTCCACGAAAACCGCCACGCCCCGTCCAGGGACTGGCGCAGGGAGGTCTCCCCCTGCGCCGCCTCCTCCGGCGAGGCGTAGCATACGTGGTCGGAATGGGCGTCCAGCCGGTTCACCCGGAACACGGTGGGGTCGGTCAGCCAGGAAAGCTCTGCGCGCATGATGAATTTCTCCTTCCGTCCGCGCGTGCGGTTGTTCCAAATCCAGCCCTATTATAAGCGAGCGCCCCCGTCCCGTCAAGAAATTGAGGCGGTTTTTACGGCGAAACTACAGGTTGCGGAGCCGTTGTGAGCAGCGCGGATGGACTGGAGCGAGGGCAAAAGCCCAGCCGCAGCGAAGCGGCGGCGGGTTTTGCCCGAGTCGGAGGGAAGCCGCGCGTTGCGAACAGGCGTAGCACGACTACAGGTTGCGTGTTGGGAGGGATTTGTGGTATACTATCTTAAAACCCTATGATTTGGAGGTCGTCCCCATGGCGGAACTCAACATGCTCTCCTACAAGCTCCAGGACCTGCAATTTTTCAACAAGCTGGACACGCCGGGCCAGATCCAGTTGGAGAACAACTTCTCCTTCTCCGTAAACTACAACCAGGATAATACCCGCTGCATGGCCAAGCTGTACCAGTGCGTGAAGGACAAGACGGACAGCCCCGACCACCGGTTTTTCGTGTCGGTGGAGCTCGTTGGTATCTTCGAGGTGACTGGGGCGCTCACCGACGAGGACAAGCGGGATTTCCACGTCATGTGCTACCAGCAGCTTTTCCCCTACGCAGAGATGATGGCCAAGCAGGTGTGCGCCGCCGGGGGTATGCCCAATTTCCTGCTGCTGCGCCAGAAGATGACCAGGGACAACGTGGTGGTCAACCGCCCCGGCGAGAACTGACCGCGGTCGCGCCCGCTGAAAAAGCTCCCCGCCGGCGGCGGGGAGCTTCGCGTTTGCTTTGTTGTTCCTAATTGCCGTGTCCGGATTGGACGCGCTCTTCGGGGGGCGCCTTGCCGATTGCCACGCTCGCTTTGGGCGCGCTTCCTGGGGGCCTTGCCCGTTGTCACGCTCGGATTGGACGCGCTCTTCCCAGCGGCTTCCCTCTGTCTCGGGCTGGCCTCCGGACCGCTGCGCGGTCCTGCGCTCCCCCTCGCTCCGGTCCATCCGCTGGGGCGCGTCTATCCTCGCGCTCACCGCTCAGCTTTTTTCCTCAAACACCGCGCCGCAGGACCGGCAGTGGACGGTGATGCGCCCCTTGCCCCGGGGCACCCGCATCTGTTGGCCGCAGTTGGGGCACTTGAAATAGCGGTGCTCCCGGTCGTGGGCGCGGGCGCGGAAGGCGGACCAGCGCCGGGCAACGGGGCGGACGATTTGCAGGAAGCGGGTGTTCTCCGCCCGGCGGCGCGCCAGGTTCCGGGACAGGGACCGGTACAGGCTCAGAATAATCAGGATCAGGGCCAGCGCCTCGAACGGGATCAGCCTGGTGAACAGGTAGACGACGTAAAAAAGCAGGTACAGCGCGATCAGGAGCAGGTTCAGTTGATCTCCCCCATAGCGTCCCGCCATAAACCGGGCCATATAACGGCGGATCATCGGCGCTCACCTCCTTGCAGGGACCGGGTCTCAGGGTTTCTATGTGATTATTACTAATATAGCGCGGCCATTTGGCCGAGTCAATGGGGTAACCGTAAACAAAATGTGAATTTCACAGGCGTTGCCGCTGAAAACCGGGAGGAATAATTCCTTGCGCGGCGGGGGGAACCATGCTATACTATCGGCAGAACCCGCACACGCGCCGAACTTCTGCCCGAATTGCGGCCAGAAGCTGCAAACAGGGACAAGGCTTTGCCCCAACTGCGGAAAAAACTGGCGGACGGGAAGAATGAGACAGGGAGGGGACCCCATGGCCCGTATTGACAAGGAGAATTATTATCTGGACATCGCCGGAACCGTGCTGGAGCGCTCCACCTGTATGCGCCGCCAGTACGGGGCCATCATTGTGCAAAGCGACGAGATCGTGTCCTCGGGCTACAACGGCGCGCCCCGGGGACGGCGCAACTGCGGCGACCTGAACTACTGCACCCGGGAGGCCATGAACATCCCCTCCGGACAGCGGTACGAGCTGTGCCGCTCTGTCCACGCCGAGGCCAACGCGATCATCTCGGCCTCCCGGCGGGAGGTGATGGGGGCCGCCTTATACATGGTGTGCAGGGATCCGAACACCGGGGAGCTGATCCCCGGCGCCACCTCCTGCTCCATGTGCCGCAGGCTTATCATCAACGCGGGGATATCCAAGGTGGTCATCCGGGACACCCGGCGGGAATACCGGGTGGTGGACGTACAGAAGGAGTGGGTGGAGGACGACGACTCCATCCCGGAGCACCTGCGATGAGACGGCTGGCCGCGCTTTGCCTCGGGCTTGTGCTGCTGGCGGGGTGCGCGCCCTCCCCTGCCCGGGCGGAACCGGCGGCGGAACGCACCTTTTTCGCCATGGACACCGTCATGACCCTGCGGCTGTACCAGGGCGGGGACGAGGCGCTTCTGGAGCGGGCCGAGGACAGGGTGAGGGAGCTGGAGGCCCTGTGGTCCGTGACCGATGAGAACAGCGAAATCTACGCCCTGAACCGGGACGGTTCGGCGGCGGGGCTGTCTCCGGAAACCGCGGACCTGCTCCGCACGGCGCTGGGTATGTGCGAGCGCACCGATGGCGCGCTGGACATTTCCATCTATCCCATTTTGCGCTCTTGGGGCTTTACTACAGGGGAATACGCCGTCCCCGGCGAGGAAACCGTTGCCGCCCTGCTCGCCCATGTGGACTATACCCAAATCCTCCAGGAAGGGACCGCCGCCGCGCTCCCCAACGGCATGGAAATTGATTTGGGCAGCGTGGCCAAGGGCAGCGCCGGATGGCGGCTGGCCCATTTGCTGAAAGAGAACGGCGTCACCTCCGCCCTGCTGGACCTGGGGGGCAATATCCAGGCGGTGGGGGCCAAGCCGGACGGCTCCCCCTGGCGGGTGGCCATCCGGGACCCGGAGGGAGAGGGCAATCTGGGCGTGGTGGAGATTGTTGACAAGGCCGTCGTCACCTCCGGCGGCTACGAACGGTATTTTGAACAGGACGGCGTGCGCTATTGGCACATTCTGGACCCCAAAACCGGCTGTCCCGCCCACAGCGGCCTGGTCTCCGTCACCGTGGTAGGGGACGCCGGCGCCACATGGGGAGACGCCGGAGCGGTGTGCGACGCGCTGTCCACCGCCCTGTTTGTCATGGGCCGGGAGGACGCCGTCGGCTTCTGGCGCGGCCACCGGAACGAATGGGGCTTTGAGCTGATTCTGGTGGAGGAGGACGGCGCCGTGACCATTACGGCAGGATTGGAAAACAGCTTTGCGCTCAGCCAAACAAGCCGCTCCCTGACCGTTGCCCGGCCCTAAAAGCCGCCGCCCGGCCTGGGCCGTGTCCGCCGGAGAGCGGGTTGGGGGCCCCGCAAAGCCGCCCTTCAGGCTTTGTGGGGAGAGGAGGAGCAAGGGAGCGGACGCAGTTTTCGACGCAGGCGGAAACGGCGTCGAGCGGACTTTGCGACGACCGGCGCACGCTCTTTGGTCACTTTCTCCCGCAGGGGAGAACGCAACATTGGAAAGTTCATGAAAGTTTCACATTTCCACTTGACAGGAAAGCTCGCGGCCTTTACAATAAGTAAGGATAATTTTGAAAAGCCGCGTGCTTTTTTGCCGTTTGAGCGTTTGCGGCGCCCTTCGGGCGCGTTTATCATATAATCTATCGAGCTTTCTATCGATTGATTGACACTCAAATACTGCGCCCAAATAGCGGGCGGTTTTTCGATTATCGCGGTGCGTCTATTCACGCATCGCGTCTTATTTTGCCTAATTTCCCCCGAAAAATCAAAATGAAAGAAACAGGAGGTGTGGAACTCAGATGCCACCGTATGTCACTGCGGTCATCGCCGTTGTGGTGGGGCTTATCTGCCTCATTGCCGGGTTTGCCGCCGGCTACCAGCGCCGGAAAGCCGCTGCGGAGCGGGAAATCGGCTCCGCCGAGGAGGAGGCGCGCCGTATCATCAACGACGCCATCAAGAGCGCCGAGAGCAAAAAGCGGGAGGCCACCGTGGAGGCCAAGGAGGAAATCCTCAAGGCCCGCAACGAGTTCGACAAAGAGGTCAAGGACCGCCGCAATGAGATCCAGCGCCAGGAGAACCGGCTGAATTCCAAGGAGGAAAACCTGGACCGGAAGCTGGAAAACCTGGAGCGCAAGGAGGAGAACGTCAACGTCCGCATTGCTCAGTTGGAGGCGGAAAAGCAGGAGCTGGACAAACTGAAGGACAGCCAGTTGGAGCTGCTGGAGCGTATCTCCGGCCTGACTGTGGAGGAGGCCAAGCGCTACCTCATCGACCAGTTGGAGGACGACGTCACCCACGAGCAGGCGCTGAAGCTCAAGGAGATCCAGGCCCGCTTTAAGGAGGAGTCGGATACCTACGCCCGGGAGCAGATCGCCCTGGCCATCCAGCGCTGCGCCGCCGACCACGTGGCCGAGGCCACTGTGTCCGTGGTGCCCCTGCCCAACGATGAGATGAAGGGCCGCATCATCGGCCGGGAGGGCCGCAACATCCGCACCTTGGAGACCATGACCGGCGTGGACCTCATCATCGACGACACCCCGGAGGCCATCACCGTGTCCTGCTTTGACCCGGTGCGCCGGGAGATCGCCCGGCTGGCCCTGGAAAAGCTGATCCTGGACGGCCGCATCCACCCCACCCGCATTGAGGAGATGGTGGAAAAGGCCAAACGGGAGGTGGACGTCACCATCCGTGCCGAGGGCGAGCGGGCCGTGTTCGAGACCAACGTCCATGGGCTGAATCCGGAGCTGGTCAAGCTGCTGGGCCGCCAGCACTACCGCACCAGCTACGGCCAGAACGTGCTCAACCACTCTATTGAGGTGTCCCAGTTGGCGGGGCTGCTGGCCGCGGAGCTGGGGGTCAACGTGGCCGAGGCCAAGCGGGCCGGACTGCTCCACGACCTGGGCAAGTCCATCGACCACGAGGTGGAGGGCTCCCATGTGCAGATCGGCGTGGAGCTGGCCCGGAAGTACCGGGAGAGCGAGAACGTGATCCACGCCATCGAGGCCCACCACGGCGACGTGGAGGCCAAGACCATCGTGGCCTGCCTGGTGCAGGCCGCCGACGCCATTTCCGCCGCCCGCCCCGGCGCGCGCAAGGAGAATGTGGAATACTACATCAAGCGGCTGGAGAAGCTGGAGGAGCTGACCTCCTCCTTCGCCGGGGTGGACAAGGCCTATGCCATCCAGGCGGGCCGCGAGGTGCGCATCATGGTCAATCCCGAGGCCATTTCCGAGGACCGTATGGTGCTGCTGGCCCGGGAGATCGCCAAGAAGATCGAGGACGAGCTGGAGTACCCCGGACAGATCAAGGTGAATCTCATCCGGGAGACAAAGGCCATTGAATACGCGAAGTAGACAAAACGCAAAATGCGCCGCCGTGGGGCTCCGCGGCGGCGCGTTTTCTCGCTCATTATCTTTTTTTCGCTATTGTATAGGATTGAAACCCTTTTTGACACCCGTTTTTTTCATAGAAGCTCTCTACTCCTGGTTGTGCTCCAAAATACAGCATAGTCGGTGTGTTCCTTTTCGCAAGCTCAAGCAGAGCGCTGCCAATGCCTTGATGCTGATATTCTGGAAGGATAAGCAATTCCGTAATGGTCCCAAAATAGTAGCCGTCCGAAAGAATCCTCAGACAGCCCACAAGCAGGTCCCCATCATAAGCAGTTACATTCAACGTTCTGGACAATGCGGTCTGTGTTTTCTCGGCATCATAGCTTCCCGGCCATATCCGATTAGCAAACGATATGAACATAGCGGCATCTAATGCCAAGTCATTTACTTTATATTCTATCATTTTATGCACCCCTCAACTTTTGACTCATTTTAGCACAAGCGCCTGTTTGATTCAAGAGGCGTGTACTTTTCCCGTTGCCTTTTCCCTACGGCTGTGATATGATATCCAGACACCAAGAAAAGGAATGGATTTTATGCTCACCTTTGAATGCCCCCAGTTTGAAGACCGCCAATGGGTCCAGCCCCTGCTGGAAGCAGAGGGCGGTCTGGGCTGCGAATACAATTTCGCCAACATCTACCTGTGGAGCCGGGCTTACCCCCAGAAGATCGCCCGGTTCGGCGACCGCCTGCTGGTGCGCATCGAGGGCGCGCTGGGGCTGAGCTACCTCTATCCCGCGGGGAGCGGCCCGCTGGCCCCGGCGGTGGACGCCCTGGCCACAGACGCGGCGGAACAGGGGAAAACGCTGACGCTGGTGTGCGTCACGGAAGATCAAAAGGCCGCGCTGGAGGAAGCCTGTCCAGGACGGTTCCAGTTCGAGGAGGACCGGGACGGCTTTGATTACCTCTACGATATCAACCGGCTGGCCGACCTGCCGGGAAAAAAGCTCCACGCCAAGCGCAACCACATCCACCGCTTCGACGAGCAGTTCCCCGATTGGCTGCTGGAGGATATCTCCCCCGCCAACGTCCCCGAGTGCGTGGAGCTGGAGCGGCAGTGGGCCGCCATCCGCCAGGAGGAAGCCGGGGAGGACGTGGAGGCCATCACCGAGGAGACGGTGGCCGTCATTGAGGCGCTGTACCACATGGACAAGCTGGGATTGGAGGGGGCGCTGATCCGGGCGGACGGCAGTCCCATTGCCTTCTCCCTGGGCGGTTTCATCACTCCGGAGTGCTTCGACGTGAACTTTGAGAAGTCCTTCGGCGACGTACAGGGGGCCTACCCCGCCATCAACCGGGAGATGGCCCGGCTCATCCGTTCCCGCCACCCGGAGGTGAAGTGGTTCAACCGGGAGGACGACCTGGGACTGGAGGGGCTGCGCCGGGCCAAGCTGTCCTACTACCCGGATATCCTGCTGGCCAAGTACACCGCACGGGAAATCTGAAAAGGCCGGGTCTATCGCCGCGCCATGCAAAGAATTTTGCATAAAAATGTATACTCATTCTATTCTTGTCCGTCAAAACGATGAAAAACACGAACTGCAAGGGGGTTTCAGACATTTCCCCTTGCATTTTTTTTGCATAACGTTTATAATCGATTTCGCGAAAAAGGATATCCTTTTTCGCCCGCAGGGAGCTGCGCGCGAATCCGCCTCGGCCTCCCTTCGCAAATTTTTATGGAGATGAATGAAAATGAAAACAATGAAAAAACTGGCGGCCCTGCTGCTGGCCCTATGCATGGCGCTGGCCCTGTGCGCCTGCTCCAGCGGGGACAGCACCCCCACTCCCACTGCCGCGCCCTCCGAGGCCGGCGAGCCTTCCGCCGCTCCCTCCGCGGAAGCCTCCGAGCCAGCCCAGGGCGGCGCTGCCTTCACCACCGTGGAGGAGGGCAAGCTCACCATGTCCACCAACGCCGCGTTCCCTCCCTATGAGATGACCACCGACAGCGGCGAGTTTGAGGGCATCGACGTGGAAATCGCCGCCGCCATTGCCGAAAAGCTGGGCCTGGAGCTGGACATCCTGGACACCGACTTTGATTCCGCCCTGCTGGCCGTCAACCAGGGCAAAAGCGACATGGTGATGGCCGGCGTGTCCGTCACCGACGACCGCCTGCTGGTGATGGACTTCTCCGACACCTACGCCACCGGCATCCAGGTGGTTATCGTCAAGGAGGGCTCCGACGTCACCCTGGACAACCTGGGCGAGAAGATGATCGGCGTGCAGAAGGGTACCACCGGCTGGCAGTACTGCACCGACGACTACGGTGAGGAGCACGTCACCGCCTATGACAACGGCCTGACCGCCGTCCAGGCGCTGGTCAGCGGCAAGGTGGACTGCGTGGTCATCGACAACGCCCCCGCCCAGGAGTTTGTGAAGGCCAACGACGGCCTCGCCATCCTGGACACCGAGTATGCCAACGAGGACTACTCCATCGGCGTGGACAAGGGAAACGCCGCCCTGCTGGACGCCATCAACGGCGCGCTGAAGGAACTGATTGCCGACGGCACCGTGCAGCGGATTATCGACACGTACATTCCCGCGAATTAACCTTGCGGTTTGGGGAAAAGGGCGGCTGACACCGCCCTTTTCCCGCATATCCCATTATCTTAGAGAGAGGTGAGCGCCAGTGCAGTGGGCGGACTATTACGCGCAGTGGAAGACAATCATGCAGGGCGGCGGCGACGTGACCTTCTGGCAGGAGTTTTTCGTCAAGTTCTATCAGGCGTTTATCGAGGCCGACCGCTGGAAGCAGTATCTGAACGGCGTGGGCACCACCCTGCTGGTCACCGCCATCGCCCTGTGCATCGGCGTGGTGCTGGGGATGCTGGTGGCGGTGGTGCGCACCGCCTACGACCAGCAGCGGCCCGGGCAGGGCCTCACCCCGGGCAGGGTGCTGCTGTGGCCGCTGAACCTGGTGTGCCGGGTGTACACCACCGTGATCCGGGGCACCCCCATGATGGTGCAGCTCATGATTATGGGCTTTGTCATTTTTAAAAGCAGCCGGAACCTGACCATGGTGGGCGCGCTGACCCTGGGCATCAACTCCGGGGCCTATGTATCCGAGATTGTCCGGGGCGGGCTGATGTCCCTGGACCCCGGCCAGATGGAGGCGGGGCGCTCCCTGGGCTTGAATTACATACAGACCATGCGCTTTATCGTCATACCCCAGGCGTTCAAGGCCATCCTGCCCGCCCTGGGCAACGAGTTTATCATCCTGCTCAAGGACACCTCTCTGCTCAACGTCATCGGCGGCAAGGAGCTGGTGTACGCCGCCAACGGCATCATGAACCGCACCTGGGAGCAGATGTTCCCCCTGATGGGGGTAGCCCTGATCTATCTGGTGCTGGTCATGATCTTCACCTGGCTCCAGGGCAGGCTGGAAAGGAGGCTGCGTCAAAGTGATCGACGCTGAACGGCGGTTCATCCGCCCCTTGTCCGCTTTGCGGCACGGCCCCCGGGGAAGGAGGAACTGACATGATAGACGTGCAAAACCTGTCCAAGTCCTTCGGGGACCATCTGGTGCTGGACAACATCTCCGAGCACATCCACCCGGGGGAAAAGGTGGTGGTCATCGGGCCGTCCGGCTCGGGCAAGTCCACCTTCCTGCGCTGCCTCAACCTGCTGGAGACGCCCACCTCCGGTTCCATCACCTTCGAGGGAAAAGAGATCACCGACCCCAAGGCCGACATCAACGCCATCCGCCGCCAGATGGGCATGGTGTTCCAGCACTTCAACCTGTTCCCCAACATGACCATCCGGAAGAATATCACCCTGGCCCCGGTGCAGACCAAGCTCATGGGCCAGGCCGAGGCGGACGACACCGCCACCGCCCTGCTCAGGCGGGTGAACCTGGAGGAGAAGGCGGACGCCTACCCCGCCCAGCTCTCCGGCGGGCAGAAGCAGCGCATCGCCATCGTCCGGGCCCTGGCCATGAAGCCAAAGCTGATGCTGTTTGACGAGCCTACCTCCGCCCTGGACCCCGAGATGGTGGGCGAGGTGCTGGAGGTTATGAAGGAGCTGGCCCAGGAGGGCATGACCATGGTGGTGGTCACCCACGAGATGGGCTTTGCCCGGGAGGTGGGCACCCGGGTGCTGTTCATGGATGAGGGCCATATTTTGGAGCAGGACGAGCCCCGCGCTTTTTTCGACCACCCCAAGGAGCCGCGTACCATTGAATTTTTGTCCAAGGTGCTGTGAATGTATTCACGCCTCACCCGTTCGCGGCGCGCGGCTTCGCTGCGACTCAGGCAAAATTCAGTCCCGCTTTGCGAGCCTTGGATTTTTGCCTTCGCTCCGCTCCATCCGCGCTGCTCACGACGGTTCGGTCGCTATAGGAGAAAACCGCCCGGAAGAACCGGGCGGTTTTTATGCAATCTCCCAATTGCGCTTTTTGCCAGCTTCTGGTATCATAGACCGAACGCAAAAGGAGGGGACGATATGCGCAAGCCGCTGTTTGCCGGGACGCTGGTTCAGCGGGCGTATCATTTCCGTTTTTCCTGAGTAGGGCATCCGCCGTTTGGCGGTTGCCTCTTTTTTTGCGCAAACTAAGGAAAAGGGAGAGAGAGTATGAACAATCAAGAACCCATCCGCGACGCCCGCACGCTGGGGATGCCCAAGATGCTCGTCCTGGGCCTCCAGCACATGTTCGCCATGTTCGGGGCCACCGTGCTGGTGCCCATCCTGGTGAACAACTACGGCTTGCCCCTGTCCATCCAGACCACTCTGTTTTTTGCCGGGATCGGCACCCTGTTCTTCCATGTCTGCACCCGCTTGAAGGTGCCCGCCTTCCTGGGCTCCTCCTTCGCTTTCCTGGGCGGCTTTGAGGCTGTGTCCAAGCTGGATTCCGGCAAGTACGCCGCCATGGAGGCGTCGGAAAAGCTGCAATACGCCTGCGGCGGCATTGTAGTGGCCGGCCTGCTGTACGTCCTCCTGGCCGGCGTTATCAAGCTGGTGGGGGTGAAGAAGGTCATGCGCTTCCTGCCCCCGGTGGTCACCGGGCCCATCATCATCCTCATCGGCCTGAACCTGGCGCCCTCCGCCGTCAACAACGCCAAGACCTGCTGGTGGCTGGCCCTGGTGGCCATGGCCATCATCGTGGCGGCCAATATCTGGGGCAAGGGCATGATTAAAATCATCCCCATCCTGCTGGGCGTGGTGGGCTCTTACGTGGTGGCCGTCATCGCCAATGCCCTGGGCGCCACGGTTTGGAGCTTTACCGCCGACGGCCCTGTGGCCGTGCCCATGATCGACTTCACCTCCGTGGCCTCCGCCGGACCCATCGGCCTCCAGCCCTTCTTCACCGATTTCGGCGGCTCTATCGCCAAGTTTGACCTGACCTCCATCCTGGTCATGGCCCCCATCGCCATCGCCGCCATGATGGAGCACATCGGCGACATGTCCGCCATCTCCGCCACCGTGGGGGAGAATTTCATCGAGAATCCCGGCCTGCACCGTACCCTCATCGGCGACGGCGTCGCCACCTCCCTGTCCGCCATCTTCGGCGGCCCCGCCAACACCACTTACGGCGAAAACACCGGCGTTCTGGTGCTCTCCCGGGTGTACGACCCCAAGGTGATCCGGCTGGCGGCGGTTTACGCGCTGGTCCTGTCCTTCAGCCCCATGTTCGCCGCCGTGGTCAACTCCATGCCCGCCGCCATCGTGGGCGGGGTGAGCTTCATCCTGTACGGTATGATTTCCGCCATCGGCGTGCGCAACGTGGTGGAGAACCGGGTGGATTTCACCAACTCCCGAAACCTCATCATTGCCGCCGTCATTCTGGTGTGCGGCCTGGGCTTCACCGGGGGGCTGACCTTTGAGGTGGGCGGCGCGTCCATCACCCTGACCGCCCTGGCCATCGCCGCCATCGCCGGTATCGTGCTGAACGCTATCCTGCCCGGTAAGGATTTCGAGTTTGGCTCTGATGTGACCCAGGGCCGCTCCGGGGACTTCGGACGGTACTGAGCTACGGAGCGCTCCTGAGAGACTGCGTTTCATATAGGTTGAAAAAAGCATTTATTTCTTTTCAGCCGCGGCAACGATAAAAGGACCGGGCAAGCCCGCAATGGCCTGCCCGGTCCCTTTTATGCTGGTATGGTCCGCTGTACGCGTTTAAAGAGAAGCTCCCGCAATCCGTACAACGACCCGCAAGCGGTCACTTTACGTTGTCAAAGTGTTTATACGTCAACACCGCGATTGGAAAAAAGTAGACGCACCAAAATACAAGCGCGGCCACGCCGCTTTCATTCGAGCCGCCCGCAGACATACCGCTGAAAATTCCGGTCATCGGCAGTATAAAGCAGCTAAAGAAAAATACTCCATGTAACGTCAGCAAGCGTTTCAGCCATTGATCTGATCGACTCGTTGCGTTGATAGATAATCCTATAAAAAATGTGGAAAGAGCCATTATCCCATATCCAAGCAAATCATAGTTAAAAATTAACCCGCCTCTTTTAAAATCCAGAATTTGCAACGCCTGATCCGGCATATTATCAAGCCTTACACTCGTTGTCTGTGCAAAATACACCAATAAAACCAATACGGCGTATACAGCAGAAAAAACAACGCCCACAGTTGCCGCGACCTTATGCTCACAATCGCTCTCATCATGGAAACCGGCCGCCATCATAACATACCCCAGCGGCAAAAACATGCAGACAAAATATGAGCCAAAACTAAAATCTATTAACAGGCATGCGGCAAACAGAAAAACCGTTGTCCCAACAATACCCGCGCCAATTTTCGGGATGATTTGATTCATCCATATCAACCTCCCCAATCACCGGATAATTTACCCGTTCATTATAAAACGGCGCCCGCCGAAAAGCAACTGCTTCCCGCGGGCGCCGCGCTTATTCTGTCATTCGCACAGGTCGATGATAATGTGGGCAAACAGCTTGGCGGACAGCATCAAATCGCTGACCCGCACCCGTTCGTCCGCGCTGTGGAGGTGGGAGTCAAATCCGGGCAGGGAGCAGCCGAAGGCCACGCCGCCGGGGATGTTGTGGACATAGGTGCCGCCGCCGGTGGACAGGCACTCGCCTTTCAGCCCGGTGTATTCCTCGTACCGCTTGAGCAGCGTTTTGATGAAGGGGCTGTCGGCGGGGACGTGGTGGGAATTTTCCTGAACGCCATCAAAGGCGAAGCCCTTGGCTTCGAACGCGGCCTTGGCCACGTCCCGGCAGTTTTCCTCGGTGGCGCAGAGGGGGGCGCGGCTGTCGAAACGGCCCTCCAGGCCCGTTTCGGTGATCTCCAGCAGGGAGAAGGCCAGGGTCAGCTCGCCGGCGATGGGCTCCCGCTGGGCGATGCCCAAGGCGCGGCCCTTGTAATCCCCGTGGGGGATAAGGGCGTTCAAATCGTTCAGCGCGTCTTTGCAGCCACCCTCCGCCAGGGGCAGGGCGCACAGCAGGGAAATCAGCCCCGTGATGGCGTTGTTGCCCCCCTCCGGGTAGGCGGCGTGGGAGTTCTCTCCCTTGGCCCTGATGACGGTCAGGCCGTTCTCGTGGGCGAAGGTGAACTTGATCCCCGTGCGGGAGGTGATGTTCCGGGCCACGGGCTGGACGTCGTACATGGTCAGCCCCTCCACCGCCGCAGACGCCTCGCCGGGCAGGATGTTCAGCCGGAGGCCGCCATGGAGCCACTTCACCCGGGGCAGCTCCTCCTGAGCGGGCCAGGTTTTGGAAAAGGAGGGGCGGAAGCCGCCCTTCTCCGTGTTGATAACCGGGAAACCCGCGTCGGGAGAGAAGGTAGCGGGGGCGTAGGGATGCCGGGCGAAGTACCAGGCGATGTCCCCGGAGCCGCTCTCCTCGTTGGTGCCCATGATGACCTTGCAGTTGCGCTTGAGGGGGATTCCCAGGTCCTTCACCGCCTTCATGGCCAGCAGGGAGGCCGCCACGGGGCCCTTGTCGTCGTCGGTCCCCCGGCCGTACAGCAGGCCGTCCACCAGCTTGGGGGTATAGGGCTGGGTCACCGTCCAGCCGTCGCCGGGGGCCACCACGTCCAGATG
Organism: uncultured bacterium; assembly: GCA_947571605.1. Classification (GTDB taxonomy): domain Bacteria; phylum Bacillota; class Clostridia; order Oscillospirales; family Oscillospiraceae; genus Enterenecus. The sequence goes on along the minus strand of CANOYV010000006.1, from coordinate 69,809 downwards.
GCCCAGAATATGCAGCGCGTCCTCGCCGCCGTTCAAGTCGGCGGTGCCCACGTAGCCCTCGTGGTTCTCCACGGCCAGGCCCCACTCCCCGGCCAGGGCCAGCGCCTCCCGCAGGGCGGCGGCGGGGCCGGGGCCGAAGGGCGCGCCGGGGGCGGGAGCCCCCTCCACGCTGTCGATGGACACCAGGCGGCTTACCGCCTCCACCAGCAGCTTTTCTTTATCGGCAAAATAGGCTTCGATCTGTTCTCTTATCATATGTATACACTCCCTGCGGTCCTGCCGCCCGTTTGATTAGATTTCATTTTATTCCTTTTCCCTGTCGTTTACAAGGGAAAAGCGCCGCTTAGCCGCTCTGGTCCACCCCGACCTCCTCCAGGTACTTGTAGATGGTGTACCGGGACACCCCCAGCCGCCCGGCCACATAGGGCACCGATTTGCGGTAGGAGAAGGCGCTGCGCTCCCGCAGCAGGGAGATGACCTTCAGCCGGTCCTTTTTGGTCAGCGCGTCCAGAGGCTTGCCCAGGGAGGCCACGCATTGGTCGAACAGGTCCGCCAACTGCCGGGAGTCCCCCGGCTGCCACAGGGCGGAGCGCAGGTCGGACCGGGCGCTCATCAAATCCTCCAGAATCCGGTTGGCGAACACCAGGGAGGTGTAGTCGAAGTTGATGCCCAGGGCCAGGTTGTAGTCCTCCCCGATCATGTGGAAGGTGGACGATTTGGTCTGCCGCCCGTCGGGGGTGGTGGCGGCCAGGTTTACCTGGTCGGTGGTGGCGGCCTGCTCGTCCAGCTCCAGGCCGATGCCCATGATGTCCATGGTGGAGCCCACCTCCCGGCCCGACACATGGCCGTTGTAGATGGACAGGATGGGGTGGGTGGGCACGCCCATGTCGTGTACCAGCGTCTCGCAGGAGGAGCCGAACATCTCGGCAATCCCCCGGGCGGTGCGGTCTAAAAATTCAAAGGCTTCGTCTCGGGTCATTGGGGACAATCACTCCTTGGGAAAGGTCGTTGCGGCTTGGGATATTATAGCCCCTTTCCCGGGAAAAGACAAGCCCTGGAGCAGGTTTAAATTGGCGTGGAACAGAACGGAGCGCCGGACCATTGGCCCGGCGCTTCCGTGGTTTGGCATGTTGTGTTTGATCTTCCGGGTCACTGGATGCCCAACTGCTTGATTGCGGCGTCATGCCAGGGGCGCCACTCCATCCACATCTTGACGCCCTCGTCATTGTTCTGCACATAGTGCTCCGTTCGCTCCCGCTGCTCCGGCGTGAGCTCGTCCAGGGTGTAGGTCACGCCGTCGATGCTGGCGTATTCCGTGTACACATTGGCCCCGCCGCAGGAGGCAAAGCGGTTATCCTCCACCTCATAATATTCGGCCCATCCGTAATCCCCAGGGACGCCGCCCACAATCAGATAGTCCCGATACCCTGTCTCCGGGTCGGTGTTGTCGTAGATGTAGGGCGTATCCGCGCTGATGAGATCGGTGATATCGATGGGCGCTTCCTCCTTGATGGTCAGCCACAGCCGTCCGTTTTCCTCGGAAATCGGGTTCCTGCTTCCGCCAATCTGTGTGTATACGTCGGGGCCGCCGGGTATTTTTTCATAGGTCTCTATTCCTCCGGCGGCCAAATGGAATACCCGCGCGGGCACCCCCGCCGCGACGCACAGCAAGCACCCCGCCGCCAGCGCAGCCGCGATCAGCGCCAAGCGCAAGGGGCGCGGCCCCTTCCGCCCGGTCGGGCGGCGTTCGCCCTCCAACTGGGCGCAGGTCTCCTCCAACTTTCTGTTTACCATATCGGGCACCTCCACATTTTGTTCCAAAATTTCGCGCAGCTTCTGTTCCGTCATGCTCTACCCCTCCTGTTCCGCCTCATAGATCATCTTGAACCCGGCCCGGGCCCGCTTCAACCGGGTCTTGACCGTGTCCACCTTCAGTCCCATGGCCTGGGCGATCTCCTTCACGGTGAAGCCCTCGCCGTAGTACAGCAGCAGCACCGTGCGGTACTTCTCGTCCAGGCCGTCCAGCAGGGCCAGGAATTCTACCCGGGCGTGGCCCGGCTCGGCGCAGGCCGCGGGGGTGATTTCCTCCAGGGGGACGCTGCGCGCCCGCTCCCGGAGGATATCCTGACACTTGCGGATCAAAATGCGCACCAGCCAGGTGCGGAAGTATTGGGGCTGGCGCAGGGTGTCCAGCTTCTCAAAGCAGGCCAGCACCGTCTCGCCGATGGCGTCCGCCGCGTCCGCGTCGTTGTGGAGATAGCTCCGGGCCACCTTGTACATGGTGCTCTTCTGGCTGTCCATCAGCGCCACGAAGGCTGCGCCGTCCCCCGCCAGGGCCCGCCGTATCAGTTCTTCCATATCTGCCCTTCTTTACTGCGTTGTTGACCGGTCATGTCTATTAGACGGAGATTGGCGGGCGCTGGGTTCAAGCGGCGGTAAATTTTTGCCGGGGTTCCGGTGAAACCGCGCGTTGAAAAGCCCGCCGGACTATGCTAAGATAGGGACAAATTGATTTTGAGGTGAACCGCCATGAACGATACCATCGCCGCCGTCGCCACCCCCCCGGCCCCCTCCGCCATCGGCATACTCCGCCTGTCCGGACCGGAGGCCGCCGCCATAGCGGACCGGGTGTTCACGCCCTTTCGCGGGGGGCCGATGAGGGAGCGCCCCAGCCGGACGCTGGTGTACGGCGCGCTCCACGACCGGGACGGCGCGGTGATCGACCACTGCCTTTGCACCGTCTCCCGGGCCCCCCACAGCTACACCGGGGAGGATACCGCCGAGCTGCAATGCCACGGCTCCCCCGCCGCGCTGGCCCTGGGGCTGGAGGCGCTGTTCGCGGCCGGGGCCCGGCAGGCGAAGCCGGGAGAGTTCACCCGGCGGGCGTTTTTGAGCGGCAAGCTGGACCTGACCCGCACCGAGGCGGTGGCCGACCTGATCCACGCCGAAACCCCGGCGGCGGTCCGGCAGGCGGCGGGACAGCTTGGCGGGGCGCTGGCGGAGGTGGTGGACGGGATTTACGACCGGCTGCGTGACCTGTGCGCCCACTTCCACGCGGTGCTGGACTACCCCGACGAGGACATCGAGCCGTTTGAAATAGAGGAGCTGTCGTCGTCGCTGTCCGGCGCGGCGGCGGCGCTGGACGCGCTGGCCGCCACCTACCGGCGGGGGCGGCTGCTGAACGAGGGGGCGCCCTGCGCCATCGTGGGGCGGCCCAACGCGGGGAAGTCCACCCTGTTCAACGCCCTCTTGGGCTATGAGCGTGCCATTGTGACCCCCATCCCCGGCACCACCAGGGACACGGTGGAGGAGCGGGTCAACTTTGGCGGGGTGCTGCTGCGGCTCATTGACACGGCGGGGCTGCGGGAGGCGGACAACGAGGTGGAACGGCTGGGGGTGGAGCGCTCCCGGGCGGCGCTGGAGCGGGCGGAGCTGATTTTTATGGTGGTGGATGGCGCCGAGCTCCCGCTCACAAAAGAGACAGTGGATATTTGGCGGATGGTGGAGCAGACCGGAAAGCCCTGGGTTTGGATAGTGAGTAAACAGGATGTGACCAGGAAGCGCAGCGGTATGGGGGCGATTGGAGCAGGTGGGAAATCATCCATCCCGACAGTGGTGCTGTCCGCCAAAACGGGGAAGGGCCTGGACGAGCTGGAGCGGGCGGTGGCGGCGCTGTTTCCGGAGAACGAGGATGTAAAGGCCGGAGCCTTGCTCACCAACGCCCGCCAGGCGGAGGCGGCGGGCCGCGCCCGCGCCGCGGTGGAGCGGGGGGCGGCGGCGCTGCGCTCGGGCCTGTCCCCCGACGCGGTGGTGGCCGACGTGGAGGAGGCCATGTCCGCCCTGGGGGAACTGACGGGGCGGACCGTCAGCGAGGACGTGACCGCCCGGATCTTTGAGCGGTTCTGCGTGGGGAAATAGTCCGTGACAAGGGCCCTTCCCGGGTGTATAATGGCGGAAAGGAGTGGATACGATGGAATGGTTTGATCAGGCGATGCTGTTGGTCAATGTTTTTGCTGTGCCCGCCCTTCTGTTGGGCTTCGGATGGCGATTCATGAAAAAACCGCCCCAGGACATCAACGGCGCATACGGCTACCGCACTTCCATGTCCATGAAGAACCAGGACACCTGGGAATTTGCCCACCAGGTGTGCGGGCGGGTCTGGTGGCGAATGGGCTGGCTTGTGTTGGCGCTGTCGGCGGCCCTCCTGGCGTGGATGGAGACCCGCCCAGGGGGAGAGCAGACCAACTGGCTGTTGGGCACTTTGGCGGCGCTTGCGGAAGCGGCGGTGCTTATCCTCACAATCATCCCGGTGGAGCGGGCGCTGAAGAAAACCTTTGACAAAGAGGGAAACAGACGATAAGGAGGACCTGCAATGAGAGCGGTTGTGACCCGGGTGAAAAACGCCCGGGTAGAAATAGACGGAAACGTAAACGGGTCCATTGAGCGGGGCTTTCTGGTGCTCCTGGGGGTGGGCCCGGAGGATACGGAGGCTGTCGCCGATAAGATGGCGGACAAGGTGTGCGGCCTGCGCGTCTTCGAGGACGAGAACGAGAAGATGAACCTGAACCTTGCCGCCGTGGGGGGCGCGCTGCTGGTGGTCAGCCAATTTACCCTGTACGCAGACACCTCCTCCCGGCGTCCGGGATTCTCCCACGCCGCCAAGCCGGAGTTGGCCGTCCCCCTCTATGAGCGGTTCATGGCGCAGTGCCGGGAGAAGGGCTTCCGGGTGGAGCGCGGCGAGTTTGGGGCGGACATGCAGGTGTTCTCTCAGAACGACGGGCCGGTGACGATATTACTAGAGGTATAATATGGCGATGATAAAACAACTGGACCCCCATGTGGCCGACCTGATTGCCGCCGGCGAGGTGGTGGAGCGTCCGGCCAGCGTGGTCAAGGAGCTGATGGAGAACGCCATCGACGCCGGGGCCAACGCCGTCACGGTGGAGATCAGCCGGGGCGGGATGGCCCTGATCCGGGTCACCGACGACGGATGCGGCATCCCGGCGGACCAGGCGGCCACGGCGTTTCTGCGCCACGCAACCTCCAAAATCTCCGGCGAGCGCGACCTGGAGGCCATCGGCACCCTGGGCTTCCGGGGGGAGGCGCTGGCCGCCATCTCCGCTGTGTCCCGGGTGGAGCTGCTGACCCGGACGGAGGACGAGGAGCTGGGCGCTTCCCTTTCCATTGTGGCCGGGGAGGTGGCCGGACAGGAGGAGGCGGGCTGCCCCAAAGGCACCACCATGTCCGTCCGGGATTTGTTCTTCAACACCCCCGCCCGGTTGAAGTTTATGAAAAAGGACGCCTCCGAGGGGGCGGCGGTGTTCGCCGTGGTCCAGCGGGTGGCCCTGTCCCACCCGGAGCTGAGCGTGAAGTTCATCCGGGACGGCAAGCAAGAGTTGCTTACCCCCGGCGACGGGCAGCTCAAAAGCGCCGTCTACGCCGTCATGGGCCGGGATATCGCCCTGGGGTTCCTGCCGGTGAAGGGCTCCGGCGGGGAGATGGGGGCGGAGGGCTTTACCTCCCTGCCCACGTGCTGCCGGGGGAGCCGGAGCTACCAGCACTTTTTCGTCAACGGGCGGTACGTCAAAAGCCGGGTCATGATGGCGGCGGTGGAGGAGGCGTACAAAAACCAGAAGATGGTGGGGAAATTCCCCGGCTGCGTCATCCATCTTTCGGTACGCCCCGGTGAGGTGGATGTGAACGTCCACCCCACCAAGACCGAGGTGAAGTTCCGGCGGGAGCAGGAGGTGTTCTCCACGGTATACCACGCGGTGCTGTCCGCCCTGGACCGGGATCACACCCGGCCCCGGGCGGTGATGCCCGGCGCAAAAACAGAGGACAAGGCGGCGACCAACCAGGCCGCGCTTCCCTTGAACGACGGGGCCGGGGGGCTGGGGACCCGGTTTATGCCCTCGTCCCGGTTCAAGCCCGTGTCCGCGTTGGGGCCGGGGAAACAGCCCGAGCCTGTGGTCCCGTCCCCGTCCAAGCCCAAAACGGCGGCCGCACCGTCTCTCGCGGCAAAAAGGGAGAAGTCCCCCTTCCAATGGGTGGAGCCCCTGCCGGCGAGGGAAGCCGTCCCGGAGTTTCCCCCGGAACCGGTACATAAGCTTCCCCCGGAAGGGGTACATTCCGGGCGGGAACAGCCCGCCTCCGTCCCGGAGCGGGAGGCCGGACGCCCCGCCGCCCCGGCGAAACAGGCGCCCGCCCAGATAGAGCGCCCCGCCTCCGTCCGGGAGGAAGGACCCCGCCCCGCGCCGGTGGAGCCGCCCGCGCCCGAGGAAGAGCCGTGGATCATCCGGGGGGAGCTGTTCCGCACCTACGTGATGGTGGAACAGGGGGACAAGGTGCTGCTCATCGACAAGCACGCCGCCCACGAGCGGGCCAACTTCGACCGCTTGAAAGCGGAGGGCTACCGGCCTATGGTACAGGAGCTGCTGACCCCGGTGACCGTCTCCGCCGCCCCGGAGGAACGGGAGGTCCTGCTGGATCAGGCCGGCCTGCTGGCCCGGTTTGGGTTCGAGGTAGAGGAGTTCGGGGGGAGCGCCCTGGCGGTGCGCTCCGCGCCGGACTACCTGGACGCCGGGGAGATCGAGTCCGCGCTGCTGGAGCTGGCCCGGCGGCTGCGGCTGACCGGCGCCGCCGACCCCGACTCCGCCCGGGACGAGCTGCTGCACACCATGGCCTGCAAGGCGGCCATCAAGGGCGGATGGCGCAGCGGAGCCGAGGAGCTGGAGGAGGTGGCCCGGACGGTCATGTCCGGGGCGGTGAAATACTGCCCCCACGGGCGGCCCGTGGCCGTTGAGCTGACAAAAAAACAGTTGGAAAAACAGTTCAAACGGGTGTGACGGGGAATGCGCACGTCCGCGGTGAAAATCAAAAGAAGGCTCTGCCGCCCGGCAGAGCCTTCTTTTGGTTTCGTTGGGAGTCCGGCGGACGCTTACTCGGCTTTCGCGGCCTGAGTGCCGGAATGCCTGACGCTGGCGACGCTGAGCACGATGCTGGCCAGCAGCAGGGCGGTGAGGGCCGCCACCACGCCCATGCCCGCCTGGATGCCGGCCCGTTCGGCCACCTGGCCCACCAGGAAAGGAGTGACCACGCCGCCCATGCTGCCGGTGAAGATCATGACGCTGCACCCCAGGTCGTTGCCCCGGATGCAGTCGCTGCCGAAGGCGAAAGCGGAGGGGTAGATGGTGGCCATGAACAGGCCCACGCCCACCAGGCCCAGGATGATGGGCACAGGGGTGCGGCTGAAGAACATCACCAGGAAGCAGGCGCACAGGCCGAAACCGTCCACCAGCAGCAGCTTGTTCCGGGATACCTTTCCGGTGATGGCCGCGCCGATCATCCGGCCGATGAAAATCACCAGCCACAAAAGGCTGTTCATCAACTGGGACCAACTGGCGTCCAGAATGCCCGTGTCCTGGAAATAGGTTACCAGCCAGCCCACGATGGCATATTCCGTGGAGATGTAAAACAGCAGCATGGCGCTGCCCAGCCAGAACTGCTTCACCTTCAGAAAGCTGTGGTCGGCGGCGGCTACGCCCTTTCGGGGCGGCTCGGCAGGCAGGGGCATCCTGGCGTACACCACAAGCTGACTCACGCACAGCAGGCACAGCAGCCCTGCCATGACCCGCCAGCCGGTCCCCGGCCAGCGCCCGGCGAAAAACACCAGCAGCAGCGGCGACAGCAGCGCCCCCACCGCGAAGCAGCCGTGGAGCAGGTTATAGCCCTGGGCGGCCCGCTCCCCCGGGAGGGTGGAGACCATGGTGTTGGAGAAGTTGGAGTTACCGCCCCGGGCGACGCCCGTCATGAGGAAAGCGGCCACCAGCAGCGGCGTGCTGCCCAGCCCGGCGGCAAAGATCAGGTAGGCGACCATCATCCACACGGCGGTGATGAGGATGGCCCGGCGGCGGCCCAGCCACAGGGGCAGGAAACCCGCCACCATCACGGAGAGCAGGTTGCCCCCCGACTGGCAGGACAGCAGCACGCCGGACAGGTCGTAGCTGAAGCCGTAGGTCTCCCGCAGGAAGGGGATAAAAGAGCCCAGGGGCTGGGAGGCGGCGCCGCTCACAAAAAAGGCAAACAGGACGCAGTATAAAAGCTGGTCCTGCCGCCGCTCCGCCGGGGTTTTGTCGCGCATGAAGCAACATCTCCTTGATTTTGTATGGGTTACAATACGGTGCGCCGGCCGTCCGGCAGCTTGCGCCCGATCAACTCCCACAGGCCGTCCGCGCCGCCGGGGACACAGTCGTGGGGGAGGAGGAAGGCGCGCTGGGGCGTGATGTAAAGATAGGTGGCGTCCGCGTCACGGTAGGCGTGGAACACCAGCTCCCAGGAATAGACCGCGTGCTCGCGGCCGTTGTCCACGGAGATGCCGCCGGGGTCTTGCAGGCTCAGGGTGTAGACGTACTTGGGCTGGGCAAGTCCCTCCTTCTGGATCTGCTTGCGCAGGGAGAGGTAATAGCTGAGAAAATACGCGGCGGGGACGCCCAGGCCCGCCGCCAGCAGCACCGTGCCCAGTACCACCGCCCCGCTGGTCTCGTGCATGAGGAAGCAGACGGCGGCGCTGGCGCCCAGGATGGCCGCGAAGAGCGCCGGGGAACGCCACAGCTTCCGGTGGCGCAGCACGTCGAAGCGGCTGAACCGGAGGAACGTTTTTTGATTGAGCCGGACCTGGATGTTCACCTGACAGCCCCCCATTTTGTATTTTAACAGCATAGCATATTCCACAGGGGCAAATCAAGGTCAAAAAGCTTGCAAAATTGCAAAGAAAATGCTACCATAAACGGTGAAATCGCACAGATGAAGGAGGGGAGGGGCATGCGCCGCATCAGGTGGCCGCGCATGACGCTGCTGGGCCGGATCGCGCTGTTCCTGGCGGCGTTCGCCGCGGCGATGGTCCTCCAGATCGGCATCGGCTATTACCAGACAAACTATGTGCTGGAGCCGCTGAAAAAACGAAGCGAAAGCATCCAGACCGTCAGCCAGTTCCTGAACGATATGGAGGCGTGCATGACGGCGCTGGAGAACTACCGCTGGGATTACGGGGACGCCGCGTCGCTGATCGCCGAGGTTCGGAACGGCGCGGATCAGGCCGCCGGCCATCTGGAGCGCATTGATACGGACCTGCGGACGGTGGGCGAGGAACAGTACCTCTTGGCCAACGCGGCCCGGACCACCTATCGGACGCTGCGCCAGACCCTGGACGATATTGTCTCGGAGCTCCAGGCGGGCAACGTGGCCCGGGCCTCCGAGCTGTATTACGGCAGCGCGGAGCGCTGCGGAATCTACCTGCGCCAGTACACCCAGCAGCTTTTGGAACAGGCCTGCTTTGACAACGAGGACGCCCATGTCCGGTTGACCCAGATGAACGAGACGCTGAAACAGGCCCAGACCGGCATGGTGCTGGTCAGCATTGTATCCGGGTCCATGCTGGTGGTTTCGCTGATGCGGCTGCTGCGGGCGGTGTCCGCGCTGGTGCAGGCGTCCCGGGACATCGGCCTGGGACGGTTCGATACGCCCGACCTGGACGAAAGCCAGGGCGATGAAACCGGGCATATGGCCAGGGCCTTCAATGAGATGAAGCGCGCCACCAAGCGGCAGGTGGAGCTTTTGAACGAAAAACGCGCCATGGAGGGGCAGCTCCACACCAAGGAGATGGAGGCGCTGGAGCTGCAAAACCTCCTGGAGCGGGAGAAGCTCCAGCAGCTTCGCAGCCAGATCAACCCCCATTTCCTGTTCAACACGCTGAACGTCATCCTATACACCGCCCAGCAGGAAGGGGCGGAGAAGAGCCACGCGCTGATGAACTCGCTGTGCCACCTGTTACGGTACGCCCTGGGCAGCAACGAGAACCGGGTGCCCCTGGCCCGAGAGATGCGGATCGTGGACGAGTTCTACGCGCTGAGCCGCGCCCGCTTCGGGGACCGGCTCCGGCTGCGCTGGCATGTGAGCCCGGAGGTAGACGTGGCGGACACGCTGGTGCCCTCCTTCATCCTCCAGCCCCTGGTGGAAAACGCCTTCAAGCACGGGCTGGCCCCCAAGGAGGAGGGGGGCTGCGTGGATATCTATATCAGGGAAGAGGACGGGCTGCTAAAGATCGCCGTGTCCGACGACGGCGTGGGCATGAGCCCCGAAACCCTGGAGGCTGTGCGGGACAACCTGAAAAACCCGCCCACCACGGGAGAGCACATCGGAATCTACAACGTGGCCGCCCGCCTGCGGCTCTGGGGCGAGGAGTACGGCATGGATATCCAATCCGAGCCGGGGAAGAGGACGGCGGCGTCGCTGCGCCTGCCCCTGGTTTTGCCGTGGGATGAAGAGGGGGATGCGGATGATTAAAATTTTGATCGCGGACGACGAGGGGTACGAGCGGGAGCTTTTGGGGGATATCCTGGACAAGCGGCTGGGCCGGGAGGCGGAGGTCCGCATGGTGGAAAACGGCCGCCTGGCGGTGGACGCGGCGTCGCTGTGGGCGGCGGACGTGGTGCTGATGGACATCGAGATGCCGGGGATCAACGGCATCGACGCGGCCCGGCAAATTTTGGCCCAGCGCCCGGAGTGCAAGCTCATCTTCATTACGGCCTACAGCCTGTTTACCTACGCCCACGAGGCGGTGAAGCTGGGGGCCTGCGACTATATCCTCAAGCCCGTGGACCCGGACGACGTGGAGCGGGCGGTCCGGCGGGCGGAGGCCCAGGCGGAGGCCCAGCGGCAGTTGGAGGCCATGGCCGCGGCCGCGTCGGGAGAGCTGCTGGAGAGCGCGGACAATTACGACAAGGCCGCCGTCTTGATGGGGAAGGTGAAAAAATACCTCCAGCACAATTACATGATGTACGACATCTCCCTGGACTCCGTCAGCGCGATCCTGAATCTCAACGCCTCCTATTTCTCATCGCTGTTCAAGCGGACGTTCCAGGTGAATTTCCTGGACTACCTGACGGAGCTGCGCATGGACGCCGCCAAGGAGCTGCTGCGGGACCCCCTGCGCTCCACGGCGGAGGTGGCCAACATGGTGGGGTATGAGAGCGCCAACTATTTCACCCGGGCCTTCAAGAAGAAGGTGGGCATGACCCCCACGGAGTACCGCCGGGGCGCGGCCCAGGGCCGGGGAGGGACGGCATGAGGCGGTGGATCGGCCTGGCGCTGTGCTTCTGCCTGTTCCTGTGCGGCTGCGGGGGGCCGGATCAGGACGGGGACGTGCCGCTGCTGATTCTGCGGTATGCGGAGAACCAGCCGGAGGACTACCCCACCTCGGAGGCGGCAAAATATTTCGCCCAGCTTGTGGAGGAGCGCACCCAGGGGAAAATCTGCATCCGGCTGTACTGTAACGGGGAGCTGGGGGATGAGAACCAGGTCCTGGAGCAGGTGCAGTTCGGCGGCATCGACATGACCCGCGTCTCCTCGGGGACGATGGCGGAGTTTTACCCCGATTTCGAGGTGCTCCAGCTCCCGTTTTTGTACGACGACGCGGAGCATATGTGGCGGGTGCTGGACGGGCCCGTGGGCGAGGAATTTCTCGCCGATACCGGCCAGGCGGGAGTCATAGGGCTGAGCTGGTTTGACGCGGGGGCCAGGAGCTTCTATACCCGGGAGCCGGTCAGGGACCTGGACGACCTGCGGGGGCTGTCCATCCGGGTGCAGGAATCGGAGTTCATGAGCCGGATGGTGGAGCTGCTGGGGGCCCGGGCGGTGCAGATTCCATACAGCGACGTGTATTCCGCCTTGCAGACCGGCAAAATCGACGGCGCGGAAAACAATTGGCCCAGCTACGCCTTCACCGGTCATTTTCAGGCCGCGGGCTACTACCTGCTGGACGAGCACTCCCGTCTGCCGGAGATGCAGATCATGAGCGCTGTCGCCATGGATAAGATCACGGAGATTGACGAGAGCTATGCCGACATCATCCGGGAGTGCGCCAGGGAGTGCGCGCGCTATGAGCGGGAGCTCTGGGTGGAGGAGGAGATCGACTCGGAAAAGCTGGTGCGGGACTACGGCTGTGTGGTGACCACGCCGACCCAGGCCCAGTTGGAGGAATTCCGCCGGGCCGTGCAGCCCATGTACGAGGCCTACCCTGAGAATATACAGGCGTTGATCCGGCAGATTCAAGACAGTTGATTCGGGACCGGGTCCTTCCGGCCAGCGTACCGGAGAGGCCCGGGTTGTCCGGCAACGCCGAACTTCTGGTCAAAACGGCAAAAAATGCGGGGATAAACTGTGAAAGATGCACAAGGGTTTTTTCAATTCTTTTGGATAACTAGCATATATTTTAAAAAGGGATTGAATTTGCTTTGGTAATTTGGTATAAATATAATGGAACGGGAATCAAGAAGTCCCTGATTGCCGGCTGAACAAGCAGCGGACTGCTGCAACAAAATGGAGGAATGATAACATGAAACTGAAAAGGCTCCTTTGCGTGATGCTGGCCCTGGTGATGGTCCTGGGCCTGACTGCCTGCGGCAACAACGCCGACAACGACAATTCCACGCCCCCCGCCGACAACTCCACCGCGCCCGCCGATAGCACCTCCCCCGATGACGGCTCCGACGTAGGCGACGTGGCCAACGACCCCAAGGTGACCCTGGTGTACGCCGAGGTCAACCCTGAGGACACCATCGTGGGCCAGACCGGCGCCGAGTTCAAGCGCCTGGTGGAGGAGAAGTCCGGCGGCTCCATCACCATTGACTTCCGTCCCTCCGGCGTGCTGGGCTCCGAGAACGACGTGCTGGACGCCATCATCGGCGGCGACGACTCCATCGACATCAGCCGTATCTCCGCTTTCGCCCTGACCAGCTACGGCGCCGAGAAGTCCGTGCTGCTCTCCCTGCCCTTCACCTTTGAGAGCCGCGACCACTGGTGGGCCTTCGCCAACAGCGACCTGGCTCAGGAGTTCCTCAGCGAGCCCCAGGAGATCGGCCTGCCCCTGCGCGGCATCTTCTACGGTGAGGAGGGCTTCCGCCACTTCTTTGCCAACAAGCCCATCAACGGCATTGCGGACCTGGACGGCCTGAAGATCCGCGTGTCCAACGACCCCATCATGAACGGCATGGTGGAGAGCCTGGGCGGCTCCCCCACGGTGGTTTCCTTCGGTGAGCTGTACTCCGCCCTGAACACCGGCGTGTGCGACGCCGCCGAGCAGCCCATCGCCAACTACAAGTCCAACGCCTTCCCCGAGGTGGCCAACAACCTGATCCTGGACGGCCACACCCTGGGCGCCATCCAGGCGGTCATCACCGACACCGCCTGGGCCAAGCTGACCGAGAACCAGCAGAAGGTCATCATGGAGGCCGGCAAGGAGGTCCAGCAGTTCAACCAGAACCTGTCCCAGTCCGCTGAGGACGATGTCCTCCAGCAACTGCGCGACGAGGGCTGCAACGTGGTGGACGTCCCCGACAAGAAGCCTTGGCAGGATGCCTGCTCCAGCGCTCCCGCCATCAAGGAGGCTATTGACAAGCAGGCCGACCTGTATCAGCAGCTCCTGGATATGGCTCCCTGAGGCAGCCGGTTAAACGCATCATCCGATCGAGACGGGGGCGCGGGTCAGTCCCGTGCCCCCGTTCGTGATACGAGAGGGAGGGAACACTATGCCGAAAATCTTTACGACCCTGGATAAGATCCGCCCCGCTTATGACGTCACCTATAAAATTGTCATGCTCCTGTGCAAGATTCTGCTGGTCGCCGATATCCTGATCGCCTCCTACGCGGTGCTCGGCCGGTTCTGCCAGCAGTGGTCCAGGCAGTATGAATTCCTCAGCTTCCTGGCCATCATCAAGGACCCGGCCTGGACCGAGCAGGTGGTGCTGACGTGTATGTCCTACATGGCGGTGCTGTCCGCCGCCCTGGCCATCCGCACCGGCGGGCATATCCGCATGACCGCTTTCGACAACTACCTGCCCAAAGTGGCGGTCAAGGTGCTGGACGTTGTGGCCGATATCGCCGTGATGGTGCTGGCCGTCATCATGGTGGTGGTGGGCTGGGAGTACACCACCACTCTGGGCAGCAAGGGCTTTTACGAGTCCATCCCCTGGCTGAGCCGCTTCTGGATGTATTTCCCGGTGCCCCTGGCGGGGATCGCCATGATCGTCTTCGAGCTGGAGGCGCTCTACAATCACATCAAATCGTTCTTCGTTGAGGAAGAGGAGGTGCAGAAGTAATGGATGCCAATACGTTTGCAATCGTCGTTTTGCTGGGCACCTTTGCCCTCATGATTTTCCTGCGCTTCCCCATCGCCTACGCCGTGGGCCTGTCCTCCGTGTTCTGCCTGCTGGCCATGGGGAACAACCTCAACGCCATCTGCCGCCTGATGGTGAAGGGTATCTCCTCCTTCTCCCTGATGGCTGTGCCCTTCTTCATCACCATGGGCGTGCTCATGGGCAAGGGCGGTATCTCCGATAAGCTGATCGCCCTGGCCAACGCCTGCGTGGGCTGGATGCGGGGCGGCCTGGCCATGGTGAACATCGTGGCCTCCTACTTCTTCGGCGGCATCTCCGGCTCCGCCTCGGCGGACACCGCCTCCATCGGTTCCATCATGATCCCCATGATGGTGGACCAGGGCTATGACGCCGACTTCTCCACGGCGGTCACCATCACCTCCTCCTGCGAGGGTCTGCTGGTGCCCCCCAGCCATAACATGGTCATCTACGCCACCACTGCGGGCGGCATTTCCGTGGGCTCCCTGTTCCTGGCGGGCTATCTGCCGGGCGCCCTGCTGGCCGCGTCGCTGATGATTGGCTCCTATATTATCTCCGTCAAGCGCAATTACCCCAAGGGTGATAAATTCAACATCGTCAACTTCATCAAGCAGCTTGCCACCTCCATCTGGGCGCTGCTGGCCATCGTCATTGTCATCGTGGGCGTAGTGGCCGGCTGGTTCACCGCCACCGAGTCCGCAGCCATCGCGGTCATCTACTCCCTGATCGTCTCCGTCTTTGTCTACAAGGGCGTGGACTGGAAGGGTGTGTGGAGGGCCCTGGACGAGTGCGTCAACACCCTGGCCATTGTGCTGATCCTCATCGCCACCTCCGCCGTGTTCGGCGACTGCCTCACCAAGCTCCATGTCCCCGACCTGGCGGCCCAGGCCATCGTGGGCCTGACCGACAACCGGTACATCCTCATCATCCTGCTGAACGTTATCCTGCTGGTGCTGGGCATGATTATGGACATGGCCCCCATCATCCTCATCGCCACCCCCATCCTGCTGCCGGTGGCCACCCAGTACTGCGGGCTGGATCCCATCCAGTTCGGCATTATGGTGGTGCTCAACTGCGGCATCGGCCTGCTCACTCCCCCCGTCGGCGCGGTGCTGTTCATCGGTTCCGCCGTGGCCAAGCGGCCCATGGAAAAGGTGGTCAAGGCAACCTTGCCCTTCTATGTGTGCATGGTTATCACGCTGCTGCTGGTGTCTTACTGGCGGGACGTGAGCCTGATTATCCCCAAGCTGCTGGGCGGCTATGAGCCTGCCGTAGCCGGGCTGGCAAATGTTTTGCTGAGATAGCACGTCAAATCGTATGGTGCGCCGCCGGGGAAACGGCGGCGCGCCTCATTTTCAACAAGGAGGGAATCGCGTGAAATTATGTGACAAAGGGTTACGCGACCGGGCCGCCTGGGAACAGGCCGGGGTCAAGCTGCCCGCTTTCGACTGGAACGCCATGTGCGCCGAGACGGAGAGGGCCCCTACCTGGGTCCACTTCGGCGCGGGCAACATCTTCCGCGGTTTTATCGCCAAGCTTCAGCAGGACCTGCTGGACCGGGGGCTGGTGAAGGGCGGCATCATCGCCGCGGACACCTTTGACTACGACATCATCGACAAAATTTATACCCCCTTCGACAGTATGACCCTGATGGTCTCGCTGCTGCCCGACGGCGCCATGGAAAAGGAGGTTATCGCCTCTATCGCCCGGGGGCTGCGGGCCGGGGGCGCGTTCCCGGGGGATATGGAGGAGCTGAAGGCCGTCTTCCGCAACCCCTCCCTTCAAATGGTGAGCTATACCATCACCGAGAAGGGCTACGCCCTGACCAATATCCAGGGGGAGTTCTTCCCCTTTGTCCAGGCCGACTTTGAGAAGGGCCCGGAGGGCTGCTCCCACGCCATGAGCATGACCGCCGCCCTGCTGCTGGAGCGGTTTAACGCCGGAGGCGCGCCCCTGGCTGTGGTCAGCATGGACAACTGCTCCCACAACGGGGAGAAGCTGCGTTCCAGCGTCATGACGGTGGTGGAGCAGTGGCGGAAGCGAGGGCATGTGTCCCAGGCGTTTGCCGACTGGGTGTCGGATGAGGGCAAGGTCTCCTTCCCCTGGTCCATGATCGACAAGATCACCCCGCGCCCCGCCAAGGTGGTGGAGGAGGCCCTGGCTGCCGCCGGGATCGAGGACATGGCCCCCATCGTCACCTCCAAGAACACCTTTATCGCGCCCTTTGTCAACGCCGAGCGGCCCCAGTACCTGGTGGTGGAGGACCGCTTCCCCAACGGCCGCCCGCCGCTGGAACAGGCGGGGGTGTATATGACCGACCGGGACACGGTGAACAACACCGAAAAGATGAAGGTGACCACCTGCCTCAACCCCCTGCACACCGCCCTGGCGGTATACGGCTGCCTGCTGGGCTACGACTCCATCGCTGCCGAGATGAAGGACCCCCAGCTCAAGGCCCTGGTGGAAAAAATCGGCTACGACGAGGGCATCCCCGTGGTGGTGGACCCCAAAATCCTCAGCCCCATGGACTTTATCCATGAGGTCATCGACCAGCGCCTGCCCAACCCCTTTATCCCCGACATGCCCCAGCGCATCGCCACCGACACCAGCCAGAAGGCGCCCATCCGCTTTGGCGATACCATCAAGAGCTATGTGGCCCGGCCCGACTTGGAGGTCACGGATCTGACCTTTATCCCCCTGGCCATCGCCGGGTGGCTGCGCTACCTGCTTGCGGTGGACGATGAGGGGAAGCCCATGGAGTGCAGCGCCGACCCCATGCTGGATACCCTGCAACAGCAGTTGTCCGGCGTGGAGCTGGGCCAGCCGGCCAGCGCCTCCGACGGGGCGCTGACCCCCATCCTGTCCAACCCGGCCCTGTTCGCGGCGGACCTGGTGGAAATCGGGCTGGCGGCCAAGGTGGGCGGGATGCTGCGGGAGATGCTGGCGGGCCCCGGCGCGGTGCGGGCGACGCTGGAGAAGTATCTGGGCTGACCCGGACCCGGTATCTGAATGGACGATGGGTCCGGGGCGCCGGACGGCCCCGGCCTGTTTCTGCGAGGAGGTTTTGAGGTATGTTTACCAAACAGGATCAGCGGTGGGTGCCCCATCAGGACACCCTGCCCCAGGAGGCGGGCCCGGGCGTGGTGCGCCGGGTACTGGCCTATAACAGCCAGCTCATGTGCGTGGAAAACCGGTTTGAGCAGGGGGCGGTGGGCGCGCTCCACAGCCACCCCCATACCCAGATCACCTATGTGGTCAGCGGCCGGTTCTCCTTCACCATCGATGGCGAAACCCGTGAGGTGGGGCCGGGGGACACCCTGCTCAAGACGGACGGCGTGGTCCACGGCTGCACCTGCCTGGAGGCCGGGGCGCTGCTGGACATTTTCAACCCCATGCGGGAGGACTTCCTGCCGGGGTAAGGGAAATTGGACGGCGCGGCGTATTTTTCGATAATCACTGAAAAGTGAACAAAAGCGCCTGTTGGACCGGTTCAACAGGCGTTTTTTTCTTTAACCGCAGGCGGCGAAGGAAATCTTAATGAGAACTTAAATATTTTGATGCAAAATTGTTACAGGATTGTTGTTGTTTTTCCAGCTCTTCCCCGATATACTAAAAACTGCGAACAAGCGTCCCCCCGAGGGGTGCGCTTTCCCAGTCCGACGACAGGAGGAACGATACCATGCCCGACCTTAAGACACCCGAGGCCCAGGAAGAGCTGAAAACAGAGCAGGTCCCCGAACAGGCCCCGGAGCAGGCCCCAAAGCAGGAGCCGTGGGAGGCTCCCGCCCCTAAAAAGCGGGTGCGCACCGCCGCGGAGAAGAGAAAGCTGGTCAAGCGCGTTATCGCCGGCGTGACGGCGGCGGCCGTGCTGGCCGGGATCATATTTGGAATGTGGCTTTTGGTATTCCGGGAGGACGACTCCCTGGGGGATATCTACGCCGAGCCCGCCTACATAGGCTCCATCCAGAGCACCGTGCAGGGCAGCGGCAACGCCACCGCCAAAGAGACCTCCACCGTCACCATCCCGGCCAACGGCACCGTGGAGCAGGTGCTGGTGTCCCAGGGGGATGTGGTCTTTGCCGGGCAGCCCCTGTTTTCCGTGTACAGCGAGACCGCCCAGGACGCCCTGGCCACCGCCCAGCAGCAGATGGATTCCCTCAACGAGAAGCTGGCCAACCTGACCCTTGCGGCCCCCTTCTCGGGCAAGCTGATCGACGTCCCGGAAAATGTCCTGGCGCTCAGTCCCGGCGACGAAGTGGGGGAGGGCAGCCAGATGGCCACCCTGGTGAACGACACCAGGCTGAAGCTGTCCCTCTATTTCAGCTATGCCTATGAGGGCGACATCCGGGTGGGCCAGAGCGCCCAGGTGTCCGTCCCCGCAGTGATGTACACCGGGGAGGGCAGGGTGGAGCAGATCAACAAGGTCAGCTTCATCACCCCCGAGGGGGGCATCTATTTCGAGGTAATCATCGCCTTCGACAATCCCGGCACCCTCACCGCCGAGATGGAGGCGTCCGCCGTGCTGAAGGACGGAGACGGTCTGCCCATCTATCCCTATGAGCAGAGCAAGACCCAGTATTACGAGATCCGGAACCTGGTCACCAAAGCCGGGGGGCCGCTGTTGAGCAGCCGCCTGCTCAACCATGCCAAGGTGTCCGCCGGGGAGGCCCTGCTCACCATGGGCTCGGAGAGCCTGGACGAACAGCTCACCGCCGCCCGGGAGCGGCTGAACGAGGCCCAGGCCGCGGTGGACGCGCTGAACGCCGCCGCCCCCATCGACGGCACCGTCATCTCCTGCACCATTGCCGAGGGCGGCGAGGTGAAAGCGGGCGACGCGGTGGTCACCATCCAGAACACCACCGTCATGACGGTGACCATCCAGGTGGACGACCGGAACATCGGCTTTGTCAAGCTGGGGGATACGATCACCCTGTCCGACTACAACGGCAATTCCTATATGGGTATAGTGAGCAATATCGCCATGCAGGGCGAGGCGGGACAGGGCATGTCAACCTACCCCGTCGTCCTGGAGGTGGACAACTACGACGGCACCCTGTACGCCGGGGTGTGGCTGGACTACTCCTTCGTCACTAGCGAGTCGGACAACTGCGTGCTGGTGCCCACCACGGCGGTGAAGTCCGTGCTGGACGCAGAGGGCAACAAACAGACCGTGGTGTTCGTTCAGCGGGAGGAACGGCCGGACAACGCCATTGAGCTGGACCCGTCCATCACCGGCGTGCCCGGCCCGGAGGAGGGCTACTGGCCCGTGCAGGTTGTCACGGGGATTCCCGACCCCAAGGTGGTGGAGATCGTCTCCGGCGTGGAGGACGGGGACATGGTGTTCATCAACTACATGACGGACCAGGATAACGGCATGGGCGGCGGCATCATGGTCGGCTGAGGTGGCGCCATGCTCATCGATATTCAAGACCTCTATAAGATCTACAACGAGGGCCAGGAGAGCGAGGTGCGGGCGCTGGACGGCGTGTCCCTCCAGATCGACCGGGGGGAGTTCGTGGCCATCGTGGGGGCGTCCGGCTCGGGCAAGTCCACCATGATGAACGTACTGGGCTGCCTGGACGTGCCCACCCGGGGCCGGTACGACTTGAACGGCACCGACGTGACCTCGCTGAAAGACAAGGAGCTGGCCCATATCCGCAACCGGGAAATCGGCTTCATCTTCCAGGGCTATAACCTGCTCCAGGACCTGGACGCGCTGGACAACGTGATCCTGCCCCTGATCTACCGGGGCACCTCCATCTTCGAGCGTGAGGAGCTGGCTATGGCCGCCCTGGCCCGGGTGGGGATGGATGGCCGGGCCCATCACCGGCCCGGCCAGATGTCCGGCGGCCAGCAGCAGCGGGTGGCCATCGCCCGGGCCATCGCCACCCACCCCCCCATCATCATGGCCGACGAGCCCACCGGCGCCCTGGACTCCAAAACCGGGCGGCATGTGCTGTCCATCCTCCAGCAGCTCTACCGGGAGGGCACCACCATCCTGCTCATCACCCACGACGACGGCATCGCCGCCACCGCCCCCCGGGTGGTGCGGCTGTCCGACGGCAAAATCATATCCGACGCACATCAGGAGGTGGACTGGCTGTGAACCTGATGCAGGCGTTTAAGATGGCATTCAAGTCCATCGCCTCCAAGAAAATGCGCTCCTTCCTCACCATGCTGGGCATCATCATCGGCGTGGCCAGCGTGGTCATCATGGTGTCGGTGGTCCAGGGCATGAACAAGCGGAACATGGAATATCTGGAGGCCCAGGGCGAGAACAAAATCCAGGTGTACGCCTTCCAGTACTATGGGAGCTCCGGAAACGTCTCCGACCTGCTGTACGAATACTGCCTGGGGATGCAGGATCTGGTGATCGGAGTCACGCCCCAGATCGAGGTGTGGCAGGACATCACCATCAAGTATGGCGCGAAAACCTTCAGCACCCAAAACTATGACGACTGGACCAAGCGCCTGTCCATCCAGCTCGGCTCCGACCAGTTCGGGATGTGCAACAACTACACTCTGGGAGGGGGCCGGGAGCTGTCCTTCCTGGACGTGGAGAAGACCAACAAGGTATGCGTGCTGGGGGGCGGGGCGAAGAAGATTTTGTTCGACTTCGTGGACCCGGTGGGGGAGACGATTTTCATCAACAGCCAGCCCTTCCTGGTGGTGGGCTGGTATGAACCCACCGGGCTGGAGGGCATGAGCAGTATGGACAACGTGGTGCTGCTGCCCTACACCTTCAACCGCACGTTGAACAACAACCAGAACATTGAGCAGTACGTGGTGAAAGCCCGCAGCGCCACCGACACCACCCTGGCCATCGCCAGGCTGAAGGCCTTTCTGGGGGGCTTTATCACCAACGGCGAGAACGGGTACTACGATGTGTCCAGCAACAACAACTGGGCCGACCAGGTGCAGGAGCAGAGCCTGATGCAGTCCCTGGTGCTGGGGGCCATCGCGGGCATCTCCCTGCTGGTGGGCGGCATCGGCATCATGAACATCATGCTGGTCACCGTCACCGAGCGCACCCGGGAGATCGGCATCCGCAAGGCCATCGGCGCGGAGCGCAAGAGCATCATCGTCCAGTTCCTCATTGAGGCGGCGGTGATCTGCGGCATCGGCGGGCTGATCGGCATCCTGCTGGGGTGCATGGGGGCCCTTATCGCGGGGAAATTCCTGCTCCAGGGCATGATTCTCTGGCCCAGCTCCACCATCGCCGTCGGGGCGTTCGCCTTCTCGGTGGCGCTGGGGGTGCTGTTTGGGATGTACCCTGCCATCAAGGCGTCCAGCCTCCAGCCGGTGGAGGCCCTGCGGGCGGAATAAGGAGGAATATACATGAGACCGATCAAACAAACACGGGCGCTGGCCCTGATGCTGTCCCTGGCGGCGGCGCTGTCGCTGGCGGTGCTGCCGGCCCATGCCGGCCGCTTTCAGGACGTGACGGACCAGCAGATATCTCAGGCGGCGGACGCGCTGTCCGCCCTGGGCGTGGTGTCCGGCACCGGGGAGGGGGAGTTCTCCCCCGATGGCCGCCTGACCCGGGCGCAGCTTTGCAAAATGGCGGTGGAGATCATGGGCATGGGCGAGCAGGCCGAGGCCCAGGCCTACCGCACCATTTTCATCGACATGAAGAATCACTGGGCCCGGGGCTATGTGAACCTGGCCGCTATCACCGAGGTGCCGGTGGAGTCGGGCACGCGGCTGATGCTGGGCCTGGGCAACGGGAGGTTTGGGCCGGACCGGGAGGTCACCTATCAGGAAGCGGCCACCCTGGTACTGCGGATTTTGGGCTACGGCGAGGAGGCCAACCGGGCCTGGCCCCACAGCGCCGTTGAAGCCGCCACGCAGCTTGGATTGGACCAGAACCTTGGGATAGAGAAGCCCTCCGATCCCATCACCCGAGGACAGACCGCCCTGTTGTTCTACCATATGCTGTCCGCCCCCACCAAGGAGGACGGCAAGCCCTACGCCGCCAAGGTGGGCGAGCCGGACGGGGACGCCATCCTCCTGGCTACCGACGCCACCGTCAACGGCCGGCCGGGTTGGGTTGTGGTGGCCACCGGAGAGGGCACCAAAACCTATTTGGCCGCCGGCTCGGTGGACCAGTCTCTGCTGGGCAAACGGGGATGGGCCGTAATTGATAAGCAGGGGCGCTTCGTCACCCTCCTGCCCGACGAGTCCTCCTGCGCCACCGGAGCGGTACAGCGCAAAGAGGCATACTATCTCTATCTCAATAACCAGCGCTACGCCCTGTCGGAGGACACCCCGGTGTACACCGGCTCCACCCGCGAGGGGAGCGTGACCACCTACAAGGAGTACATGGCAAGCCTGCGCAACGGTACTATGGTGACCCTCTACCTGGACCAGGGCAAGGTGGTGGGGCTGTACCGGGCGGAGGGCAGCTCCGAGACCCGGTTCCTGGTGGTGGGGAACCGGGGGGCCAACGAGGAGATCTTCAGCGCCATCACCGGCAATGACCGCAACTATACCATCCGCAAAAACGGCGCGTCCGTCCCCATGAGCGCCATCAAGCAGTACGACGTGGTCACCTACGACCCTGTGACCAGGGTGCTGGACGTGTGCGATGTGCGCCTGCCCTGCGTGTATGAGAACGCGTCGCCGTCTCCCTCCTCCCCCAACCGGATCACCGTGGCGGGGGGGAACGAGCTGGATGTGATGGCGGACGCCATCGGGGACTTCTCCGGGAAGAAGATCGGGGACTCCTTCACGCTGATGCTCACCGCCGGCGGCAAGGTGGCCGGGCTGCTGCCCAAGGAGGCGGAGAAGGACAGAACGGTTTCCTCCTTCGCCCTGGGCGTGGTCAGCGGGGACAGCTTCCAGCTTCTGGGCTGTAATCTGGCGCTGACCGGCGGCGTTTTGGAGGACAAAGCCTACGCGGGGGATATCCTCAACGCCTCCGCCAAGGAGGGCGCCCTCTCCCTTGGCCCGGTGGGAAAGAAGCTGTTCGCCCAGTTCAACACGGTGGATCTGACCCTGGACAAGTCGCAGGTGAGCCCCAACGTGCAGGTGTTTGAGCGCAGCGGCAGCGGCCTGGTGGTCAGGAGCCTGTCCGAGCTGCCCTCCAACGTCACCGTCGCCCAGTACCACAAGGGCAGCGCCGGCATGATCGACCTGATTATCCTGGCCAACTACTCCGGGGACGGGGCGGAGTACGGGCGGATTGACGTGGTTAACGGCTACAAGCTGGTGAAGCTGTCCTCCGGCGTAACGGCAGACAAGGACAGGTGGACGCTCCAGCCGATGCAGGGGCTGGTGTTCACCGGCAAGGACGGGGACAAGACCTATCCCGTCGGTACCCGCCTCTACAGCAGCGGCTACGGCGCGGTGACGGAATATGAAGGCGTTCCCAGCGTCACCTACCTCCAGGCCATTCCAAAGGTGCGCTCCTCCGACTTCTACACCCAGGGCGGCGTCATGTATGTGCGCACCAGCAAGGGCGTGTACCCGGTGGACGAGGACGTGCAGTGCTTCAACGCCGCGGCCTCCACAGGGGGATCCGGCAACATGCCCGACTGGGTGAGGACGATATTGGGCAGCAGCGGAGGCGTCTATGAGGGAAGCCTGAATGTAGGCGCAGATACGGTTTGGGACCCCGGCTCCGACGGCATCAAGGTCCAGAAGTTCGGCAGCCTGGGCGAGTGCCGCAACTTTGCCGACACGGTGACGGTGTACATCGACGCTACGGGCCAGCGGGTCCGGGTCGTGGAAGCGGGAAGCTGACCGGCGGGGAAAGGCCGGGCGGCTCGCCTCCGAGATAGCCCGAACATAGGCAACGCCGGCGGGCTTTGCACGCGCGGCGGGCCCACGTCAGGGCGGAGATCGACCGGGCGCTGGAGCGGTTCCCGGACATTGTGAGCCTGGCCATTGACACCTGGGGGTGCGACTACGTGCTCCTCCGGGGAGGCGAGGAGGTTTGGCCCTGCTATGCCTACCGTGACAGCAGGACGGAAACGGTGATTCCGGCTCTCCCCAGCTCTACATCTCCTCGGGTACGTGGAGCCTGCTGGGGGTCAACACGCCCAAGCCCCTGACGGATCCAAAGAGCCAAGCCGCCAGGGTGGAGGGCTTCAAGGAGCTGTTCCGCAAGGTGATGTAATTGGATAAGCAGAACTACTAAAACGTCTATACTTTGGGGAGTGTTCCCAGGAAGAATGTTCTGAAAAGCTGGGATTTGCTACCCAAACTGTGCGGCAAATCAATCTCTGTTTTTCACAAGGCATGGATCCAGAATAATAGGATCCATGCCTTGTTCAATAATCAAATCTCCTTCAGCCACGCCTCAAACTCCTCCAGCGTGATTTGCCCCTCCTCGCACTCAGCCTTTTTCTCCCTGGCCCTCTCGCCCCAGGCGTAGACCTCCTCCGGCAAAATTTTCCCCGCCTTGATCCAGGCAAACCGCTTCTTGTACTCCCTGCGGTAGAGCTTGAACGCCTCGTCGCTGCTCTTGTTTTTCGTCCACAGCGCGATGGCACCCACATGCTTGCAGGTGCAGCCCTTCTCGTCAAAAATACGGTCACAGTATTCGGCGGTGGAGCGCCCCTGGATGGCGAAATACTTCCCGCAGTTCTTGCACACCCGCAGCCGCGTCTCCCGCTTCACGCACTCCCGGAGATGGAAGTCAATGATGCCGTAGATGCTGTCAGAGTAGAGCACATCGGTGAAGGCCTGATCGTCTACGGCCTCGAAGCGGTGGTGTTCTTTGAACCATCGATAGTATTTTGCGATCCTTTCGGGCAGCGTTTTTTTCTCCCCGACTATGTTCAGCGCATGATCAAACAGGTCGATGATCTGCCGCTGAGTCTCGCCGATATATGCGGGGATACGGGTGATGCGCTTGTGAGGAAGCCATTCGCTGCGGTTCTCGTTGCCGTTGGCTTTACCGCCAGCGCCACTCCAGTCGCGTCAGCTCGAAGTACACACGGACGCGGGCCAGCTCCTCCAAACCCGCTACCGCCTCATGCGCATACCGCTCGTTTTTGGACGGCAGAAATTCGCGGATGGCCCTGTTGATCCGCTTCACCAGCAGATCCAATTTGTCCGTGTCCAAATACAGCAGCGAAAAAAGACTTTCCGGAAGGGAGAGGTAACGTAAGGAAGTTACTGTCAGCGCCATTTCAAAATGTCATTTTTCGCCGAAATGGAATGTCGCTTTTTGCTGGATGGCATACATGTGTTATGCAGCCTTATACACCAGCCAACTTGCCGGCTTGAAGCCTGTCAAGCCCTGATTTATCAGCTTGTTTTAGGCTTGACAGGCAAAAACGGCAAGTATAATTATCCAAAGGCTGTACACCTTTACCCGCCATTTTTCGACATTTTCTGTTCGGCGAAAAACTACAAAATCGCCCCGGCGCTGACAGTTACCTCTCCCTTATCTATTTGCAGACAGCCGAAAGTGATTGAATTGCAGGGATATTCAACACTTTGGAGGTAAATATCATGGAAAAGTCTGCATTTGAGCAAATAGGCGGAACCTATTACCAGCAGCGCAACTGTATTTACGTTTGCTGAGCATGAGGCTAAGCATGGTTATAGCGGACGCAACGACCGGGATGGTATAAAGGTCGCCCGCGCCCTCATTGACGCGGCTTACCCCGGCTGAGAATTGAAGTGCACATGACAAAAAAGAAGCCCGCCCCGGATTTCTCCGGGGCGGGCTCTTACGTGTTTCCATGGTTTTGCATATCGGCGCGGCCAAAGTTTTCCCTTATTTTTTCCCTTACGCGCTTGATTTTAGCTGTGACTGCTTGGGGTTAAACGGTACGTTAAGTGATGGGAAATCGTGGAATTCGGTACTGTTTGTGACACTTTTAGGGCGGATAAAGCGGGCCTGCCATAATTCAAATCTGGATAGCAGCTCCACAAAATCCGCTGTTTTCTGCTGAGAATAGCGGGTTTTGCTTTGTTGTTAGAACTTTTTCTGAATTTTGATTTCTGCACTTTGGGTTCGGCCACATAACAAGCCGCAGACAAAAAAATCGGCCCACCGGGGTGTTTTCCCGGTGGGCCGTAGACTTTGTCAGCCAGCTTTGGGGTCAACGTTCAGATGCTCCGTCTCGGCGGCGATCTCCGCTTTCATCTCCGCCATCATTTCTGCCAGTAACCTTTCGCACTCCTCCTCGCTGTGAGCATAGACATTGCGGGCATGTTTTTTGCCGTCCGGCCAGATGGGGGAGTACCGGCCTTCCCAAAGTTTCTCGTTGAGTTGAGTGGCGCAGCCTGTTCCGGCCTTGCGGCGCTGCCACAATTGCAGACACTTTTTCCTGACGGTGGGTGGGCATGACACGGTATATTGCAACCGCATTGCCCCGGGCGAAACAAAACGCACCTGCCGTCAGGTAGGTGCGCATCGAAAGGAGAAGCACAAAAATGAAGCGCCGATTCACAGGGAATACGCCAAAGCCTATAACCGTTTGAAAGGCCGGAAGAGCAGAAAAAGCATCAGCACAGACGAATGGAATCGGCAGGTGGCAATGATCCAGGACTGGCGGGACGCGGCATTGAGGGGTGAACTCAGTGATGCCGAGTATAAACAGAGGCTGGATGGAGTGTGGTGCTGGCCTTTCGTCGACTCAAAATTCGCGCCCTAGCTCCCCCCAAATTTAGAGCCTGTATGTTTTTTCACCATGGAATAGTCGGAATTTCCCCTTTCCTCAGTTGATTTCAGTAAATTTTTATAGTATACTTGTCTTGCCATCGGAGTTTTACAGATGATCCAGATCAACGCCCTTCATATTGAAAAGAGAAAGGACGCAGCCTGATATGGATGATTTTTCTTTTTCCGTGTCCCCTAATGAGGAGCTGCTGGGTCTGCGGTTGTATCAATACGGCTGGGAACAGTGCTCCCCTCTCCATTCATTCGGCCCTTTCGTTCGTAATCACTATCTGTTTCATTATGTGATTTCTGGCCGGGGCTTTTTAGATCACTACACTGCCGAAGAAGCTACCCAACGGTATGATTTAGAGGCTGGGCAGGGCTTCCTTATTTCACCCGGTCAAATCAATACATATAGCGCAAATCGGGATGATCCCTGGAAATATGTCTGGCTGGAGTTTGATGGCCTGCGGGCGCCAGGTTATTTGGATGCTGCCGGTTTGGGAGATTCACAACCCGTCTATCGATCAAAGGATCTCGCCCTATCCGAGAAACTCAAGGACACGATGCTGTATATCGCCAGCAATCCCACAGCTTCGACACTCCATCAAATTGGGCACCTGTGTCTGTTTCTGGATGCTCTGATTCAGTCCTCTGCCACCAAGCGGGAATCTCACGGAGTCCAATTGAAGGATTTCTACATTCAAGAGGCTATTCATTTTATGGAACAAAATTACCAACGAGATTTGTCCATCGAGGAGATTGCGGCAGTGTGCAAGCTCAACCGCAGTTACTTCAGTAAGCTGTTTAAGGAAAGCAAGGGCTGCCCGCCCCAGGAATTTCTTATCCGTATGCGTTTGGCCAAGGCCTCAGAGATGATGAAGACCACGTCGATGTCCATTGGCGACATTGCCATTTTGTGCGGCTATCCCAACCAGCTCCATTTTTCGAGGTCATTTAAGCAGCGTTATGGCGTTTCACCCCGGGAATGGCGCAGCAAGAACAAATTGTACGAACCGACCTGATCAGGATGGCGGGGAAAGGCATACTTTCCCCGCCATCCTGATTTTATTCCGCTTTCAGATAAAACTGGAGCGATTGGTAGTCTCCCTGGAGTATTGGCAATGGGCAGCCCACCTGCATGAGCACATCACCGGGCCAACTGCCCTCGCCATTGATCTGGTAGTTCAATTCCGGGGACAGCCCTTTAACGCGCAGAGTCAGGAACGGAGGCGCTCCGCGGAACGAACCGGTAACCAGACT
The DNA here is from genome assembly GCA_947571605.1 of uncultured bacterium. Lineage (GTDB taxonomy): Bacteria > Bacillota > Clostridia > Oscillospirales > Oscillospiraceae > Enterenecus. The sequence continues at coordinate 41,738 of CANOYV010000006.1, read as the reverse complement.
GACTAAAGCCTCTTTTTTATCGTGAGAAACGTGTTCCCACGCCGTATAGGGACCATTTTGGAACGGGTCGCTGAGCCGGTAGTAGTCTCCATCCTGAATCAGATCATAGTGCTCTTTGAAGAAAGCTGTCTGTCTCCGGGCGATCTCTTTCTCTGACCGGGTACACTTGCTCAGGTCCATCTCATATCCAAAGGTTCCGTGCATGGCGACAACGCCCCGCGTTTCCATGGGCGTGATACGGCCGGTGGTTCCGTTAGGCACTGCGGAAACATGGGCGCCCATAGTGGAAACCGGATAGCAGAAAGAGGTGCCATACTGAATGCGCAAACGGTCTACCGCATCCGAGTTGTCGCTGCACCAGATCTGGGGGGTGTAATAGAGCATACCGCCGTCAAAGCGGCCGCCCCCGCCGCAGCACCCCTCAATGAGCATATCGGGGAAATCCCTGCGCAGACGCTCTGCGAACTCATATACGCCCAGGACATAGCGATGATAAACTTCTCCCTGCCGGTCCGCAGGCAGAGCGGCGGACCACACTTCAGTGAGGCTCCGGTTCATGTCCCATTTCAGATAAGAGATATCGGCGCTGGACAGGACCGCCTTGATCTGCTCATATACATGATCCCGCACATCCCGCCGTGAGAAATCCAGCACAAGCTGTTCCCGGCCCCGGCTGGGCTTGCGGCCCGGGACACTGAGTGCCCAGTCCGGATGGGCGCGGTAAAGATCACTGTCCTCATTGACCATCTCCGGCTCGATCCAGATGCCGAATTCCATCCCCAGCTTTTTGATGCGGGGAACCAGTGCCTCAAGGCCGCCGGGGAGCTTCTCTTCGTTGACGGTCCAATCCCCCAAACCTGCATTGTCGCTGTTGCGCGCGCCGAACCAGCCATCATCCATGACGAACAGCTCAATTCCCAGATGAGGAGCTTCCTTAGCGATGTCCACCAGCTTGTCCGCGGTGAAGTACATCTCCGTGGCCTCCCAATGGTTGATGAGTACCGGCTTGCGGCGGCCCTTCCAGGGATCGTGAATCAGGTTGTGCCGGATGCTTCGATGGAACTGCCGGCTCATCTGTCCAAAGCCGGCAGGAGAACAAATCAGGGCCGCTTCCGGAGCCGTAAAGCATTTTCCGGGCTCAAGCGTCCAACTGAATTGGCGGGGACTGATACCCATGACCAAGCGCGAATTCTCAAACTGATCCAGCTCTGCTGCCGCTTGGAAATTGCCGCTGTACAGCAGCATGGCGCCATAGCACAGACCATGGTCCTCATCTGTGTTTCGGTCGCACAGGATAACAAAGGGGTTATGCTGATGGCTGGAAGCTCCCCGGGTGCTGTCCACGCTTTGAATGCCAGGGTGCAGATGGGTGCGGCTCGGACAACGCTCCATGACATGAGCGCCGTTAAATGTGATCATATCCAAATCGGAGCGGACAAAGTCCAGGCACAGCGAAGCGCAACTGCACAGGCGAACCATTCCATTCCCCCGGTTGACGATCCTGACGGCCCGAGTGATCAGATCATACTTCTCCAACACGCCATAGAGCAATTCGACCTCTACCTGCGCGGCGGCGTCGGTCAGCGTGACCGAGAGGGTATCCCATTCTTCCTCCGTGCCGTAGAAGGAGGGCAGACCTTCCAATGCATACTTGCCTCTGCGTACCTCGCTGTCCACATACCTCAGATCTGCGGTCCGGCTCCCATTGGGGAGCTCCAATGCGATAGAAGGCAAGCGGAAATCTCCCACACCACAGGTGGAGTATTCCTGAGGGAACGTGTCCAGGGAAAAGGTTCGATCGCTTCCCGCTTCATTGGGGTTGGGGGAAAAACCCCGGTCCTTGCAGCGAAGAAGATAGGACAGGTCGCCGCCCGAAATACGAGGACCGTAGTAGCTGTGCAGCAGCACGTTATAGTCCCAGACCTTCATCTGGTAGGTGGTATTTTTGGTGTGCAGAGTGATAAGTTTGTTTTCCTGGTCAAGAATGATCATAGAGGCCCCTCCTCTGACGAAAAGTAAAATATGACGTGATGATTATAGAGCATTTTCCGCGGGAGCGCAAGGTTTGGGTCCGCCGTTTGAAACCAACAGCCCCGGTGCTTACGCGCCGGGGCTGTTGGACAAAGGGGAGAAGGCGCGGGTTTTATTTGCCGCCAGTACCGGCAATACCTTCCACGAACTGGCGCTGGAAGATAAGGTACAGAACGATCATAGGCAGCATGGCCAGCAGGGAACCGGCCATCAGCATGGGGAAGTTGGTGGTGTCCATGCCCCGCAGGGTGGACAGGCCGGCGGACAGGGTGAACATATTGATGTCATTGTTCACGATCTGGGGCCACATCAGGTCACCGTAGGCAAATACGGCGGTGAAGATGGTCAGGGCGGCCACAGAGGTGCCGGTCAGGGGGAACATGACCTTGTAAAAGGTCTGGAACTGGTTGCATCCGTCCAGATAGGCGGCCTCGCCAATCTCCTCCGGGATGCCCATATAGGTCTGCCGGAGGAAGAACACGCCGAAGGCGCTGACCAGGCCGGGGAACACCAGGCCCGCGATGGTGTTGACCAATCCCAGCTTTGCCACCATCTGGTACTGGGGGATGATGAAAATCTGGCTGGGCAGGGACATCTGCATCAGCACGATGGTGAACAGGATGTTCTTGCCGCGGAACTTCAGCTTGGCAAAGGCGTAGCCCGCCATGGAGCTGAAGGCGATAGCGAAGACCACGCGGAGGAATACCAGCAGGATGGTGTTCCAGTACAGTTTGACGAAGGGCAGGTTCTCAAGGACCTTTTTGTAGCCGTCCAGCCGAAACTCGGAGGGGAAGAAGGTGGCCGGAATGCTCACGCTCTCCGCCTGGGTCTTGAAGCTGGTGAGGACCATCCACACGAAGGGAAAAATCATAATGAGGGCGCCCACAATCAGGGCGAAGTAGGTGAGGAATTTGGCAATGGCGTAAGAGCGATGCAGCGAATTTACACTTTTCATTCCAGGCTCCTCCTTAAATGTCGTAGTTGACCCACTTCTTCTGGGCCCAGAACTGGAACAGGGTCACGAGAAGGATCAAGCCCACGGTCCAGATGACGATGGCGGAACCGTAGCCGCGGTCGCCGCTGACAAAAGACGAGCGGTAGAACAGGTACATCAGGCTCTGCATATCGGCCATGGCCGGATTGGTGTCGTCGGACATCATGTAGATCAGGTCGTACACCTTCATGGAGGCCATCAGGCGCATGATGAGCACGGAGAACATGGTGGGGGAGACCATGGGCAGTGTGATGGTGAAGAACTGCCGGACCTTGCCCGCGCCGTCGATGCTGTTGGCCTCATATAGGGTCTTGGGGATGTTCTGCAAACCGGCCAGCAGCAGCACCGCGTCGTAACCCACGCTGCTCCAGATGGAGACAATGGACACGGCCACGATGGCGGTCTTGGGATTGGTGATCCACTGGATGTCGGCGCCCAGGAGCTGGTTCAGGATGCCGCTGTCGCCGTTAAAGATGACCTGCCACACCATGGCGATGGCGGCGGGGGCGCACACCAGGGGCAGGAAGAAGATGGTGCGGAAGCCGCCCTTGAACTTCACCTTGGTGTTCAGCAGCATGGCCACGAACAGGGCCAGGATCACGCCGATGGGCACAGTGAGGATACAGAACTTGACGGTGTTCCAGGTGGCCTTCCAAAACTCGGGGGCCTGGAACATCTCGATGTAGTTGTTTAAGCCGATGAACTTGTAGTGGCCGAAGCCCAGGTGCTCACAGAAGCTGGTATAGATGGTCTGGATAAAGGGCCAGATGTTCAGCACGAACAGGCCAATGATGGTGGGGGCCACCATGATCCAGCCCCAGTTTTCCTCCCGCCGCTCGGCGACCGACAATTTTCTTTTCACAGTACGCCCTCCTCTCAGTTATCGGCCAGTTTTTTCTGGGTTTCCGTGTTAACAATGCTCTCGATCTTCTCCAGGCCGGCATCAACGTCCTGGTTTCCGGCATAGATCTGAGTCAGCACGTCCAGCACCTGGCTCTTCCAGCGGGGGCTGGCGGAGTTGTAAGGCACTTGGATGGCGTAGTCGAACTGCTCAAAGATGCAGTCGATGTTGATTTTATAGTCGAACTTATCCCAAGCTTTCCGCCAGCTCTCTTCGGCGCCCAGATAGGCGGGGATAGCCGCGCCGGATTCACCCTGAATGATCTGCGCCTCCTCGGTGCCGAAGTATTTGATGACGTCCAGCGCGATGTCCAGTTTTTTGCCGTGGGCGCCGGTGGAGTAGCACAGGCCGTTGGACATACAGGCCCGGCCGTCCTGGTCCAGGCTCTCGTCCGTGTGGACCGGGTTGGGAGCCTTGGGCAGCTTGGCGATGTCCCACTTGCCGTCCATTTTGGGGTTGTTCTCCAGGGCGCCCAGCAGGCTCCAGGAGCCTTCCATGAACATGGCGCCCCGCTCGGACCAGAACGTGGCGCCCGCGCCGTTCTGGGTGAAGAAGTTCTGGTCAGGGCACCAATCGTTCTTTTGCAACCCGATGTAAAACTCCATGGCCTCCTTGCCGCCGGGCTGGTTGAAGCCAGAGGCGGTCTTGTCGGCGCTGAGGATGTAGCCGCCGTTCTGGTAGACGTAGGACCAGTAGCCCAGCTGATCGTCCAGATAGGCCAGGTAGCCGTATTTCCCGGTGGCGTCGTAGATCTTCTGGGAGGCATCCGTCAGGTCGTCCCAGGTCCAGTCGTCGTCGGGATAGGCCACACCGGCCTGGTCGAACATCTCTTTGTTATACACCAGCACGCCGTTATCCTTGTCCTTGGGCACGCCATAGTAGCGCCCGTCGGAACCGCTGACGTTGCCCAGGGAGATGTCGGAGAAGTGGTTCTGATAGTAACCGCTCTCCACATCGTTGTACAGGTCGGTCACATCGGCCAGCATGCCGAAATCGGCGTAGTACAGAAGCTGGTTGGTGTGCATCCAGAAGATGTCGGGCATCGTGTTGGACTCGGCGGCGGCCTCCAGCTTGGTCCAGTATTCGTTCCAACTGACCACCTGCACGTCGATGACCACATCGGGGTGCTGGGCGGTGTAGGCGTCGCACATGGCCTGCATACCGGAGCGCTGCGCCGTGTCCCAGATCTGGAAGGTCAGGTGCGTCTTGCCGTCCGACGAGCCGCACCCACACAGGGACAGCAGCAGCGCGATGAGCAGGACCGCTGCCGTTATGCGGGGGATTTTTTTCATGAAAACCACTCCTCTGCTTCATTTCCGTTCCGTTATGGCAGACCATAACGTTTGTCTCAACTATAGCCATTTCCCCATAGTGTGTAAATGGAGAGAAGAATTCAAAATATTTGCTTATGCTAGTTAAAGCGCTTTATATGAAAGTATGGACGCATTTCGCTATTTTTTTTTAAATTTTTTATTTTGTATCTACATTTTCACCAAAAGAGGAGGGAGAATTTTACAATCATTACTATCATAATATCAAGAAATTATTTTTCGAGCTTTTCTCACTAAGACGCTGACCTTTCCTAATGCGTGTATGCCTGCGAAAAATCTCAGTTCTGGTTGAACTGTGAAATGAGGTGTGGTATAGTGAGGCAAAGCCGCCTTGGCTGATGTGGAGAGGAGGAGTCACTTTGCTTTTTCATAAAGGAAATACATTCAAACGACCTGATGAAGATACTTCGGAAAAGACTGGCCCGGCCCGTTTTTGGGAGTTGATTAAGGGAGAGCTTGCTACAGTACTTATTGTAAACCTGCTGTTCTTGATTACCTGCATTCCCGTCATTACCATCCCACCGGCGCTGCTTTCACTGCATATGGTCATGCATAAAATCGTTTTGGGGAAATCCGTGTCATGTGTCCGAGATTACTTTTCTGCGTTCAAGCAGAGTTGGAAGCGCGCATATGGCGCATTTTTCTTGACGGTTGTCCCTATGGGAATCGCAGGATATGGAGGAATATTTTATCTGCGGAATACTGCGGAGTATCCCGTGCTATTGCTGCTGTTTGCTCTATGTACGACTGCTTTTTTAGTGACAACGCTGGCCTCGACTTATTTATATGGGCTCCTGTGCAGCGGCAAATTGCTCCGTGACGCGGTCAAGCCGGCACTGATACTGGGTGTAGGAAAACCGCTGCGGGCAATACTGGCAGCGCTATGCTATTATGGACTGTTTTTGTTGGCTATGCTGTATTTCCCGTTCAGTGGACTATACCTGCTTTTGTTGGGTTTTTCCCTACCCTGTTTGTTGGGCAATTTTTATATTCGAACTGTTTTGAAACAGTATTTCGGTGATTAGCGGAAACATAAACGGCAAGAGGACTGCTTTGGAAACAGTGCAGCATCTCTTATCGCAAACTTGATAGATGTTCTTTTCCTTTTGATTACAGCGTGGTAGTTATAAATATCTTAGTCATACTTACCCTAGAGCCTGTTTGGAAAATAAATATTGCACAAAAACGGCAGGAGCAGTAAAATTATGAAAACTATGATCTCAGAGAAGAACAATGGAAGCGGGTTGAACCACTGCTGCCGCCGGAATATACAGGGAAGAAAGGACGCCCCACGAGGAAGACCGGCGGGATTATTACAGTGCCCTGGAGAGCTTTGACCGGGCGCAGAACCTGGACTTACCCGCACTCAATCATGCAACCACCTTGCGGAACGTTTTCCACGCGGTAAGCCGCCGATGCGGTTTGACCAAGAAGCGGAGCAATTATGCAAACTGCCACAAAAAGCGCAAAAATCTTATTGATTTCTTTCATAATTTCCTCCTTTTCGTTCTTGCGTAGAATTCTTCACGCGCCTCCGCGGGGACAGAATTGTCTGCTTCCCCGTGCATAATAAAGGATGGGACACATTTTCTCATTGATATAGTTGATGGGACTGGCGGCGGCAGCTTTTTTCAGAAGGTTCTCCACGCTGCCCTCCCAGCCTGGCAGAAACGCATCATAGGTCTCTTCCAGAGTGTGCCAGCGGAACTTGGGGTTCTTCATACGCTCCATGCGCATGTTGTCAGCCCTTCTTGAGAAATGCCGCGGGGCGGGACAATACGCCCCGCTCCGCGGTGTATTAAGAGGGACACGGCTGAACCGCCAATAGCTTATTTCTTGAGGAACACCGGCATGCCGAATGCGGAGTTGCCCGCAATATCGGTGGCCAGCACCCGGGCCCACTTCATCCCCTTGGGGAAGGTGAACTCCACCGTCTGCTTGCCGAAGGAGGCAGTCTCAGCCATGGAAATGGTGACAGTGGTCACATTTTCGCCGTCGGAATAAACCAACTGGGCATTCATCAGGGGGAAGGTCCAGATGAAGGTGGCCTGGGCCCTGCCATCCTCAATGGTACTGCTCTCCAGCAGGACCTCGCCGGTGGAATAGAAGTGCTTGCCGGCCCGGAGGGCGTCTACCAGCGGCTGCCAGTTGTCGGGACCGGGGATCTTATCCAACCGGACGTAGGTGCAGTTGGTTTGGTTGTAGATCTCCCAGTCCTCCTCCCGCTCCTCCACCTTGGTGTAAGTATCCAACTCGCTGATGATGTACTTGGGTCGATCCGCCCAGTTATTGATGTCGTTCCACACCCGCTCACTGCGACCGCTGATCATTGATAATAGAGCCTGGTACAGTTCCTTATGAACGGAATCATCTTAATGCTGCCAATGTCCCCGCCGGATCGGTTTCCACATGGATATCCAAATGCTGATCCCACCCCTTGGGGCGGGGCACACCGATGCTGAGTTGTGCGAGTTGTCCAGGCGGCTGGGGAGTTGGGTGGCAAGACCCGCGTAGTGATGGAGGCCACTGGGAAGAAGTATTTGGACAGCCTCGAAGCCTAACATCCAGCCTCAGATCCGCTTATCCAAGGGTAAACTTAAGTATTTTACAAAAAGCCTCCCAGCATATAAAATGAGGAATCATTTTATATGCTGGGAGGCTTTACATGTTATGAACAAACATTATATGATTACTACTGAAATCATGGCGTTTGCCCGGCATCTGCGGGACGAGGAACGGGAACCCGGCACCATTGAGAAGTACCTGCGGGATATCCGAGCCTTCGTCACGTGGTTGGACGAAAGACCGCTGGATAAAGAAGCTTCCGTGGCGTGGAAAGCGCATTTGATTGAGGCGGGCTACGCCCCTTCCACCATCAACTCCATGCTGATTGCGGTAAACCGATTTTTCCAGTTCCAGCATTGGGGTGAGCTGCGGGTCAAGACCATACGTGTTCAGCGCCGTCTGTTCCGCAGCGCGGAGAAAGATCTGACCAGGGAGGAGTATATGCGCCTGCTGGAGACTGCGGACACACTGGGGAAATCCCGCCTGTCCCTGCTGATGGAGACGATCTGCGCCACGGGCATCCGGGTCAGCGAGGTAAAGTACATTACCGTGGAAGCGGCACAGGCAGGGCGGGCGGAGATCGCCCTCAAGGGCAAAATCCGCACCATCCTCATCCCTGGAAAGCTATGCCGGAAGCTGCTGAAATACGCGAAAAAGCAGAAAACCGGCTCCGGTGAGATCTTTCTCACCAGAACCGGGAAGGGGGTGACCAGACGCCAAATTTGGGCGGAGATGAAGGGGCTGTGCAAAAGAGCGGGGGTGGCTCCCTCCAAGGTGTTTCCCCACAACCTGCGCCATCTCTTTGCCCGGACATTCTACAAGTCCTGCCGTGACGTGGTGCAGCTTGCGGATGTCCTGGGTCATTCCAGCATTGAAACCACGCGGATTTACCTTGTTTCCACAGGAATTGAGTATGTCCGGCGCATGAACCGGCTGGGGCTTATTTTGTAGTTGAAGTATCACAAAATAGGCCAATCGCCTGTAAAACAGCAAAAAGTGCGGGATTCCCCGCACGAAAAGAGCCGCCGTGCAGCGGCACCGCGGCAAAATGGACGCGACAAATAAGCTGATTTTCCCAAATCAGCTTACATTTTGTGCTCTTTTTAAAATTTGGGTATTGCAGATTCCAGGGACCCGTGATATAATGCCCCCATCTTAGGAATTTTGTTTATTTTTTTGCCCATTTCAAGGTTGTCTTGTATGTATATGAGGACAGAAGGCCTATTTCGTGATGAACAGGCGGAATGGGTGGCCTGCCAGCGGACAAATGGATCTGGGGAGTGGAATATGAGCGGCAAAATGAACAGTATGAAACATGATTTAAACACGAAAGAGGTTCCGCTCAGCCAGGAAGGGATTGATGGTTTTTTGGAGCATCTGCGGGCGAAAGGCCGGGTGCAGGGTACGCTGGACACCTACCGAAAAAAGCTTGACCGACTGTACCAGGCGCTGCCCGAGGGGGGAAAGTCAATCCGCCGGGGCACGCTGCTGAACTGGCGGGAGCAGCTCGCCGAGGAGGGCCTTGCGCCCGAAACCATTAACCAGTCCGTGGTCGCAGCCAACGGATACCTGGAGTATATGGGCGCGCGGGAATTTCAGGTGACGGAGAAGCTGGGGAGCCCCAACCAATCCACGCCGGAATTGACCCGGAGCGAGTACCTGCGGCTGCTGGGCGCCGCCCGGATTCTGGGCCGCGAGCAGGCCTATTTGCTGGTGAAAGTGTTTGGTAATTCGGATCTTCCCGTTCAGGAGCTGCCCCGTCTCACAGTGGAAGCGGCCCGGGCCGGGATGGTGAGCATCAGCCACCGATGCTCCAAGGAGATCATCCGTTTTCCGGGTTCTGTCTGCCGGGAGTTGCTGGATTACGCGGGGCGGAGGGGAATCCGCTCCGGCCCCATTTTTATCACCCGGACGGGGAACCTCATCTCCCGCAACAACGTCACGGCGGCCATCCGCCAGCTATGCCCTGCGGCCCAGGTGCCGGAGGAAAAGGGGAGTCCCCGCTGTCTGCGCAAGCTGTACCAGGTTACCCGGGAGGGACTGGAGCGTCATGTGGCGCTGCTGGTGGAGCAGGCCCAGGACCGGCTGCTGGAGGAGGAGAACTTGAGCACGGGGTGGGAAGAATGAGGTGACCAACCTTTGGAAGATGCACAAAAGAACAGAATATCCTATAAACGTTTAGCATTAGGACTGGTGCTGGCTTACGTGGCGGCGGTGATCCTGTTTTACATTCTGGCTGGAGAGCAACTGCATCTGCGGCAGTCGCGGGGAAATCTGCCTATGCCAGCGGCGGAGTCCGGGACGGTGGAGCTGGCCCGGGGCGCTGTGATTGAACAGGCATTTACCACGGAGATTCAAAGACTGCAAACGGTGAACGTTCAGTGGGGGACCTACTACCGCCCCAACGCGGGAACGGTGACCATGGAGCTGTGGAATGGAGGAACCGGCCGGCTTCTTCTCTCCCAAAGCTATGACGCGGCTGCGATCGAAGAAGGGGGAGTCATCACGCTTGCGGCGGAAACGCCGTTGGAAGGGCTGTGTGGAGTACCGCTGCTGCTGCGAATCTATGCGGACTCTCAGCCCGGCGGCGCGGCGTCTCCCCTTATGAATCGGTCCGCCCCGGCGGCGGAGGGATTTGCGCTGTCCCTGAACGGAATCCCCACTGTGGGTACCTTGTGCTTTGCCGCATCGGGGCAGGACTATATCTGGACAGGACTCCATTACTGGAAGTTTGCCGCAGCCTTCGGGCTGCTGCTGGTTGTGCTTCTTCTGGTGGTGGAAATGCGCTATCGGCAGGGGAAGCACAGCTACCTTGTCAATGCGGTGGCCGCAGTGAGCAAGTATCGCTTCCTGATCCGCCAACTGGTCTCGCGTGATTTCAAGACAAAGTACAAGCGCTCGATCCTTGGCATCTTTTGGAGCTTTTTAAACCCGCTGCTCACTATGCTGGTACAATATCTGATCTTTTCGACCATTTTCAAAAGCGATATTCCAAACTTTGCGGCTTACCTGATTCTTGGCACGGTGATGTTCAATTTCTTTGGGGAAGCCTGCGGCATGACGCTGAACTCGATTCTGGGCAATGCCAGCCTGATTACCAAGGTCTACATTCCCAAGTATATTTATCCGCTGACACGCACGATGTCCTCGGCGGTAAATCTCTTGATTTCTCTGGCGCCGATGCTGATTGTCTGCCTTGCAACCGGTGTGGCCTTTCAAAAAAGTGCGGTTTTGGCCCTGTATTTTTTTGCCTGCCTGATTATCTTCAGCTTGGGTTTAGGGATGCTGTTAGCTACTTCCATGGTGTTCTTCCGGGACACGCAGTTTCTCTGGAACGTACTGAACATGATCTGGATGTATGCCACGCCGATTTTTTATCCTGAGACCATCCTGCCGGACCGGCTCCGTATGGTATTACAGGTTAATCCGCTGTACCACTTTTTAAAGAATGCGAGAATGTGCATCCTGGACGGGCTGTCGCCGGAGCCGGCGGTTTATGTTCAGTGTTTAATGATCGCGCTGGGGATGTTGCTGCTGGGGGCCTTTGTGTTCTACCGAAACCAGGACAAATTCGTGCTTTATTTGTGAGGCCAGGCTATGAAAAATGAGACGATGATCGAGGTCAACGACGTGACGATGCAGTTCCGGATGAACAGCGACAAGATCATGTCGCTGAAGGAATTCGTAACCACGGCGCTGCGGGGCAGACTGTACTATGAAAAGTTTACGGCGCTGGATCACGTGTCCTTTACGGTGGAAAAGGGCGAGACATTGGGGTTGATTGGGCGCAACGGCGCGGGAAAAAGCACCATGCTGAAGGTGATCTCGGGGATTTTGAAGCCCACGGCGGGCGCTGTGACGTGCCGGGGAAATGTGGTGCCCATGCTGGAGCTGGGTTCCGGGTTTGACATGGATCTGACCGGACGGGAAAACGTCTTCCTGAATGGAGCGATTTTGGGGTACAGCGAGGGGTTTCTAAGGGCGAAATATGACGAAATTGTGGAGTTTTCCGAACTGGGACCGTTTATTGAGACGCCCATCCGCAACTACTCCTCGGGGATGCTGGCCAGGTTGGCGTTCTCGGTGGCGTCCATGGTTCAGCCGGATATCCTGATCGTAGATGAGATTCTGTCCGTAGGGGACGCAGCGTTCCAGGAGAAGAGCCGGAAGCGGATGCTGGAGCTGATGGGCGGCGGCACCACGGTGCTCTTTGTCTCCCACAGCATCAACCAGATTCGGGAGATGTGCAGCCGGGTGGTCTGGCTGGAGCATGGGAGGGTGAGGATGCTGGGGGATGTGGGCGAAGTATGCAATGCTTACGGCATTTGACAGCGGAGTGAATATGAAAAAGGTGTGCATCTATTGCCAGACATGGGAGTCCGGCGGCATCGAGTCCTTCCTCAACAACGTGTTGCGGCACATGGACTTTTCCGGCCTCCGGGTTGATATCGTTGTGGACGTGTTGAAAACGAGCATCTTCACGGACGGGCTGGAGGCGCTGGGCGTCACGTTCCGGGAGCTGTCCGGTTCATCCAGGGCGCTGGCGCAAAACTACAGGCGCTTTGCGAAGCTGCTGGACGAGCAAAGCTACGACGTTGTCCATCTGAACGTATTTCAGGCGCTGCCGCTGGCCTACTTATTCCTGGCGGAGCGGAAAGGGATTTCCCTTCGCATCGCGCACAGCCACAATACGGGCCTGCGAAAAAGCGTTACAAGACCTGTCAAATACCTGCTTCATTGGACCGCAAAAAAGCTGTTTACCGGCAGCGCGACAGACCTGTGGGCCTGCTCCACGCCTGCGGCGGAATTTCTCTTCTCAAAAGGGCAGATGGAGGAACGACCCTGCCGTTTTGTACCAAACGGGATTGATGTTGCAAAATTTCAATTTCGTGCTGATATTCGGGAACGCGCCCGGAAGGAACTGGGGCTGTTTAATCAATTTGTGGTTGGCTCTGTCGGCCGCCTCTGCGGTCAAAAGAATCAGCGTTTTTTACTGGATGTATTTGCGGAAATCGCCCGGAAAAGGCCGGAAAGCAGCCTGCTGCTGGTAGGGGAAGGAGAAGAGGCGGAGGCGCTCAGGCAGAGGGCCGAAACGCTGGGGATCACAGGACGGGTGATCTTCTACGGCGTCTCAGACCGGGTGGAGGCACTGCTCTGGGCCATGGATGTGTTTGTCCTTCCCAGCCTATTTGAAGGGCTGCCGGTGGTAGGAGTGGAAGCTCAAGCGGCTGGACTGCCGGTAGTGTGCTCAGACTCTATTCCGGGCCAAGCTTGGGTGCTGGACCGGGTCCGGACGCTGCCCCTGGACGCAGGGACAAAGGCTTGGGCCGATACGATCCTTTCTCTGGCAGAGCTGCCGCAGACGGGCGAGGAGGCGGAGCAGGTGCGTGCTGCGGGGTTTGATATCGCAAAGATCGCTTCGCAGATAGAGACGGTTTACAGGGGGGAGGCGGAGCATGGCCGAACCTAAGGTGTCAATTGTTGTGCCGGTTTATAACGCGGAGCGTCATCTGCTCCGGTGCCTGGCCAGCTTGCAAACCCAGAGCTTATCGGATATCGAGGTTGTTCTGGTAAATGATGGCTCTACAGACAGCAGCGTGGAGCTGCTCCTCAGAATGGCGAAAGAAGATTCCCGCTTTCGTGTAATCCATCAGGAAAACAAAGGAACCGCTGTAGCACGTTATGTAGGAACGCAGGCGGCGCACGGGAAATATGTGGGGTTTGTGGACGCGGATGACTACGTGGAGCCGGAGATGTATGAGCGAATGTATGAGGAAGCTTGTACCGCGCAGGCGGATTTGGTCATGTGCGCTTACTTTGAAGTCTTTGGGGAAAAGCGCCATCGGTGCAAAATGAAAGTTCAGCCTGCGGTTATCGAGGGGCCAACAGCGCCTGTAGATGCCTATATTCAATGTGTGGCTTCTATTCCATCACTGTGGAATAAGCTGTACCGCCGTGGGCTGTTCGACCGGGTCCAAAAGCCGCTTCCGCTGAAAATCGGGGAGGATATGACGCTCTGTACAGCTTTGGCGCCGTATGTTAAAAAAGCGGTTATTCTGCCAGAGGCATTTTATTGCTACGTAATCCATACCGATTCCGCTATGCGCCGCCGCCGGCGCATGGAGGATGAGCTGAACGCCCTGGACCAGTTCCTGCGCCGGGTCGCGCCGGACGCGGCGTATGATACAGCGGATAACCTGTGGAAATATTTGCTGGCGGCCCAGGCGTTTGTCAGCGTCATTTACACAAATTGCGCCCATGCGCAAGGGATCGGTTTTTTTCGGACGCAGTTGGAAAAATTGCGGAGCTGGGAGCTGTTTGATGGATTTTGCCGGGCGGTTATATCGGGTAGCTGCTTAAAACCGATCCAGCGTGTTGGGGGGCTGTCCGCCTCCTTCTCGGCTGCGATACGAGCCGCTTTCCTGCTGTGCCGGCTGCGTTTATATTGGCTGGCAGCGCTGTTTCTCTTTGTGGTCAGGCAAATGCTGGAGGCTGTGCTGGCAGCAAGGACGGCACGGAATTTGTATCTCAAAGTTTGACGATGACGCGGGCGCTGACGGTTACGGAATGAGTCCCTGTACATCACCGCGGTAGAGATTTATTTGAAATAAAAGGAGAAATCTTTTCATGGAAATTTTCAAAACAGTTGTTCCGTTTGAAGCGCCTTCGGAAATTCTATCATCCCTGCACGGTGTTCGGACAACGGAAATGATTGATTCTGAACGCGCGTTTTTATGCGGACTGCTCCAACAGTATAGGCCAAAAAAAATCGTAGAAGTGGGTGTGGCGGAAGGCGGGACTACTGCCGTGATGTTAAACTGCATCCACGAAATATCTTTGGAGTGCGACATGTATTCTGTGGATTTGGCAGAGCGGTATTATGGAGATCCCACACAGGAAACCGGTTGGATTTTGAAAGAAGCGGCTCGAACCTATCCAGAAAAGATTGATCTTTCGAAGCATCATCTTCTTTTGGGAGATGTGCTGCCCGCACATTTGGAAAACATCGGGGGAGGAATTGACTTTTTATTGCTGGATACAATGCACATAATGCCCGGCGAGGTGCTGGATTTTATTGCCGCCTTTCCTTATTTAGATCAGAATGCAATTGTTGTGCTGCATGATGTCAATTTCAGTTATGGTTGGAGAACCCCAAACGGGATTGCAACAACGGTTTTATTTCAAAGCGTCGTTGCGGATAAGTTCTTAAACAACCAGGATTTTTATCCTAATATTGCCGCATTTAAACTGAATAGCGATACGGATAAATACATGTGCAACGTATTCACAGCATTAATAACCACGTGGTCTTATCTTCCGGAGGAGAAACACTTGGAAGAGTATCGGACTATCACGGAAAAGCATTATCCGCCGGAATATATGCGCATATATTGCCAGGCGATCCAGGAGGCAAAACAATTTTATTATCCCGTTAGCAGTGATGCTGCACCGGGTTCAGGCCTGACCCCGCCTGGTCCGGAGCCGATGGACGACCGTTCCAACGCGCGAAAATTTGCGGATAAAGTGCTGCCAAAGGGGAGCCGGCGGCGGGAGTTTGCGAAGATCATTCTTCCCAAAAGTTCCACGCGTTATCAATTTTGCAAAAAAATATATGGAGCTTTCCGCTTGTAGTTTTATTATCAAGCTGCTGTGGGCACGGGAGGACAACAAAAGATGAGTATGCCTAAAATTTCTGTAATTGTGGCTGTTTACAATACGGAATTGTATCTTCAAAAGTGCATAAAAAGCCTTATCAACCAGACCTATTCCAACCTGGAAATTATCCTAGTGGAAAATGGTTGTACGGATAGCTGCCCTGAAATCTGCGCGGCATATGCGGCTAAAGATGATCGGATCAAGGTGATCCATTTGAGCCCTAACAACGGCGTCAGCCCCGCACTGAACGCTGGATTAGATGCCGCTACAGGTGATTGGATTGCTTTTCTAGATTCAGATGACTGGGTCGAACCAGATACATGTGAATATTTGCTGACAAAAGTTTTGAAATATGCCGCCGATATAGGAATATGCGGACATTATATTCAGTATTCTGACCACAAGGTGTTTTCGGGCTGGAATTCAGAGCGGCTATTGAACACGGAACAGGCTATAGAACAACTTCTGCGCGATGAACAATTTAACGCCATGTGGGGCAGATTGTGGCGCGGATCTCTGTTTGAGGGGCTCCGTTTTCCCGAAAATGAGAAAATGTTCGGGGATGCAGCGCTTGCGCATCATCTGTTTGAAAGGGCCAAACGGGTGGTCTGCCTGCCAAGAGCCAAGTATTATTACTTCCAGCGACAGGGCAGCATTATGCGCACACAGTCCCTTGAACGTCCTGTGAATTTATACGCTGTCTATAAAAAAAGGCTTTGCGAAATGCAAGAGCAATGGCCACAGTTTTACGACTTGTTGGCGGATAGATGTATCACATATTTATTGTGTGTCTGGCATGATTACTCAAAATTTCCAAGAAAAGAACAGATTAAATATCAGGCGCAGCTACAGGATATGGCAACATTTGCAAGGAAGCATTACCGAACCGTTCCACAGTATGAAGAAGGCGGACGACTACACAAGGCATCTCTCTGGCTAACACAATACGCGCAGTGGTGGTCGTTCGGCTTAATTGCGTTTGTTGATAAACTTTTTATATTTCGAAAAAACTTGATTACACGAATTGTACACCCACCACATGAGAATATGGGAGTTGATGATCTAATGGGAAATGTCGCAAAAGAAGATCTGCCCATGCTGGAGAACCCGGAGCCGGCATTTTCAGAAAATAATATACCCGTCGTTTTTGCATGCAGCGATGTTTTCATCCCTCATGCGGCTGCGGCAATGCGATCTTTGATAGATCATACTACCGCTTCCCATAACTATGATTTGATATTTTTGCATACGGAGATTTCTGAAAGCAATCAACGTGTTATGCGGACAATAGTTGCAGATTTTCCCAATGTTTCACTGCGTTTTTTTAACATAAAAGAATACATTGCAACGGAAAAGCTGCATGTATGTGCCCACTTCAGCGCGGAAACCTTTTACCGATTGCTAATTCCGCAATTTTTGCGGAATTATGAAAAGGTGATTTATCTGGATAGTGACCTGACGATTTTACGGGATGTTGCTGAGCTTTTTGCCGTTGATCTTGGGGAAAATCTTTTAGCGGCGGCACTTGATTCAGGTATAATTTCCTTATGTAAACTTGCCCCCAAAATAGAGGATTATCTTGAAACTGTTTTACGGTTAAAAAATCCAAAGTTATATTTTCAAGCCGGTGTTCTTGTTTTTAATATAAGGGAATTTAACGAAACATTTATGCCGTATGAACTTCTCAATTTTGCGGAGAGTCATCCATTTGAGTGGGTGGATCAGGATGTGTTAAATGTCAGATGCAATGGACGTGTTCATATTTTGGATTTCAAATGGGATGTAATAACATATGTTCGAGATATTGCCGATCAGTTAAAAGCCGAGTCGGAATCCCTGTATAAAGCTTATTTAGAAAGCTACGAAGAGCCATATATTGTGCACCACGCAGGCCCAACGAAACCTTGGTATGACCCCCAAATTGACTATGCGGAGGTTTATTGGAAATACGCCCGTCAAACGCCCTTTTATGAAGTAACCCTCTACCGTATGATGCAAAATATATATGCCCCACTGCCTGCAACACAACCTTATCGGTCAAGGGCGCGAAAGCTTGCGGACAAGCTGCTGCCCAAGGGGTCCAGGCGGCGGAACCTGGCAAAGAAAATCCTGCCCAAGGGCTCAAAGCGCTGGGAATTCTGCAAGAAAATCTATTACAAAATTTTCAAAAGGTGATCGCGCTATGAAGGTAGTCCTATTGGCAGGAGGCTTTGGCACCCGAATTTCAGAGGAATCCCAGTTCAAACCCAAGCCCATGGTAGAGCTGGGAGGAATGCCGATCCTGTGGCACATCATGAAGCTGTACAGCCACCACGGTTTTAATGAATTTATCATCTGTGCGGGCTACAAGCAGCATGTCATCAAGGAGTACTTCGCCGACTATTTCCTGCATACCTCGGATATCACTTACGACTTCACCAACGGGCGTAATGAGATGACCATCCACCGCAGCACCTCCGAACCTTGGCGGGTGACTGTGGTAAACACCGGGCTGAACACCATGACCGGCGGGCGTGTGAAGCGGGTGCGGGACTACATAGGAAACGAGCCTTTTATGCTGACCTATGGCGACGGTGTGTCAGACCTGGATATCACTGCGCTGGTTAAATTCCACCAATCCCACGGGAAACTGGTCACCATGTCGGCCTACAACGCGGGCCAGCGCTTTGGCGTGCTGGATATCGATAGCAATGGGCAGATCCGGGAGTTTCGGGAGAAGACTCAGGGAGACGGCAGCTTGATTAACATTGGTTTTATGGTCTGTCAACCGGAGTTCATCGGCTACATCGACGGTGACGCTGCGGTGCTGGAGAAAACACCGCTGGAGACCGTGGCAAAACAGGGCCAACTGATGGCCTATAGGCATAGCGGTTTTTGGGGCTGTATGGATACGGTCCGGGAGAAAGATGCGCTGGAAAAGCTGTGGGCCAGCGGACGGGCCCCGTGGAAGGTCTGGTAGGCGGGACCCGCGCTTCTCTTCGGACCGCGGCGAGGGAACGTCTATTCTTCAGATGACAGAAAAGGAGTTTTTTATATGAAAAAGATTGTACAGCAGGACATGGAACGCATCT
The DNA here is from genome assembly GCA_947571605.1 of uncultured bacterium. GTDB lineage: Bacteria > Bacillota > Clostridia > Oscillospirales > Oscillospiraceae > Enterenecus. Next base: position 23,189 of record CANOYV010000006.1, on the reverse strand, counting down.
ACAACGGCTTGACCGAGGCGGAGCGGGCCGAGTTTTGGGGCAGCACGGTGCTCTTCACCGGTGGCGCGGGATTTCTGGGATTCTATTTCATCCAGTTCCTGACCCATTACCGGCAGGATCTGGGGATCAAGAAGGTCATTTGCCTGGACAACTTCCAGGTGGGATGCCCCCAATGGCTTAAGGAGCTCAGTGGAGATGGGGCCGTGGAGCTACATAAATTCAATGTCATCACGGATGACGTGGCAAATGTCCCGGGGGCGGAGGACGCGGACTATATTTATCATATGGCCTCCATTGCTTCCCCGATCTTCTATCGGAAATACCCCATTGAGACGCTGGACGCCAACATCTGGGGGTTGCGCCGTCTATTGGACTTCTACTGCAAAAAACCCATCAAAGGCCTGGCATTTTACTCTTCCAGCGAGATCTACGGAGACCCCACCCCGGAAAATATTCCTACTCCGGAGAGCTACCGTGGCAACGTGGACTGCCAAGGTCCTCGGGCCTGCTACGACGAAGCCAAGCGGTTTGGGGAGACCATGTGTTACCTGTTCCACGAAAAGTACGCCATGCCCATCTCCATCATCCGACCCTTCAACGTTTATGGTCCTGGACTGCGCCTAAATGATGCCCGTGTGCCGGCGGATTTTGCCAAAGCTATTTGGAAAAACCAGGATATTGTTATTTATTCGGACGGTAGGCCAACACGGGCATTTAATTATATTACAGATGCCGTAACAGGAGACTTGAAAGCGCTGCTCCATGCGAGGAAGGGCTTTGAGACCTTTAATATTGGCGAGGATCGTCCAGAAATCAGCATCCAGCGTCTGGCAGAGATTTACATTGAAGCAGGCAAAGAGATTTTGGGCTATACCGGCCAGGTACGGTTTGCCGTTTCCGAGGATCCCGACTATTTGACGAACAACCCGAGCCGCCGCTGCCCTGTGATTGACAAGGCCCGTACCTTATTGGGCTATGCGCCCCAAGTACCGGTGGAGCAGGGTGTGCGGTATTTTCTGGAGTACATCAAGGAGAGCAAAGAGGAGGAACTGATATGGTAACAGTAGTGGGCTTGGGGTTTGTGGGCCTGACCACAGCGCTGGGATTTTCGGAATATGGTCACAAGGTGTACGGAATCGAAATCAACGAAACGCGGATGGAAACCATACGCTCCGGAAAGCTGCCCTTTCTGGAGCCGGGACTGGATGAGGCTCTGACGCGGCATTTGGGGGAGAATTTTATTCCCACAACAAACTGGGACGCCGCCATCGCGGACAGCGAATATATTTACTATTGCGTGGGCACGCCCTACGGGGAAGACGGTCAGGCGGATCTGACCTATCTGTACAGCGCCATTGAGCAGACCTTGAACGCCATCCACGACAATAAGTTCCGAATTCTGGTGACAAAATCGACCATTCCGCCCTCAACAACGGAGCGGCGCATCATCCCCTTTTTAAGGGAACGGGGGGTAGAGGTCCCGGAGCGGCTGGGTGTGGCCAACAACCCGGAGTTTCTGCGGGAGGGGCACTGCTGGGAGGATTTCATCCACGCGGACCGGATCGTATTGGGCGTCAGCGACGCACGCTCTGAGGAACTGCTGCGCAAACTCTACGCGAAGGAGAGCGCTCCCGTCTGCTGCGTTTCCCTAAATACGGGGGAATTTATCAAGTACCTTTCCAATACCAGTCTGGCCTGCCTCATCAGCTACGCCAATGAAATGAGTCTGGCGGCGGACGCCATCGGCGGGATCGATGTAGCGAATGCATTTCGCATCTTGCACATGGACAAGCGCTGGCAGACCGGCGGTATCCGCGCCTACTTCTACCCCGGCTGCGGTTACGGCGGCTACTGCCTTCCCAAGGACACCAATGCGTTCTATGCGGTGGCTAAGAGCTACGGCTTTGATGGACCAATTCTGGGCAATGTGGTTCGACTCAATGATGCCATGCCTGAGGCAACGGCAAAGCGTATCGTCCAGGCGGCAGGAGAGGACAAAAAGACTTGTATCGGCATTCTGGGCCTCTCCTTTAATCCCGGCAGCGACGATGTGCGGGATACGCCCAGCGCCAAGATCATCCAGGCGCTCAATGAGCTGGGCTATGAAAACATCGTTGCCTATGACCCGGTGGCTATGAAGGAGTTTCAGGCCCATTACAAGCTGTGCCTGCGTTTCGCATCTGCGTGTGACGAGGTGCTGGAGCAGGCAGACACGGTGGCTATTGCTACCGCTTGGCCGGAATTTAAAGGACTTCGGGAGAGGACCGGCAAGCCGATCGTCGACTGCCGGTACATGCTGTGATGAAGCGGGCAATTGTAACAGGGGCCACAGGTTTCCTCGGCCACTGGTTGGTGCGAGAGCTGCTGAGGAATCATATCTCTGTAACAGCGGTGGTTCGCTCCAAGAGCCACGCCAACCAGCTTCTGCCGGAGAATAGCCTGTTGCAGATCGTAGAATGCCCTATGGAACAGTACAAGGATCTGCCTGAGAAGCTTTCATATGGCACAGGTAGCGTATTTTATCACCTGGCATGGGCTGGCGTCTCCGGATCGGACCGCTCCAGTTTGAATGTACAGCTTGCCAATATCCAGGCTAGCGGCATCGCTGCGGAAGCGGCGGCGGCGGCGAACTGTTCTGCCTTTGTGGGGGTGGGCACTATCATGGAAGACGAGTCCCTTGCCGTGGCCGCCACCGACGGTACCCGGCCCAGTCCCGGCTATCTTTATGGTGAGGCGAAACACTTTTCCCATCTTCTGACAAAAACGGTCTGCGCTCAACGGGGAATTCCGCATATCTGGGCGGTGGTCACCAACGCTTATGGGGAGTATGAACGTTCGCCTCGATTTATCAATACGACACTTCGGAAAATTCTCCACGACGAGCCACTGGAGTTTACGGCCGGGACCCAAATGTATGATTTTATCCATGTAGAAGACGGAGCTAAGGCATTAGCTTTGATCGGGACATCGGGGAAACCGTTCCAAAGCTATTTGATTGGCAGTGGTCAGGCTGCGCCGTTGCGCGTCTTTGTGGAGCGGCTGGGCAAAACGCTAGCTCCAGAGCGGGCACTCCATTTTGGGAGCGTCCCCTATACTGGGGTTCAGCTTCCAATAGAGCGGTTCTCCATCGACCAGCTCACCAAGGATACCGGGTTTGCCCCCCGGATATCCTTTGAAGAGGGGCTGCGCAGGACGATGGAGTGGCTCAAGCAGGAGAGATTGGAATAATACGACGGACATTTTCATAGTAGGCGGCAGACTCGCCGGCGCTGTTGATGTTTGCCAGATGGGGGGCATGGAAAATGAGCGGAGACATAGGAACGCCGGGACCACATTGGCAGCAACATGCTCCCGCCCGGTATGATTTTTGTAGTTGGTAAGTCTTGTTTTCTGTAAGATTTCCTTCCAGATCGCTTGTTTGCGGACTGACAGCAGCACACCTGGATCCCTCATCACCAACTTGGTTCCGGACCGCGCTTGGAGATACGGCGGGACTTGGAATCGAAAGTACCGGACTGGAAAGGCGGTGCGTCCATACCCGTGAACGCTACCAGAGCGCCTTTGTGGGTGAAGCGGTGCATATCACCAATCTCAGCTATGAGCTGAGGGCCTGTAATGTCGCCCGCGCCCTGCATAGCCATACCACGCCGAACTCCGGCAGCAGGGAGGTGAGGCGGAGCATCTCGCCCCGCAGGATATGCAGCGTGCCGTAAGGAGCGCTTAAGCCGTCCACCGCCTGAAGCTTGGTGTTGTCGGATTTTGGAAATGTGGTGACTGCATTTCGAGCATAGCGATGGAATTTTTCCGCATCGGATGCAGAAAAGCAATAACCGGATCTGGTGCACCATTTCCGGTAAAGTTGACATTCCGTTATCTCTTCTTAAGATTTGCAAAAAAGGGCGGTCTGCTTCCGACGCAGACCGCCCCATAAAATTATTCGCCTTGCTCTTTCTGTTTCTTCTTCCGCTCCCGTTCCCGCTTGCTGCGCTCCCGATAGTACGCCCTGAGCTTCCGCTGCTTCTCCATCTCCGCCAATTCCTCCGGTGTCGGTTCTGGCATAGGTACATCAAATTTGCCGATGAATTTCAGATAGATGTCCACTTCCTGAGTGCGGCCCCCGGTGGATTTGTCAGGCGCATGGACGAGGACTTTGTCTGCAAACTCATCGGCGTGGTTTTTTTATACCCTTTTTGCGGTGCAAAAAATAGTGGTTCCCTTCAATTTAGCTCCTGACATTTGTTGGCGGGTCTTAAATTATCGTTTGCCCTGAGCTGTTCCAACGCATATGCGATAAATGCGTTTACCGCATGGGCGGTATAATTGCGCTGCGGCATCAGGGCGTAAAAGAGACGGTCCACTTCCGGGGAGTCAATGGAATAAAACATCAGGTTTTGCGATGGCGCCTTCTGAATGATTCGATCACTGACGAAAGTGGCTCCAACCCCGCTCCCCGCAAAGCGGTATGCCGTGACCAGTTGGGACAGCGCCAGCTTCACCTTCGGTGCGAACCCCGCTTCCTCAAGCATCCGTACACTGCGGTCATAGAGGTTATTGCCTTTTTGGAGCAGAATAAATTCCAGCTCCCGGAACCTCTCCAACGGAACCTTGGGCTGGGATGGGGAGAGGTACCGTCCGTCTTGAACGTCCTTGGAGGACATGGCGCACTGCGCCAGTTCTCCAGGGAGAGCTACCTCTTTGGGGACAGCTAAAAGGATGTGATCGTAAAAGGCGGGCTGATGTTCAAAGCGGCCAATCAGCTCCGGGTCGCAACTGAAGATCAAATCCATCTCCCTCCGCTCCAAACGGTGGGCCAGCCGCGCAGAGCTGTCTTCCGATACCTCCAGATGGATGCCTGGATACCGCCGGGTGAATCCCGCCAAAAGCTCCGCCAGCAGAAAACAGTTCAAATAGTGGGTGCCGCCGACGTGCAGACGGCCTGTGCGCACATCCCGCAGATCCTCCAGCTCCCGGCTCAGGTCGGCCTCCAAATATTTCATCCGCTCAACGGCCCGGATATAGGCATCCCCCGCCGGGGTCAGGGTCAGAGGCCGCCTGCCGCGGTCAAACAGCGCCGCTCCTATGCTTTTTTCCTCCTGCCGGACGGCCATGCTGAGGGCGGGCTGGGTCAGGTAAAGCTTTTCCGCCGCCTTGGTAAAGCTTCCATCCTGGTAAACCTGATAGATATATTGCATATTCTGCTCCATACATCAATTCTCCTTATACCTATATAAAAATCATAAAATTGATTATACGCCTTATCCGTGATATTGTAAAGATATCACAAAAAATAAGGCGGAAAACCAATCAAAATTGGGAGAGGAGGACGGCTATGAATATCAACGCACTGCTAATGGATGAGCGGGACAACGTGGTGACCTGCGTGGCCGCAGTGAGCAAAGGAAGCCGGATTGTCTATCGGAAAAGCGGTGAGGTATGCGCGCTGACGGCGCAAGACGACATCCCCTACTGTCACAAAGCGGCGCTGGAGGATCTGCCCCAGGGCGCGGAAGTGCGCAAGTACGGGGAAATGATCGGACAGACTACCGCCCCCATTGGCAAGGGGCGCTGGGTAAACCACGAGAATGTTGTCAGCATACCCCGAGACTACGACAGCGAATTCATCCATTGAGAGAGGAGCGGAAACCATGGAATTTTGGGGCTATAAGCGGAAAGAAGGCCGGGCGGGCATCCGCAACCATGTGCTGATCCTGCCCACTTGCGCCTGCGGAAGCGAGAGCTGCCGGATCGTGGCCGGCCAGGTCCGGGGCGCGGTCAATATTGTGTTCAACACCGGCTGCTCCGATGTGGCGGCCAACACGGAGATGTCACAGAAGGTGCTCACCGGGTTCGCCTGCAATCCCAACGTTTACGGCGTGGTCATCATCGGCCTGGGCTGCGAGACCGTCCCCCACAACAAGCTGCGGGAGAAAATCCAGGCGCAAACCTCCAAGCCGGTTGTCTCCTTCGGCATCCAGGAGGAGGGCGGTACGCTGAAAACCATTGAGAAAGCCGTCCGGGCCGCCCGGGACATGGCGGCGGAGGCGGCCATGCAGCAAAAGGAGCTGTGCGACATCTCGGAACTTCTGCTGGGCATCGAGTGCGGTGGCTCCGACGCCACCTCCGGCATCGCCAGCAACCCCGCCGTGGGCGAGCTCAGCGACCTGCTGGTGGACCTGGGGGCTTCCACCATCATGAGCGAGTCCATCGAGTGGATCGGTGGGGAACACGTGCTGGCCAAGCGGGCCGCCACCCCGGATATCCATAACCAAATCATCCAGGTGTGCAGGGACTACGAGGAGCATCTGAAAGCGGCGGGGCAGGACTGCCGCGCGGGCCAGCCCACCCCGGGCAACAAGGCGGGCGGGCTGTCCACCCTGGACGAAAAGAGCCTGGGCTGCATCCGCAAGGGCGGCACCCGCCCCATCGTGGAGGTGCTCCAGCAGGCCCAGCGTCCCACAAAGACCGGCGCGATTGTGATGGACACCGCCGGCTACGACATTTCCTCCGTCACATCCATGGTGGCGGGCGGCTGCAACGCCGTCATCTTCACCACCGGACGGGGAACCCCCACGGGAAATGCCATCGTGCCTGTGCTGAAGGTCACGGCCAACTCCCACACCTACCAGTGGATGGAGGACAATATGGATGTGGATCTCAGCCCGATCATTACCGGAGAAAAAACCTACCAGCAGTGTGGGAGGGAACTGCTGACGGTGATCGGCGAGGTTTGCAGCGGGAAGCTGACCAAGGCGGAGGCCTACGGCTTCTCCGATGTGGCGGTGGATCACGTGTGCAGGTTCGTATAAGGCTGCATCAACTGTTTTAGGGAAGAAAGAAAGGAGAAAAGAGACATGACACCATTAGTAATCTGCCTCATCATCTGCGCGCTGACCATGGTCAGCTATGTGTTGAACAAAATCGCCATGGCACTCACGGCCCTGCTCAGCATGGTGGCGTTTATCCTCACTGGCTGCCTGAATCCCCAGACCGCGCTGGGCTACTTCGGCAACGCCAACGGCATCATGATCGTGGCCATGTTTGTGGTGGCCGCCGGTTTCACCCGCACCCAGTTTGTGAAAAAAGCTGCCGCCAGCGTGAACAAGATCGCCCACGGTTCTTTGATGATGGTTATGCTGGGCTATGTACTGGTCACCGCCCTGCTGGCCCAGTTCATCCAGAGCTCCATCATCGTGTTCGGCATCATGGCCCCCATGATGATCGCCAGCTGCGAGGAACTGAAGATCAGCCCGTCCAAGACCCTGTTCCCCCTGTGCATCGTCAGCATCGCCACCATCTCCGCCCTGCCCCTGGGCGGCGGGGCCACCCGGTACGCCACCCTCAACGGCTACCTGCAGGCCAATGATTACGCCTCTTACACCGTGGCCATCACCGACCCCATGAAGGCATCCCTGCCCACGCTCATCGTGGTGATGGTCTACTGCATCTTCTTTGCCACCAAGTTTGCCCCCAACGCCCCGGTGGTCCAGACCTCCGAGATGAAAACCCGTCAGGACAACAAAGAGGCTCTGGCCCCCTTCCAGGAGCGGGCCGGCTACATCATCTTCATCCTCACTACCGCCGCCCTGATCCTCCAGCCCCAGCTCAAGATTGAGACCTGGGTGATCTGCGTCACCGGCGCCCTCGCTATGGTGCTCTTTGGCGTGCTCACCGAGAGGGAGGCCATCGCCGCAATCAACTGGCCCATGGCGTTCCTGTTCGCCGGCGCCCTGTGTATGGGCGGCGCCCTCACCGAAACCGGCGCGGGCGAGGTCATCGGCGGTATCCTTGCGAACTTCGCCAACAAGCTGGATAATCCCTACCTGATCGGCCTTGTCTTCTTCCTCGTTCCCTTCCTGCTCACCCAGGTGATGATGAACCGCACCGTCATGGTCATCTTCATCCCTATCGCCATCCTGGCCTGCAAGGCCATGGGCGCCAACCCCGTGGGCATTATCATCCTGGTACAGAACGCCTGCACCAGCTCCTTCATGACCCCCATGGCCACCCCCGCCGTCCCCATGTGCATGGCCAGCGGCGGCTACGACATCCCCTCCCTCATCAAGCAGTCCCTCCTGCCCGCCGCCATCCTGTGTATTGTCAACGTGGCCTGGATCATGACCGTGTTCCCCATGTACTGAGCGGAAAGACATCAAACACCAATTGCCTCCCCGCCGAAAGGCGGGGAGGTAAAAGAATAAGGAGGTACGCAATATGTTGGAGGTCAAGCAGTTTCCCAGCGATATGAGTGCATTGGAACTGGATCGCACCGATCCCAAGCGTTGTTTGGTCAGCGGTCTTTTCGAGGAATCTGTGAACGTTGGGGACACTCGGCGGCGGTTTTATACCTACATCGCGCCGGGGCTGTGCAGTAACCAGCCCTGCCTCGTCCTGGCCCCGCCGGAGGATGTCCCCGTGTTGGACTTCCTGGAGCAGGGTTTCTGGCTGGACTTTGCCCAGGAGCACCAGATTTTCCTTCACATCCTGGAGTCGGAGGATGGCAAATACCGCCTGGACGGCACTGACGCCGCCTATATGAACCGGGTGTATGTGGAGATTCAGTCCCGAAAGTTTTATGTCACCATGCAGGACAACATCTACGCCGCAGGCATCGGCGGCGGCGCGGCGGTAGCTCAGCAGGCCGCCATGGAGATGGCCTCCGAGTGGTCGGGCCTTGCCACCTTCGGTGAGATGGTCCCGGAGGTACTCCACAGCACGCAGCGCGTTCACGCCGGAGAGAACACTGGCAAGACCGAACTGGTGGTCAGTGGCGCCAAGGCCCAGCTTCCTGTCTGGATGGCCTGGGAGGCAAACGCCGGGGCAAACGGGTCGGTGTGCAATTACTGGAAGCGCCAGAACGACGCCGACGGCGAGGCGTTTTCCAACCGCTGGACGGACGAAATCTATTTTCCCAGCCGCGTGTGTAAAAAGAGCCAGGTCAACGAGGAAAAAATTGCTCAGGTGCGCGTCACCAACGGCTATACAGGAACCTTGACCGAGGAATTTTTCACTGCCGTCTGGAACTATATCAGTCTGGCCCGCCGCCACCGCAGCTTCGGCAAAAAGGCGCTGCGTATTTACGAAAACCCCGTGGCCTACGGAGCCCAGTTGCGCACCATGGAGTTGGATGGCTTCACCCGCCGCTGGTACGAGTACGTACCAGAGAGCGTCCGGCAGAACGGTAAGCCTGTTCCGCTGGTTGTTTGTATGCATGGCCGGGGCGGCAGCGCCGAGACCTTTATGGATTTGTCCGGGCTGAACCGGGTGGCCGAGGAGCGCAACTTCATCGCGGTGTTCCCAGAGGCCGGCGTTTACCAGCAACGTCCCGGAGGCCTACGGAATGTGCTTTTGTGGAACGGCAGCTATCAGGGAAAGAAGATCGACGACGTAACTTTTGTCCTGAACATGATCGAGGACATAAAAAGCCGATACGCCATCGATCCCACCCAGGTCTATGCTTGCGGTCAGTCCAGCGGCGGCATGATGACCTCTGAGCTAGCGCTCCGGGCCCCCGGTGTTTTCGCGGCAGTCTCGCCTTGGTCTGCCATCGTGGACCCAAACCATGGACTAGTGCTGCCGGAAAAAATTGACCCTGCGGTGCCGTATATGTTCCTGTTTGGCGACAGCGACTGGCTCTGCGTCGATCGGGAACACGGGGAGTTGGAATACCACGTGACTCACGACATTGCCGCCTTCCTCAAACACCTGATGAAGCTCTATCAGTTGGATGAAAATCCCCGGCGATACACTTGTGGCGAAATCAGCTATTATGTCTATCTCAACGCCAAGCGGGTGCCCATGCTGACAGTGGGCACTGTAAAGGGGATGTCCCACGCCAATTATCCCCGGGAGAGCTGGATCGCCTATGACGAATTCTTGAGCAAGTTCTCCAAACTCACGGACGGGACCCTGCTCTATATGGGTGAGGAAATCTGATTATCGGGAAGATCTATCAAGAGAAGCCCATTATGGCGCAGGTCAAGGCGGCAGAGGCTGCAATGGCCTGCGCCCTTGCATAACAGGAGGAATATTAAACTATGGAACGTAAATACCCCCACCTTTGCGCGCCCATTACCCTGGGCCGCACCACCTTCCGCAACCGGATGTTTTCCGCTCCCATGGGCGGCACTGATATCACCAACGACGGCTGTATTGGCCCCAAATCCACCGCCTTCTATGAGCTGCGGGCCAAGGGCGGCGCGGCGGCGGTCACCGTGTCTGAGTGTATGGTTCATCCCGAGACCGACGGCTCCCACGCCTATCATCTGGACGAGAGCATTCTGAACTCTTTGGCCTGCGCCACCTATACCGCTGACGCCATCCGCCGGCATGGGGCCATGCCCAGCCTGGAGCTGTCCCATTCCGGGATGTACTCCGGCACCTACATGACTGATAAAAACAAGCAGCACGGCATGACCCGGTGGGGTCCTTCTGCCACGGTCCGCCCGGACGGGGTTCAGGTGGGTGAACTGACCTGCGGCATGATTGGCGAAATCGTTGCTGCCTACGGCCATGTCGCCGGACTTGCCAAGCGGGCGGGCTTTGAGCTGCTGATGATCCACGGCGGCCACGGCTGGCTCATCAACCAGTTTTTGTCCCCTATGTTCAACATGCGCACCGACGAATATGGCGGCTCTTTGGAAAACCGCTGCCGCTTCGCCATTGAAGTTTTGAAGAGCGTCCGGGAAGCCGTCGGCCCCTTTTTCCCCATCGAGTTCCGTCTGTCCGGCGCGGAGTTTGTAGAGGAGGGCTACGGTCTGGATGAGGGAATACGCATTGCCCAGCAGCTTGAGCCGTATATCGACCTGCTCCACGTCACGGCAGGCACTTACCAGCGCACCTTCGGCATTACCCATCCCTCCATGTTCACCGACCACGGTCGGAACGTCTATCTGGCCGCTGAGATCAAAAAACACGTCAAAGTCCCTGTGGCCACGATTGGCGGACTGAACGACCCGGCGCAGATGGAGGAGATCATCGCCACCGGCAAGGCGGATGTGGTGTATATGGCCCGTGCCCTGCTGGCCGATCCCTTCCTGCCCCGGAAGGTTACGGAAAACCGGGATGATGAAATTGTCCGCTGCCTGCGCTGCTTCACCTGCATGGCGGAGCGGGCGGCTACCTCCACCCGCCGCTGCACGGTCAACCCGCTGATCGGCCGGGAGTGCGAGGGAGATGAGGTTACGCCCGCCCTGGTGAAGAAAAAGGTACTGGTAGCTGGTGGAGGCCCCGGCGGGCTGTACGCCGCCTACACCGCCGCGCGGCGGGGTCATCATGTCGTTTTGTGCGAAAAGGAAAACGAGCTGGGCGGCATCTTGAAAAGCGAACAGGCCCTGCCCTTCAAGTACGAGATGTACCAGCTCACGGGCGCCTATGAGAAGCTGGCCCGGGACGCGGGGGTGGAAATCCGGCTGAACACCGAAGTCACAAGGGAATATGCTGAAAAGGAGAACGCCGACGCCCTCATTATTGCGGTTGGCTCTGAGCCCCTGGTGCCGCCCATCCCCGGTTTGGATGGGGACAATGTGGTGGTCGTCAACAACTACTACAGGGAGAAGGATCAAGTCGGCGGTGAAGTCGTGGTCATGGGCGGCGGCTTGGCTGGCTGTGAGTGCGCCATTCACCTGGCCCAAGAGGGCAAGACCGTCCGGTTGGTGGAGATGCGCGACGAACTGGCCCCTGACGCCAACGTCCGCCACCGGCCCCTGATGCTGAAGCAGATGGACGAGCTGGATAAAAAGCTGACCATCTACACCGGCCATAAGGCGCTGAAGGTCACAGCCGATGGCGTGGTGTGCCAGGGCAAGGACGGAAAAGAGGTGCTGGTTCCCGGCGGAAGCGTCATTTGTGCGTTAGGCCAGCGTTCCCGCGCCAATGTGGTGGAGCAACTTCGTGACGCCGCGCCCTTTGTCCAGGTGATCGGCGATGCCGCCAAGGTGTCTACCATCACCAACGCCGTCTATTGGGGATACCACGCCGCGCTGGATATCTGAACAGGAAACAGAACTACGCGGAGGTTTTCCGCTAAAATGGTTGATTATCTCAAAAAAACCTTGGGTTACGGGCATACAAGCAGGATTTCAAGCTGAATTTACTACCAATTTACTACCTTTGAGGGAAGCCGGCGCGGTGATTTACAGCCTGATTGAGACTGTCTAAGAAACCGGGCTGAATCCCTTCCGCTATCTGACTTGGATTTTGGAAACCGCTCCAAAGCTGGATCGTACCGCGGAGGGTTGGGCTGTGCCGCTGCTCCCGGCTAATGCGTCTGAGTCTTGCGCAACTGCATAATCCTTTTGAACCGCGGCGCTGATTCGCTTTAGCGCTGCGGTTCTCTTTTGAGCTGGCTGATTTTACGCTTACATTCTTTTTTACAAATGGATTGCGGATATTTTTAGGGCTGTACCACCTTGTCAAATGTTGCTCGCTTTACCCCCGTGATTCTCCGAAATTTTGTGTTTGAATATCCTGCTATCTTTTTGACATTTTAGGCAGAGCCTTGATATATTGCACAATCATTCTCTGCTAAAATGAAAAACACTGGTTGATTTGCCACGCTTAGGGAGGTATGGAAAGATGAGCCTGATCAGGCCGGACAGTCTGCCGATTCGTTTTTTAACCAAAGTATGCGACCTGATTCTTTTGAACCTGCTTTTTGTCCTGTCCTGTGCCACAGTGGTCTTTTCCGGGACAGGACTTACAGCTTTGTATGCCGTGACGCTGAAAATGCTACGCGGAAAGGAGTGCTCCGTATTCAAGGGCTACTTTCAGGCGGCCCGAGACAATTTCATCTTCTCCACCCCCGCCGCTGTCCTGCTCTTTTTGGATGGAGCGCTGATTGCCTGCCTGTGCTGCGTGCTCTATGCGGAGTCTCTGCTCATTCCGCCTGAGCTGTTTATCCTGTTGACCATTGTCTCCATATTTTTCACCGCAGTGCTGGGCTGGCTATTTCCGCTCCTGTCCTGCTTTGACAACACTTTTCCCCATCACTTGGCCAATGCGGCCAAACTGGCCCTGGCCCATCTGCCCGTCACCTGTCTGATGACGCTGGTGAACCTGCTGCCCCTTCTGCTTTCCCTGCTGTTCCCCGCACTGCTGGGGCAAATCATTGCCTTCTGGCTGCTCATCGGCATGGCGGCGGGAGCCTTCGCAAATTCGTTCTATCTATCCTGGATATTCGACGCGACAGGAGGATAAACACCGTGAAAAAAACGCTGTCTTATGAGGGATATCACCTGACGTTTGAAGATGATTTCGACGGTCCCGCATTGGACCGGACCTGCTGGAACGTGGAACTCCATCCACCGGGCTGGGTCAATGAAGAACTCCAGGAGTATGTGGACAACGATGAGGTCATCAGCCTAAAGGATGGACAACTGCTTCTCCGGGCGGTGGAGCGGGTGGACGAAACTGGGAAGGTGTCCTACACCTCTGGTCGGGTGTCCACCCAGTGGAAGCGGGATTTCACCTACGGCATCTTTGAGGCCCGGTTGAGGGTGCCAAAAGGCAAAGGATTTCTACCTGCCTTCTGGCTCATGACAACCGACGAGGACCGGTACGGTCAATGGCCTGTCTGTGGAGAGATCGACATCATGGAGGTTCTGGGAGACCAGCCGCGGAAAAACCATGGTACCCTCCACTACGGCCTGCCCCATGAGCAAACCCAGGGGACGCTCACGCTGGATACGGGTGACTTCTCCCGGGAGTTCCACAATTTTGCTATAAAGTGGGAACCGGGGTCGATCCGCTGGTATGTGGATGGAGTGGAGTTCTTCCGCGCGGAAAGCTGGTTCTCAGCGGGCGCGGACGGAATCAGGGCATATTTCCCCGCTCCCTTTGATCACGATATGTACCTCATCCTGAACCTGGCGGTGGGCGGCGTCTGGCCGGGCGATCCGGACGAAACCACGGACTTTGATCGGGCTGAGCTGGCCGTGGACTGGGTGCGGGTATATCAAAAATAAACGGAGGTGGACCCATGGGCAGCATTCAATTTTTGAACGACACAGGAACTTTTCTGCTCAATGATCCGGAAGAGGTCAGCGGGCTGTACTTTCCTCTCGCCGGTGAAGCGGGGCTGAAAAGCGCCGTCTCCCCCAGCCTGGCTGGGGATTGCAAACTGGATCAGGAGACGTTCCTGCTGGAACCGGTGAGCATAGAGGACCTGCACACCAGCCGGAGCACCCGGAATTTCTGGTGTGTCAGCGACAAGGGCTGTTGGTCCGCTGCCGGCGTATCCGCCCGACAGGAGGCGGAGCGCTTCACCCAGGTCCAGGACAAAAGCACCCTCACCGCCGGACTCATGTGGCACAGCATATGCCGGACCTCTGCCTTCTTCAGGCTTCGGGCAGAAATCACCTCCTTCGTTCCTCCTGACGAAAACGTGGAGGTGATGGCGGTAAAGCTCACCAACATGGACAGCGCCCCCCAGACCGTGACCGCCATTGGGGCCGTCCCCATCTATGGAAGGAGTGCCGATAACCTTCGGGATCACCGAAACGTGACCTCCATGCTCCACCGCATCAAAACGACGACTCACGGCGTTCTGGTCAAGCCCACCATGTCCTTCGACGAGAAGGGCCACCGGGAAAACCACCGAATCTACTATGTGTTGGGCTGTGCGGGGGACGGGACCGCTCCCCAGGCGTTCTATCCCACCGTGGAGGACTTCATCGGCGAGGGCGGCACCTTCCTTAAGCCCCGGGCGGTGTATGAGGATGCCCCGGGTGTCCTCGCCGGGACCCGAATCGACGGGCGGGAGGCCATGGGCGGCATCCGCTTTCCCGCGGTCACGCTGGGGCCGGGGGAGACCGCCCGGTACACCGTCCTGCTGGGAGTGTCGGAGGATGAGACAGAGGCCGATCGCCTTTGCGGCGCCTTATCCACCTCAAAACAGGTGGAGGCGGAGCTGGAGCGCACCAAGGAATATTGGCAGGAAAAGGTGAATGTGCGCTATCGCACCGGAAATGAGCGGTTTGACCACCTGATGCGCTGGGTGAGCTTTCAGCCGTTTCTGAGGCGGATCTACGGCTGTTCCTTCCTGCCCCACCACGACTATGGCCGGGGTGGCCGGGGTTGGCGGGACCTGTGGCAAGACTGCCTGTCCCTGCTGCTCATGGACCCATCAGGAGTGGGGGAGATGGTGAAAGCCAATTTCGGCGGGGTTCGGGTGGACGGGACCAACGCCACCATCATCGGAGACGGCCTGGGCAATTTTATCGCCGACCGCAACGGCATCGCCCGGGTGTGGATGGACCACGCCCTCTGGCCGCTGATGACCGTGAAACTGTACATCGACCAGACCGGGGACTACGATATTTTGAACGCCCAGGCCCCCTATTTCAAAGACCCACAGGCAGTCCGCGGGACAGATATTGACGGAGAGTGGACGCAGGAATACGGGAACCGCCAGCGGTCGGGATCGGGTATGGTGTACATGGGCACCGTGCTGGAACACCTGCTCATACAGCACATGGCCGCCTTCTATGAGGTGGGGGAACACAACATTTTTCGCCTCCGGGGGGCCGACTGGAACGATGCATTGGACATGGCCCCGGACCGGGGGGAGAGCGTGGCTTTCACCTGCGCCTACGCGGGCAATCTGCGGGATTTGGCGGCGCTGCTGCGAGATCTGGTGGAGCGGGGGCAAGAAAGCGCCCCCCTACTGGAGGAAATCCAAGAACTACTGGCGGCAGAACCGGGGATCTACGACAATATTCAAGGAAAACAGGCGATACTGGACCGCTATGCCCAGCGGTGCCGCCACAACGTCAGCGGCAAAACCGTGGAGCTTTCCCTTCTCCCGCTGGCGGACGACCTGGACGGGAAGGCCGACTGGCTCATGGCCCACATCCGCGCCCAGGAGTGGATCAGCGACGGCCAAGATGGCTGGTTCAACAGCTACTATGACAACAGCGGGCGGCCTTTGGAGGGAATTACCGAAAACGGCGCACGGATGATGCTCACCGGACAGGTGTTCGCCGTCATGAGCGGCGTGGCCACAGAGGAACAGGTCCGGGCAATTACCCGAAGCGCTGATCGATATCTCTACAAAAAGGAGATCGGTGGCTACCGGCTGAACACCGATTTCCATGAACTGAAATTCGACATGGGCCGGATGTTTGGCTTTGCCTACGGGGAGAAGGAGAACGGCGCGGTGTTTTCCCATATGGCGGTGATGTACGCCAACGCCCTATACCGCCGGGGCTTTGTCCGGGAAGGGTATAAGGCCCTCCAGGCCCTGGCAGACGCGGCGCTGAATTTCGGCGCCGGAAGGATTTACCCCGGCATCCCGGAGTATTTCAACGCCGACGGCCGGGGGGTTTACCACTACCTCACCGGGGCGGCCAGCTGGTATATGCTGACGGTGATCACCCAGGCGTTTGGTGTCCGGGGAGAACGGGGAGATCTGGTGGTCGATCCCAAACTGGTGCGGGAGCAGTTTGACACCTCCGGCATTGCCGCCATCGACCTGCCCTTCGCCGGACGGGAGTTCCGCGTCACCGTAGCCAACGTGTCCAGGAGGGAGGCCGGACAGTACCGGGTGGGCAAGGCCTATCTGCTGCACCCGAACTCCCCCCAGATGGTGAAGCTGCCTGTTCTGGACGGCAAAGCGGTCCTCCGCCGGGAGGAAATCCTCCGCCTGCCCCGGCAGGGGAATGCACTCACAATTGAGCTGATGTAAACAGTAAGAGAGGTTGTTTGCTATGCAGTACGGATATTTTGACGATCAGGCCCGGGAGTATGTCATCACTCGGCCCGACACACCGGCCCCCTGGGCCAACTACCTGGGTTCGCCGGAATACGGCGCCCTCATCTCCAACAACGCGGGGGGCTACAGCTTCGTGAAGTCCGGAGCCAACGGGAGGATACTGCGCTATGTGTTCAATCAGTTTGACCAGCCCGGGCGGTACATCTACCTGAGAGACAACGGCTCCGGGGACATATGGTCGGCCTCCTGGCAGCCGGTGGGCCAGGACCTGGACACCTGCCAGTACCAGTGCCGCCACGGGCTGGGCTACACAAAATTGCTGGCGGATTTTGACGGCATCCACAGCGAGGCGGTATACTACGTGCCCCTGGACGCAGCCCACGAGGTGTGGGCGCTGACGGTGGCCAACCGCTCGGAGGAGCGCCGGGAGTTAACCCTGACGGGCTATGCCGAGTTCACCAACAACGGCAATTACGAGCAGGACCAGGTGAACCTGCAATACTCCCAGTTCATCACCCGGACGCTGTACGATGGGAACCGTATCCGCCAGCAGATTCACGGCAATCTGGACGCTCAGGACGGCGACGTGGACGCAAAAATCGTGGTGGAGCGGTTTTTGGGGCTGGCCGGCCTGCCGGTGTCCTCTTGGTGCGGCGATAAGGAGGCGTTTCTCGGCCCCTACCGGGGATACGGCAATCCCATCGGGGTGGAGTCAGGCGACCTGGGCGGGGCGCTGAATTATAACGGCAACAGCTGCGGGGCGCTGTCCGCCGTCATTGCGCTGGAACCGGGGAAGAGCGTCACCATCGCTTTCCTGCTGGGGGAAAAGCCGGACGAGGAGGGCGCGGCGCTTCTGGAGCGGTATCACAATCCGGCGGCGGTATGCAGCCGGGAGCTGGACGCGCTAGCCGCGTTTTGGCAGGGCAAGCTGTCCCGGTTCCAGGTCCGGACCCCCTGCCCGGAGTTTGACACCATGATCAATATCTGGAACGCCTACAACAGCTTCATCACCTTCACCTGGTCCCGGGCGGCCTCCTTCATTTACTGCGGCCTGCGCAACGGCTACGGCTACCGGGACACCGTTCAGGACATCCAGGGGGTCGTCCACCTGGACCCGGAGGCGGCGGGGGAAAAGCTGCGCTTTATGCTCTCCGCCCAGGTGGACCACGGCGGCGGCCTGCCCCTGGTGAAGTTCACCCACAATCCCGGCCATGAGGACACACCGGAGGACCCCTCCTACGTCCAGGAGACGGGCCACCCCGCCTACCGGGCGGACGACGCCTTGTGGCTGTTCCCCACGGTTTATAAGTACATCGCCGAGACGGGGAACGCCGCTTTTCTGGACGAGGTAATCCCCTTCGCCAACCGGGACCAGGGCACGGTCTACGAGCACCTGAAGCGGGCGCTGGACTTCTCCCTGAAGCACCTGGGCCCCCACGGTATGCCCGCCGGCCTCCACGCCGACTGGAACGACTGCCTCCGGCTGGGGGCCAATGGGGAGTCCTCCTTCGTGGCCTTTCAGTTCTACTACGCGTTTACCATCCTGCGCCAGTTCGCCGCCCAGAAAGGAGACGGGGAATATCTTTCTTGGCTGGAGAGGGAACAGGCCGCTTTGCGGAAAACACTCAATGACCTGTGCTGGGATGGGGACCGGTACATCCGGGGCTTCAACGAAGCGGGGGAGGTCATCGGTCGGCACAGCGCCCCTGAGGCCAACCTGTGGCTCAATCCCCAGAGTTGGGCGGTCATCAGCGGGCTGGCCGATGAAGCCCAGGCGTCGCTGGCGATGGACAACGTATACCAACGGCTGAACACCGGATACGGCGCGATTTTGATGGACCCGCCCTACCACGCCCACGCCTTCGACGGAGCGCTGGCGGTAATCTACAATGCCGGGGTGAAAGAGAACGCCGGGGTGTTCTCCCAGTCCCAGGGCTGGCTGATCCTGGCGGAGGCGCTGCGGGGCCAGGGCGAGCGGGCCTTCACCTACTTCAAGGAGAACGCCCCCTCCATGCAGAACAACCGGGCGGAGGTGCGCAGGATCGAGCCCTACTGCTACGGCCAGTTTACAGAGGGCCCTGCCAGCCCCCACGCCGGACGCTCCCACGTCCACTGGCTCACCGGCACCGCCTCCACCGTCATGGTGGGCTGTGTGGAGGGCATCCTGGGGATACGCCCCGACCTTCACGGGCTGAAAATAGCGCCCTCTATCCCGAAGGATTGGAAGGCGCTGGAGATTTGGAAGGAGTTCCGGGGCAGAAAGCTGCACATCCTGGTGGAAAACCCCGACGGCAAGGAGTGTGGCTGCACCAGGCTCACCGTCAATGGAAAAACAGTTCCCGGAAATTATGTGCCCGAGGAGCTGCTCGCTGCGGAGACGGAGATCACTCTGGCGCTGTGACCGATTCCCCGCCGGGAGCGGGGAAAGGCCCCCGGTTTACGTTCCAGTTGTTCAGATAATTCTGGTCCCGGTAGACCTTGGGGGTCATACCCACCTGGCTGCGGAAATGCTGGATGAAATGGCTCTGGGAGGAGTAGGACAGCATGGCGGCGATGTCGGCAAAGTCGTAGGTGCTGAACCGAAGCAGATTTTTCGCCATGTCGATCTTCCGCTGGCGGATGTATTCACTCACAGAAATGCCTGTCTCCTGCTTGAAAATGCGGGACAGGTGGGCCGGGGACACACAGATGGCGGCGGCCAGGTCGTTGATGGTGATGCGGTCCATCAGGTGGACGTAGATGTAGTCAATGGCGTCCGCTACCTGCTTGGACGAGGCGGCGTTCTTCTTCAGGGTGCGCATGCGGCACACAAAGTCCAGCGCCATCTGGTCATGAATGTAGACGATCTCCGCCATGTTGTTGCAGCAGTCCATCCTCCGGATGTACTCGTCGCTGAGGCGGAACGCCTCCTCCATGGCCATTCCGCCCTCCATGCAGAACCGGGTGAGCATGGCCGCCGTCACGACAAAATGGTATTTCAGGTTGGTGACAGGGTCATCCGACAGCCGTCCCGCGCCCTCCATGTTTTCAAAGGCGCCCCGGCTGCAGTTCTCCTGGACCGCTTCGATCATTCCGGCCGCCACCGAGCGGTAGAAGAGAAATTCCTCCCCCGGCTCCCGATGGCTGGCGGGTTCCCGCTCACCGTCCACTTCCATGAGGTCCCAGTTTTGCGGCGGTTCCATAGGGTACACCTCCCATACACATATAATGCGTTTACAATATAGCATGGATCTGATATTTTATCAAGAGTGGGAATAAAATTGGCGAAACGTCAGTTTCTGGAAGCTCTGTGATACTTGACGAAAACCGACATGGATTTGATATAAGTTTTTCCATTTTTGTATACGGCGCTTATCGATACATTTATAATAGGAGCAGCAATGCAGCTATAGGCTGTATCAAATTAGAACTAGGAGGAGTCAATCATGAAAAAAAGGATTTGGAGCCTCGTTCTTGCAGCGCTGATGGTTTTCGGCCTTCTGGCCGGGTGCGCGGACAAGGCTCCCGGCAACCAGGGTGACAACCCCGGCGGTGGCGACGGTGACTACCAGGTCAGCGACAACCAGGGTGACAACCCCGGCGGTGGCGACGGTGACTACCAGGTCAGCGACGGCGGCAAGGTGCTGAACATCTACGTCTGGAACCAGGAGTTCCAGGGCAAATTCAACGACAACTACCCCGAGGTGGAGAAGCTGTCCAGCGACAAATCCATCACCTATCTGAAGGACGGCACCGAGGTCCACTGGATCGTCAACCCCAACCAGGACGGTGTGTACCAGCAGAAGCTGGACGAGGCCCTGGCTAAGCAGGCCACCGCTCCCGCCGATGAGAAGATCGACATCTTCCTGGTGGAGGCCGACTACGCCCTGAAGTACATCGACCCCGAGGTGAATGTGGCCCTGCCCATTTCCCAGATTGGCA
Source organism: uncultured bacterium (assembly GCA_947571605.1). Lineage (GTDB taxonomy): Bacteria > Bacillota > Clostridia > Oscillospirales > Oscillospiraceae > Enterenecus. Next base: position 2,560 of record CANOYV010000006.1, on the reverse strand, counting down.
TCACCGCGGCGGACGTTCCCAACCAGTATAAGTACACCCAGGAGGCCGTGACCACCGCCGACGGCGAGATCCGCGGCCTGAGCTACCAGGCTACCCCCGGTATGCTGGTCTACCGCCGCTCTATTGCCAAGGACGTGCTGGGCACGGATGACCCCGAGCAGGTGGGCGCCGCTGTGGCTGACTGGGATAAGTTCTATGAGACCGCCGATAAGATGAAGGCCGCCGGTTACTATATGTACTCCGGTCGGGCCGACACCTACCGGGTGTACTCCAACAACGTGTCCTCCCCCTGGGTGGACGGCACCACCGTGGTGGTGGACCAGAACATGATGAACTGGGTGGACCGCTCCATGAAGGACACCCAGGAGGGAATTAACCACAACGTGCCCGGTCAGTGGATCGATGAGTGGAACAAGGACATGGGCCCCGACTCCAAGGTGTTCTGCTTCTTCCTCCCCGCCTGGGGCCTGGATGTGTGCATCAAGCCCAACGTGGAGGGCACAAGCGCCGCTCAGGACTGGGCTGTCTGCCCCAGCCCCCAGGGCTTCTACTGGGGCGGCACCTGGCTGCTTGCCGCCAACGGCACCGATAATGCCGCCCAGGTCAAGGACATCATGCTGAAGATGACCTCCGACCGGGATATTCTGCGCAGCCTGGCCGTGAACAACGGCGAGATGAGCAATGACCAGCCTCTGATGGAGGAGCTGGCCGAGTCCCCCGAGTTCGGCATTGACCTGCTGGGCGGACAGAACTACATCGGCGTGCTGTCCGATGCCGCCGCCAGCATCAGCCTGGCCAACGTCTCTCCCTATGACCAGGGCTGCACTGAGGAACTCCAGAACACCTTCGGAGACTACTTTAACGGCAAAATCGATCTGGAGAAGGCCAAAGCTAACTTTGAACAGGCCATCGGCGTGCGCTAGCCCGCGCTCATGAGGGGCGGCGTGCGTTGGCCCTGAGAAGCAGTTCGATCAACTAAATGAGAGGGGGCGGGCGCGCCCGCCCCCTCTTCCGTTATCCCGGATAACGGAAAGCGCACCTAACCTGAAAAAGCGATGCTGAAAAGGGGGATCTTTTGTGCGAAACGAGAATAAAATCAAAAGCGTCAGCTATGCGAAGTGGGGCTATATCTTCATCCTGCCCTTCTTCCTATCCTACGCTATCTTTTCCGTGATCCCGCTGGTGGACACCATCCGCAACAGCTTTTATGAATACTACTACTCCGGGCTGAAGGCCATCGGCCCCAACTGGGTGGGGCTGGCAAATTACGCGGAGCTGCTGGCTGCGGATCTGCCCAAATACGCCTGGAACACCTTCGTTATGTGGATTCTGGGCTTTGTTCCCCAGATCGTTGTGGCGCTGATCCTGGCGTGCTGGTTCACCGACGCCCGGCTGAAGATCCACGGCAAGCAGTTTTTCAAGGTGGTCATCTACCTGCCCAATCTGATCATGGCATCCGCCTTCGCCATGCTGTTCTTTGCCCTGTTTTCCAACTCCGGTCCGGTGAACAACATCCTGCTCAGCCTGGGCGTAGTGGGGGAGGCCATCCGGTTCATGGAGTCCACCCTGGGGGCCCGCACCCTGGTGGCTCTGATGAACTTCCTGATGTGGTTCGGAAATACCACCATCATGCTGATGGCGGCCATCATGGGCATCAACCCCTCTATCTTTGAGGCGGCGGACCTGGACGGCTGCACGCACCTGCAAAAATTCTTCAAGATCACTCTGCCTCAGATCCGGCCCCTGCTGACCTACACCCTCATCACCTCTCTGATCGGCGGCCTCCAGATGTTCGACGTGCCGCAGATCCTGACCGGCGGCCAGGGCGCGCCTGACCGCACCACCATGACTCTGATTATGTACCTGAATAACCACCTCCAGGCCAAGAACTACGGCATGGCCGGCGCCCTGTCTGTGTTCCTCTTCCTCATCAGCGGTGTGCTGTGCTGGATCGTCTTTAAAATGAACACCGACCCGGACCCCGACGGCTCCAAGTCCGCTGCCAAACGGGCCAAGCGTATGGCTAAGAAGGGGGGCAACGCGTGATGGAGAACAAGAAAAAGATCGACGGTCGGTCCATCCTGGCCCATGTGGTGTTGATTATCCTGGCCTTCATGTGCCTGTTCTTCTTCTACATCCTGATCATCAACGCCACCCGCTCCCACGCCCAGCTCCAGCTCGGCTTCTCGGCTCTGCCCGGGTCCAGCTTGCTCACGAACCTGACCAACGTGCTCAATGACCCGGCCATCCCCATCGTCAAGGGCATCATCAACAGCCTGATCGTCTCCGGGTGCTGCGCCGCCATCGTCACCTATTTCTCCGCCCTGACGGCCTACGGCATTTACGCCTACGACTTTAAGATGAAGCACGCGGCATTTACCTTCATCATGGCCATCCTGGTCATGCCCACCCAGGTGACGGCGCTGGGTTTCCTGCGGCTCATTACCAACATGGGTATGGATGACTCCTTGCTGCCCCTGATCCTGCCCTCTGTGGCCTCTCCCTCCGTGTTCTACTTCATGCACAGCTATATGCAGTCCTCCCTGCCCAAGGAGCTGAT